>JBGQBO010000064.1:0-25540 GCA_041494885.1 Terriglobia bacterium
AGCGGCCATCCATCGAAACTACCAACTGGAGCAACGCCTGGCACAACTGCGCAAGCTGTCCGAGCAAATCATCCGTGCTTTAACCCCTTCGGTTACCAGGCGCAACAGAGGATAATGGCCATCTTATCTAAGCGCCATTCGGGTCAGGCACCAACAATTTCGCTGATCCCAACGGGACCTTTGGATAGTGGTGCCGGGCCATCCGCTCAACACTCGGAGTGTCTCAGGAAAAGTTCGCCCAGAGGGTAGGCTTGGATGAGAGGACCATTGCGAAATGGAAGAGCACGGGCCATCAGAAAATAAACCCGAGCAGTATAGCCTCAGACCGGGCAAAGGGAACGGCAGCCTAGCGTGAAAAGGGGGTTGCTATCTGCAGGTGGCAACCCCCCATATTCTGCCTTTTAACCAAGCGCTATTTAAGGTTGATGAAGCAGAAGGACATCCCAAACGGTCCGTTTATGGGTATTGTTCTTCTCGCGCTCGATGATCCTTCCACGGTAATGAAACTGATTACCATACTTATCTTTGACGTTGACAACATGGTAATCTAAATCGATGCCAACAATTTCAAATTCATCAAGAGTATGCAACTCCTGTGGTTCCGATACGCCGTTCTGATTGCTATCGATCCAGAGCCTTAGCCTCCCCCAGACCGCGTCACCAGGTTCTATCATCCCGTTTCCATTCCCTCCATTCTCGACTGAATCGTAAACGGTGAGGGCCAGAAACCACTGCTGTCCAAATTAGCTGAGATTCAGAACCGTGATCCCTATGAATACTGGTTAAAAACGATGCAATGTTTGATTTTCAAGTTCAGGTCTCCTTCGCTGCTGTCCAAGTTAGCTATAGGACAATTCGAGTTGTTGGACAAGGGGAACCGCCCCCGGTGGGGCTTCCAAGGGATGATCGATCCAGTGCCACAAGTTGCGATGCGTGAACAGGTTCAGCCGTAAGAGGGCGGCCAAGTTCGAGAGGTGCCAATCCCATTGAGAGCGCAGTTGCAGGAACTTGAGAATCAAAATGGCAATCAGGGCCGTCCAAATCTGGATCTTCAGAGCATTGGCGCTGGTTCCCACGAAGGTCTTGACCTTGAGATTTTGCTTCAGCGCTTTGAAGAACAACTCGATCTGCCAGCGATCTTTGTAAATGCGGGCGATGGTCGTGGCCCCCAGAGTCAGATGATTGGTCAGCAACATCAGCACGTCCCCGGTCTCGGGACGAAGCACTTCAAGGCGTCGGAAGAAGTGGGGACAATCCTGATGGCCTTTCGGACTCTTCCAGAAAATGATCTGGTCTTTGAGAATGGATCCCCGCTCCGGGACGGGTCGGTCTTCGGCGACCCCGTAATCGGCATTGCTTTTCAGTCGAGACACAAAAAAGACGCCCTCCTCGGTCCAGCGACCGTAGAGGCGGTAATCGGTGAAGCCGCGATCCATGACCACGATCGTGCCCGCGTCAAAGTGGAGCGTGGAGGCGATTCGGCTTTCGTGCACCGCCCCTTCGGTGATAATGGCAAAGTGCGGCAGATACCCCTCATGATCGAGCAGCATATGAATCTTCACCGCTCCCTTGCTCCGACGAAACCGCGCCCAATCGAAGACGCTGGCGCACAGATCAATCACGGTCGCATCCAGGCTGAGCAGCTTGTTGCGAAAGCGGAACTTCTTCGGGAAGGGGCCGCGTTGCCGACAGCGTTCCAGCAAATCCAGGAAGATCTGTTGATACAACTCCCAGGGACGATGTTCGTTGGCGTAAGCCAGAGTGGAGCGACTCGGTCGCGTGATCCCCAAGTGCGCCAGCTTCCCTTCGCAACTGGCCAACCCGTCACAGATCTCGCGCAGCGAGTGCGCCCGTCCCAGCTGGCAAAAGAGCATCGCCACAAACTGACCCCAGCAGGTAAATCCCCGAGCATGCCGCTCGGCCCGGGTTTCTTGCACCCGGCGTTGAAACTCCCAACGCGGAAAAAGCTGGAGAAGTTGACTGAAAATGCTGCAAAATGTGTTCACGGTTGAGCCTCCGAATGAGAATTTGCAATCTTCCGGACTGCGAATCCATCATACGTGATGGCTCAACCCCTTTCATCTCAAAACGCTAATTTGGACAAGAGTGATCCAAAATACATTCTCATCCTCTTCCAAAAGATAACACGCACAAGTCACTGGTTACTGAGAACCAGCAACTGGCAACGGAGAACTGACAACTAACAACTGTTCTTGGAGATGCGGATGTCCACTGAACCTTCCACTGAGCGCGCGGAGCTAGTAAAAGGGCTGGGGCTGTTCTCATCCACCAGTATGGTGATGGGATCGATGATTGGATCCGGCATATTCATCGTTTCGGCCGACATGGCGTCGCAGGTCAAGTCACCCGGCCTTCTTGTGTTAGCTTGGGTGGTGACCGGGATCGTCACCGTCATCGGGGCCCTCTCCTATGGTGAGTTGGCTGCAGCCATGCCACGAGCTGGAGGGCAGTACGTTTATTTGCGGGAGGCATTTGGGCCCCTATGGGGCTACCTCTACGGGTGGACGATGTTCTTTGTGATTCAGACTGGGACCATCGCTGCCGTGGCTGTAGCATTTGGCAAATTCCTCAGCGCTTTTTTCCCGACCGTTTCCCTGGATCCGAGATGGCATCTCTTCACTCTCGGCAGATGGTCCGTGGGAGTCAGCACGGGGCAGGTAGCGGCCATTGCAGCCCTGCTTCTTCTCGGCCTCACCAACTGCCTTGGCATCCGATGGGGGGCGACAATTCAGAACCTGACCACCGTATGCAAGACGGTCGGGTTGATTGGTCTGATTACACTGGCGGTATTTTATTCTAAAGGGGATTGGTCGCACCTTTCGCCGATGAAACCGGCGGGAGTGGATCCCTGGTCGATCGGGTATCTGTTTATTTTTGGAGGAGCGCTGGTCGGATCGCTGTTTTCTGCGGACGCGTGGAACAATGTCACCTTCACCGCCAGTGAGGTTAAGAATCCGAGGCGAAACCTGCCTCTCGCCCTTACCCTCGGGACAACGATCGTTATTGGGTTATACCTTTTGGCAAATTTTGGGTACCTGCACGTCATGTCCTTGAATGAGATCATGGCATTCAACGAGTCCAAACGTCCGCAAACTCTGACGTTGGGGGTGCAGGTGGCCAATGTCGTCGGAGGAGCCCTCTGGGGCAGATTGCTCTTGGCTGCCATCCTGATCTCAGTCTTTGGCACCATGAATGGCATGTCGCTGGCCGGTGCGAGGATCTATTACGCCATGGCTCGAGACGGGGTCTTCTTCCAAAGGCTGGGAAAAATCCATCCCCGATATCATACCCCGGCTTTTGCGCTGTTGGTTCAGGCCCTATGGGCTTCAGCCCTGACCCTTTCAGGAAAGTACAATGAACTGCTGGATCTTGTCATGTTTGCCGTCATGATTTTCTACGTCATGACGGTTACGGGTCTATTCGTTTTGAGACGGAAGCAACCTCAACTTGAAAGACCCTATCGCGCCGTCGGATTTCCCGTCTTGCCCGGGCTGTATATCGTCCTGGCGAGTTTGATCAGTATCGCGATCCTGCACGAAAAGCCTTATGCCTTGCCCGGACTCTTAATCACGCTCTCGGGGATCCCGTTCTATTTTCTGTGGAAGCGCAGAAGAGCTTAAGGGTTCCCTCATCCGGTCTTCCTACGTGCCGGTTCGTTCCGAGATCTTAAGGGAATTGAGAACCTGGATGGGGCATCTATTTCCCTTGACATCTCAAAGACGCTGCCTAGAATGGCTGCAACTTCGGCGGCGTGTCAGGCGTCATTGGTGACGGCCTTGCAGGGGGAAGGAGCGTCACTCGCCGACTTCGGTTGGGCCCGCGAGAAGCACTTAAAAAACCACCAGAGGAGAAGTGCATGGGGAATCCACTGTTTGCCAAAAAACCAATGAGGTTGTTGACGGAGGAGGCCCAGGAGTCGGGTGAGCACACCTTGAAACGGACCCTCGGCCCCGTCTCGCTGACCGCCCTGGGAATTGGGGCCATCATCGGTGCTGGAATCTTCGTCTTATCCGGGCTCGGGGCGCAATACGCGGGGCCGGGATTGATGCTCTCTTTCGTGCTCTCGGGCCTCGGCTGCGCCTTTGCGGGATTGTGTTACGCGGAGTTCGCAGCCATGATCCCCCTCGCCGGTAGCGCGTACACTTATGCGTATGCCACTCTGGGAGAGCTGTTTGCCTGGATCATCGGGTGGGACTTGACCTTGGAGTATGCAATGGGGGCCAGCACGGTATCTTCCGGTTGGTCCAACTACTTCATCAAGTTTATGCACATCTTCAAAGTCGATGTTCCCCTCTGGCTCGCCTACGATCACTGGACCGCCCTTCATACGGCGGAAAAGGTGGTGGCCCGCGAAATGGCCAAGATAGGGGATCCCACCTTGGTGGTTGGGTCCCGGGCTTTCGTTGACAAGGTGGATTCCATTGTGGCGGCCAAGTCACCCGAGCTCCTTCAGAGGGCGCACGACTTGATCAACGCCCCCCATATCTTCGGGGTTGATTTTGGGTTCAACTTGGTGGCCTTCTGTATTGCCCTACTCATCACCGTTATCTTGGTTATTGGCATCAAGGAGAGCGCCCGCTTCAATGCCACGATTGTGGCGATCAAAGTGTCCGTCGTCCTTTTCGTCATCATTGTCGGATTCAAATACGTCAACACGAGCAACTGGGGCCATGACTGGGCCTCTTTTGCACCCATGGGTTTCGCAGGAATTGGGGCGGGGGCGGCATACATTTTCTTCGCCTACATTGGATTCGATGCCGTCTCGACCACTGCTCAGGAAGCGAAAAATCCGCAGCGGGACTTGCCCATTGGGATCATCGTGTCCCTGGTGGTGTGCACGGTGTTCTATATCCTCGTTGCTGCGGTGCTCACGGGCATGGTTCCGTGGAAGGAGGTCAATGTCGAAGCGCCGATTGCCCAGGCCTTCCTTGACAATGGGTTGACGAAATCTTCCTTCCTGATCACTGCGGGTGCGCTGGCAGGATTGACCAGCGTGATGCTGGTCATGTTACTCGGCCAGACACGAGTACTGTATGCCATGGCAAAGGACGGGCTGCTTCCGGCGAAGTTCTTTGCGGCCATTCACCCGAAGTATAGAACTCCCTACAAGAACACGATTTTGGTGGGGCTTGTCGCCGCCATCGTCGGGAGTCTCACACCCATCGAAGACATCGGGAAGATGGTGAATATCGGGACTCTGCTCGCTTTTGTTATCGTGTCGATAGCGGTGCTGGTGCTTCGAAAGACGAACCCGGATCAGCCCCGACCCTTCCGGACGCCTCTCGTTCCCTGGGTGCCGATCCTGGGGATCCTCTTCAATGGGTACATGATGTACAAGTTGGGAGCAATCAACTGGCTCCGACTTATTGTCTGGCTCCTGATCGGGCTGGTAATCTACTTCACCTACAGCCGGAAACACAGTCGCATTAGTAATCCCGGGACGAAGTAACTTCGAGGATCCGGTCTTCAATCACGGGTGACTTAATGCGCAGGAAGTTGAGCACCGCCAGGATCGAGGACCCGCGACCAAGTCTATCGCCATTTGAATGCCGGTTCCTCTCCTGGAAACGGTCGAAGCCAGCCTCTGAGGCTGGCTTTCACATTTGGATCCGCGATGAAAAGCGGATACCCCGCCCTCGCGTTCAGCACTTGAGTAGTGCCGCCGAGAGGAATTTGCATTCTTTTGCAAACCCCTGAGTTAGAATAGTCGGGAATTTTCTTGGGAGCCTGAAAGAAATACGGAAGTATCATATTTTTTGGAACCCTTCTTGTGGGCACTAATTGATTTCTGACCTAAACTGATGAGAGCGATTTCCGAATCCCTGAGACGGCTCAAACCCACCTCCCGCTTTGGCAGGTTTTCCGCGGGGGTCGTCTGCGCCTATCTTCTGCTCAAGGTAAGTGAAATTTTCCTGTCGCCTCCTCAATTTCTGAAGTTACTGGTTGACCTCTCACTTTTTGTTGTTGTCGTTCGCTACGTCTTCAAATTGATGCGGTGGACGAGCCGGAGGGTTTTGTGGCGATTGCGGCGCCGTCTGCTCGTGACGTATCTGCTGGTGGGGGTTGTCCCACTCATCCTGCTCTTTTCGATCATGGTTATTTTGGGATACACCTTCTTTGGGCAATTGAGCAGCCATTTCCAGTCAACCGAGATCGACCACTTAATGAACAAGCTGGAGTTGGCCAATCGGGCCATGGCGGGAAGCATGCTCGACTCCCTCGACACCAATGGGGCTGATGTTTCCTCATGGAACAAGCAATTCACCCTCTTGCTGGGCGACATGGGAGCCAGTTTCTCGCAAGTCTGGATAGACGTGGACAATGGAGCGAAGCACGCGACATTGGAATTGGAAGGGGGAAAACTGGCAGTACGTCATGACGGGGCTCTCAAGCCATCCTGGGTAAAGGGAACCATCACGGGCCTCTTTGAGGATCAGTCCCGCGCGATGTTTGTATCGCTAGTCGAGCGAGAACGCGCGATGGGTTCAGGTTATGTCTTGCTCCGCGCTCCCCTGGATTCTCCCATGCTGAAACGATTTTCCGAACGCTATCAGATATCAATTAGCGTAATGACTCTGGCCCCATCCAACCAGGCCCCGCCCAGAAATTCCATCCGGGTTTCACTTGGGGACAAAATCTATACGCAACGCGAAATCCGCCAGGTGGATCAGGGAGCGGCCAGTGAGTACACTCGGAGGCGGGCCTGGTATGACTTTCCCACCCGCTTTTTGTACTTTCTCCCAAACGTCCGGGTCTGGGAGACCGGCAAACCATTGGAATCGATTCTATGGATGTACTTGCTGGAGTCGACCTGGGTGCGCCTGGCCAAGCCTTTCTTCACCGAGGAACATGCGGGGGGAGAGAATTTCATCCTCTTGGTGCTGGTTGCGGTCTCGGTGTTCTTCCTTATTATTGAGTTCGTGGCCCTTCTTTCTTCACTTTTGATGACTCGAACTATCACCGGCGCCGTTCATAATCTTGACCTGGGGGCCAAACACATCATGCGAGGGGATTTTTCTCATCGGATTCGAGTCAAGTCCCGCGATCAGCTCAGTTCGCTGGGCGAAACATTCAATTCGATGACGACCTCCATCGAGCGATTACTGAAGGAACAGGCTGAGAAGCAGCGGTTGGAGAGTGAATTGGCGATTGCCCTTGAAGTTCAAAAGCAGCTCTTCCCGCGCGAATCTCCCCGGCTTGAGACGCTCCAGGTGGTGGGCGCCTGTCATCCGGCCCGCATCGTCAGTGGAGACTACTATGATTATATTATGATTCCCCCTTCGACGGTCGGATTGGCCTTGGGCGATGTCAGCGGAAAAGGGGTTTCCGCGGCGCTGCTCATGGCGTCGCTGCAGGCGGCCCTGCGGACTCACTCCAGCTTTGCAGGGAATCGCTCCCTTACCTTGGCAGACGGTAGAACCGCCTCCGCTTCAAGAACAACCGCGACTCCGATTGTGTCCGACTGCGTCGCCGATATTGTTTCATCGTTGAGCCAGCAGTTGTATCAGAATTCCCCGAGTGAAAAGTATGTGACTTTTTTTTATGGCATCTACGATGATGAGCGACGACAACTCACCTACACCAATGCCGGTCATCTTCCTCCGTTGGTCTTCAGTCGTGGGGGAGTCCGGCGTCTTGAGACTGGAGGGACCGTTTTAGGCCTGCTCGATGCTGCCAGCTACCAGCAGGAAGAGGTGAATTTTTCTCCCCAGGATGTTTTGATAGCGTATACTGATGGGATTACGGAGGCCGAAAATTCCTTCGAAGAGCAGTTTGGAGAGTATCGGCTCATCCCGGTGGTGGAAAGGTCGATCGACAAGGCTCCGGTTGAGATCTTGGATGCCATAGTGGGGGCGGTCAGGGACTGGGTCGGATCGGGGGAGCCCCAGGATGATATGACCTTAATCGTGGCCAAGGCGATCTGAGATCTCGCGTTGTCACAATGATGTAAACTTTGGCAGTTACCCTTACTCTGGGGTTGAATCCACTGTTCGAGAGAAACCATGCCCAAAGAAGCAAATCCATCCGAAGATTACGCCCGGGAAATAGCCGAGCGCGAGAATCAGATTGATCAACTGCTTAAAATCATCCGGGAGATGGCGCTCAAAGATGCCCTGACAGGGGTCTTCAACCACGCCAATTTCCACGAACGCCTGCAAAGCGAGATCTCCCGAGCCCAGAGATTTTCCTCCCAAGTCTCTCTTATCCTCATTGACATCGATGATTTTCGCGTGTTCAACGAGCAGCATGGACATATTGTGGGTGACCAGGCACTTGTGGTTTTGGGGCAAATCATCCGGACTTACTTGCGGCGCTATGATGTTCCTGCGCGTTATGGAGGAGAGGAGTTTGCCGTGATTCTCCCTGACACCTCGACCGAGGACGCGCGGAAGGTGGCAGAACGAATCCGCACCAATGTTATGGAGCGGGAGATTGCGGCTGGACACACCACGACTCACTTTACTGTAAGTCTGGGAATCGCCAATTTCCCGGGTCAGGCGGACAGCGGCCTGGTGCTGGTGGCCTGCGCCGAGGCGGCTTTGCAGCACGCCAAGGAACTCGGAAAGAACCGTTCTGAGATTTTCGTACCCTAATTCCCCCGAAGTCGTTTACACTAGCCTCAGCCCCGAGATGCTTAGGGCGCCTATAATCCAGGATCTCTTCATTGCCAATGCGAATTGATCTCGCCGGGGTATTCCCGCCGCTCACGACACCGTTTGACCGTTCGGGCCGACTCAATTTCAGCGCATTTCGAAGTAATCTGAAGGCCTACAACCGCTTCCGGCTCCGGGGCTATCTCGTATTGGGCTCAAGTGGGGAGGCGGGAAGCCTGGATTTTCAGGAGAAAGTCAAACTGATGGAGGCGGCCCGCGAAGGGACGCCTAAAGGAAAGGTGCTCCTCGTCGGGACGGGCGCCCAATCCTTGAAGGAAACGGTAAAGTTGACCGAGGTTGCTGCTTCCGTGAGCGCGGATGCGGCACTCGTGCTCCCTCCTTTTTATTACAAGCCGGCTATGACCCACTCCGTGTTGTTAGAATTCTTTTCCACCCTGGCCCGTGCGGTGAGGATACCGCTCCTGATTTATTCGATTCCCCAGTTCACAGGTATCCAGTTGAATGTGTCAACGGTGGCCGAACTCTCGAAAAGGCAGAATATTGTCGGACTGAAGGAAAGCTCCGGCAATGTGCCCTATCTGGCAGAGATCATTGAATCGACCCCGAGAGGATTCCAGAATGTTACGGGCTCAGCTCTCACTTTTCTCCCGTCTCTCATGGCGGGAGCAGTGGGCGGTATTCTGGCCCTCGCCGATGTGGCGCCCGGGGAATGTGTGGAGATCTTTGAGGATTACAGAGAAGGACGACTCTCCCTTGCCGCTAAGAAACAGAGGGCCGTCATGGGGCTGGGGCGCGCCCTCACGGCACGCTTTGGGATTGCCGGACTCAAAGCCGGGGTGAGTGTCGCGGGCTTCCAGGGTGGTTTTCCAAGATCTCCCCTTCGGCCCCTTTCCCACCAGGATCAGAAAGTGATCTCCACTCTGTATAAGGAGATGAAGTCGAATTGGTGAACCTCGGTCAAAAAATCTCTTTTCGTTCGATTCCCAAGACTCCTCCTTTGTTTGTGGACTATCTCGAGCGGGGTTCTGCTTCGAAACGGTTCTTCCCACATCATTTTCTTGATCCCGGATCATTTCAGAGGGTTGCCCGGGAATTGCCCTTTGACGATTCTCATCGCAAAGCCCTTGTTCACGCACTGAGGCGACAGAATGAGCAATGGGGAATGAGTGAGAAAACACGCCGGAACCTGAACACCCTTTCCGAAGCCGGGTGCTACGCGGTTGTTACGGGCCAGCAAGTCGGGCTCCTGACCGGTCCGTGTTATAACATATACAAGGCGTTGACGATCATCCGGCTCGCTCAGCATTTGACCGAGCAGGGGATCCCCAGTGTTCCAGTCTTTTGGATGGAGACGACTGATCATGACCTCGAAGAGGTGGATCATGTAGTCCTCCTCGATAGGGCCTCTCAATCTCTTTGTCCCATCACAATGGTTTTTGATCCGCTGAATGACGGGCGTCCTGTGGGAGATATTGTTTTGGGCCCGGGACTCGCCGAATTCCAGGAAACGCTGCGAAACCAGCTTCCGGTCAATTCAGGATTTTCCGATCAGGTCCTGGATCTGGTGCGTCAGTGCTACCGTGAGGGAAGAACGCTCGGCGGAGCTTTCGCCTCCATGATGGAGCGATTGCTTGGCGAGTATGGACTCATCCTGATGGATCCCCTGGATCCGGCACTCTCGGCCCTTTCCCGGCCGGTGTTCAAATGGGCATTGACACAAAGCAAAGCATTACACGCTCGAATGGCCCAGGCGAATGACGAAATTACGCGGGCAGGATTCGAGCCTCAAATCAAGCTCGATCCTCAATCAACGTTTGTGTTTTATGCTGATGCGGGGAAACGCCGGCTTCTCTTGCAAGAGGGCAACCAGGTCTGGCCGAAAGGCAGCGATCGACGGATGTCCCTTGAAGAGGCTCATGCGCTCGCGGACGCGCAACCGGAAAAATTCAGCGCGTCGGTGGCCCTTCGCCCCCTGCTCCAGGACCACCTTCTCCCCACCGTCGCTTTTGTCGGTGGACCTTCGGAGACTTCGTATTGGGCACAACTGGAGGGGTTCTATCAGCTGTGGGGGCGGCCCATGCCAGTCGTGGTCCCTCGCGCCAGCTTCACGGTGTCCACGGAGAAAGCTCAGCGGATCCTGGTTAAATACGGGTTGGAGTTTTCCTCTGTTTTTGGAGGGGTTGAAAAATTGACGGCTGAAGTTTTTGAGCGATCGGTAACCGCGGTGGCTTCGGCACAGTTTGATCACCTGATGGCAGGGGTGAATGAGGGCCTCTCCCGGCTTCGGCCAGCGCTCGAAGGGACTGATACAACACTCGCGGGGGCGATTGAAACGGCTCGTCAAAAGATAGAATATCAGGTCAGCCATCTGAAGGGGAAGTATCTCCGGGCGGAGGAGAGGCGCAACGAAATGATTGTCCAGCAAATCGTCGCGCTGGAAAATCTGTTGTGGCCGCGGAAAAATCTGCAGGAGCGGGAGCTGAATGTTTGTTACTTCCTGGGCCGGTACGGACGGGGCTTTCTTCAAACCATTTTTGAGGCCACTGAGCCCATGCCAAGCTCCCACGTGTTGCTTACCATTGAGTCGGAGGGGAGCGGCGAGAGTAGCCAGGACTGAGAGAGGATTTTCTAATCCTGTTCCCAGGGATGGCAGCCGCAAACCTGGCGGCCCTACTTGAAAGCGGTATTTCGACGGCGCCCGTTTTTGGCGAATTCCAGAAAATATTGGGAGGGAAGCATTTCGTGGCGACGTAACAGCCGGAATCCCGTCTGTTCCGCCATCTTGATGACACGGTCTTCGGACATCCGATTGTCCCGGGGAGGTCCGGGAGGCCCATTCTTCGTAGAGTTCCAGTCGATGAGGGCCAGGCGACCGCGATCCTTCAAGGCCGTCATCACATTGGCCAGCATGGTCTCCTTCTCCTCGACCACACTGAAGGTGTTCAGGAGGAAGGCAAGATCCAATGATTGGGGGGAGAGTTTCAAATCCGATTCGGTGCACAGCACAGGTTTGATGTTCTTGATGGGATAAAATCCAATCTTGTTGTTGAGAAGCCGGATCGCTTCCTCGCTGATGTCGACCGCATAGACTTGACCTTGGGGGCCAACCGCCTGCGAGAGCCACCCGGTGAAATAACCGGCGCCCGCCCCGATGTCAGCCACGGTGTCTCCGGGCTTGAGATCCAGAGCCTCGATGATCTCCACTGGCTTTTGCCACTCATCGCGGGGTGTGTGCTCGGGGAAGATTTGGCCGGCTCGCGAAGGAGGCCCGCTCTGTCCAGCGGTAATCAGACCGAAGGAGACGCCAAGGACCCCCAAGAAAACCGCCAGCGCCCCCACTCTGGAGAGAATGGAATTTTGTTGATTCTCAAGCCTTCGATCACTCATCATCATAGACGCTCCTCAGAGGACTTCTTCGTGCGGTTGGCTCCTGCAGCCCGAACACGCGTCTTCCTAACAGAGGACGAACGGAAGCGTTCCTGCGCCACTCGGATTGGGATGATATTTAACCCAAGTTGCAATTTTTTACAAACGAAATCACGTGCGGATCGTAATATGAAAGCCGGTTAACATGACACTGCATCTTGATCTTCTCGCTTACGGGGCTCATCCTGATGATGTTGAACTGATGGCTGGCGGCACACTGTTAAAGATGGCCCAACTGGGGTACAAAACAGGGATTGTCGATATGACGCGCGGGGAACGGGGAACACGCGGTTCACCCGAAGTCCGCGCTCGGGAGGCCCAGGCCTCCGCACGAATCCTCAAGCTGGCGGTACGCGAGAACCTCTCCATGGAGGATGCTCATTTGACGGCGGAAAAGAGTTCCCGTCTCAAGGTCATCGAGTCTCTCCGGCGATGGCGCCCTAACATTGTGATGACGCACTACTGGGAGGATCCCCATCCGGATCACCGGGCGACCAGCGAGATTGTGACCGACGCCTGTTTTCTGGCTGGACTCATGAAAATCGACACGGGCCAACAGCGATTCCGGCCCCGCAAGATTCTATACTTCATGCTGCCTTCCCATGTGATGCCGACCCTGGTGGTGGACGTGACGGCCCAATTTGAGGTGAGAATGCGCGCCTGCCGGGCCTATCGGTCTCAGCTGTACAATCCCCGGTCGGATGAGCTCGAGACCCGCCTCTCGACGCCTGAATTCCTGGATCGACTTGAAGCGGATCACCGCTATTACGGAAACCTGATCCGGACGAAATTTGGAGAGGCCTTTTTTTCAAAGGAAGTTCTTCGCGTCGATAATCCCGTCGCTTTCTTCGGAAGCGAAGTGAAAAGGAAGGACAAACGAGGATGAAGATTGGGATCACGTGTTATCCGACCTATGGCGGGAGCGGCGTCGTGGCGACTGAATTGGGGAAGGAACTGGCCTACCGGGGCCATGAAGTTCACTTTGTGAGTTATGCCCTGCCGTTTCGCCTGAATCTCTCCAGCCCCCGGATCTTCTTTCATGAAGTGGAAGTTTCCGCTTACCCTTTGTTCGAATACCGGCCCTATACCCTGGCCCTGGCGAGCCAGATGCTCCAGGTGGCTTTGGATGAAAACCTCGATGTGTTGCACGTCCATTATGCCATCCCTCATAGCGTCAGCGCGTACCTAGCCAAGCAAATGATCGCTCCTCGAAAGCTGCCTGTCATTACGACGCTTCACGGGACCGATATTTCCCTGGTGGGGGTTGACCGTTCCTATCTGGCCATCACGCGCTTTTCCATAGAACAGAGTGATGGAGTCACCTCCATTTCGGAACACTTGCGGGAACGGACCTATCAGGAATTCGGAGTGCGGCGCCCGATCGAGATGATTCCCAACTTTGTGAACTGCTCCGAATTCACAAAGAAATGCGTTTGTGAATTGCGAAGACGGTTTGCTCCGGATGATGAGAAGATCCTCATTCACATCTCCAATTTTCGACCGGTCAAGCGAATCACCGACGTGGTCGAAATATTCGATCGCGTTCAGAAGGAGATTCCCTCCCATCTCCTCATGGTGGGGGATGGACCCGAGCGGGCCGAAGCAGAATATCTGGCGGGAGTGAAGAAACTTCGCCACCGGGTGCACTTTGTCGGGAAGCAGGAGGCCATCAATGAATATATGGGGATTGCCGATTTGCTGTTATTGCCGAGTGACAACGAGAGCTTCGGACTGGTCGCCCTCGAGGCGATGGCCTGTGAAGTCCCCGTGATCGCTTCCAAGGTGGGCGGCTTGCTTGAGGTGGTCCGAGATGGGGTTGATGGCTTTCTGATCCCACCTCGGGAGGTCGAGCTCATGTCCCGGCAGGCGAAAGAGATTCTCTCAAACCCGGCGCTGGCAGAACGCCTCGGTAGACAAGGCCGGGAACGCGCCGAAGGAAATTTCTGCACGACCCGGGTGATCCCGCAGTATCTCGCCTTCTATGAGCAGGTCATTCAAGGTGTAGAATAGGGCCGGGGAGGACGACCCATTCGCTTAAACCTGGATTCCGAATCTGGCGCGGCAGGGACCCGGATGGTGCGTGTATTGAGAGACTCCAATCGCCTCCAAGGAAAATCTGGCTGACGGTTTTTTTGAAGGATTGTCTCTTCCCTCCATATTCCACTGTAGGAAATCCTTTAAATCCCGGATTCCCAGGCGGTCGCGGGATGGGGCGACAGGAGATGTCCTCTGTTCCTGCTGCCTTAATGAAGCAGGATTCGGGTTCATCTGAGTTCCTATCATGCCCTTTCTGGTGGATGGTTACAACCTGGCAAGAAGATCCGGGCAATTTGCCCCGCAGTCCCCGCGGGAGATCGATCATGTCGTACGCTTCCTCAACCGGTTTGCCCGGTTAAAGAGGACAAAGATCACCGTAGTGTTTGATGGGTTTCCTCGAGACCGCTCCCATTCCCTCTCATCCACTTTTGACGCCGTCAAGATAATCTTTGCCGGTGCCGGCTCCGATGCTGATGCCAGAATCCGGAAGATGATCGGTTCCCTGGAGAACCGATCCGGTTGGATCGTGGTCTCGAGCGATCACGCGGTGCACGGATATGCTCGCGCCAGCGGTGTGCGGGCGATGCGCTCGGAGGATTTTTTGCAGTCGGCCAACAAGGCCTTGGCTCAAGACGGTCGGGGAGAGGATAAGACCGAAAGTGGGGAAGTGGAGTATTGGCTCGAGGTTTTTGGAGAATCAAAAAAAAGATCACCTTCCTAAACTTTTCTTCCGTGGGCGAGCTGGGATCGAAGATTTTTTAAGTCCTTTCTTCCATTGGAATGTACTCATTATAACCCGATCCCCTCGGAATCGGACTCCTTCCTGCTGTAACAATTGTTTTTGAATCTGGAAGTATTGAATCGCCTTTGAAATTATAAGGCGGCCTCCCGCACCCACAACGCGATGCCACGGAACGGGGTGCTGGGACGATGAAGCACTCATGGCCCATCCCACCATACGGGCCGCATGCGGCCTTCCTGAAATTCGCGCCACCTGCCCGTAGGTCGCCACCTTCCCCCGCGGGATGGCTCGAACCATTCGATAGACCTTCTTGAAGAAACTGTCCATGAATCTGCTCAGGGAGTCTTGAAAAATCGTTCAACTCCGGGGTTCAGAATCCTCTTACTTGACGTAATGCTTCGTAAAGAATAATCGCAACCGCGTTACTCAAATTCAAACTTCGGGTGTCGTTCCACATGGGAATGGTCAGTCCTATCTCCGGGTGTGAAAAGATAAACGGTTCAGGCAGGCCGTGTGTTTCATTTCCAAAGATCAAGTAGTCTTCTTCCATGAACCGCGCCTGAGTATAGGGGGTCTTGGCCTTCGTGCTTGCGTACCAACACCGTTGTGTTTGATGGCAGTTCCAAAATGACTCAAAAGAATCGTGAAATACATGTTTCACTTTATTCCAGTAGTCCATCCCGGCTCGCTTCAAATAGTAATTGGAGGTTTCAAAACCCAGGGGCCTGATTAAGTGCAGCTCGGATTGCGTGATCGCGCAGAGGCGGGCAATGTTTCCAGTGTTTTGTGGGATCTGGGGTTCGACGAGAACAATCCGCATGAGGGGATTCTATGTGAACAATTCATACGGTTCAAGGATATGTGACAATTCTGTAACAATTTCTCGCTAGCGTCGTCCATTGTAGTGAAGTAGTACAGCCCTGTTTCAATGTGAACATGGAGGTAAGGGTTGAAACAGAACCTGAATGGTCAATCGAAACTGGACAAAATTATAGGGCGTATACAACATCCAGTAACCCAATCCTACTGAAATAGACTGGAAATGGTGGTTATGCTGGGGGATCTTGAAAACCTCGCACTTTCACAATTCGTATGTTACTATCCGTCTAACGTGAGGATGAGGTTTTATGTTTTGTGAATCGTTTTGGACAAAGTGTTGTCATGTGGTTTTTCTTACCCCCGCGGAGTCCCATTTGAGTTGGTCGAAAACGTTACAAATAAGGCTTGCTCCGAAGAAAGTACGAATGTATGATCTTTCACAAGTTGGGCAGGAGTCATTGATGGTTGACGGCCATACTCTCCGTTTATTGGGCTTTATGGGGTTGACAGCAACAAATTGAACCCAAATCTATTCTCACAGGATGAAGGTCGAAGAATTTCTCAAAAGGAGACACGCCGTGACGGGTGTGGCGTAGCTTAGTTCCCTCGAATAACTCGTAGTGGGATTGGTTGGATACTTCGACCCCAGCCTGAGAAATGCCATTCACCAATACGTGGGTTCAACATGGGGGTAGCCATGAAGAAACAGACCCTTGACCTCAAGCTTATCCTCTCGTTCACCATCCTGACGATTATTCTTACCTGGCTCGTTATTCTCACCTGGGAACAGTGGCTGCGGCTTCCATTTTATGGCTGGGTTGAGGCGCGCTATCCGGCCAACCGGCAATGGACCATCGAACAGCGGACAGAGCACTTTTTTATCTCCACCTCGGTCGACGTCATCGTCGTCACCCTCTTGCTCCGTTTAGTGAGTCGCCAGCAACGCAAACTGCGTGTCAGCGAGGTTCGTTACCGGACCCTGTTTGAGCATGCGAATGATGGCATCGGCGTGGTGACGGCAACGGATCACCGGCTTGTTGAAGTGAACAACCGGTTCGGAGAGATTCTCGGTTATCAGCCTCAAGCACTGATTGGCAAAGACATTCGTGAACTGGTTCGAGGCAATGGCGACCGGGCGGCCTCGGATGCTTTCATTGCCCTGCTTGATCGAATCAATTCAGGAGAGGGCGAACTCACCATGCAAAAGGCCTCCGGCGAGAGTCTGCCGGTCATGGTCTCGTTCAATAAACCTGCCATGGAGGAGGAGGAGCTCGTTGTCCTCATCATTCGTGACCTGTCGGAGCGCAAGCGGGCGGAGGCGAAGTTTTCGGGACTGCTCGAGTCATCACCCGACGGGATCGTGATTTCCCGCAGTGACGGGAAGATCGTGTTGATCAACGCTCAAACGGAAAAGATGTTTGGCTACCGGAGAGAAGATCTCATTGAACAACCCATCGAAATGCTCATGCCCGAGCGATTCCTCGAGAGTCACAATCGGCACCGCGCCGTTTATACTTCGGCCCCCCGCATCCGTCCCATGGGTTCAGGTTTAAGTTTAATCGGGCAGCGGAAGGATGGAACCGAATTCCCGATCGAAATCAACCTGACTCCCATGTTCACAGAGGACGGGCTCCTCGTCATCAGCGACATCCAGGACATTACGGAGACGAAACGCGCAAAAGAAGCCCTCAGCAAACTTTCGAGTGCCGTGGAACAAACCGCCGACACGGTGGCCATTACCGACAAAGAAGGGGTCATCGAATACGTCAATCCGGCCTTTGAAAAGCTGACTGGGTATGCCATGGAGGAAATCGTTGGAAAGACCTTCCGGATTCTCAAATCAGACAAGCATGACCAGGAATTCTACCGGAATCTCTGGAAGACAATTCTTTCCGGTCAACCTTTTCGTGGAGTTTTGATCAATAAGAAGAAGAACGGGGAATTGTATTACGAGGAAAAAACCATTACGCCGCTCAAGGATGGCCGGGGGAACACCACGCACTTTGTGTCCACCGGGAAAGACATTACGGAGCGGAAACAGGCGGAAGAGTCGCTGCGGGACTCCGAAAAGCGATACCGTCTGATGTTCAAGAGCAACCCGCTCCCGATGTGGGTTTATGACCTTGAGGCCTATGCCTTCCTCGATGTCAACGAAGCCGCAGTCCGCCATTACGGATACTCCCGGGACGAGTTCCTGGGCATGACCATCAAGGATATGCTCCCAGCCGAAGGCACGCCGGTTGTCCTCGATACCGGATCCCGGGTGAAAGATGGCCGTGACCTTGCTCCCGTCTGGCGGCACCGGAAGAAGGATGGGACCATCATTTATGTGGAGATCAGTTCCCACACCTTGATTTTTGCGGGCCGGCCTGCAGAGATTGTTCTTGCCAACGATGTCACCGAGCGCCTGGGCGCGGAGGACGCCCTCCGGGAGAGTGAGGAGCGATATCGCATGTTGTTCACCAGCGCCAACGACGGCGTGTTCGTCAGCACGCTGACCCCGGACGGCGCGGTGGACAAATTCATGGAGGTCAATGATGTCGCCTGTCAGAGTCTCGATTACACGCGAGAGGAACTTGTGAAACTGACGCCGACCGACATCACTCCTCCCGAACTCCGGGCGGGGGTGCACTCCTTCATGCAGAGAATCCTTGCGGAGAAACACCTCCTTTTCGAGGGAGTGCATGTGACCAAGGACGGGAGGAGGTTCCCCGTGGAGATCAATCTCCATTTGTTCGATCACCGCGGGCGGCCGCTCATTCTGTCCATTGTGCGTGATATCACGGAACGGAAGCAACTCGAAGCCGAGAAGGAAGAGATGCAACGCCAGTTGTTCCAGTCCTCCAAGTTAGCCTCCATCGGCGAACTCTCGGCGGGCGTAGCACATGAGATCGGAAACCCGCTCAATTCCATCATCAACTTTGGCCAGTTGCTCAAGGACGGCGGGCTGGCGAGGAGCGAGATTGAGCGGCAGGTTATCGATGGAATCATTGATGAAGGGGGGCGCATCGCCAAGATTGTCCGGGACCTGCTGGCGTTCGCGCGACGGGATTCACAGGAACTGGCTCACGTCAGCGTCGCCGAGACAATCAACAATTCGATGTCGCTGTTTGGCCGCCAACTGGATACTGACGGGATATCTGTTGAGATCGATGTGGAGGAGAGTATCCCTCCCGTGCTGGCGAGCGGTTCACTGCTCCGGCAGGTCATCGTCAATATGATCACCAACGCGCGCCATGCCTTGAGGGCGAAGGCAACAGAGAACAAGGTGTTTCGCATCACGGCGCGCTCAGGGGAGCGGGCAGACGGGCGGATCGTGCGGCTCGAGTTCTTTGACAATGGCGTCGGAATCCCTTCGCATAACCTTGATAAAGTATTTGATCCTTTTTTCACGACCCGCCGGGATAGTGGAGGAACTGGACTGGGGCTGAGCCTTAGTTTCGGCATTATCCGCACTTACGGGGGAACCATCACGGTGGAAAGTGAGGAGGGCTCTTTCACGCGGTTCCGCGTGGAGCTTCCCGCCGCCCCGTCCCTGGAGGAGGAGTATGCCTAGAATTCTCCTGGTGGATGACGAGCCCAATGTGCGCTGGACCATGGCTGAGTTTCTGAATCGGGCCGGCTACGAGACTGTGACCGCGTCGGATTTTGACAGCGGCCTGGCCCAGCTCGACGGCGTGGCGAGTATTGATGTGGCCGTGTTTGACATCATCCTTCCGCGTAAGAGCGGCGTCGAATTGCTGAAAGAAGCGCACCGGCGTGATCCGGATCTGCCCGTCATTATGATTACCGCGGATCCCGACTTGTCGAGGGTTCCGGAGATTGTCCGGGAGGGCGCCTACGACTTCATGGCGAAACCGGTCGTCAAGAATGCGCTCCTCAATGCGGTTTCAAGAGCCGTCGAAAAGAAACGGCTGCTGGATGAGAAACGCCGGCTGGAACAGGAGATCAAACGGTACACCGAGCATCTTGAGGCCGAAGTTGTTGAGCGCACGCGCGAGCTTGCGGAAGCACACAATTTCCTGAACACGGTCCTCGAGAGCTCAACGGAATATGCCATCGTCACCATCGATCTGGAAGACCGCTTCACCCTTTTCAACCGCGGCGCGGAGCTCATGTTCGGCTATTCCCCGGACCAAGCCTTGGGGAAAGAGGTGCGGGCGATCGTGGCGGACCCGAAATTCGGTCCCGATGAAAGACCGTTGCTGCAATGTGGAGAAGAGGCGGTCTCCACTGGACGGCACCAGGTGGACATCCAATTGGCTCGCGCCGACGGGAGTCTCTTCGTGGCCTCTGTGGCCATGACGCCTATTCGTAAAGCCGATGGCCCCTTGCTTGGGTATCTGGGCATCATCAAAGATTTGACCCCAGAGCGAGCGAAGGAGGAGGAACTGCGGCGCATGCAGGCGCGGCTCGCCCACAACGAGAAGATTTCCGCTCTCGGGAGGGTCGCTGCACAAGTCGCCCACGAAGTTAAGAATCCCCTGGCTGGCCTGAAACTATACTCCCTCCACCTGAAGACGAAAGTGGCCGGACAACTGGGGGGCGCGGAGATGGAGCTGTTGGAAAAGATCATCCAGAGCATTGACCACCTCTCCGATACGGTGGAAAAGGTTCTGGATTTTGCACGCCCGGTCAAACTGGTGCGGCAGCCGGTGGACCTCAATAGCGTCATCCATGAAGCCCTCCACATGATTGAACCCCAGATCCACGGAAACAAAATCGAGAAGCAACTGGAGCTTGCCGACCCCGACGCAGGGGGGCTGCTCGATGAAACCGCTATTCGTTCTGCCGTGGTGAACTTGATGGTCAATGCCGTTCAGGCCATGTCAGACGGCGGAACGCTCAAAGTGACGACTGCCAAGTCGAAAAATCAGCTTGTGTTGAGGATATCCGATACGGGATGTGGGATGTCAGAAAATCAAGTGAAGAATGTTTTTGAGCCGTTCTATACCACTAAGAACAAGGGGCTCGGTTTGGGAATGCCTTACGCCAAGAAGGTGATCGAAGAGCATGGAGGGACGATTCAGCTCAAGAGCCGCCAAGGAGAAGGTACCCAGACGGAGATTACATTACCAGTTGAGGAGTGATATGCAAATGCGTGCTAATGAGAGGATTCTCGTCGTTGATGATGAAACAAGCATCAGTGGGGCCATGAAGGTTATTCTTGGGGAGCGAGGGTATGATGTCAAGACGGCGGATACCGTCAGCCAAGCCACTTCTATCCTCAACGGCCGTCCGTTCGATCTGGTTTTCACCGACCTGAAGCTCCCCGATGCCTCCGGGATTGATCTGCTCGGACAGATTAAGAGCGATACGCCCGACACGGAGGTCATCCTGATGACCGCCCATGGATCTCTCGATATCACCATCGAGGCCATAAAAAGGGGCGCCTACTACTACATTGAGAAGCCGTTTGTGCCCGACCAGGTGGTTATGCTGGCTCAGCGGGCTCTGGAGGCAGCGGCCTTCCGGCGAGAGAATCAAACGCTGAAACGCGTGCTCTCGAGCGAGGATGAGGCCTTTGGAATTATCGGGCGCAGCCCAAAGATGCGCCAGATTTACGATACGATTCGGGCCACCGCAGCCTCGGACGCATCCGTGTTGATTGAGGGCGAAAGCGGGACGGGTAAAGAACTCATTGCGCGAGCTTTTCACCTTCAGGGGACGCGGGCCGACCGACCCTTCGTTTGCATCAATTGCGCTGCCATCCCGCGCGACTTGATCGAGTCAGAATTGTTCGGTTATAAGAAGGGGGCCTTTACGGGCGCCGACCGCGATAAGCGGGGGTTGATGGAAACCGCCTCGGGGGGAACCCTGCTGTTGGACGAGATCGCAGAGATGCCGGTGCATCTTCAGACCAAACTGCTGCGCGTCCTGCAGCAAAGAAAGCTTCGCCGCGTGGGGGACGAGCTGGAAGTGGATGTGGACTTCAAACTGATCTCTGCCACCAACCGCGACACGTTGCAGGCTATTCAGCAGGGGGAACTTCGAGAAGATTTGTATTATCGCATCAGCACGATCAAGATTAAGGTCCCCCCACTGCGGGAGCGACTCGACGATCTGGTTCTCCTCGCCGAGCGTTTTCTGGAGCGTTATAGCAAGAAGTACAACAAGCACATCTTGGGGATCGCCCAAACCACCTATGCGCTCCTAACGCGCTATCCTTGGCCCGGCAACGTCCGTGAATTGGAAAGCGTCGTTGAGCACGCCGTTCTGTTTTGCCAGGGGGAACAACTCGAGCCTCCAAACCTGCCCGAACATATCCAGGCGGCCCGGAGTAGTCGCTTTAGATGTGACGTGCTCCCCTATATGACGCTCGAAGAGATCGAGCGCGACGTGATCGAACAGACTCTCGAAAGAACGGGTGGCAACGTGAAAAAGACAGCTGAAATATTGAACCTGCATCGCCCCACGCTTTATCGCAAGCTGAGGAGCTATGGCATCAAAGGAAAGCGGAGTGTTTCACAATAGAACACTCTTTGAGGGCAGATTTGTGAGAAAGCACTAGAATCCAGTCGTTGACTAATACTGCATCCCCGATCCCACATTAAAAGCAATACATTGACTGATAGATAATCTAGGCTTGGTTCCGGCCTATCCCGTGTGTAGAAACAATGTGTTGGGGAATTCTGCATACCTCTTCAGGTCAGATATTCCCACCCTCCTACCTCCTCATCTCAATCCAACGCTCGAATGGCACATGAGTTGCTGTGTATTGCCCCTTAGGAAGGAATACTCTACTGTTTATGCTCCGAGAACTTCCTCGTCGAAGGTACAACCTAGGGAAATAGTTTTGTAATCTGAGATTTTTTTCTGCGTTAGCTACCTTGCGAAGTCGACTGCGGGGTTGAACTGAGGTCGGTCGAAGTACGATGCCATTCTTATACGTTTGCTTGCGGCTTTGGCGACGCATAAAGACGCATTAAGTGGTTCTTGTAGGATCTTAACTCAAATGGAGACGAAAAAATTCGTGGCAGGAAAAATCAAAATACTCGTCATCGATGATGAGCCCAGCGTGGTGGATGCCGTCAAGTTGATTTTGAATGACAACGGCTACGATACGATTGTTGCCTTGACAGGCCGCGATGGGATTGAAGCAGGCAAGAGGACCCGATTCGACGTTACGATTACTGATCTCCGCCTCCCGGACATGTCTGGAATTGACGTGCTCAAGTGGATGCGAACGAACGATCCGAGTAGTCGCGTCATCTTAATCACCTCACACAGTACGCCCGAAGTCGTCAAAAAGGCAATGAATGGCGGTGCGATTAAAGTCCTCCCCAAGCCATTTTCTCCAGAGGAACTGATTGAATTGGTAACCCAGGCCTTATCAGTCCCCTAAGGTCATTCAGCAGAATAAATCTTCCTAGTAGATTTCTGTTCACCCACCGATAAGTTTCTAAAAGACATTTCAATTCAACACCCCCTAAAAGTCCACCGGGATACAGTCTAAGATATATGTAATTACAAAATAGAATTATAGTATCGTTTTGATACAGTATTACTTTATTGTGATTCAAAAACAATAATATTAGAATATTTATTAATGCCATTAAACAATCATAAATAAATGTATTTAAACGCTTTGTAATATTTTTTCAAATTGGCAAAATGCTTGCTCATGAGGTTAATCCTTGGACTGAGATGTGGTCTCGAGTCCAGCACAGGAGTTGGAACATTGGAACATTGGAACATGGGATTGATAGAAGAGTGCTTCGACGTAAGACATTCGGACTATGCCGTTAGATTGTCCACAGGCATGACGCAAATCCGCGAGCGTACGGTCTTGGTATCTCCTGGGTCATCGAGAACTTTATTAGAGCCACAACAACATGACTGCTTCAAGCCATTGGGGGGGTGCGAAGGAAGACAGAATACATGGAATTATCTGACTAAAACCAAACAAAAAAACAAACACTAATGTCGCTCGATAGTATCGGCGCCAAGGAGACCATATATGAACAAGAACAGCATGACAGATTCAAACCCTCAAATCCGCAGCAGCAGGATGCGTTGGACGTCATTCACAGTGGCGCTCATGTTTCTTGCCATGTTGGCTTGGACAGGCACTGCTTCTGCGCAGCTGCCTATGCCCGCGTCAACACAGTTTGACATCACGGGCTTCCTCCAGGAAGCCACACTGACCACTCCCGGTGACGCGCACTCGGGCGGCACGCTGAGGGTCAACGGCCACCTGATCACCGTGCCCCGAGAAACCATCGTAATCCTTCCGGCCAACGCGCTTACCTGGCAGGAACTCTTTGCTCAGGCGCCGGCCCCCTACACGGGAGTCGCGACTGGCATGGCCATGGCCGACGTTCCCGCGCCGCTCACTACATATGAATTCCAAGTGGTGGGAAACCGCGTCCTGGGCGGGCCCGGAGGTGCTGATCTGTATATTGCCGGGCTCATCTACATCTCCCAGCAGGGCCTGAACGCAGGCGCTGGCTACATTAACTTCATGGACTACGCCCTCGGCGAGATGCGGGTGGGTGGAATTATCAACGACCCGAACTGCGCGCAGGGTGTGGTGAACCCCGCCTGTTCAGGCACACGAGTTCGAATCAACGACCCCACAGGCAAGTTCGGTAGAGCGGCGTCACCGGACATCCGATTCACCCTTGACCCCGATAATCCGACCATTAAAGCCGGGACCGCATTCCCCATGTGTTTTCCACGCGTGGCCCCGGGGACGGTCAATGCTGATGGAACGATTGGTGATGGACTCTGTCCCGAAGGCAACCGGCTGAAGGACTTGACCAACAACTTTGTCGGCAGCATAACCATGCCGGATCCGGCGACCTTGCTACCGGGCTCATTTCCTGACCCGCGGATCCAGGCACCCTTTGAGGTGGGTGATTACGTTTTCTTCGCGGGAACGCTCGTTACAGATAATGCTGCGGCTCCCACCCAAGGTCCTTATCCCGGAACCGCCAGTACCTATGTTTCGGCTCACACGATCACCAACAACATCGCCATCTTCACTGCGACGAATACCAATCCAGCTTATGTGGAGACCGATGTGTACATTCTCGGCACCGGAGGTTTGACAGTCCTTGGCGCTGGTGAGGCAACGATCCGAACCCGTTTTGAGGGTATGACCAGCGATGTCGACCCGAGTGGTGCGGCCCAGAGAAACATCCACCTTTATGCGATGGACGTGAACCCCACCACGGGAGCCATTACGGACCGCGATTGGGGCACCATCGGCGTGGATCCCGGACCACCCAATGGGGCAGTCAAGGGGCGCTGGCGCTTCCGTCCGCCCTGTCTGCCCTTTGGGACCGTCCCCACAAAACCTCAGACGCAGTGCGTCATGAACTCGATTGGCACCTTCCTGCCTCCGCCCAGAGAAATGCGGGCTGTGATCGAAGGACTTCAGTCGCAGGGCAACCCGGCCATCGCCCTCACTGCAGCCAACGGGCTTTACTATGGGCAGTACCACGCGCCGATCCTGGAGTACCTCTTCCCGGAGAACATCCCCGGAACTCCGGTCGTTCCGAATAACTTTGAGTCCTTCGGCTTCCTGGCCTGTGGCGGATACACCTCGTCTGCAGGGACCCTGGCAGCGGCTCTCAATCCCTGGCCCGGTGAAACGGCCCCGTCCCTTGTGAATTGCCCTGGGGCCACGCAGGCGCCAGTCGCCAACGCCGGCACCGCCCAGACGGTGGCCTCCGGTGCGGCCGTGACACTTAACGGCAGCGCCTCCACGGGAACGGCCCCCTTGACATTCGCGTGGGTCCAAGCCCCCACGGATCTTCAACAGGTGATCCTCACAGGTGCTAATACCGCCAATCCGACCTTTACGGCGCCCAGTGTGGCAGCGACGACCGTGCTGAACTTCACTTTGACGGTGACCAATGGCGCTGGCTCCTCC
>JBGQBO010000065.1:0-24454 GCA_041494885.1 Terriglobia bacterium
CCCTGCTCCAGCAGCGGGATGGCCTTCAAGCGGCGGCGTTCCAACTCCACAAAATCGCGTTTGACTCCTTTTGGGTTTCCCATGAAACCCAGCTTATCACACATCAAGGCAAATGTCACTATATTTTATCATTCTCTATAGAAGCGATCCTGGAGACACAACCCGACAAGGGACACTTCCAAAGCCCTTTGGTCTGCACAGTGTGTGGCGATCTCCCCCCCGTTTTCGTCCCGTTCAAGAACGTCGCGAAGCGCGTGAAACCGGTGTACAATGAGGGCCGCTTTCCAAGTCAAATCGCCAATCGCCATTAAAGAGGGACTATGGATCAATTGGAGCAACTCCGGGCTGCGGCCAGTTCGCTCTTGAATAAAGCCCAGGAGGCATCGGTGTCAGAGCTGGCTTCCGCCGTCGAGAAGGCGACCGGGGTTCTGAGACTTTCATCGGACCTTGAAAAATCGCAGGCGGAACTTCGGAAGGTGGCACTTGAAGAGCAGAAGCTCCAGCATGAGAACGAGACGGCCTCAAAACGGGAACGCTCCGAACGCCTCAAGGAGTACGTGGCGATCCTGACACCCGTGGTGACCATTGTGACCCTGGCCGCCACCTTGATTGCGCAAAATTGGCAGTTTATGCGCTCTGAGAAGGACAAAAGCGAGGCCGCTCTTGATGCGCAGTGGGAAGAGACCGTCAAAACCATCTCGCAAACCAGCAAGCTACCGCCCGGGATCATCGCGCTTCACCGGTTCTTGAATCTACCGAAATACGGGAACAACGCCAGGCTCACCGCCGTCAAACTCCTCGCCAACAGCACTGATCCCGTTTTCTTTGATGATCTGTTCGGGGAGGCCTTCGTGCCGGTCGATTGGAGTAACCTGGAGTTCGTTTTGAATCTCGACCGGGCCCTCAGCACCAAAGGAACTCCCCTGTTGAATAAGTCATGGGACCCCAAAACCCAAACCAATGACCGCCGAAGACTCAACCCGCAGGAAGCGAGCCTGCTCGACTACTTCACTGCCGTAGCGCCCAGGATCTCCGCCCAGGTCGGCTCCGTCCTGAAAACTCCTCGACCCAATGCCTCGACTCTTGACCTCTCCGCAACGTACTTCAAAGACGCCGATTGGCGCGGGGTGGATTTGGGCGGCGACAATATCGAGAACATGTGGCTGGTGTGGGTGAACCTCAAGGATGCGAATCTGGATAAAATCACCCAGTTTAGAGGGGCCGTCTTCTTTCGCGTGGCCTGGTGGGAGGCAAAGGCGGTGAGCCCGGAACTGCTTGAGGGCTTGCTGACGGACTATCCATGCGAACCCGGCGCCGAGTACGGCCGCGACGGAATGAAGTTTACGGCTCAGCAATGTGCCGCTGCGCTCGATCGCCTCCGACATAAGATGCAGTAACCACCGCCAGCCCAAGAGAGGTCAACCCGAACATTGATGAGATGACTCTTCTTCCTACCGACATGTCATTTGCAGAGACCTGACACCTTCAATATTCCGGCGGTTCGAACCAGGGTTTTCGTTTTTCGACTTTTAACCTTGGACCCTGAACTGCTTTTCCCTGTTCCCTACCTAAGACCTATCACTTAACCCCTCTCCGTCATCCGCGAAATCTGTGGATGAAGCAATTGTCGAATGTCGGTGCCCGACCCAAGAATGCTCTACTTGTGCGGTGCCGCTTCGGGTTCAGGTTCCATCTTAATCACGAAATCACTCACGTCCCCATTAACGAGTATCTCGAGAAAGCGGCAAAGAGAAATCGCACATTCATTTGCCAGACGATAGCCCTCGACGGCTGGAGTGACACTGTAAATTCCATCCGGCAGGCCATCGAACCGAAACCGGCCATCGGAACCAATCTTCACCATTTGAGAGTCTCCCGAACGATCCGCGCCGATGGTCACTCGCATCTCAGCAGCGATGGGCTTGCCATCGCCCAGGACCACCTTCCCGCGAAGCGTGTGGGCCGGCTTGAGACGGATATCGCCCAGGTTGACCTCTTGCCCGTCGTCCTTGGTCTCGCAGACCACCGGATCCGCGCCGATGCCGCGAGAAGCCAACGATTCCATCATCGGACGCAGCAGCCAGATTCGGCCCGGCGGAACATTGGTAATCGCAAACGTTCCATCCTCCGCTGTTCCTATCCGGACTTCGGGGTACCAGCGCCCTACGCCAGCATCGTGAGGTATCAGCCCCACCTCCGCACCGGCGACGGGTTTCCCGTTATACATCAAACGCCCCCGGATAATTGCGCCGTCTGTGACGACCACGGTTCTGCGCTCCCCACCCGTGGGCATCGTGAAATGCTTCGGAGCCATTCCGCGGGGGGTTACGCGAAGCGTCATCTCCACGGCGGGTTTGCTGAAGGCCACCTCGAACTCGCCCTTGTCGTTCGTCACGGTCACTTCGTTGATCCAATCGATCGGGGCAGAAAAATTAATCTGGCCGCCGGGCCCCCTGTACGTCGCGATGTCGGGTTGGACGACCGCACCTCGAAGCGGTTTACCTTGCGTGTCCACGACCCTGCCACGCACGATCTGCGAAACGTCTTTGATGAAAGGCTGTGGCTTGAGACGGGCGTCCGGGGCTGGGCCAGCTGCCGGGTCGACGCCGGGGATGTACGCCGCTAAGTACCCGTCCTTGACCGCCACGAGCGTAAATAAGAGCTCGGGATCGAGACCGCTGATGCGATAGTTCCCCTCAGGACCAGTCACCGTCCGTTTGCCGCAATCCCTATAACAGGTCGGGCAAAAGAGGCTGTAACCCTTCTTAACACCCGCCGAGTAAACCATGACGGTGGCATTTTCGAGCGGCCCTCCGGCGACGTCAACCACCCTGCCGACGGCGATCGCGCGTTCCTCAGCGAACGACGCCTGTAAGCCGGGCGTCAAAGTGAACGCCATTATGAGTATCGGTATCCAGGTCCGCACTGCGATTCCTCTCAACGTATTGAGGCATAATTCAGCGCCTGATCGCAAGGCCATTCTGCGTCATCCGCGAAATCTGTGGAACAACATAATGTTGAGTGTGAGTGCTTGGTCAGAAAATGTAGGGAGCCATGCTGAATCAAGATGTGATTCAGCATGGCTGGCAAAGCATCGAGGCCTTGACTTTCATCGGCTTCTGGGTGTCGCTGTATTCTGAGATCCCTGGCAGTCAGTCACGCGAGTCTCCGATTCATCCCAGCGATTCGCTGGATCGCCGGTTCATGCAACTACTGGGGGATGACGGCGAGCTGTCTCAGCATCCCCAGGGTGTCCCAATTGACCCATTCTTCCGCGATCCTGCCACTCGAGAATCGTATGATGCTCATTCCTGTGATCGCAATCTTCTTCCCGGTCGGCGCAACCCCCTGAAGCTCTCCTCGATGCGTCCCCGTAGACGACCATTGAACAACCACGCGGTCCCCATCCGAGAGCGTGTCCTCGATGGTGAGATGAAGGTCCGGAAAGGCCGTCCGATACCGGGTGGCAACTTGCCTCACCCCATTCGGCCCTCTTCCAACATCAGGGGTGGAAGGGTCATGGCGATTAAAATCGCTCGTGAAGAGCTCGTCCGCGAGCCCAAGGTTCCCCTGATTGTAAATCTCCTCGATGACCCGACGGACTTTCGTTACGTTCTCCTCCGCTAATTTTGGTGCTGGCATAGTCTGTTCTCCTCTCAGGTTGATGATGATTATTTCCTTGCTATAGTTTCAAATCCTCTGTCAGAAGCAGTGAACCCGGAGTTGCATCAGGTTTTGACGTGTCGTAGTTCACCGCTTGTTACCCGCAGGACCCATAGAAAGGAAACCGTCCAGCCTGCCTCCGGATCCCCTTTTTCTTTGACGATGCGGCGACTCGAACAACGGCCAGTGCTCCCTTGAAGGACACACTGGGCTTTGATCGATCAGAAGAAGCCTCCCTGGGCTCCACTCGGATGTCGGAATTTTGGACCACTGATTCTACCACGCGAAGGAGTATAAGAATACAGCTCAGATTATGGCGTGATGTCGGATGGAATCGCGGCGTCGTGGACCGCTCGTTTTTAGACTTTGAACTTTGAACTCCCGGCCGTCGTGGCGGCTCGAACTTTGAATTGATCTTCCTTCACTGTCATCCGCGAAATCTGTGAATCCCTGACCAGAATGGCTTGCAATCAAGCTAGCATTTCTAGCTCGATGACTTTGAACTTTGGACTTGGAACTTTGAACTGCTCTTCCCTATCTACCACCTAACCCCTATGCCGGTCGAAGCGACGACATGTCGTCGTTCTTGATGTTGACCGACTCCACCCAAGGGTAGATTCCCGGGCCGAGCACCGTCCCGTACGTTCCGTTAAACCCTGCATCCCGGAAGAATTCCCATGTGCCGGCGAGTACCACGATCGACGAGACACTATCATTGAAGGAATCGTCGTCCCCCGCATTGAGGTTGGACTCCGCACCAAACACATGCTTGTGTGCCCCGTGAAAATTGGCGTGCTCGAACAGGATGACGTGAGGCACCGAAGCCAACTTTTCGAAGCTAGTGGGTTGGAGCGACGACATGTCGTCGTTCTTGATGTTGACCGACTCCACCCCAGGGTAGATTCCCGGGCCGAGCGCAGTCCCGTACGTTCCGTTAAACCCTGCATCTCGGAAGAATTCCCATGTGCCGGCGAGTATCACAATCGACGAGACGCAATCGTTAAAGAAGTCGTCGTCCTCCGCATTGAGGTTGGACTCCGCACCAAACACATGCTTGTGCGCCCCGTGGAAATTGGCGTGCTCGAACAGGATGACGTGAGGCGCCGGAGCCAACCCTTTGGAGCTGGTGAGTCGGAGTGACGACATGTCATCGTTCTTGATGTTGACCGACTCTACCCAGGGGTAGATCCCGGGGGCGAGCACGCTGGGGTATTGCCCCTTGTATCCTACGTCGCGGAAGAAAGCCCACGAACCGTTGAGAGCTGCCAATGACGAGACACGATCGTTGAAGAAGTTGTCGTCGCTGGCGGCCAGGTTCGGCTCAGCGCCAAAAACATGCTTGTGCGCTCCGTGAAAATTGGCGTGCTCGAATAGCACTGCTTGTTGTAAGTAATATCCCCGTTCGGTCCAGAGCTCCTGGATGCCCGTGCGCGTATCAGTCCAGAGCGGGTAGAACCCCTCGCTGCTCGCGTCCAAACCGAAATAGTCGCCGATGAAGGTTACATTCGGATTCCCATTAGACCAGGGAGCGTCGACCTTCGGATCCCAGGGTTGGTCGGTCACCGTGAAGTGCTCAGAGAACGTGGCCCCGCCGTCAAAGGATCGCGCCATGATCACGTCGATGAGATAGGCGCTCGGCTTTAGCCCGAACTCGTAAAAGGCGCACCCGATGACGCCGCTTGGATTGCTGATAATCTGTGGGTGGAAGTGGTGCTGGTTGGCGGTCGGCGCCGCGGGATCCGGGATGACAGGTTGTCCCGACGGGCCGGTGGTCCAACTGGCACCGCCGTCGGTGGAAAGGGCGTAATAGATGCGGGAGAGACCCTCCCGATAGTCAGCCCAGGCCACCACGACACTCTTCCCGGCCCCCGCACAGGCCGTAGGCAGCGTATGGACGCGAAAGCTTCCGTTGGGCAGCGTCCCGGGCAGCGTGGTGATCCCTTTGGCCGGAGATGCCGCCGGGTGGAAGCTATTGCCACCATCCGTGGACACGACCATCTTGATCTCGCTTCCCGCTGCCCAAACAATGTAAACAGTTCCGTCGGCTGCCACGTTGATCTCCGGTGCAAAGGAGTCGTTAGCAAGAATGCTTCCCACCGGGCCGGCCCCGGTGCCGATCCATGTATTTCCATGATCCAAGGTGCGAGCAAAGCGCATACTCGAGCTGTCATCCCAAGCTGCGTAGATGCGACCGCGAAAGGGACTGGCGGGGTTCCCGTCCCCGGCAGCCCATTGCTTGTCGTCTTCCCCGCTCGCGTGGATGAGATTCGGCTTACTCCAGGTTCGCCCGCCGTCGGTGGACTTGTAGACGGCGATACCAACGCGATTCGGCTCGGCGGGAAGCTTCGAGAAGGGGAGAGCAACCAGGTAAACATTTCCTGAATCATCCCAGACGAGGGCGGGATCCGAAATGCCCTCCCAGTCGGGAATGGGGACCTCGGCGGATTCGGTCCAGGTCAGACCGCCATCGGTGGACCACGCCGTCGCCAAAGTGAAGTCGTATTTCTTGATGTCCTTGAACTTCTTCGATCCCGCCACGATCTGCTGCGGATTCTGAGGGTTGATGGCAATGCTGCTTTCACTCCTCGCGTTGTTCAGATCCGTGTCATGGGTAACTTGGATGTTGGACATACTCGCATCTCCTTTGCTTATGTCAGACGGATTGCGCTTAACGTCGGCGACCGCCCGATAGCAGTGCTTTCATCGTTGTTCATTCCCACCCATGGGCGCTACGAAAAGATGCCTAGGACACGAGAGCATTATGCCCCTGCGACCGTCAGCTCCGTTAGGAGCGGCCTCTTTATAGCCTCGCAAACCCACCCAACCGATCCAGCTCCGTTAGGAGCGACATCTTTCATAGCCATGAGCCAGATCCTGATCTGCCGCGAAACCGATGTCGCTCCGCTGGAGCTCGGAGAATCACATTAACGACACTTGGGCCTATAAATAGGCCGCTCCTAACGGAGCTGGAGGAAGGCAACTCCGGGCGTGCTCCCGGTCTGAGGATTTCGACAACAGCGCGCGGAGATACGACCCCAGACTTTTGACCCCAAGCTTTTGTTGATCGTCAGCGACCGGTGTTGGACCGGCGTCTCTCTATTTAGCAATGCCCAGTTGACTCAGGATAAATGCGTAATCGAATGCTGTATCCTTCAGCCGATCGTATCGTCCTGACGCACCGCCGTGCCCGCCGGGTTCCAATTTGATTTTGAACAAGAGCAAATTATGGTCCGCCTTCGTAGCGCGCAGCTTGGCGACGTATTTTGCCGGTTCCCAATACATCACTTGGCTGTCATTGAGAGACGTCCTGACCAGCATCGTGGGATAGGGTTTCGCCGCGATATTGTCATAGGGCGAATAGCTCTTCATATAATCATAGGCCGGCTTCTCGTTGGGGTTGCCCCATTCCAGATACTCGCTCACGGTGAGCGGCAATGAGGCATCGAGCATGGTGTTCATCACGTCCACGAACGGCACATAGGTCACGACGGCCTTAAATAGATCGGGGCGCATATTGGTGACGGCGCCCATCAGGAGGCCCCCCGCACTGCCGCCGGTGATGATCAGTCGATCCTTTGAAGTGTATTTCTCCTGGACCAGGTGCTCGGCGCAGGCGATGAAATCGGTAAAGGTGTTTTTCTTCGCCATCATTTTGCCCTGGTCGTGCCATTCTTTTCCCATCTCACCGCCTCCGCGGATGTGCGCGATGCCGAAGATCACACCCCGGTCGAGCAAGCTCAGGCGCAGGGAAGAAAAATTGACGTCGCTGGATATCCCGTAAGATCCGTAACCCTGTAGAAGCATGGGGCGCATCCCGTCGCGCTTCAAACTCTTTTTGAACACGATTGAGATCGGGATCTTCGTGCCGTCCGAGGCCGAGGCATAGAGCCGCTCCGACTGATACAGCTTCGCGTCGAAGCCGCCCAGAACCGGCTGCTGTTTGAGCAGCGTCAGTTTGTGGGACTTCCAATCGTAGTCGTAGACCGAGCCGGGGGTAACAAAGGACTGGTAATTCAGACGATAGGCTGTCGTGTTAAACTCCGCGTTCTGCCCCGGGAATGCGAGGTAGACCGGTTCCGGGAACTCGACATAGTGAAATTGGCCGGAGCGCAGATCCGTGACCCGCATCTTTAGAATGCCGTTCTCTCGTTCGACGGCAATGTAGTGATCGGCGAAGCAGTCGATGCCTTCGAGCATCACATCCTTGCGATGAGGGATGATTTCTTTCCAGCTCTGTTTTTGCGGATCGCTCACCGGGGCAGTGACGAGGCGGAAGTTTTTGCCCAGGTCGTTGGTGCGGATGTAGAAGAAGTCACCGACATGGTCGACGTAGTACTCGTGCTTCTCCTGGCGGGGCAGAAACACCTTCAGGGGATCCTCCGGACGATTCGCCGGGAGATATCGGACCTCACTCGTGGTCTTGCTCGATGAAACCAGCAGGATGAATCCTTTGCTGCGGGTGCGCTCTCCGGCGATGTCATAGAGTTCATCTTTTTCTTCGTACAGCAATTCGTCGCTGCTGCTCCCCAGGGTGTGCCGGAAGAATTTGTTGGAGCGCTTCGTGACCGCATCTTCCTGCGTGTAGAAGATGGTCCTGTTGTCGTTGGCCCATGCCACCGAGGTCACTCGCTCCGCCGTGTCCGGAAATATCGTTCCCGTCCGAAGGTCCTTGATGTGCAGGGCGAATTGACGGAAGCCGGTCGTGTCGGTCGAGTACGCGAGCAGATTTCCATTGTCGCTGACGTTGTAGGCGCCGACGCTGAAGAAGGGAAGGCCTTTTGCCATTTCGTTCAGATCGAGAGTGATTTCTTCCGGGGCCTGCAGATTGCCTTTCTTCCGGCAGAAGATCGGGTATTGCTTGCCCTCTTGTGTGCGGGTGTAATAGAAATAGTCGCCACGTCTGAACGGGACTTCCACATCCGTTTCTTTAATACGCGCCAGCATTTCTTTGTAGAGCGCGTCTTGAAATCCCTGGGTGGATTGCGTCATGGCGTCGGTATATGAATTCTCCGCCTTGAGATATTCGATGACCTCCGGATTACTCTTTTCGCGCAACCAAAAGTAATCATCGACACGCGTTTCATTATGGATCAGTGTCGTCTTGGGAACTTTCCTGGCCACAGGGGGTTCGGGCGCTGGTCCCTGTGCCACCGACCACCCGGCGGTCAGAATGAGGATGCCGACAAGCGCCAACAGTCGATTGATTCGCTTCATTGTTTCCTCCGATGAGTACCTGCTGAAAAGCCGTGCGTTGTCTTGCTATCAATTCCGATCAAGGCGGTGCTGGAGAGCCTTTATCTGCCGAGTTCAGTCGTACGACGATCTCGCCGTCGAACAAACCGGGTTTTCCACGATACCTCCATCGACAAAACCATGGAGAAGAGCCCTGGGTATGGCGGATGGAACCCAGCTGTGTTGATGGGTGGCGGTCCGGAGGAAGTTAGCGCTTTCCCTTGAGATTGTAAAGTGGAATGCGGGTCCAAAGCGGAGAGGGGGATAAGAGTCGGCTGATCTAAGCTCCATTCAGGTCTGACCCCCTTTTTTTACGCAGCGAGTGTATAATCCATGGGCGAATCCGCAAGTTGAAAGATAAAGAGGGGTCGGACCTCTCCAATTTCCTGTTGCATTCTTGGTGGAGTCTTCTTTCAGCCTTGTTCGGATCGCTCCGTAGGACAAACTTCTATAGGACGGGAAACAGATGACTCACAGACTCGAATATCGCGCCGGCGTGCTCAAGGCATACCCCGAGGTCTACACCCCGGCGGCGCTTGAGGCGTTGGAGGCGCTGGCCCCGCTCAACCGTGACCGGCGCGAGTTGATGGCATCGCGCATCGCCCGGCGACTGGCGCGAGCGCGCGGCCGCCAGCGCATCGCCTTCCTCGACCCCCAGACGCCGATCCCCCGCACCGGCATCCGGGTTCAGGACGCCCGCGACGGTAACTTCGAGGGCAGCGAGATCCCCGCCGATTTGAAGCGCCAGTGGATCCAGGGCACCGGACCTGCCACCAAACCGCGGGCGACGATCGAGAGCGGCCTGCGCAACGTCGCCTATGCTCTGCTCTCGGGCGCCGACGGCTGGATGTTCGATGGTGAGGATGCCCTCGGGCAGGTCACCACCATGTCTCTCGACAACCAGCGCAACCTGCGGCTTGCGATCGCCCGAGACCCGCTCTTCCTGGGCGTCGCCGAAGGCGTCGCCTCGGAGATGAACGAGTGGGCGCAAGGGTTCTTCGGTCGGCCCATCATCGCCGACTGGCGGCAGCAGCTCGACTTCACGACCAAGATCTTCCGTGCCCGCGGCCTGCACCTCGACGACCGCCACGTGCGCGAGAAGGACGGTACTGGCTTCTCCGCCTCGATCGTCGACCTCGTGTTCTATGTGGTCAACAACCACCAGCGGCTCGGCGACGCCGGGGGTTCGATCGTCCTGTACCTGCCGAAGATCCAGACCGCCGAGGAGGCGGCGCTGTGGAATGACCTGTTCGCCACGCTCGAGCAGCACCTCGGGTTGCCGGTGGGCACGATCAAGGCCTACGTCCTCGTCGAGCAGATCGAGGCGGCGTTCCAGCTGATGGAAATCCGGGCCGTCCTGGGTCGCCACTTTGTCGGCTTCAACACCGGGCGCTGGGACTACATCAACAGCGTCGCCGACGCGATGGCGTGGGACCCGGGCTTCGTCAACCCCAACATCGACGCCATCGGCATGACCTACGGCTACATGCGGACCTACGAGGACCGCGTGCGCCGGGCGGTAAACACTCCCGACCGGAGCGGCCGCTACGCCCTCTGGCAGGGCGGGATGGAGCCCAACATCCCGGTCGGCTCCGCCGCGGGCGTCGCCGCGGGCATGCGCAGGGCGAAGGCCGGCGGCGAGCGCGAGCAGCGCGCCGGAGCGAGCGGCAAGTGGGTGGCGCACTGGAAGATGGTGCACATCGTGCGGCCGGTGTGGGAGGAGGCCGGCGCCGACAACCAGCTTGGACGCGAGTTTGCGCCTCTCACCTACACTCCGGAAGACGCCGACGGGCTGGTGCTGCTCGACCCGGCGCCGCGCAACGTCCGGGGCGCCCGCGATCTGCTGAGCGTCGGCCTGCAATACGGCAATGCGTTCGGCCGGGGGTTTCAGGCCGCGGCGCTTAAGCCGGCGGACTTCTTCGGCAACGACGACGTGCTCTACCTGATGGAGGATATGGCCACCGGTGAGATCCGTCTCAGCATCCTTTGGGAGTGGCTGCAGAAGGGCGCCAAATTCACCGACGACGACCCCGCGACCGGCGTCCGCGCTGGCGACCGCTTCGACGCGGCGCTCTTCGCGCGGCTGCTCGCCGAAGAGTACGAGAAGCTGCTCGGCGCTCGCAACCGCGACGTCCACGACGACTCGAAGCCGACCACGCTGCCCATCGCGCGGGAGATCGTCGCGACCTACGTCACTGATCGCGTCAAGCCGCCCTGGTACATCGATCTCTTGAATCTTAACCTCGACAACCACGACCTCGCCACGGCAAGGTCCCGCATCCGGGCCTACATCGAGGCCTTCGAGCGGGACGGGACGCGGATCACCGAGAGCCTGGACTTTGTCACCTGAAGCAAGGAGCCCGTGTATGAACTCGTTTGAGCAGGAAGTCGCCGCAACCCAGCAGTGGTTCGACAGCCCCCGCTTCGCAGGCGTGGTCCGCCTCTACACCGCGCGTCAGGTGGTCGAGCAGCGCGGCACGATCGCCCACGACTACACGGTCCCGCGCGAGGCCGCGGCGGCCTTCTACGACCGTCTGCGCCAACTCTTCGCGGAGCGCAAGAGCATCACCACCTTTGGCCCGTACTCGCCGGGGCAGGCGGTGGCGATGAAACGGATGGGGATCGAGGCAATCTACCTCGGCGGCTGGGCGACCTCCGCCAAGGGGGGAACGAGCGAGGACCCGGGACCCGATCTCGCGAGCTACCCTCTCAGCCAGGTTCCCGACGAAGCCGCCACGCTGGTGCGCGCCCTGCTCACGGCCGACCGCAACCAGCAGTACCTGCGCTCGCGCATGACCGAAGCGCAGCGCAGCGCGACGCCGACCCGCGACTTCCGGCCGTTCATTATCGCCGACGCCGACACCGGCCACGGCGGCGACCCGCATGTGCGCAACCTGATCCGTCGCTTCGTGGAGGCCGGCGTTCCGGGCTACCACATCGAGGACCAGCGTCCGGGCACCAAGAAGTGCGGCCACCAGGGCGGGAAGGTGCTCGTGCCGCAGGACGAGCAGAACAAGCGCCTGAACGCCGCCCGCTTCCAACTCGACGTCATGGGGGTTGCAGGCATCATCGTCGCCCGCACCGACGCCGAGGCGGCCAACCTGATCGACGGGTGCGGCGACGAGCGCGACCAGCCCTTCCTGCTTGGCGCCACCAACCGCGACATGCCGGCCTACAAGGGGTGCTTCCTGGCGCTGATCCGGCACTTCTACGAGCGGGGAGTCCGGGAGCTCAACGGCCACCTCCTCTACGCCATCGCCGACGGCGAGCACACCGCCGCCATCCACTGGCTCGAGCGCCATGGCCTCCTCTCTCAGGTCGCGGAAGCTGCGACGGCCTACCAGCAGGGAAAGGGAATCTCGCTCGACGCCACGTTCGACGGAGTCGCCTCCCGCTTCCTCGCAGCGTGGGAGGACGAGGCCGGCCTCGAGACCTTCGGCGAGGCGGTTGCCGAGGTGCTCGAGTTCCGCGCCAGCGAGGGCGAACCGCTCACCCTGAGCGTCGACGAGTGGCGGCGCTTCGCTTTGCGCGCATCGCTCTACGCCGCCCGGGAGAAAGCGCGGGAGCTCAGCGCCGACGTCTTCTGGGACTCAGAAACGGCCAAGACGCCCGAGGGGTATTACCAGGTTCGCGGCGGCGTCCCCTACGCGATCGCCAAGTCGCTTGCCGCGGCGCCCTTCGCCGACCTGCTTTGGATGGAGACCAAGACCGCCGACCTCGCCGACGCCCGCGCGTTTGCCGAGGCGATCCACGCCGAGTTTCCCGACAAGATGCTCGCCTACAATCTCTCGCCATCATTCAGTTGGGACACCACGGGCATGAGCGAAGAGCAGATGCGGCGCTTCCCCGAGGAACTCGGCAAGCTGGGCTTCGTTTTCAACTTCATCACGTACGGCGGCCACCAGATCGATGGGCTCGCCGCCGAGGAGCTTGCCGTCGCCCTCAAGCAGGACGGCATGCTGGCCCTCGCCCGCCTGCAACGAAAACTGCGGATGGTCGAGTCGCCCTACGTCACGCCACAGACCCTCGTCGGCGGACCGCGCGGGGACGCCGCACTCGCGGCCACGTCGGGGCGCACGGCGACGACCATGGCGATGGGCAAGGGCTCGACCCAGCACCAGCACCTGGTACAGACCGAGGTCCCCAAGAAGCTGCTCGAGGAGTGGCTGGCGATGTGGACCGAGCACTACGAGCTTCCCGGCGCGCTCCGCGTCCAGCTCCGGCCCCACCGCTCCGGCTCGGAGCTGCTCGAGCTCGCCATCTACGACAACGGGAAGGAGAAGCTCGCGAACGTCGTCTTCGCCCCCATCCAGGACCGGCGTGGCCGGAGCATCCTCTCGGTGCGCGACCAGAACACCTTCGCGGAGTCGTTGCGCAAGAAACGCCTGATGACCCTCATCCACCTCTTCCTGGTGCACCGCTTCAGGGCCGACTCGGTGCACTACGTCACCCCCACCGAGGATAACCAATATCAGGTCGCGAAGATGAGGTCCCAAGGCATCTTCCACGAGGTCAACACCGAGGTCGGCCAGATCATCGTCGCCGACGTCGACCACCAGAGGATCTCCGAGCTTCTGGCGCCTGATCGGGAGGCGTTGGGTCGGCTGATTCGCAAGCAGGGATAGGTGACCGGGCGACAGCCCAGGTTTGTTTTTCACACTAATCCTCCGCGACCTCTGCGGTGAATATTCGATTTGTTTTCTCCGAATCCATCTGTGTCATCCGCGAAATCTGTGGATGAAACAAATGTCGAACGTGAGACCCGCCGAAACGGGTTCCCAGTTGCGGGAGGTCGAAGCAGCTCATGGGGATAATCTTGAGGGCGAAAAGAGCCGTTTAGGTCTCGAAAATACCTGGTTGGGGGAATTGTTCTCTTATCCTATTGCAACTTAGATTGGTCCGACCCGATGCTTGCTGCTCTAGTGCAGTCTTCCTGGCCGCTAATTATTACTGATGTTCGACTTTGATTTGACGATTGCCGTTTCGCAGATACCCGTCAGCGGATTGTGACCATCGGACTCGAGGATGATCTTATCCGGAGCCACAGCTTTCGTCGTCGATTGTGTGTTCAGATTAAATGGCTTGCTCGTTTCAAAGTTCCAGCCTACCTTGATCAGTCCGCTGACCGCCCCTTTTATGCTAATCACGACCGGCTTAATGGGAGCAGAATTCCCGCCATTCTTTGGTTTCTCCAGTATCAGATAATACGAGCCTGCGGGTACAATGCCCAAGTTGAACTTGCCTTCGCTGTCCGTAGTAGCGCGAGCGGCGGGACTCCCTCCGGGATTCTTTCCAAGTTTAACATCGACACCTTTAAGAGGCGCCCCGCTGACTGTGGCGGGTGACTTTTGCGCTAGGGTCGCTGGCGAAAGCAGACCTAGCAACGTTAAGACAAACAATGGAAGAATCGAGGCAGAAACAGCAAATCGCGTTGACATGATGGATCTCCTTACCTTGTCAATAAAGTCGTCACACAACCTGATGACTGCGAGATGTGCAGGAGTGGCTACAAGACCTTATCACAAGTATAAAGACAGTCGTTAGCCACATTCCGGTTCACAAGCAAAGGCCTAAACCGGACTGGGTGGCGCACTCATCGCGTCTTTTGACTTTGAATTTTGAACTGGTTTTCCCTATCACCCAACACCTATCACCTAAAACCTCCGACTGGGACTGAATGGCGCACACATCGCGTTTCTTGCGGTGTGTGCGGTGGAGAGTCGAACTGCATTCTACCCTCATGTGGAGATCTCCCTCCGAAAACGCCGCACAAACTTCTGGGTTCTTGCTCCTCTGACTTTGAACCTTGGACCTTGAACTTTGAACTGCTTTTCATTCTGTGTCATCCGCGAAATCTGTGGATCAACCAAATGTCGAACGTCGGTGCCCGACCCGAAAATCCTCAATTGGTAATCACCATGGTTAAACCACGTCAATGACAATGAGCGTGATGTCGTCCTGTTGGGTCATGGAAGCAGGTTGCCAGCGTCGTATCTCAGAGAGCAGCTCATCCAACAACTCGGAAGGCGTCCGCCACTGACGCATGCGGGCGACTTCTTCAAGCCGGAAGTCGCCGAAGGAATCGCCGCGGGCATTCTCCGGTTCAGTCACGCCGTCGGTGTAAAGCAGGAACCGGTCGCCCGGGCTGATCGGCATCGCACAAACCGGATAGTCAACTGAGTCCTGCGTGACCCCGAAAAGTAGACCATTGCTTTCGATGCGGTCCAGCTTGCCTTGCCGCCAGCGCAGGAGCGGAGGATGTCCGGCGGCTGAATACAGTGCCTTCCAATTCTCCGTGTCAAGCCACAGATAGGCTGCGGAGACCAACTGACCACTGAGTTGGCCCGAAAGAACGCGGTTCAACCCGAGCAGCACGGCTCGCGGGTCATGGGCGCAAGCAGTGACTGACTGCACGGCCACCTTGATCATGGATGCGATAAGCGCGGCGGGCACGCCGTGTCCGGAAACGTCAGCCACCAGGATGCCCACCCGCTTTTGATCAACAGGAATGAACTCGTAGAAATCGCCAGCGACGGCGGTCATAGGACGATAAGCTGCGCTGATGCGAAGGCTGTCGATTTCGGGAACCCGACTGGGAAGAATCGAGGTCTGTATCTCGCGAGCGACGGCGAGTTCGCCTTCAACGGAGAGCAAGCGGCGCTCGTTCGCAAAAACCAACTGCAGAGCGGCGTATCCAAACGAGAACAAAAGAATGGCGAAACCGAGGTGGTCCAGAATGCGCAGGTTCTGGAAACCCAGGGGGGAGGAGAGGTTGTTATAAAGGGCTTCGATGGCGAATGCGATCGTTCCGATAGCCAGAACGCCACGTTCGGGCAGAACGAGGTACTTGCGGGATAATCTTGGTACTGCGACGACCGTCGTCAGGACAAGGAGTATGCAGGCTCCAACCAGATTGTTGTAGGGCATCAACGAATGGTTTGAGCCCGTAAAAACAAAGAGGGCAATCCCGGCGACCGCAATCGCAAGCCCCACGAAGGCAGCCCCCGCAATAAAGGACCGCATTTTGCCGAGGCTCAATTCCATAAAGGAGAGCGAGCCCACAACGACGAGCAGGTAGGCCATCGCCGTGTTCGCGTACGGGGCGCTGACCTGAAACCAGAGGGGCGACATGGCAACCACCGCAGGCGACTGACTGACCTGCACGGCTCCGTACATCGCGCTCCAGATCCCCAGCCAGATAAAGATGCGCACACCGCTCCGACGGCGAATCGCCGCAATGGAGCAGGACGCCAGTCCGATGAACAGGAAAATTGATCCCAAGATGATGTCAGCGAGTTGCCCGCGAAGCATCACCACAACTTGATCGCTCAGACCGACACCTCCCAGAGATCGCCACCCTATCAGAGTGTTGTGTAAAGATGGGGACAGACACCTGTTCTCATAGAAGCTCGAAAACTGCTTTGAAAGAGGTGTCTGTCCCCTTTTCCCGAAGTGGAGTTCCCATGGCCAGGCCGTTACGCCTTCAGTGCGAAGGGGGATGGTATCACATTACTTTGAGAAGGAATGAGAACGTGGAGCCTAACCTGAACATGTTTTTCGCTTTCGGAGTGCGGGAGCATGCTCCCGCTTTCATAGCACCTGCCGCCGTGGCGGGTTGAACTTTGAACTGCTTTTCATTCTGCGTCATCCGCGAAATCTGTGGATGAAACAAACAATGTCGGTGCCTGACTCGAATTCCTCTATTTTGCTGTTAACCTCAGGGGGCGGCGGAACGTTATATAGGGGAGCAAAGGGGAATCGACCTTCATGGGAAAGCAGGTCAAAGCCGTACCGTACGAATCGTGCTCAACGGTCGGATCTCTCTTGCGAAATCCAAGGTAAGCCGGAGGATGTCATGCGTTCAGAAGATCTCGCGCCTTTGATTGTGTCTGTAGTCCTCTTTCTTGTCGCGGGGTATATTGTGAAGGCAGCGTTGCAGTACAAGGAGAAAACGAGGGTGATCAAGGCCCGCGCCGATGTACACACCCATCTCGTCGAGCGGTTCGGCTCCGCTCCGGAGTTCGTTCAGTTCTTACAGACGGACGGTGGGCAGCATTTGCTGGAAAACATCACCACCGAGCAGTCACCGGCCGCTGAAGGGATTCTGGGTTCAATTCAAAGGGGTTGTCTTTTGACCTTGCTGGGCCTGGGCCTTCTTCTGATTGAACATTTCATCATTAATGAAGCCACCCAGCGTGATGTGGTGACGTCAATCTATCTGGTTGGCGGAGCGAGCCTCTCCTTGGGCATCGGCTATCTCATTTCAGCAGCGATCTCCTACCGTTTGTCCAAGGCCTGGGGGCTCTTCGCTGGAGTCGGCCTGGGGAAGCGATAAGGGTCGATCATCAGCACAATAGGATTGTCTCGCGCGGGATTTCAGGCGATGATTCAACAAGGGGTTTTTCGGGAAAACCTGCCTCTAAGTAGCGCCAGGGCTTCGACGGTCGAGGAGCCGAGTCTCACGATGATGGATGAATCGAGCTTCCGGCAATTCTACGCGCAAACGGCCCGGCCTCTGTGGCGCTATATTCATCGCGTCAGCGGCAGCCCCACCCTCGCGGATGACATTCTACAGGAGAGCTACTTTCGGTACCTCCGCACACCCCTGCCGGTCATGGGGGAGAGTCAAATGCGCGCCTACCTCTTCAAAATTGCAACCCGGCTGATTCAAGATCACTGGAGGCGCTCCAAGCGCGAGGAGCATTGGACAGCGGAAGAGCCGGCGCCGGATCAGGTGGGTCCGGATCCGAACCAGGGCCAGAGTACGCGGTGGAAAATGCAGAGGGCCTTCGGATCGCTGAAACCTCAGGAACGATCCCTTCTTTGGCTCGCCTATGTCGAAGGCGCAGAGCATCGGGAAATCGCGGAGACCCTCGGCCTCAAGGAAAAGAGCATTCGTGTCCTCTTGTTTCGCGCCCGCAAGAGAGTGGCCGCAATGCTGGGCCGGCACAGGGCGATTTGAGAGATATCACCATGAAACAATCAACGTGTGAGTTTGAGGAATTGGTTCTGCAAGCCTTAAGGACGGATCACTGGGATTCGACCATCGAGGACCATGTGCATCAGTGTGAGGTCTGTTCTGATCTTCTGGAGGTGGCCGGGGGGATGCGCCAGCTAGGGGAACTCCCGGTCGTCGACTCGCGGCTTCCCGATCCCCGGCAGATTTGGTACAAGGCACAATTGCTCGAGCGACAAGTGGTCCAAGAGCAAGTGGTCCGACCGATCAGGATTTTTCGAAGCGCTTCCTACTTCGTCCTGCTCCTCGTTATGCTCCAACTACTCATGCGTCACTGGCCTAAGGTCAGAAGTTGGCTGAGCGTCCTAAGGCCGGAGTGGGAAAGAACCGTGACAGCCTTCAACATGACCCCTTTATTTATGGGATTTCTCCTCGTGAGCGTGGGCCTGGTGTGTCTTAGCGTGATCTTCACCTTCTTCGCGGTTTTGTCGGAAGAATGAAACCCGTTGTCCCCCGCAACACCTTCGGACTATCGCTTCCCCAACACCCCGCAAGTACCCACGAGATTCAAAGACATGGGTTGCCGTTTTTCGACTTTGAACTTTGAACCTTGAACTTTGAACTGCTTTTGATTCTGCGTCATCCGCGAAATCTGTGGATGAAACAAATGTCGAATGCCGGTGCCTGACCCGAATGTCCTACAACCCAGATGGCTTGGATTTCGGTTTTTTGACTTTGAACTTGGAACTTTGAACTTTGAACTGGTTTTTGATTCTGCGTCATCGGCGAAATCTGTGGATGAGGGGAATTGCGCTCTTATCCTAAATGCAACTTAGCTTCGTTCGACCCGATGCTTCGAAGCTTATTCTGCTTCTTCTGGAGCTTGCTCGCCGCCAGCTTTTCTGCTGTCTGCAGCGCATCCGCGGCATTTACCTTAACGTCGGGCTCCACACCCGTGACTGCCCAGTCGGGTGTGGAGTAGGGATTGATCCCTCGGGTCTCACGAATACCCATTCCGAAGTGATCGTCAATCCGATGAAAAACCCCCACATCGGTAGCACCTCCCGTCGTTTCACCCACCAGCGTGGCGCGCTTCATCATCTTCAGGTTGTAGGTGAAGTGCTCTGCAGCGGAAAAAGTCCTGGCCGAGGTCAACACGTATGCCGGCTTGTCCGCAAGTCTATTTCCAGGAACAGGCGACCGCGTCCACGACCGTTCCGTCGTGTTCTCCCTCGGGTTGTACATGTATTCCGGATGGTCGAAGAGATAAGCGGAAATCAGCATGACCATGCCCGGGTGCCCGCCACGGTTGTCCCGCAAATCAAAGATGATCGCCCCCGCGTCATTCAAAGTAGCCATGGCAGCCTTCGCCGTTGACTCGCATAGGGATGGATCAGGAAACGAATTTAGCTTCAGATAGCCGATATTGTGCGGCAGGATTTCAACCTTCTCGAACGTGCAGTGGGTCTCCTCCAGAACCCTGCGGTAACGCGCAAGGCGTTCACCCGTTAGCCCGTTCGAGCGATCGGGCAAACGTGTCTCACTATAGATCACCTCCAGGTGCAGATCATGGCTCACCTCCCTCAAATGCCGAGTCAGCAGATTGGCAAAGGCCGCGCCATCCGTCACGGCATTGTCCTCGCCGCTCCGCTCGTGCGCCAGCAGCGCCTCCGCCATCTTCTGCGCAACGTCCGGATAGATGTAGTGGTCCTTCAGATTCACGATCACTCCCTCAATGACGCGATGCCGCCCCGCCGCATCCAGTTTCGCGTCCTCCATCATCGCGGTGGTCGCCCCCTGTGGCCTCGATTGAGGAGCTTGTGACTGAGGCAATCCGGAGCCGCCCGGCAACAAGAGCAGCCCTGGCTCGAAACCCTCAGCCATGGCATCGCCGGGTACTGAGCTGCCTGCGCCCTCTCTTTGCTGTCCGAACGCCAAAGTTTCCTCTTCCGAATCTCCAGCGGGCTGCAGTACCGGACGCCCAAAGGCAGAAGAACGCGCATACGACGGACGTTGAGCTTGCGCCACCGAGAAACTTAGAGGCCGATAGCCTCCGGTATGGCTGATCAAATCCGTAGTTGCAGCGAGGGCTACGAGCGACAACACACCTCCGACAAGCAGCGCGCCGAGGCGGGGCGCTCGGGTTTCCAGAGCCTGGAATGAAGGCGTACCGTCCAAACGCTGCTGGGCCGAAGCGCCGGTGAGCGCCGGTTGGACACGGAGGTACTCGCCTGGGAGGGAAATAGTCAAATCGGCGAGCAGGTCCAGCCAGAGCCGCAGGCTTGTCAAAAATCCTTTTTCATCTCGGGCGCGGTCGCGGAACAGTTGCAGGGCTTCATCCCCGTAGGCCTCGCGAAAATGGGAGGGATAAAGGCGCAGGAGCCAGGCATATATCCACTCAGACATAGTCCCCCCTGAAGATCTTCTTGGCCCGTGCCACGCGCAGCAAGCCGGCCAGTCGCTCCGCCTCGGCGCGCGCCTGTTTGCGTCCCGCCAGGGTGAGCCTGTAATACCGGCGTCGCGCCGGGCCCGCTCGTGTGTCCTCGCGTGGGGTCACTTCTTCGATGAGTTTCTCTTCGAGCAGGGTCCGGATCGAGCTGTAGAGTGTCCCCGGGCCCAGTCGCATGCGGCCGTCCGTCTGGTCCGCGACTTGCCGCATAATGCCGTATCCGTGCAGGTCGCCACCCGTCAAGGAGAGCAGGATTTGAAATGCCGCCGTGGGCATTGGATCGAGTTTCCGTTTGGGCATAGGTAATCGATAATCAGTATATCGATAAACGACTATATACCAAGGGGGGGCCCGGTAGGCAATATTTTTTTCGAGCCTTTTACTAAACCCCCTGAGGGGTGGGTACCTTTTTGATGATCAAGGTGGGTCCCTTTTCGGTTGTCAAAAGCATTTGAACTTTGAACCTTGAACTTTGAACTGTTTTTCATTCTGCGTCATCCGCGAAATCTGTGGATAAAACAAATTTCGAATGCCGGTGCCTGACCCGACTGCCTTGGATTTCCGCTTTTCGACTTTGAACTCCTGGCCGCCCTGGCGGGTTGAACCAGAAACTTTGAACTGCCTTCCCCTCCCCCTCCGCGCCCCTGTGTCTCAGCGGTGAATCCCTAAATTTCGACGGCCGCTGCCTGTCCCGACAATGCGACTTTGAGGACGAAAAGCGCCGTTTAAGCCTCGAATATACCCAATTTCGGGAATGGTTCCCTTATCCTGACGCACCTTAGCTTGGTCCGACCCCATTAATAATGTCGAATGTTGGTGCCCAACCGGATGGCTTGGAGTTCCGTCTTGCGACTTTGAACCTTGAACTTTGAACTGCTTTTCCCTATAACATGGTGGAAGTACTCGCCATTGTCGAGAAATCGAAAACCATGGCATGGTTGGAAAAAGCAGGAGAACCCTAATGAAGAAAGCCGCCCTTTCTGAAGTCAAAGATGATCTGTCAAAGTTTCTAAGGCTCGCCGAGAAAGAGGAAGTGTTGATCACCCGGCATGGCCGTCCGGCCGGAGTTCTGATTGGCTTCGGGTCCGACGACGACTGGTTCGACTACCGGCTGGAGCATGATCCTCGATTTCTCGCGCGAATTGAGGTGGCCCGACAGAAGGTCAGGGCATTAAGATCGAGGATCTCGGAGGAAAATCATAGCGGCGCCTAACATGGCTCGGGTTTTTGGCTCTGCGACTCTGCGCCACGGCGGTGAATATCGTCTGATGCCATCCAAACGGCTTGCCAGCCACGAAGCAGCTTACAGGGACAATATTGAGGCCGAAAAGGGTCGTTTAAGCGTTAAAAACGCCCCGTTTTTATAAGTTATTCTCTTTGTTAAGAATACTTAGCTTGGTCCGACCCCATCTTTCCTGGAGACTTTGATTCATCGATGCTTCGTGAACAACCACTCGACCAAAGCCGGTTCGGTATAAGCCCACATAAAAGAATTATGGCCGACGCCCTTGTATTCCGTGTATAGAGGCCTTCCACCGGATTCCTGAATCGCTGTGATCATCTGTCGAGATGTCGAGACGGGCTCAATCTCGTCCTCCTCGCCGTGGAAGTTCCATATGGGGATGTCCTTCACGATGGGAGCCGTTGAGACATCAGGGAGCCCACATACGATGGCCGCGGCGGCAAAGAAGTGAGGCCGCTGGGCGATCATATGCCAGGCGCCAGCCCCACCCATGGAATGCCCGGTGACGTAAATACGCGCAGAATCAATCGGGCGCCCGGTGATCAGTGCGTCAATGATTTCGAAAGCCCGCCGGGCCCCCATCCCCAAGCCGGGACACAGGCGTGGGCGCTTACCTTTCTCGATGATCACGCAGGGCCAATTAACATCGCTTTGCGGCGCCAGGACAAAACACGGGAATCGATTTTGATTTTCCGGCAGCACCCAAACCAGCCCACCAAACATATTGCCACCCTGAAGCTGTTTTTGATTGTCTGCGCCGCTGCCGACAGCGCCATGCAAAAAAACCACCAGCGGATATTTGATTCCGGGCTTAAGCGGGCGCGGCGTGAACAGACGATAGGGCATGACTTCACCCCGAGCGTTGGTGTAAGTGTAGGCAGCGAATTGCAATGCAAGATCAGGAGCCTTCCTCTTGAAGGTCTCGATCAGGGCCACGCGCTCAATGGAGTGAGGGGGGTAAGGCAGGATGACGGGCTTCTTGGAAGAGGCGGCTTCCCCCTGAACCATAACCAGAAGCCCAATGGCGAGGACAAATCCCAAAATGGCCGATGCGCGTCGGAGTTTTCGCTGGGGAAGGGCATCCATCGCAAAGGCTCCTTATTTTGAATCAGAATCTCGGCTTCCCGCATCAATAACCTGCACGAGATCCTTGATTTATCGACACCAGCGGCACGGTTTTTGTTTCAAATTATACACAACGATGGGGCCTGGTTTCAAAATTCAACAAGTTGACTCGTTGATCGTTGAGACCAGGCCCCAGCAATTTATACTCTGCGCCTCTGCGGTGAATTTTGAGGGCGAAAAAGGCCGTTTAAGCGTCAAAAAGGCCCTGTTTTGGAAGTTATCTTCTTTATAAAGGCAACTTAGCTTGGTCCGACCCGGTCATTCTGACCCGATGTTGCATGAAAGGTCGCATCCTGCGGGGGCGGGACTGGGCACACATATACGTCATCCTCCCCGCAAAATTTCAGTTTTACGAAAAATTGGAAATTTTGCAGCAGAATCAGATGCGAAGACATCATCCCTCTTGTGCTTGGAGTGCCGCTACTTCTTCTTTTTCTTTGCCGCTTTTTTCTTTGGGGCCATCTTCTTGCTTGGGCCACCACGACCACCACTAGTACCACGTGCCATACTCCCTCCTTTCGCTCGTACTAAAGCAGGCCTTTCACAACCACTACCAACAAGCTTGCGACAGCAAAGGCTGCGCTTAGTTGCGCCGCCCCTAGACGCCGGGACTTTGAATCGTTCTGATCACAGCGCTGCCGGTACACGAGCCACCGTTGAATCGCCGTCTCGCGTAGGAAACACCGGTACTCATCCGAGTCCTTGAATGGCGGTGTACTGCCAACGGGCTTGCGACACGCAGAGAGAGCTTCGAATACGTCGATGTCCAAGAAACCACCTAGCCTCGCAACGCCCTGTGCGCGTATCGACAGGAGAACCGTGATGATGAACAAGATGACCGACGGAGAAAGTGCTATGAGCACCGCCCTGTTGTGGTTGACTCCCGGCCCAAGAGCCGAGACTGCGGCAACAACCACAGTCGCAAGACTGGACAGGTTCAGAAGAGCAGCCGCCTTGGTGTCGAGCGCAGTCGTGCGTTGTGCTTCCCACAGACACAGATTCCATAGACCATCTCCCAGCTTTTCGAGGGCCCTCTCACTATCCGTGGCGTCAAGTACAGGGAACGCTGTGTTATTTATGAAGTCGTGTTCAGCGGGAGTCAGAGAATCGATCTCTTGTGCACCGCTGCGACTCTGAAAGATTTGGAGAGTCAGAAGCTTCACTTTCACTCCATGGAGGCGCTTAAGCGATCTCTGGACTGCCGTCCAACATATAGAGTTTCAACCACAATGCCAGAAAGTATGAGGAAGACGATACGAGAGGTGAAAAGAGCAATTGGGGTCAGCCCTTCCCAATTTTTATTCTAGCGTGCAGTCTTTAAACTTTCAAACTCTTTTTTGAGATCGCGGTATTAACCAATAAAAACCAAACCGCGGCAGGGATGACAGTAGCCTTATGCGTGACCTCTTAATTTATAGTTGTGTAATCGGGTATGAAAGCGTTCCGGCATTCGAGCCAGTCTCGCTAAGAAACGGCGCCGATCCTCATCATCCCAAAAGATCGCCCCTCGCTCCTGACCGCGCGAAGTGATATGGTACCAGCCCCCCTCCCACAAGATACGCAGTGGTCGAGCCATGGTGCCTCCGGTCCGGGGGTGATCAAAAGATGCGGATTGTGGGGGGGGGATTACAACTGGATTATACCATTACAAAGCCACTGCCGTTTGCAATTGAAAAATAAATAGATCTGACCCCAATACTGTTCATTTAATAATTTTGATGACAATGTCCCTCTTTTTGGATTTATGGTTAGGGCTCACCGATGCGCGGCTGGGGTAGCGGACGCC
>JBGQBO010000066.1:0-23431 GCA_041494885.1 Terriglobia bacterium
CTCGCCGGCAACGTGTGTTCCCCAAGCGGTTTGGGATGTACAGTCGTTCGGGCTTACCCGCTTGCATCTGAAGGCGTGTTCCCCACGCGCGTGGGGATGAACCGAAATCGCGGACCGCCTGTCGCAGCGGCTCAACGTGTTCCCCACGCGCGTGGGGATGAACCGACGGCCTGCTGATGCCGCTCGAAATCAAATGGGTGTTCCCCACGCGCGTGGGGATGAACCGTTGATTTCGCATGACGTGTGCAAGTGACCCCCGTGTTCCCCACGCGCGTGGGGATGAACCGATTCTACCCCGTTCATTCCCTACATCGCGGTCGTGTTCCCCACGCGCGTGGGGATGAACCGTGCCGCCCACGCCCGAGGTGAGGGCCGCCGCCGTGTTCCCCACGCGCGTGGGGATGAACCTCGATGCGAGGGCGTGAAGGGGTTCAATGGCGAGTGTTCCCCACGCGCGTGGGGATGAACCGAACACCGTGTACACCGTCAGCGCCCCGAACATGTGTTCCCCACGCGCGTGGGGATGAACCGCCGCAAGCCCCGGAGGAATTATGAGCACTCCAGTGTTCCCCACGCGCGAGGGGATGAACCGGAGTTCATCCAGAAGAATACGCGGGGTGCCCAGTGTTCCCCACGCGCGTGGGGATGAACCGAAGATTGAAAAGCTGAATCCCTACGCGAAGGTGTGTTCCCCACGCGCGTGGGGATGAACCGCAGGCCATTGCCAAAACAATCGGCGCCAGGCCGTGTTCCCCACGCGCGTGGGGATGAACCGGAAGAAAAGCCGATCGCAAAGCCTGAAGACTCGTGTTCCCCACGCGCGTGGGGATGAACCGGTCGATCCGGATCCCCACCACGCGCAGTTGATGTGTTCCCCACGCGCGTGGGGATGAACCGACTCTCGATAATCCAGCCCGCCAAAGACTTTCGTGTTCCCCACGCGCGTGGGGATGAACCGGTGGTCAGCTAGACGCCGGCGGGCGCCACCACTTGTTCCCCACTTAAGTGGGGTCGAATCACCTAATGACTTCGATACCCTTGGGAGTGAAGGTGTGTGTGAGGGAGATGACCGGCCTTTGGGTTCTGATTCGATGTGACAAATTCGGGGCGCGGGAATATCCCAGGCACGAAATTGCCGGCAGTCGCCCCCAACGAAGAAGGAGGGACCTTTATAGAGCAGGATGCAAGGCTTAACGGGAATCTGGAAGTGAGATTCTTTTATCTCGAATGCAGATTACTTGTTTTTCGCTGTCCCGCTGGGCAGGAAGTAACTCTTAATCCTCACGAGGGCGGGCCAGGCATTTCCAATGGTTCTCTTAAGGAAGGAGGCTCCCTCGGGGATCCATCGAGTGCTGCGTTCTTTTCCGGGCAGCGGATCAAGCGAATACGCATACGTGGCGATGGAGCGTCTGAACTCGCCTTCCGGGAAGCGGATCCGGTCGTAACCATGCATGGTGTAATCCCGGGTCAGCATAATGACGCAGCGATTGAACAGGGGTTCAACCTCCGCTGTTTTCAGGGTTCGGGCGTGCTTGAGCTTCAACTGGCCCCCGAATTCCCTCTTCCACCCGGGATTGAGATAGAGAAGGATGTTCAGATTGCGGAACCAGTTGCGATGCAGGGGGTGGTAGTTGAAGTCCACATGCATGTCCAGGAAGCTGTCCTTGCCCCCCAGATGTATCCCGCCCCCAAAGAACTCGGGATCGACGAACACCTCCTGTGCGGTCAGGGTGCGCAGGATTGTCTGAAACCGCGCCGAAGTGAGGTCAAGATAAAGCTCCTGGCATTCCTCCGACAATTCCTTGAAGTTCCCTTTTTCGAATTTGTTTTTGGCAAAAATGTAGTCCCGGCTCTTATGAATGCGATGTTCTGAGGGTAGGGGTAGGGCGGGGATCAGATGGAGCAGGCGGGACTCGTCGGCAAAGTGATCGAGCACTAGGTGCTCGAAAGGTTCGGCAGTACGGAACTGACGAGCCATGCTTTCAAGGTTTTCTTCAATGGTGTTGAAGTTCAGCATGAACAATCAGCTTGCGCGCGCTCAGGGGGAACACCTCCGGGTGAGGCTCCCGGATAGCGCTTGGGGATTTTCGGTCTCTTCCCCTCGAGCGTAAAGTTCGTGGTCGATGCCCACTTTTCTAAAGAAGGGGCAGGTCCGATTCTCCGTTCGAATCGAATGGCCTTAAGATCATCGGATTAGGTTTGGATTTGGCGGAGGCGGTAGGATTCGAACCCACGATCCGCGTAAACGGATAACGGTTTTCAAGACCGCCGCCTTCAACCACTCGGCCACGCCTCCGCAGGCATTGTCAGTGTACTGGCCTCGATTCTGAATTGTCAATTTGTTCGCCGTGAAGACGAGCCATCTCGCCTGCGGAAATTCCAAAATCCAAATTCCAAACAAAACCCAAATTCCAAAATCAAAACGAACCCGAGCGCTCAGCAGAACCCAACTTTGTTTGGGGAGGCAAGACACATATTGATTCACAGGGATTTGCTAGGATTGTTCTTATTGGGTTTTGGAATTTGTTTGGATTTTGGAATTAAGATTTTGATTTATTTCGCCTTTTCCATCACCTCAATCCCATCCATGTAACTCCTCAGCGCTTCCGGAATGACCACGCTGCCATCCTTCTGCTGATAGTTTTCGACGATGGCCAACCAGGTCCGTCCCACCGCGAGTCCGCTGCCATTGAGCGTATGCACGAAATCTACTTTACCTTTTTCCCGGGGGCGGAACCGGATATTGGCCCGACGCGCCTGAAAGGCCTCAAAATTGGAGCAGGAGGAGATTTCGCGGAACCCGTTTTGAGACGGCAGCCACACTTCGATATCGTAGGTCTTGGCTGAGGAAAACCCCATGTCGGCGGTGCACAACGTGACGATGCGGTAGTGCAGGTTCAGTTTTTGGAGAATGGTTTCCGCATCCCGTGTCAGCTTTTCGTGGTCCCCGTAAGACGTTTCCGGCCTTGAAAATTTTACCAGTTCCACCTTGTTGAACTGATGCTGGCGGATCAGTCCGCGGGTATCCTTGCCGTAGCTGCCCGCCTCACTCCGAAAGCAGGGGGTATAGGCACACAAAGAAATCGGCAGCTGCTCCTCTTCGAGAATTTCATCCCGGTAAATATTGGTGACCGGAACTTCAGCCGTTGGAATCATCCACAGGTCGCGCGTTTCTTCTCCCACCTTTAATCGGAACAAGTCTTCCGCGAACTTGGGGAGGTTTCCGGTGCCGAGCAACGACGCGGAATTCACGACGAAAGGGGGCAGCACTTCGATGTAGCCGTTTTCCTTCGTCTGGACGTCCAGCATGAAATTAATCAGGGCGCGCTCCAGCCGGGCCCCCATGCCCTTATAGAGCGCAAAGCGGGCGCCCGAGATCTTGGAGGCCCGTTCAAAATCAAGAATGCCCAGGGCCTCCCCCAAATCGGTATGATCTTTGGGCGGGAAGGGAAAGGAGGGCGGGTTACCCCACCTTCGCTCTTCGCGATTATCGTCGGCGGTCTTCCCGAAGGGCACCGTCTCGTGGGGAAGGTTGGGGACGAACAGAAGCCACTCCCGGAGTCTCAAATCCAGTTCCCGGACTTTCCCGTCGAAGTCTGCAATTTGATCGGAGACGGACTTCATCTCGGCAATCTTTGCAGTGGCATCCTGCTTATTTTTCTTCAGGGCGGCAATCTCTTCAGAGGCCTTGTTGCGCCTGGCTTTCAACTGCTCCGCCTGGGTCAAAAGCTCACGCCGCCGCTTGTCGACAGAGGAGAACTCGTCCAGGCTGAGGGTAATTCCTCGCTGCGCTGTTTTTTCGAGCACCTGATCCGGATGATTGCGTACAAAAGAAACGTCGAGCATACGGGTCCCTTTTCGGCCTTCGTCAGATTTTTTTGCCTCTCCAATGGGAGGACGTGAATCCTCCAAACCTCTTAGGCGATGCGACTCTAACGCACGGAGAAAAGATCTGTCAAACAGAAGCGCTTCACAGGGTCGCTCCCATTTTATTCCAGCGCGATATAAAGTTCGGGGCGGAAGAGGTGTCACAAGGATCCACCCGTTCGCATGATTTCAGATATAATGAAGCGGCGGCGGCCGACAGTCATTCTTTTGTCTCACGATCATGGAACCACTCTTTAAAAACCTGCGATTGCGCACCAAGATCATTGCGATGGTGACGGTGGTGATGATCTCCGTGCTTGCCGTGTCGACTTATATCGGGCATTTTTTCATCCAGTTGCCCGTGGAGGAGGATCAATATCACCGGGCGGTGGAACTGGCGGTCTCGAATTCGGATCGGTTCGCACGGCGCGGGATCTCACGGGACGCTACCTCCCTGGCGCAGGAATTTCAGATCATCCAGCGGGACCATGAAGACGTCCTCGCCATCGCGGTTTATGCCCACGGCCCCAGGCAGCAGCATTCCCTGGTTCTCTCCACCACTCAGGTCTCTCCCCTGCTGGAACTGGATGCGCAGCCAATGGTCCGGCAGATGTTTGAATACGACAACCCTTTTGAAGGAGTCCAGTCCATTGAGACGGGCGCCGGCAAGGGATTGTCCTGGATTGTCAGCGCGGAGATCATCGAAGGCGGGCGGACGGTGGGTTGTCTCAACCTGAAGGTCTCCAAATACGGCATCAACGTGGTCTCCCGAAAACTGATCAAGTACAACGTGGCGGTGCTGTTACTCGCGATTCTGGCGATTGTCGCCCTGTTGAGCCTGCTCTTCTCCCGCCTCGTCAACAAGCCCATCGAACGCCTGCTTGAAGCCATGGAACAAGCTGAAGCGGGGGTCCTCAACACGAGGGTGGACGTCCGCCGCGACGATGAACTGGGGACCATTGCCTCCCAATTCAACCATATGATGGACCGGGTCACCGCCCTCAACGAAGGGCTCTCGACCCGCGTCGCCGAAGCCACTGAAGAGTTGCGGGACCGGAACACGGAACTGACCCGCATCAACGAGGAATTATTTGAAACCCAGCGCATGTTGGCGCGCTCCGAGCGGTTGGCCATTGCCGGACAGCTCGCCGCCAGCCTCGCTCACGAGATCGGAACCCCTCTCAATGCCATTTCGGGACATGTCCAACTGCTGACCAAGACGCTGGCGCCCGCAGACGAAGCGGCACGGAAACGGCTGAAGATCATTGAAACGCAGATTGACAACATCGTGCGGGTGGTCAAAGACCTGCTGGCCTCCACCCGCGACATCACGCTTTCGCAAGCCCCCGCTGACTTGAACCAGTTTCTCGAGGAGATTTTGCTCTTTGCAAAACCCACCCTGGACATCAAGGGAATTCACGTCGAAACGGCCTTCGATCGGACCTTGCCCCTCGTCCTGTTCGACGCCCTGAGGCTCCAGCAAGTCTTTCTGAACCTGATCAACAACTCCATCGATGCCATGCCCAGCGGGGGAACCCTGAGCCTGCGCACGTTCCTGTTTCACCCGCTCAACAGCGAGGACGTTGCCGGCATCGAATTTTCAGATACGGGAGGAGGCATTTCCGAGGAGAACCTGCCCCGGGTCTTCGAACCCACCTTCACGACAAAGAGGATTGGCAGCGGCGCAGGGCTTGGTTTGGCGATTTCCAAACAGATCATGAAGGCCCACGGAGGGACCATCTCCGCCGAAAGCCCTGAAGGCGGCGGCGTGCGGTTCATCCTGGGATTGCCACTTGCGGTGACGGAACCCACCTATGCGGAATCACTTGAACATTCTCGTCGTTGACGATGACCCCGCCACACTCGACCTGCTGCAGGAAGCGCTCACGGCCGAGGCCCACTCCGTCACGACCTCTCAAAGCGGCGAGGAGGCCTTAAACCTGGGACGCACCCAGAGTTTTGATGTGGTCATCAGCGACATCAAGATGGGGATGGGGGTCAGCGGGCTTGACGTTCTCAAGAGTTTCAGGCAAATCACGCCCACCGCGGATGTCATCCTGATGACCGCCTTCGGCTCCATGGAATCGACCATCGAGGCGGTCAAGGCCGGGGCGTACGACTATATCTCCAAGCCCTTCCGCCTTGAAGAGATCCTGCTGATCCTGGAGCGGCTCGTGGAGAAACGAGGGCTGCAAAACGAGAATCTCCAGTTGCGGCATCAATTGGAGGAGCGATTTTCGCTATCGTCGATTATCGGACGGACCCCGGGCATGCTGGATGTCTTCAAGAAGATCGGGTATGTGGCCGACGGCCGGTCCACCGTCCTGATTACCGGAGAGAGCGGGACCGGGAAGGAGCTGGTGGCGAAAGCGATCCATTACAACAGTCAGCGGGCGCAAAAGAAGTTCATGGCAATTAATTGTGGCGCGTTGACCGAGACCCTTCTGGAATCGGAATTGTTCGGTCATGTCCGCGGCGCCTTCACGGGGGCCATCACCAACAAGAAAGGCATTTTTGAAGAAGCTGAAGGGGGAACTGTATTCCTTGATGAAGTTTCAGAAATGTCCACGGCGCTGCAGGTGAAGGTGTTGCGCGTGCTCGATGAACAGGAGGTTCGACCCGTGGGCGGGTCCGGATCGATCAAATTCGATGTCCGGATTATCGCCGCCAGCAACAAGAATCTCATGGACCTGGCTGAAAAGGGGACGTTCCGCCAGGATTTGCTTTACCGGCTGAATGTCATCAATATCCATCTCCCTCCGCTTCGAGAGCGGCGGGATGACATCCCGCTGCTGGTGGTCAATTTCCTGAAGAAATTCAGCCAGCCGCCCTCTCCGCCGATCTCGATTGCGGATGATGCCATGGCAGTTCTCTGCTCGCATCACTGGCCCGGCAACGTCCGCGAGTTGGAAAACACCATTGAGGCCGCCTCGGCACTGACCCGGACGAATGTGATCACCGCCAAAGAATTGCCTCCGCGCGTCAGCGCCTCTCCTTCCCCGGCCAGTCCTGATGCGCTGTTCGCCGACCTGCCTTCTTTCGACGAGTTGGAACGCCGCTACCTGATCCGGGCTCTGGAAGCCACGGAAAACAACAAATCCCGCGCCGCCGAGATGATGGGCATCAACCGCAAGACCCTGACCCGCATGATCGAACGACATGGGATTAAGTTCTGAAGAATGTTTCCCTACTTCTTTTTCTCCGCAAACCAAAGACCGCGTGAGAGGGGCCGTCCGCAAAAGGGGCAGTAGTTCACCCCAAAATAGTTCACCCGCCCTCGATCGTCGCCCGTGCGGATAAAAAACTCCGTTTCAAGATCGTTCATAATCCGCCCGTCGCCCAGCTCATACTTCTCCTTTTGAACGATGGCTTCGTCGGCTTGTGCCCGCCCCATCTCATCGCAACAGGTCACCGAGATCACCCCCCCTTTTCAGTTGGAATCGATTGTCACCCTCCAGGATAGAACAATCGGCTTGAGGTACAAAACCCATCCGCGCTCCAGTGGATTGGTATCGTCGCAATTGACGGCTCTGATGGGGTTGAATCTAGTGCAAGAGGAATGCGGAGGATTGTGCAAATTCGAGTATGACGGATGGGAAGATTCCGAGATAAATCACGGCCAGCAACGAGGCGGCAATCACCACTTTTGTCGCCCATGAAATCTGGAGGGGCGCAGCCTTCTCCTCGGCCGACGCCGCATTCGATTCCTCAGGCTCTCGCATGTACATGGCGATGGTCGGCCGCAGATAGTAGTAAAGCGATGCGGCGCTGTTCAGCAGCGCAATGATGGTGAGCCAGTAGAGTTTCGAATTGATGGCAGCACGAAACATGAAAAATTTGCCGGCGAAGCCGGCGGTCAGTGGAATACCACTGAGGCCCAGCAAAAACACCGTGAAGGCGGCCGCCAGCCACGGCTGCCGGGAACCGAGCCCGGAGAATTCATTGATGGTCACCCGGCGTTCGCCCGAAAGGGACCAGGCGCTGATGACCGCGAAGGCGCCCAGGTTCATGACGGAATAGGCGAGCAGGTAAAACAAGATGGAGGCTACGCCATTCGGCGTCAGAGCGGCAAAGGCGACCAGGATGTAACCGGCATGCGCGATGGAGCTATAGGCCAGCATGCGTTTGATGTTCGATTGGAGCATGGCGGCCGTGTTTCCAATCGTCATGGTCAGAACGGCCGACACCCACAGCACCCAGAACCATTTCTGGTTCAACGCCGGCAGGGCCACGAAGAACACACGCAGGAACGCCGCGAAACCGGCGGCCTTGGGACCCACCGACATCCAGCCCGTCACGGGGATCGGGGCGCCTTCATAAACGTCCGGCGTCCAGATGTGGAAGGGGGCCACGGCGACCTTGAATCCGAAGCCCACCAGCAGGAGGGCTGTTCCCGCCAGCACCAGGCGCAAATCGATGTGGCTCGTCAGCAGCGCGCTGGCGATCTGTCCGAGGTGAGTGGTGTGCGTCGCGCCGTAAGTCAGGGCAATTCCATAGAGCAGAAACGCCGTGGCAAAAGAGCCCAGCAGAAAGTATTTGAGGGCGGCTTCATTGGACTTCAGGTCGGTGCGCCGGAATCCCGCCAGCACATAAGTCGAGATCGAGGTGATCTCCAGACCGATGAAGATCATGATCAGTTCGTTCGCCGCCCCCATAAAACACATCCCCACGGTGGCGAAGAGCAACAGGGCATAATATTCGCTGTGATTCAAGCCCTCGCGCACCAGGTACTGGCGGGAGGAGAGGATGGTAAGCGCCGCGATAATCAAAAAAAGGAAGTTGAAGAAGATGCTGAAGGAATCGACCACGATGAGTCCATTGTAGTATTCCCCCTCGCCGTTGAGGAGCAGGACATTGCCCGCCAGGGCGACCAGGACCCCAATGAGGGCCAGGGTCGAGAGCCGTGACTTGTGGGGCTTTGCCGTAAATGGATCGAGCAGCATCACGGCAATCCCGAACAGGCTCAGGATGAGTTCGGGAAGAATCGGCAGAATGGGAACTTGAGGCAGTGTCATGGTCAGATATTCTTCGGTCGATCGGGTCTCTCAGATTCACCGGGCCTCAACGCCATGGTGTGAAAGGGCCCTTCATGCAAGGACGCTAAGGCTGCAGTCTTTCAAGCCAGAACCTATTTTTTCACCATGATCACCCGCGGCGTGTTCAGCAGTTTGGAAACACTGGCATCCATCTTCCGGAGGAAAAACTGGGGATAGATGCCCATCCAAAGTGCCATCACGACCATCGGGATGAGCACCCATTTTTCGCGGGCGGAGAGATCCGGCAAGGTTTTATTGACGTCGTGCGTCACCTCACCGAAGATGACCCGCTGATACATCCAGAGCATGTAAACGGCGCCGAGGATGACGCCAGTCGCCGCCAGGGTGCAATAAAGTTTTGCTTTGGCGAGTGTGGCTCCGAACGTCCCCACCAGAATCAAGAACTCACCCACGAAGCCGTTCAACAAGGGCAATCCAATGGAAGACAGGGTGATGATCATGAAGATCGTGGCCAGGACAGGCATGGGAGTCGCCAGCCCGCCAAACTCGCTGATCTCGCGTGTGTGGCGCCGCTCGTAAATCATCCCGACAATCAGGAACAGCGCCCCGGTTGAAATGCCATGGTTCAGCATCTGATACACGGCGCCTTCCACCCCCTGCATGTTGAACACAAAAATGCCGAGGACCACAAATCCCAGGTGGCTCACGGAGGAATAGGCCACCAGGCGTTTCAAATCCGGCTGCACCATCGCCACCAGCGCGCCATAGATGATTCCAATCACCGCCAGGATCACAATCAACGGGGTGAATGTTTGCGTTGCCTCCGGAAACAATTGGATGTTAAATCTCAATAACCCGTACGTTCCCATCTTCAACAGCACGCCGGCAAGCAGCACGGACCCCGCCGTGGGGGCTTCAGTGTGCGCGTCAGGCAACCACGTGTGCAGCGGAAAGAGAGGCACCTTGATCGCAAAGGAAACAAAAAACGCCAGGAACAGCCAGGTCTGGGTCTGCGCCGGGATCGCCAAACGGCCGCTGACGATGTTGTCGAGGATCGTGGTGAAGTCAAACGTGGGGACTCCCGTCGCGTGCTCATTCAGGAAGTACAATGAGAGGATGGCCACCAGCATCAATGCCGAGCCGACCGCGGTGTAAATAATAAACTTGACGGCAGCATAAATCCGCCGCCCATGTCCCCAAATCCCGATCAGAAAATACATCGGGACCAACATGACTTCCCAAAAGACGTAAAACAGGAACAAATCGAGGGACGCAAACACCCCCACCATGCCGGCTTCGAGCAGGAGGATGAAGATGAAGAACTCCTTGACGCGGTGGTCGATCCCCTTCCAGGAAGCCAGCACCGAAATCGAAGTCAGGAAACTGGTGAGCAGGATCAGCCACAGGCTGATGCCATCGATGCCGAGATGATAGTTCATGCCAAAGGCAGGAATCCAGGGGCGGTTTTCTTCAAATTGGAAGCCGGCTTCGTGAGGCCCAAAATGAAAGACCAGGTGAAGCGAAAAAATGAAGGTCAGCAGGGCAAATACAAGCGCTGTGCGACGAATGGTCTCATGCTTCTCCGGGTCGAGGAGAGCCAGGACCACCGCCCCGAAGACCGGCATCAGGATGAGAATCGTCAGGATGTGTGAGTTAATGAATTCCATTTTGGATCACTTCCGTCGGCACAGCAGAGAGATCCGCCGGGTTCCTCTCCTTTCGAAACATCCTCACCGGCCCCAAGTCAAGAACGCCACGACCACAACCGCTCCCACGACCACCCAGGCGGCATAGCTTCGGGCCCGGCCTGATTGAAGATGACGTAGCCCCTTTCCCATGCTCCGAACGATGAAGCCACTCCCGTTCACAAACAATCCGTCGATGATGAGCAGATCCAGAAGCTTCCATAGACCCCAGGTGGAGATGAATTGGACGGGTCTCAGGATGAGGGCTGAATAGATTTCGTCAACCCAGTACTTGTGGTAAAGGAGCGAGTAGATGGGCCGGAACCGCTCCGCGATCGCCTTGCCCCGCTCGGGTTTCGAGCGATACACCCAGAACGCAATGAAAATGCCAAGCAGCGCCACGGCGACCGATGCGAGGGTAAGATTGACTTCCAGACCGTGCGAAGCCGTCTCGACAGGACCCTTCGCTTCGAGGGATGCCGCTGAACCCATCACCGGCGCCAGGAACTTCGTGAATCCCTCGACACCGCCGAAGAGGAATTTGGGCACCTGCACGTAACCGCTGAAAATGGCTCCCACCGCGAGAAGAATGAGCGGGATCAGCATCACGCGCGGGGATTCATGAACATGGTGCCAGGTCTCCTCGCTGCCGCGGAATTCTCCCCAAAAGGCCACGAACACGATGCGAAACATGTACAGGGCTGTCAGGCCGGCAGTCATCCAGCCGATCGCCCATAACGCGTGCCCGTAAATGGGCATGTTGAAGGCGTTCCACAAAATCTCGTCCTTGCTGAAGAATCCGGCAAGTCCCGGAATTCCCGCAATAGCCAGGGAAGCGATCAAGAACGTCCAGTAGGTGGTCGCCATCTTTCCCTTGAGGCCGCCCATCTTGAAAATGTCGAGCTCCCCGCGCATCGCATGCATGACGCTGCCCGCCGCCAGGAAGAGCAGGGCCTTGAAGAAGGCATGGGTCATCAGGTGGAAAATCCCCATCGTATAGGCGCCCACCCCGCAGGCCAGGAACATATAGCCGAGCTGGCTGATCGTTGAATAGGCCAAAATCCGCTTCATGTCCTTCTGGACCAGCCCGATCGTCCCTGCAAACAGGGCGGTGATCGCCCCGACAATGGCCACGACCAGGAGCGTGAAGGGTGCGTGCGAGAAAAGGACGTTCGAGCGTGCAATCATATACACGCCCGCGGTCACCATCGTGGCTGCGTGGATCAACGCGCTGACCGGTGTCGGCCCCTCCATGGCATCGGGGAGCCAGACGTACAGTGGAAGCTGGGCGGATTTGCCCGTGGCCCCCATGAAGAGCAGCAGCGTGATGATGGTGAGGGCTCCCCACGAGTGCATCGGTTCCACAGCCATGCTCGCGGCCTTCTGAAAAATGGGTTGAAAATCAAAGGTCCCGAAAAGCCAAAAGATAAAGAACACCCCGAGGGAGAATCCTAAATCTCCGATGCGAGTGGTGATGAAGGCTTTTTTCCCGGCGTTGGAAGCGCTCTTCTTGCGGAAATAGAAACCTATGAGCAGATAAGAACAGAGGCCCACTCCTTCCCAGCCGACAAACATCAGGACGTAATTGTTCGCCAGAACCAAAGTCAGCATGGCAAACATGAAGAGGTTGATGTAGGAAAAGAAGCGATAGTAGCCACCGTGATGGGGGCCTTCCTCATGAGCCATGTATCCGATGCTGTAAACGTGAATCAACAATCCGACCCCCGTCACCACCAGGGTCATGACCGAGGACAAAGGGTCTAAGAGCAGGTCATACCCGACCCGAAGCGCGCCCGCCTGGATCCACGTGAAGTGCCGCTCGATCAACGGGAAGGAATCATTCAGCGTCACGATTTCGAAGATGACGAGCCCGCAGGATAGTGCCGTGCTGCCGACGGCGATGATCGAGACCCAGGTCTTCGAGAGCCGGCGGCCCAGCAGTCCGTTCAAGGCAGCGCCCATCAAGGGGAGGAGTGGAATGAGCCAAAGGTGTGTCGCTGAATTCATGTTGTCTGAAGAGATCCACCCCGGCCGGGCGTCGTAAACCCGCACTCCTCGGGGTATGCATTCATGCGCCCTCCGGGGGATGAACACCCGGTGGGCGCCACATGACGATCGGGTTACAACTTCATCCGATCCACTTCGTCCACATTCAAGGATTCGCGGTTCCGGTAGAAGGCCACAATGATGGCCAGTCCCACCGCCGCTTCCGCAGCCGCAATCACCATCACAAAAAACACGAAGATTTGTCCGCTCAGCACGTTGATGTGGCGCGAAAAAGCAACAAAGGTCAGGTTGACGGAGTTCAACATCAACTCGATCGACATGAACATGGTGATGAGGTTGCGCTTCATCACGAAGCCAATCACGCCCAGCGAGAAGAGGATGGCCGCAAGAATCAGAAAATAATTCAATGGAACCATCGTCACATTCTCTTTCCGGGAGACGCCCCGCCGGGGCGTCTCTGAAGGATTCCGCTTACAACTCCCGTTTTGTCAGGACCACGGCGCCCAGGATGGCGATCAGGATCAAGACCGAGATAAATTCGAAGGGCAACAAGTAGTCGGTAAACAAGACGCGGCCCACGGCTTCCGTCGTCCCCATGAGTTGCGTACCGGACCCGCCCCCTCCCGGCAGGCCCCGCTTGAAGAGGACGGCCATTTCTGTCAGCAGGCACAGGCCGAGCGGAACGCCAACCCCCAGCAAGAAACGGTTCTGCCGCGTCCTGTGGTCCTCTTCCCTCGGGTTGAGCAACATAATGACAAACACAAACAGCACCATGATGGCCCCCGCATAGACGATCACCTGGACGACAGCGAGAAACTCCGCATAGAGCATCACGTAGAAAATCGAAAGCATCGCCATCACCACGATGAGCGACATGGCACTGTGGATGGGATGCTTCTGGACCAACATGTTGATCGCAGCCGCAACCGCAATAAACGCAAAGATAAAAAACACGATCGTCTGCATCAGTGACTCTGTTCGCGATGACGCTTTCAAATGCGGGGCGGCACCAGGCCGGACCGGCGGTACGGGAGGGCTCGCTCTGCGATTCCCTTCCCGGTCTCCGAGAGCCCTCAGGCCCGCCAGGCCACCACCAGGCTGGTCAGGACGACATTGGCCAGGGAGAGTGGCACCATGAATTTCCAGCCGAATGCCATCAATTGGTCATACCGGAAACGCGGCAGTGTTCCCCGCGTCCAGATATAGAAAAGCAAAAAGGCCACGATCTTTGACACAAACCAAAACAAAGGGAGAATTCCGCGCAACCATACCGGTCCAAAGGTCGGGCCATGCCAGCCGCCAAAAAAGAGCGTCGTGGCGATCGCCGAGACCGTGATCATGTTGATGTATTCCGTCAGGAAAAACATCCCGAATTTCATCGAACTGTATTCGGTGTGAAACCCGGCCACCAGCTCATTCTCGGCCTCCGGCAAATCGAAGGGCAAACGATTCGTCTCGGCAATGGCGCTGACAAAATACGTGAAAAAGCTGATGAACAGCGGGAACACAAAGATGTTCCACTTGGGAATTATTCCAAACCACCGCCCCCCCTGGAGATCCACAATTTGACCCAGGCTCAATGTCCCCGTCACCAAGAGGACGCTCACGATGGACAGACCCAGGGATAACTCATAACTGATCATCTGGGCTGAGGAACGCAAGCCACCCATCAGGGAGTATTTGTTATTGGAGGCCCAACCCCCCAGCGCCACTCCATAGACGCCCAGCGAAGTCACGGCAAAAATAAACAGGATGCCGACGTTCAGATCGGTAATCTGGAATCGAACGGCCTTCGACCCGAAATGGGCCACGCTGCCAAACGGGATCACCGTGATGGAGAGGGCCGCGGGAACGAAGGCGATAAACGGGGCAAGGACATAGATGAACTTCGATGCCTTTCCCGGGGTCAAGTCTTCCTTAAGCAGCAGCTTCAGCACGTCGGCGATGGGCTGAAGGAGTCCATGCCAGCCCACACGGGATGGACCCCAACGGATTTGGAGATGCGCCACCACCTTTCGCTCCAGCCAGGTCGTGTAGGCCACCGCCCCAATGAGCACCGCAATGACCACGATGCACTTCACAGTGGTGCCCAGAAGAAACAGGGAAAATTCAGTCATGAGCTTCGAGTAAAACGTTCAAGAATCGAGATTGGGGCAACCGGTCGTGCTACATCTGATAAGTCTCTACAAAGGTCTGCTGCACCTTCGCACGCGGCTCCAGCTCGACCAGCGTAGGACAGTGCAAGGCCAGAGAGCCTGAGGCGTAAAGGGATCGACTGGTATTGGGGAGGATCGACCGGGCCAGGGCGTCCAATTCAGCAATGTCCGGCAAAGCCTCCCGGGATGCCGCCAGGACTGTTTGGGGGATGATTCCCTGCATGATGTCACGAGGCGTCACCCCGGCATATCCCGGATTGACCACAGCGATTTCCTTTAAGACGGCACTCCAGGGGATGTGCATCCAGCCGGGCGCCCCGCAGGCCCGCGCGAGCTCAACGATCATGTCTAATTCGGATTTGGCCTCACCCGGGGGAAGCAAGGAACGAACGAGTCGCTGCACCTGCCCGCCGCAGTTGGTCATCGTCCCTTCCTTTTCAGCAAAGGAGGCGGCGGGTAAAACAACGTGGGCGTGCCTTGCAGTTTCGGTAAGAAACATATCAGAAACAACCAACAGATCCAGCTTTTCAAGTGTTTCGGCCGACACTGACTGTAAGGGAAGAGACGGCAGGTCTGAGGACTTCTTCACGGGATTGGCGCCGAAAAGGAGCAGCGCCTTCAATCGCCCGGCAGGGATGGCGTTCATCATTTCAGGCGCCGAGAGGCCGCGCTGGACCGGGAGGTGGCCATGCCAAACCTCTTCAAAGCGGGCGCGGGTCGATTCTCCGGCCACGGGGGCATATCCCGGAAGCAGATTCGGGGCGATACCCATGTCCATGGCCCCGCGTGAATTAGCGAAATCTGAAAGCGCCAGGTAGCGGGAAGTCCCGCCCAGGGTACCAGCAAAATCCACGAGGTCGTGAATCGCCGACCCGCGTATCTCAGCCCCGAAGATGATGGCAACATCGTTCGAAGCACGAAGTTCTCTCTCAAAGGACTCGATCGCTTCGCGGGAAAGCCCGGACTCCAATGCCACCTTCTCCAGGGTGGCACCGTCGCGCCGGGCCAGATAGGCCATCAGCGCCGGTTCGGACCCCTGCTTCACGATCAAAGAAGCGGTGGCTTTTCGAAGCAGTTTGATTGGGTTTGAATTGATGATGAAGACGCGGGCATCATGCCTCCGGACGGCGAAACGAATATTGTAGGCCACCAGGGGTTGCTGCGTGGTGGCGTCATCCCCAATCACCAGGAGAGTCTTGGCGGTCTTGATTTGATCGACGTTCAACAGCGCCTCCGGCTTCTGCTGCCTGGCCAGAGCGACCTCCAGCGAAGCGTAGTCGCCGGTGCGGTGATGATCGAGGTTGTTTGTCCCCACAATCTGCCGCATGAATTTCTGAATCAGGTAGTTCTCCTCGTTGGTCAAGCGAGGAGAAGCGAGGGCCCCGATGGAGTCCGGTCCGCTTTTCTGCCGGATTTCACCCAGCCGATCCGCGACATATTCAATGGCCTCTTCCCAGGAGGCCGGCTGCAAGGATCCGCTGCGGCGGATCAGCGGCGTCTTCAACCGATCCCCGCTCCCCACATAATCAAACCCAAAGCGTCCCTTCACACACAGAAACTCCTCGTTGATGCCGGTCCGATCCCGGTTGTTGGCCCGGATGATCTCATTGTTGCGCACCGAAAGGGTGGTTTTGCACCCGTTCGAACAGTGGGTGCAGACGGTGCCAAAATACTTCAGCTCCCAGGGGCGGGTCTTGTAGCGGTACTGGTTTGAAGTGATCGCCCCCACCGGGCAGATGTCGATGCAATTGCCGCAATCTTCGCAGTCCAAGGTATCGTGTCCCGTGCCGATGATGGTCTTGACGCCGCGGCCGATCGGCTCCAGGGCCTTGACATCCATCCCTTCATCGCAGATGCGCACGCAGCGGTAGCACAAGATGCACCGGGGGGCGTCGAAAAAAATGATGGGCGAAACCTGTTGTTCCGGTTGATGTTCCTTCTCCTCAATGAACCGGCTGGTTCCGGGACCATACTTGAAGGTCATGTCCTGCAATTCACATTCGCCCCCCTTATCGCACACGGGGCAATCGAGCGGATGGTTGGTCAGGATGAATTCAAGGACCGCCCGCCGGGCCTCAATCACCGGCTGGGATTCGGTCCGCACTACCATGCCGTTCATGCACACGGTGGTGCAGGCCACCTGTAATTTCGGGGCCTTTTCAATTTCCACCAGGCACATGCGACAGGCCGCCTGCAGTGCCAGGTCCTTGACGTAACAAAAAGACGGTATCCGGATGTCATGCTGACGGGCAGCCTCGATGACCAGCGTCCCGTCGGGAACGGTGATCTGTTTTTCATTGATGGTGAGAGTAACTGTCTCGGACATAATGTCAGTTGATGATCGCCACGATCTAATGTAGGGACGTCCGCCGCGGCGGACGCCCCCACGAAAAGGATTAAACCGCTACACCGTCGCCAATTCCTTTTCAAGCGGGCAGGCGCCCAGTTTCAGATGTTCTTCGAACTCCGTCCGGAAGTGCTGAATCGCGCTCATGACCGGCATGGCGGCGGCATCCCCCAGCGGGCAATGGGTGTGCCCCAGTATCTTCCGGGCCACGCTGTCGAGCAGTTCAATGTCCTCCCGCCGCCCGAACCCGGCGTGGAACCGGTTGAAGATTTTTTTCATCCAGCTCGTGCCTTCGCGGCACGGAACACACCATCCACAGGATTCATGGGCATAAAATTTTGACAGCACCTGGGCCACGTGAACGATGCATGTAGTTTCATCCATCACGATGACCGCGCCGGAACCCAGCATTGAGCCAGCCTTGGCGACCGCTTCAAAGGTGAGCGGCGTGTCAATCTTGTCCGCCGGAAGGATGGGCGTTGATGAACCTCCCGGGATAATAGCTTTCAGGTGATGCCCTTCGCGGATCCCTCCCGCAAAATCTTCAATCAGGGTCCGCAGGGTGGTTCCCATCGGCACCTCATAATTTCCCGGAGCCCGGACATGACCGCTCACCGAGAAGATTCGCGTTCCGCCATTTTTCTCCGGCCCGAACTTGGCATACCAATCGCCGCCATTCTTGATGATGTGAGGGATCGCGGAGAGGGTCTCCACGTTGTTGACCACGGTCGGACACCCATAGAGCCCCACGACGGCCGGAAACGGCGGCTTGATGCGGGGATAGCCACGCTTTCCTTCCAGAGATTCCAGCAGCGCCGTTTCCTCACCGCAGATGTATGCGCCGGCGCCGGTGTGGGCGGCCAGATCAAAATCCCAGCCACTGCCGAACACATTCTTTCCGAGAAAGCCCCGGGCGTAAGCTTCCTCGATCGCTCGGCTCACGATATTGAAGAGGTAGCGATACTCGCCCCGGATGTAAACGTATCCCTGGTGAGAGTCAATGGCGCGGCCGGCAATAACGGTTCCCTCGATCAGCTGGTGTGGATCGTATTCCAGCAGGGGCCTGTCCTTGCAGGTCCCGGGCTCGCTTTCGTCGGCGTTGCACACGATGTACTTCGGCTTCGATGACTGGCGCGGCACAAAGCTCCACTTCATGCCGGTAGGAAACCCGGCCCCGCCGCGGCCCCGGAGCCCTGATTTCTTGACCTCACCGATCAACTCGTCGGAACTCATCGTCTTCAAAGCTTTTTCCGCCGACGCATACCCGCCCCGCTTCAGATAATTTTCCATCGTGCTAGACCCCGGATCGCTCATGCCAGCGGTCAGCACGCGGGTCGCCTTGGGATGCTCGGCGTCCTTGCGCCGGAGCAAGGTCGACTCCACCGCCATGGCGCGGGGACTCAGGTCGGGTCCCTTGAAAGCCTCCAATTCTGCAAACAACCGGTCGATGCGTTCGATCGTCAGGTTCTCGTAGAAGTCATAATTCACCTGCATCGCGGGTGCTGTGGTGCACGCGCCCATACACTCCACTTCTTCAATGGAGTATAAGCCGTCGGTGCTCACCTCGCCCGGCTTCAACCCCGTCTTCTCTTTGACGTGGTCCCAGATCTTGTCGGCGCCCTTCAGCGCGCAAGAGATGTTGGTGCAGACCTGGAGGTGGTATTTGCCACGCGGCTTCTTCGTCAACATCGAGTAAAAAGAGATCACCTCTTCCACTTCCAGCGGCGTCATGCGCAGGGATCGCGCCACGAAATCAACGACCTCCGGGGTCAGGTGCCCCTTCTCGTCCTGCGCAAACATCAGCATGGGGATGACCGCGCTGCGTTTCAACGGATAGCGCTTTATGAGGGCTTCGAATCTGTTTTGAGTCTCAGGTGAAAACATAGTGTTTCAAACACCTAAAAAATCCGGATGGCGCTTACCTCGTCAGCTGCAGCCTGGCTGTGCCGCACAAAAACAATTAAGATCCTTTACTCACCGGTCAATCTCACCAAGGACGATATCGAGTGAGCCGATGACCGCCACCACATCGGCCACCAGGCGCCCTTCACACATGGTCGCCAGCGACTGCAGGTTCACGAACGATGGCCCGCGAATGTGCATCCGCAGGGGCATGGGGCCGCCGTCACTGACCAGGTAGTAGCCAAGCTCTCCCTTCGGGGCTTCGATCGCGTGGTACACCTCTCCGACCGGGGGATGAATCCCTTCAGTGATGATCTTATAATGATGGATCAATGTTTCCATCTCGGTCTTCATCTTGTTGCGATCGGGTAGCACGTACTTCGGGCAATCGGCGCGGATCGGCCCGCCGGGGAGTCCATCGAGGGCCTGCTGGACAATTTTCGCCGATTCCCGCATTTCCGCGACACGGCAGAGATACCGCGCATAGATATCGCCTTCGATCCGGGTAGGGACTCGAAAATCAAACTTTTCGTACCCGCAATACGGTTCCTTCTTTCGAATGTCGTAGTCGACGCCGCTCGCGCGCAAGGCAGGGCCCGACAGCCCAATCGCGATCGCATCGGCGGCGTTGATCGCCCCCACTCCCTGCGTCCGGCGCAGCCAGATGGGGTTCTTCGTCAGCAAACCCTCATATTCGTCCACCCGGCCCGGGAACTCCTTAATGAATTTTTGGATCCGCGGAACGAGATCCGGTGGAATTTCGCTGGGCAGTCCCCCCACGCGAAAGTAGCTTGTGGTCAATCGCCCGCCGCAGGCCGCTTCAAAAAAATTGAGGATCTGCTCCCGTTCCCGGAAGCAGTACAAGAACACTGTCATGGCGCCAATATCCATGGCGTGAGTCCCCAGCCACACGAGGTGACTGGCAATGCGATTCAACTCGACCATGATCACGCGGATATATTGGGCGCGTGGTGGAATCTCCTCCGGAAGCCCGCACAGTTTCTCGACCGCCATGATGTAGCCGAGATTGTTCGACATGGGCGCCAGGTAATCGGTACGGTCCGTGATGGGAAGCACCTGGGCATAGGTCTTCGTCTCCGCCAGTTTTTCCATGCCCGTGTGGAGATAGCCGATATCGGGGCGTGCCTTGATGACGGTTTCGCCGTCCAATTCAAGCACCACGCGTAATACGCCATGCGTCGAGGGATGCTGGGGACCCATGCTGAGGACCATGGTCTCAGCCTTGCCGGCCGTCGACTCGATCTGCTCAGGGTCCAGATTAAAGCGCATCGTTTCCATAAATCCTCTTGCGAGAGCACGTCGTCGTCTTCCGCAATCCATTCGCCCAAAGATCGCGTGCCATGCGAGGGCAGCGATTACCGACGTCCGAGGTGCTCCGGGCCCCCCGCGGGGAGCCGCACCCGGTCTCTCAATCGCTCATCGTACTGTACCAGCCACGCTTCGTTGGCGGCTTGGGAGCAGGAGCACTTTCTTCGTAGCCGAGCATCGGATAATCTTTCCTCAACGGGTGCCCGTTCCACTCTTCCGGACACAGGATCCTGTGAAGGTCCGGATGATTCTCAAAAACAACTCCAAACATGTCGAACACTTCGCGCTCATGCCAGTTCGCCGTCGGCCACACTGAAGTCACGCTGCCCACAGTGCAGTCCTTCTCCCCGAGACGAACCTTCAGACGCAGACGTTCTGCGCGGGAAAGGGAGAGGAGATGGTAAATCACTTCAAAGCGCGGTTCCCCGGGCATCCGGTCCACTCCCGTCAGGTCGGCTAGGAAATTGAATTGGAGGGCGTCATCATCACGCGCGAACTGGCAAATCTCCAGGATCCGACTCTTGTCCACGACCAGTGTCGTTTCCCCCTGAAAAGTAACCACCTCGCGGAGAGCGTCGCCCAGTTGCTCTCGAAAGCGCTTGACGGTGGTGTTGCTCTCCAGGCCTTGAGGAATGGTCAACATGGCTTAACACCCATGAAAGTGTAAGAATTCACAAAACTCATCAAAAAACCGACCGGCTGTCCCGATAAATTCATTCCCTCACCGCAACTCGGCTCCACCTGCCATCTCAATTCTTATTCCAATCGAGTGCGCCCTTTTTCCAGATATACACGTACCCGGCGAGAACAACCAGGATAAAGGTCAGCATCTCAAAAAAACCAAAAAAGAGCAGTTCTTTGTAAATGACCGCCCAGGGATAAAGGAAGATCACTTCCACATCGAATAGAATGAACAACATCGCTGTAAGATAAAACTTGACCGCAAAACGTTCGTGGGCCGAACCGGTGGGACGGACTCCGCTCTCGTAGGGCATTAACTTCTCAGGAGTGGGTTTGTGTTTCCCCACCAAATACGACAGCCCAAGAATGCCAAGGCCGATCACGGAAACAAGAATGAGTTGAATCAGAATGGGTAAATAACTTCGCAGCATAACAGGTCACTGGAACGATGGAGGCCAAGTTTTGGTAGGCCAAAACGAGGACTATACGTTTTGCTTTTACAGGGTGTCAAGATTTTTGTTGCCAAAAACCGCCCCTATCTTCCATATAATGAAGGCGCGCCACTTATTCGAAGTTGGAGCCTGAAACCCTTAACAATGATTACAGGACTCAATACCTCAGTCACCTTCCAGAAACAAGATTACCACGTGCAGACAGAAGACTGTGGGCGCGATAACCCCGTGATTGAATCGATGATCTACCAGGGGGGGGCCGTCCTCGGCTCAAAGAAGACCTCGTACAAGGAGTTTCTGGAATCGGGAACCTTCAACGAGGATAAACTGCGCGAGATGCTCGAGAAGCAGCACTATGCAATCGTCCAAGCCATTCGATCCGGACGGGTCACGGCAAGACAGCAGAAACGCGCCAAGCCAAAAGCACGCCCTCTCCCCCCCGACACCTTGATCACCCCTCATGTGGAGTTGGTCAGCCCGGAGTTGGACGAGAGCACGGAAGAGGATCTGCGTGAAATGCGCATCCGCATTATTGAAACTTTTAATGCCAAACCCATCCCGAATGCCGAAGTTTCGGTGGAGTTATTTGGGAAGGGGATCCAGACCCAGCGATTGAGTGGCATCACCGATGACGAGGGTTTTCTCAGTCTAAAGATTAAGATCCCCTTGTCCCACCGGGTCGCGGCGGCCATGCTGTTCCGCGTGGAAAAGCCCGACCCCAGTCAGGAACTCAAGGTTCTCTTTGTAAGGTCAACACCCAAATAGAAAGAATTCACAGCTTCGTGCAAGCAGAATGACTCGAAGAAAAGGACCGCCGACTCGACATGATCAATGTCCTCCTCAACGGTGAAAAAGTTCAAGTTCCAGAAAACCTCTCGCTGCGCGACTGTGTCACCCACCTGGGTCTTCCGGCGGAAAGAATTGCCATCGAGCACAACCGCGAGATCATCAAACGCAAAGACTGGGCCTCAAGGGAAGTGAGGGAGGGTGACACCCTCGAGATCGTGCATTTTGTGGGAGGGGGATAAGCTCGCGCTGACCTGCGATCTAAGAGGTTCTGTCACGGCATCATTTCCTCCCTGTGGATTGGGCGCTTGAGCCCCGCTGTGTGTGATCTTCCCTCTCTTTTAGTTCTTCCCCCTAAACGGGATGCTTGCATGTCCAAGTTGATTCGGTCCTGAACCTCTTTGGTTCGGTTTAGCCAGCGCCTCTTCCTGAACTCGCCTTTCGAAATTCAGTCTTTATGCCAACTAGAAACCCTTTTTCCCTTACAGTGAATCTAAGAGGAGGTAACCAAATTCCGCAGTGCGATGATGTTGACTCTCGACGAGTCAACCTTGTGAAGAAAGGCGATTCAAATGAATTCTCTGATTCCGATGCGACCGATGAGGCAACGATGCGGGAGGCGAATGCCCGCTTCGACGTCCTGGCTCACCGCCTCCGCGATCCTGTTTGCGGTCTTTACCGCATCCCTGAGCACCACACCTGTTGAGGCCAAGACCCCCTCTGAAGTCGTTCTCACGGTCACCCTCGAAGGCGGACAGTCGCTCCCGGCGCTGAATGCCTCGAATTTCGCGGTGACGGACCACGGGCAGTTGCAGAACGTCCAAGTGGTCGCGGGGCCACCCGCCCAGTCGCCGCTGTATGTGGCCCTGGTGCTTGAAGAAGGAATCGCGACGTCCATGAACAATCAACTTGGCAACCTGCGGAGCTTCATCACCCAGATGCCCAGTGGCACGAAGGTCATGGTGGCCACCCTTGACCGCAATCACGCTAACGTGGTGGTCCCCTTTACCACCGACTTGAAGCGGGCGGCACAGTCCATTTCGATTCTCAGGGACGTGTCCTCAGAGGTCCCATTGAATGCTTTTGTCTCACTTTCAGAAGTCATCGGGCGCTTCAAGGACCTCGAAGGACGCAAAGAGATTGTGATGGTAGGTCCGGGCTACGACACCCTGCAGGATGAAATCAGTCCGTCGTTTAACACGGACCTTCAGCAAGCGGAAAA
>JBGQBO010000067.1:0-23031 GCA_041494885.1 Terriglobia bacterium
CGCCGCACCAACCACGACAACATCCACGTCCGCGGCTACAAGGAAGAGGGCACCATCACCACGCCCTTCGACATGACGGTGCTGAACGATCTGGACCGCTTCCACCTCGTGATGGACACCATCGACCGCCTGCCCCGGACCGGTGACAAGGGCATCTACCTGAAGCAGCAGCTCAAGGACAAGCTGATCGAGCACAGGCAATACATCGACAAATACGGCGAAGATCTGCCGGAGATTCGGAATTGGAAGTGGGGCATCACAAAGTAATCGGCCCACAGAGTTATCGGTTACCGGTTCGCTGGACAGGACAATTTCTATGAAAATCGGCCGCAGAGACTTCGGCGTTCCGGGCGTGAAAACCATTAGTCACTTATCAAAAACATTCGTGTTTTTACTGGCAAAAAACATCTTTCAGGAGCTGAATTCGACCCTTTATTTATGCTGGCCTCGGGCCTCTTTGAAAAACGCCCACCTTATGCAAATTAGTCCTGTTTGCTTCCGGCTCGTCCGGGTCAGGCTAAAGAACTGGGCAACCGACATAAAACCGCTGTACAAGCCAGATCCCGAGAAGGCGACTTTTCATTCCTCATCCGCGATTTCTGCCACCGAACTATGTATACTCGGGACGTATGCTGATCTCTCCTGAAGGGATAAGTCAATGCCAGACGAAGAGTGGATCAAAACACTTGAACACGGCAGAAAAGTGAAATTCACCTACCAGGAACTGCCGGAAGATGGAGCCTTCATCACCGCGCAGATTGAAGGGAATGAGGTCGTCTATTCGGTCTTATTAACCAAAGCAGGAAACCCGCTGAGTCGTGAAGATGTTGAAAGTCATTTCAAGGGCGAGCTTTCGAAGAAGTAGGGACACTCAATGGGGGATCTTATCCGCGGAAAAACCGATTCACACTACACCACGACCCGCCATTCGCGAATCTTGTTTTGAGTCGAATGATCCTGCCGGTTTTATGATCAAGCGGTGGTTTCCTGAGAGTAATCGCGACCTCAAGCAAAATTAAAACCAAGATACAATTCAAGGAAAGGCACGCGTTCGATGCCCAAGCTTTTCTCGATAATGTTTTTTTGCGGTGTGGCCTGGGAAAGGGCCCGAGGCCCAACGGAAGAAATTCGAGGACTCTCCCGACTTTTAGAACTGGTTTTTCCTATCACCAACACCTATCATCTAAACCCTCCGCGTCCCTGCGCCTCCGCGGTGAACATCATCTGATGCATACCGAAAGAATGTCGGTGCCTGACCCGAAAATCCTCACGCGATTTTCAATTCCTTCCGGACTTCCTCGGTGACCCACTGGCGCACCAGGGTTTGGTAAGGAATGCCCTTTCGCGTGGCGACCTTCTTGACCGAGATGAGATAGAGCGGGTCGATTTTGATCGTGACATTCCGCAGCCGCCTCTTCCGCTTCCCCAAGAGGATGTCCCGCCGGAGGGCCTGATCAAGACTCAGGGGAACCTCTCTCTCAATAATTTCCCCCAGAATGCCCCGTTTATCGTAATACTCCCGGTCTGTGCTTTTCTTCTTCGACGCTTTGACCTTCATGTATCCATCTCCCTTCGGGCATCACCGGCGATGTTTCCGCCAGTACCTGATTTCTGCCGGATCCATGTCCCATCCCGTGATGACTCTGGCCAGGCTGTTTTTCTTCAGACCAAACACGATCGTGAGATATCGTCCTTCTAGTGTCGGTCCCATCGCCACGTAGTGGCCCTTCTTGGTCTTTCGAAAGATCGGCTTATACGCAAACACCTCTTCTGCCTCCTCGGGCTTGACTCCATGGCCCAGCTCGAGATGCAGAACATTGCCCTCATCCCATTCAAAGTCCTTGATCTTCAATGCAGGGCCTCCGGGTAATACATTGTATTACTATTGATCTGAAAGTCAAGGCACCTGAGTGGGCTGGGTCGACGCGACTGGGTGGCGCACACAACTCGTTTCTTGCGATGTGTGCGGTGGAGAATCGAATGGCTCCTTACCCTCTTGAGGAGGTCTCTCTCAGAAAACGCCGTCCGCCTCCGCGGGCTAACAGCGTAGGGGTGCCCCAACTGGCCCAAATCTGTCTTCGTCATCAGCGAAATCTGTGGATGAACCAATTGTCGGATGTCGGCGCCTGGCCCGATTGTTGCCCTGAGTCCTGGCGTGACCCCTTTCATGCTCTCCGTCCACCACGCATTCTCCCCTCGTAAAACTTGCGTGAGCTAATTTGACCAGAGGTGTGAGCAGTACTGAACCGACACGCGCTTCGACCTCGGATATAAAGGTTATGTAACGCAAATTTGCAGAGGCGTACACCTACAACAACCCAGGGCTATAAGATGGAAACCCCAGTATGACTTGGAGGAAACCTATGAAGACACGATGGTGGATGACTATTTGTGCGACGGCGCTGCTGGCTTTGACATGCAGTGTGGCTGTGGCAAAAGACAAAAATCGCGGCCAAGACAAGAAGGAGTATCGTCAGTTCAACGAGAATCAACGCCAATACGCCCGTACTTATTACAACCAACACCAGAACCACAACCAGGGGCTCTTTGGACAGGAAAGCCGATGGAACAACGACTACGAAGGTCGGCTTCGGCCGGGCTACGTGCTCGATAATGATATGCGGAGGATGAGTCGACCGGCACCCAATGAATTTACACGGGGTTTGGGCCGTCCCCCTCGAGGCTACCGTTACGTCATCATCGGGGGACATGTGGTTCTGGTTGACAGTAGGTATCGCGTTCACGACACGATCCACCTTCACATTAACTTTTGACAGCTTGTAGCTGGGATTTACATTTTGGGTTCCTTGGACCGTTGGCAGCCTACAGCAGAACACCCTCTCCGGGTTGGAAGCCAAAGCCACTGTTGAGAAGATTGCCGGGTGAATCCAAAACAAAATCGGCCAGGTGGAAAAAGCCGTCGAAAAACCGTGCGCTCGTGCTGCTTCGTACAACGGAGCCGCGACGACTCTCACATTGGGGTCAAGGAACCGACCAAAAACTGGAGGCAGGTCATGAACCTATCAGATGTAAGCACGACACAGATAGCCATAGTCATCGCACTCGCCGTGATCGTCGTCGCAGGCATCACCATTTTGCTTTTTATTCGTAAACGCCGAACGGAAAGACTGCGCACTCAGTTTGGTGGCGCTGAATATACCCGCGCCGTGAAAGAAGGCGGGAGCCGGCGGAAAGCGGAAGCGGCGCTCGACGGGCGGGCTGAACGAGTGGAGGGCTTGCACATCCGGCCGCTCGCTCCGGGCGATCGGGCGCGGTTCGTCGAATCCTGGGCCAGAATCCAGGCGCGGTTCGTTGACGGCCCCGGAGGTGCAGTAACGGACGCCGACCAACTGCTGGGCGATGTGATGTCCACGCGGGGCTATCCCGTAAGCGACTTTGAACAGCGTGCGGCGGATATCTCCGTGGATCATCCCCTGGTTCTCGAAAATTACCGTGCAGCCCACGAATGCGCGCTTCGTCAAAAGCGGGGGCAGGCCAACACCGAAGACTTGCGCCAGGCCATGATTCATTACCGGACGCTTTTTGAGGAGCTGGTCGCCGAGCCAGAGATGGCGCTTCCTTAAGACGCCAATTCCTGGTCGTCCTCCATTCCAGGGATGGAGTTCGTTCTTGAATACTCGAAGACTGTCGCGAACTTACCGCTCACACAGCTGTTCCAAAAAGTGACCCGACGCCTGCGGTCAGCGCCATGGCCAGCGCACCCCAGAGCGTGACGCGTATTGCACCCCTCGTCACTCCTGCGCCCCCGGTGCGTGCAGCCAGACCGCCGAGAAGCGCGAGGAACACCAGTGAAGTTCCAAACACAAGGGGGATCAAACCCGCCGCCGGGGCTATGGCCGTGACCAGGAGAGGCATGGCGGCTCCAACAGCAAAGCTGCCAGCCGATGCCAACGCCGCCTGAATCGGACGCGCACGGAGAGTTTCGGAGATACCGAGTTCGTCATGGGCATGCGCACCTAACGCGTCATGGGCCATCAGCTGTTTGGCGACTTCTTTCGCGAGCGAAGCCTCGAGCCCGCGAGCGACGTAGATTGCCGCCAGTTCCTTGCGCTCGCCCTTGGCGTCTGTTTTGAGTTCCGCGCGCTCAAGCTCGAGTTCGGCCTTTTCGGTGTCTGCCTGTGAGTGGACAGACACATATTCCCCGGCAGCCATCGACATAGCTCCAGCCACCAGGCCGGCGACCCCGGCGACCAATACGTTGCTGTGAGTCGCATGCGCAGCCGCGACCCCGAGCACCAGACTCGATGTTGAAAGGATGCCGTCGTTCGCGCCGAGTACGGCCGCGCGCAGCCAGCCGATGCGTCCGGTGCGGTGTCGTTCCTTGTTGCGTAAAGGCATTCTTGAGACCTCCTTGATCTGCGACCGCTAGAAACCACGAAACACCCTCTTGTCCGGGCGCCGGGCTAAGGGCAAAACGTGAATTGGATCAAACGTGTTCCGGGACCGCGAAGAGGTTGATTCCGGCGTGGCCCGAGAAAGCGCTTGAGGTCAAACGACATGCTGGATTCCAGGCAGCCCCATCGTGACCCGGATGCAGGTCTCTCAGTTGCCTATGAATATTTCAAGATGTCACGATCATCCCCACCGCCGCCGCAGTCATGACACCGAAGGTAGCCCAGCCCAAATACCTGAGTAGCGGCGGGTTCACGCGCTTACCCATTACTTTGTGGTTACTGGTGAGGAGAACGACAAGCAGGATCAGAGGCGGCGCCAGAAGGCCATTGATTACCGCCGACCAGAACAGCATTTTCACCGCGTTGAAACCCAGGTAATCCAGCACAAGGCCCAATGCCATCGCAACGCCCATGACGGCGTAGAACTTGCGGGCGATGCTTGGCTTGTCGGCCATTGAGCCACGCCACGCTGCTCCTTCCGCCACCGCATACGCGCATGATCCCACGAGGACCGGCACGCCCAACATTCCCGTGCCGATCAAGCCCAGGGTGAAGAGCAGGTAGGCCCCATGGCCGGCCAGTGGACGCAATGCTTCGGCGGCCTGCCGGGCAGTGGTGATGTCCGTTTGTCCGTGTGCATGTAAAGTGGCAGCCGTAGTCAGAATGATGAAATACATGATTAAATTCGAGAAAAACATACCCACGATCGTGTCGGCACGCGCGCTTCTCAATTCCCCCGCGGTCGCGCCCTTGCGCTCAGCGTGCGTTCGGCCCTTGGTCCGTCCTTCTTCGACCTCCTCGGCTGCCTGCCAAAAGAAGAGATAGGGGGAGATCGTGGTCCCCAGAATCGCCACAAGCACCGCCAGGAATCCGCGTGACCACTCCAGATGGGGCACGAACGTCACGGCCAGTGCGTGCCTCCAATCGACGTGAGCGTAAAACGCAGCGAACACATAGGCGAACAAGACGACCGTCATCCACTTGAAAATCCGCGCGATCAGCTTGTACGAACTCCAGAGCAACAGCCCCATGATGAAGACCGCATAGACTGGAATCCAGATGAGTGATTGAATCCCGGTGATGAGCTCGGTCGCCTCCGCCATACCGCCGAGATCAGCGCCGATGTTGATGAGGTTTGCGACGACGAGAATCGAGCAGGATCCCCAGAGCACCCAGCGTGGATAGTAAATCCGGACCGCGGCTGCCAGTCCGCGTCCCGTCACCATGCCCAGCCGCGCGCACATGAGTTGGATCGCCGCCATCAGTGGAAACGTGAGCAGCGCGATCCATAGCGTGGCATATCCGTAGGCTGCTCCAGCAACGGAATAAGTCGAGATTCCCGACGGATCGTCGTCAGCCGCCCCAGTGATCAATCCGGGCCCCAAGATCGCGAAGGATCTCTTCAGAAGTTTGGTTCCACTGCCCTTTTCGACTTTCTGGGTAGACAGATGTTTTCTCGCCGTCATAGTCGTCGGAAGCGATGCTCTGCAGCAAAGCTGTTCATCGAGTTCGTGAGACCCTGCAGCGGTGAATTTTCTAATGGGAGAGTGATACTTGCAAGATTAATCGTTGCCACGAGTCTTTGCCCGAACCCCCGCTGAACTCTACCCGTCCTACCCTGTATTTTCCCCTTGCCAACCCCATTGAGCACTTTTGACCAAACGTATGAGCAGTACTGGGCTGACACGCCAATTGCCCCGGGGTATAAGAACTATACCCCGAGTTGCCAGCCAGGACCTGGTGGGGGGCGGACGGCAAAGGAAACAAGTGTTTATGTTTCTCATCCTCTTTCGTGGGATCCTCGCGGCCTCGCTTTTGGGGCCACATCCCATATAACGACCGCATTTCTAAGGAGGTGTGCAGTGAATCTCAGTATCTTGAACCGAATGGTGGTGGCGGCCGCGATCAGCGCGGTGTCGTTGGTGGGAATGAGCCTACCGACTCACGCCCGGCAAGAACCGCAGCAAGAGCAGAAACAACCAAAGAAGCAGGAAAAGGAGCAACCGCCGGCGAAGCAACAACAACCGCAAGACCAGAACAAGCAGCAACAACACTCCAGGCAACAGCAGGACCAGAATAAACAGCAGCAACAACAGCATGCTAAGCAGCAGGACCAGAACAAGCAACAACAACAACAGCAAGTCAGGCAACAGCAGGACCAGAATAAGCAGCAGCAACAACAGCGTGCTAAGCAGCAGGACCAGAACAAGCAACAACAACAACAGCGTGCTAAGCAGCAGCAGACCCAGAATAAACAGCAGCAACAGAAGGTCCAGCAGCAGACCCAGAACAAGCAGCAGCAACAGCGTCAGCAGCAGGTCAATCGGCCTTCACAGCAGGGGCAACGTGTGCAGCAAGCTGAACAGCGGGGCGTGTGGCAGCAGCATCGTGCAAGTAGCTGGCAGGCCGAGCACCGCACCTGGCAGCAACGTGGCGGCTACAACGGCTACCGTATTCCTGACAACCGGTTCCGTGGCTACTTTGGGCGGAATCACGGATTCCGGATCCGCAGCTTCCCTTTGATAATTGTTGGTGGGTACCCCCGGTTTCAGTACGGTGGCTATTGGTTCAGTCTCATTGACCCGTGGCCGGAATACTGGTCGGACAACTGGTACGACAACGACGATGTGTATATTGACTATTCCAATGACGGGTATTATTTGTACAACCGAAGGCATCCCGGCGTTGGAATTGCAATCAGCGTCTACTTGAATTAACGGTTCGTCGAGTGCGTTGCCATCGAAACTGCCCAGTGGCGGCCGCTACTACGAGACGAATCAATACATCGCCAATTTGCTTCGGGAGGCCGTGAACTACGGTGATGAGCAACGCTTCCTGGCCGCGCCAATTCCTTTCCTGAGGATTGTCGCGGCCTGACCCTTTTATTCGTCTGAACTCCACCCGCCCCACCCTGTATTTTATCTCGCCAACCCCACTGGTCACTTTTGACCAAACGTGTGAGCAGTACTGGGCTGACACATCCATTGCCCCGAGGTATAAGAATTGTACCCCGGCTCGCCAGCCAGGATCGGGTGCGAGACGGATGGCAAAAGAAACGTGTGGTTACGTTTCTCGTCCTGTTTACTTAGATCCTCGTGGCCTCTCTTTCGAGGATAGATCCCATATAACGACCGCATTTCACAAGGAGGTGTGGAGTGAATGTCAATATCTTGAACCGCATGCTGGTGGCAGCTGCAATCGGCGCGGTATCGTTGGTGGGAGTGTGCCTGCCAACCCACGCCCGGCAAGAACCGCAGCAAGACCAAAAACAGGAAGAAAAGCAGAAGAAGAAGCAACCGCCGCCGCAGCAACAACAGAAGGAAGCCCAGAACAAGCAGGAGCAACAGAAGCAGGAACAGATTAAACAGCAGCAACAGCAAAACCAAAACAAGCAGCAACAGCAGCGCGCTCAGGAACAACAGCGCGTCCAGCAGCAGGAACAGATTAAACAGCAGAACCAGAACAAACAGCAGGAGCAGAAGGCTCAGCAACAACAGCGTGTCCAGCAGCAGAAGGCCCAGCAGCAGGAACAGATTAAACAGCAGAACCAGAACAAACAGCAGCAACAGCAACGCGCTCAGGAACAACAGCGCGTCCAGCGACAGCAAGACCAGAATAGACAGCAGCAACAGCAGGCCCAACAGCAAAAATGGCAGCGGGACCAGGATTGGCAACAGCGGGTCCAGCAACAAAAGCAGCAAGACCAGAATCAGCAGCAAGCCCGCCTCTCACAACAGCGTCAGCAGCAGCTTATTAGGGAGCAACAGCAGCGTCTGACGCAGTACAGTCAAAATCTCGATCAGCGGCAACGTGTCTGGGAGCAGCATACAGCAGAGCTTCAGCGACAAGGACGCACGGCGCAGTACCGTTATCAGCAAGAGTATGTAGGGCGCCTGCGTGAACAGGACATGCGTCTCCGGAACGAGCGCCACGATTACGACAATGATCCATATTTCTACACGGCTTGGAACTATCGATACTCCCGCGGCGGCCGCTACTACGAGACAAATCAATACGGGGCCAATTTGCTTCGGGAGGCCGTGAACTACGGTTATGAGCAAGGCTTCCTGGCGGGGCGGGCAGACCGGCAGGATCGCTGGCGTTACAACTACCAAGGCTCTTATGCCTATCAGGACGCGAACTACGGCTATGGTGGTTATTATGTAGCCCAGGACGAATACAACTATTACTTTCGCCAGGGTTTCCGCCGCGGCTATGAAGATGGCTACTACACCCGCTATCGATATGGCAGCTATTCGGGCGGCAAGTACACCATCCTGGGCGCCCTTTTGGGGTCAATCCTGGACATGCAGTCGCTTCGCTAAAGACTGCGACCGAGGCTTCTAAAACAAGCGCCCGGCTCCTTTGACCGAGGTGATCCAGTGGAGTCGGGCGTACTCCGGTTGCGAGATGGGGCCGCTTTAAACGTCCATGAAACATAGACGTACTCACAATCTCAATGCCCGAGAAGCGGACCGTAAGGCATCTCCCTTCGAAAATAGGAAGGGAATTAGAGCACGCCTTTAATGTAAATCCTGGCGGCCCTGGTCGAGGTGGATGTTCTCCTGTGGCTCATCAACAGCTACATTCCGATAGCGGGCTCTATTAAGTCAGTCATGAATGCGGTCGTGGTCATCGTCGTGGTTTGTTCCTTCTGAATGTTTTGGGCTGTCTCACTCCCTATCCGGTATCCACGTCGGGAAAGGATGAGGTGTGGCGAGGCCACTAGGAAAAACACCAAGGTAAGAAACTCACAATCTAGATTAAACAACACGGCAGACATCTGCCAGAGGGGGATCCATTGAAGATAAAGTTGCTGTTACCACTCACCATCGTATTGGGCCTGGCTGTCCTAGCTCCAACCAGTTCCCAAGCCACCACGAAGTTCCGGGTCAACGTAACCAGCCGCACGATCCAAGCGGTCAACTATCAGCATCGCAGCGGCGCGACGAAGCTGGATTTCGCAGGCACGGAGCTGATGCCTTCAGCGAACGGCCAAGCCAAAGTAGAAGGCAAGAAGGGCTACATCGAAATCGAGGTGGAATTTGGCAATCTGCAAAGGCCCACGACTTTCGGCAATGAGTATCTGACTTACATCCTCTGGGCCATCTCGCCCGAGGGCCGGGCCGTGAACTTGGGCGAGGTCTTAGTGGGCGATAACAGCCGCAGTAAGCTGGATGTCACCACAGACCTTCAAGCCTTCGCTCTGGTCGTCACCGCAGAACCTTATTTTGCGGTTCGGCAGCCCAGTAATGTGGTCGTGCTCGAAAACGTAATCCGCGAGGACACCAAGGGGACATCCGAGGCGATGAATGCAAAGTATGAACTTCTGGCACGCGGGGGCTACATCCCCACCGGCTACAAATTCGATCCGGTGGTTCTGAATAGCCGGTTGCCGTTGGAGTTCTTTGAAGCGCGCAACGCGTTGCGCATCGCGCAATCCGAGGGGGCCGAGACGTACGCGAGCGACAGCTATCAGCATGCGGTCCAGTTGATGAACAAAGTTGATGAATATGCCACCAGCCGGCACATCGAGAGAAAACTAATGATCGCGGCTGCCCGTGAGGCAGTACAGACCGCGGAAGATGCTCGCGCCATCACAATCCAAAGGATCGATCAGGAGCGCCTGGACAACGAACGGCAAGCTGCCGCCAACGCGCAGGCACAAACCCAAGCGCAAGCGGACGACGCGATCCGGCAGAAGCAACAGGCCCAGTCTGACCAAGCCCGGGCCGAGCTCGCAAAGACCCAAGCAGAATCGGAAACAGCAAAGGCTCAAGCCGCTAAAGCCGAGGCAGAGTCGGAAACAGCAAGGGCTCGGGCCGAAGCGGCCAAAGCCCAGTCGGATTCCGACAAGACCAAATTAGATTTGGCTAACAGTCAGGCCGCTTCAGCAAACGCGCTAGCCGCTGCCCAGGCGGACGCCGAACAATCCCGGCTGAATGCCCTGAAAGCAGAGCAGAGTGCGCAACAAGCGGAAAACGATAAAGCAGCCATGCGCACGCGGTTGTCTGAGCAGTTGAATTCCATTCTCCAGACTCGCGACAGTGCTCGCGGTCTCATCGTCAGCATGTCCGATGTTTTGTTTGACACCGGAAAATACTCGTTGAAGCCGGGTGCACGGGAGAAGCTGGCGAAAGTCGCCGGTATCCTGCTCGCCTACCCTGGACTCAACATTGCAGTCGGTGGCTACACGGACAATGTGGGCGGAGATGAAATGAATCAAAAACTGTCTGAAAATCGGGCCGGCTCAGTACGCGATTATCTGGTGCAACAAGGCGTTACGCCAAATTCGGTTTCAGCCAAGGGCTTCGGCAACACTTTGCCGGTAGCCTCAAACGATAACTCCGCCGGCCGGCAGCAGAACCGGAGAGTTGAACTTCTCGTGTCCGGCGAAGCCATCGGCCACCCGGCCAATGAGACGAAAGAAAACTTGCGCTAGAGCAAGTGTGTACGTAACGAGCAGTAATGGACGGAGCACCACTGAAAGTAATTGGAATCACCAGCACAGCCGTTCTGTCTTTGCTTCTCGGAATCGCTGCTCCTGCTTACGCACAGCGGGAGCAGCGGGGCGAAAAACAAGCCGGGCCCGAACAGCAGCAGGCTCAGCAGCAACGGCTGAATTGCGATCCGCATCTCGATGTAGCGGGCCTACCCGGTGCAGCCTCGGGAGAGACTGCACCGGATGGTAAATAGGGCTGTCTGAATTCAGGAAAGTAAGGAGTGAAAGATGCTTCGACCTATCCGTGCGGTGGCACTTTTTCTCGTCGTGCTCATGTGCGCTGGCGGTTCGTACGCCTACTCCGTTCTTACGCACGAGCAAATCGTAGACCTGCTCTGGACCGCTGAGATCCGCCCCCTCCTCCTTAAGCGATTTCCGGGGCTGTCGGAAGAGCAACTCAATGAGGCGCATGCCTACGCCTATGGAGGCGCCGTCATCCAGGATCTCGGTTACTACCCCTTCGGCAGGGTGGAGTTCAGCAACTTGGCGCATTACGTTCGCAGCGGAGACTTCGTTCGCGAGTTACGGCTGGAGAGTCAGGATGCCAACGAGTATGCCTTCGCCCTGGGCGCCCTGTCACACTATGCTTCGGATATTGCCGGCCACCCGGCGGTCAACCAGGCTGTCTCGGCCCACTACCCGAAGCTGCGGGCGAAGTATGGCCTATCGGTCAAGTATGCGGAGGACAAGACGGCCCATCTGAGAACTGAGTTCGGGTTCGACATGGTCCAGGTCGCGAAGAATCGTTATGCGTCGGAGCAGTACCACGATTTCATCGGGTTCAAAGTGTCCAAGCCCCTGCTGGAGCGGGTCTTTCCCGTCGTTTACGGAGTGGAGTTGAAAGACGTGCTTCCGAACGTGGACCTGGCGATCGGCTCGTACCGTTTCTTTATCAGTCGGCTGATTCCGGAAATGACCCAGGTTGCACTGCGAACCCATAAGAAGGACATGATGGGCGAGATGCCTACTGCCGCGAAACGGAAGTTCCTGTACCGGCTTTCGCGCTCCGATTACGAAAAGGAGTGGGGAAAGGACTACCCTAAGCCCGGATTCGGCATCCGGGTCCTGTCAGCGCTCTTGCACTACTTTCCGAAAATTGGCCCCTTCAAGGCGCTGGCGTTCAATAACCCGACCCCGCAGACCGAGGAACTGTATTTCAAAAGCATCAATATGTCTGTCGATCAATACCGGGCTTTTCTTGAACAAATACGTGCGGATGTACTCCTGGTTCCCAATCGTGATTTGGATGATGGCAAAGGGACCAAGGCAGGGGAATATTCGCTGACCGACGACACGTATGCAAAGTTGCTGGCCAGGCTGTCGGAGCGGAAGTTTGAACTGACCACCATAGACCTGCGGGCGAACATCCTGACCTTCTATTCGGACCTCTCTGCTCCGCTGGAGACGAAAAAGGACACGCCTCGCTGGCAGAACGTCCTCACTCAACTGGATCAGTTGAAGTTGGTGACTCTGGTTCCGACGCCCGCGGCCAGTCCTCCACCAGCCCAAGCGCCCGTCCCACCCCGGCCCTAGCGCCAGCTCGCGTTGTGAGCGCTGTGAAGCATTTCGATCGTGTGCTGATTATCGTTCTGAAAAACCAGAATTACAGATCGGCCACAGAAGACCCCTTCTCCGCGCCGATTGCAGAGACGGGAGCTAGCTCCATTCACTGGGATGAGCAATTGTGACCAGACGCGTGAGCCATGCTGAGCAGACAGGCGAATCAGCCCGAGGTATAAATATTATAAACATAAAGGGCAGGGGACTCGCGAGAGTCTCTAACTGAAAAGAGCCAAGAGAAGGAATGGCGGGAGAGCGTCGACAGGTGTTGCATCATCCGTTCAAGCCATGAGACATACGCACTTTTTCTGGTGGATCACATCGGGCCTGCGGCCCGGAATCCTGCCCAAGGAGCCACTGTGATGAAGCGAAGCACCAAAGATAAAGCCGAAGGGAAGTTTCACGAAGTGAAGGGCAAGGTCAGGGAGAAAGCAGGACAACTGACGAATCATCCCGGTTTGGAAGCCAAGGGCACAGTTGAAAAGGTGGCCGGGAAGGTTCAAGGAATAATCGGCAAGATGAAGAAAGCAGTCCAACAATAGCACGACCGGCTCGTAGTCCTACAGTTCTGAATGGGAGCTTAGGACACGCCGGTCAGTGGGTGTGAGGGCAAAAAAGGAGCTCAAGATGAAAAGGCTTAGTCTGATTTTTCTGTTGCTGACTTTCTGTACAACGGCATTTGCCGATGAGAGCCAACTGCAAAAGGCAACCAACGTGGTCAACGAGATCATGGGGACTCCCGACAAGGGCATTCCTAAAGAGTTGCTGGAAAAGGCCGTGTGTGTCGGCATCGTTCCTTCTCAGGTGAAGTTTGCCCTGGGAGTCGGTGGCACTTATGGACGCGGGGTGCTGGTGTGCCGCAAGGGTGGGAACGGGGCCTGGGATGCACCTTCCATGTTTACCCTGGGTGCCGCGAGCGTTGGATTTCAGATCGGCGGTAAGGCGACCGACGTCATCTTCCTCGTGATGAACCCGGAAGGCATGAAAAAACTGGTTCAGGACAGCATCAAGCTGGGCGCGGAATTATCTGTAGCGGCTGGCCCGGTGGGTCGTTCCGCCGAAGGCGCGACAGACGCTCAACTCCATGCTGAGATTCTCAGCTACTCCCGGACTCGGGGCTTGTTTGCCGGGGTGTCGCTCGACGGCGCCGTGGTAAAACAAGATAGGGATGACAACGAGAAGCTCTATGGACGCAAGGTGAGTGCAAAAGAAATTCTGATCGATGGCAAAGTGCGCACTCCTCCGTCGGCTCGGGGCCTGGACAGGACGCTGACAAAATACTCCCCCAAGGGTGGACGAACGTTCGACCGCTTGTAAGCGCTAACCAGGGCAGCAGGGCGATGGTCGAGATCATCAACATCGCCCTCTGAACTGTGCACGCGCGTGGCGCGCGGCCATTCATCGAGTGGGGCGCCGCCCAGCGCACTGCGTTTGATTGAGGGAAAGGGATGTTGGGCTTGAACCTGACCTCGTTCGGTTTCGCAGCCAGTCCTGCCCAAGAGAAACCGGCGGTTTCGCACAGGCGGGATATTACAAGAGTGCAAGAAGGGGGCGAAACGACATGTTCGCAACTGTTTTGATCGTGGTTGTGCTTTTGATATTTTTGGGAGCACTGCCCCGATGGTCACACAGCCGAAACTGGGGTTATGCACCCACTGGCGGGCTTTGCCTGGCCGTTTTGATTCTAACTGTCCTGCTGCTCTTGGATCGGCTTTAAAGGCCGGGATCTGGCCAACGATTACAAGAATCCCAAGGCAGACTCGAGGGAAAGTGACTCCTGGCTATGACGGGTCGAACCTGCCGACCTCTCAGGCCGAACTGTGGATTTAAGTCCGGGTCGATACCATCCTCGGCCAGATTCTGGCTGATCAGGCCGAGTGCCTGGGATTTCCACTCGCTCCAGGGGACTCGACCATTGCAGCCCTGACAGAGAAGCCACAGGCGATACTCAACAGTGCATAACGGGGAGCGGACATATAGGCGTCTGCCTCCAAAATCAAGGAGGTCAACAAATCATGCCTTTGATTAATATATTCCTGGTTCTGATCGTCGTGGGTGTTCTCCTCTGGCTGGTCAATCGTTTCATACCCATGGCAGGATCTATTAAGTCGATCTTGAATGCTGTCGTGGTCATTTTGGTGGTTTTGTGGCTCCTGAATATCTTTGGACTTTTCCATTCCTTCTCCCGGATGCGCATGAGGTAGTGAAGGAACCCAGATTGGCGACGGAGGGATCGGTCAGTAAGATTGCCATAAGCACCTATAAGACTAACAGGGACTGCTTAGCTTGGATTTTGCCAGCCGGGGGGAGCCTCGTTGTGTCCGCTCATCGTGAGGTTGAACTCTAAGCTCTTCAGCGCGGAGGCAACCATGAGAATGTTGCTTAGGTCGGCAATCATGCTGACTGCCGTGTTCCTGATGCTCGCTGGTTGCGGTCGGAAGCCATCGGATTAGAGTTCAAGGAGTGAAAGCGACCGAGTCCCAACGAGGAACTCCCCGGCCGTTTAAGGGCCGCCATTCGGGGGCTCAGGCTCAGAACGTCCCGGAACAGGCCGAGCAGAAATCCAAGGCCGCGGCCGTGCCGAACTATGCTGCCCGTGTTGGGTTCGGGAACGATCTAGAACTGCACAATCTTATTGCGAAGGGCATAGCGAATCAGGTCGCTCAAGGAGTGGGTACCGAGCTTGCGCATGATGTTGCTTCGGTGGGTTTCTGCCGTGTGAACACTGAGCCCAAGGGTTACTCCGATCTCTTTGTTGCTCTTCCCTTCTGCCAGAAGCTGGACAACTTCTCGCTCGCGAGGGGTCAACAAGTCACGATTGCGGTTCGTTCTGCCGGCTGTCTTGCCCCTTTTCAGGTGGCTCTCCACGACGAGCGTGGCTACCTTGGATGAGAAAAAACCTTTGTGCCGGCTAAGCGCCGCCACCCCCTCCACCAAGCTTCGTCCCGCGTCGGACTTTAGGACGTAGGCACGAGCGCCTGATTCGACCACTCGACGTACTAACTGTTCGGACTCATGAAGCGTCAGGATAAGCACCTCGGTTCGGGGGAGGGCTTTCAGGATTTGTCGCGTGGCTTCCAGACCATTCAATTCCGGCATGCTGATGTCCATCACCACGACGTCAGGCTTCGTCTGTTTTGCCAGTTCGATGGCCTCCCGGCCATTGGCCGCCTCGGCACAAACCTCCCATCCGGGATGGACCTCCAGGAGTGCCCGCATTCCCTGCCGCACGACCTCGTGATCATCCGCTACCAGGATACGAAGCGTCTTCATTAAACGACCTTGGGACGCGGGATCACCACTCGGACGGTCGTGCCTCGGCGGCTTGAGACGATTTCCATGCGCCCCCCGAGTTGTCTGGCTCGCTCGCGCATACCCAGAATGCCCACTCCAAGCTGTCCGACATTCGAATTGTTCAGATGGAGGACCTTCGTGGGCATCCCCTGGCCTTTGTCCTTTATTTCTAACTTCACCAAAGTCGGGCGCCGCGAAAGCAATATCCCAGCTATGGGACTCTTGGAGTGACGGTGGATGTTAGTCAGGCCTTCCTGCACGACGCGAAAAAGGGTTGTCTCTACCTCCTGGGGCAGCCGGCCGAAATCGGGAGACACTTTGAGGTCGACCTTGATTCCGCTTCGCTCGGCGAACCCTTTAACGTACCAAGCCAAGGCTGAAGCCAAGCCATCTTCATCCAGCAGGGGCGGGTGTAACAAGTAGGAGAGGGTACGCATCTCTTTTAAGCACCGCTCTGCCACCTCAAGACTTCCCGATATAGCTTGGCGCGCTTTCGGATTACGCTTATTAGCCGACTTGTGCGCCAGAGTGAGGTTCATCACCAAAGCGGCGAGGTTCTGGCCGATGGCGTCGTGGAGTTCCCGGGCGATGCGTCGTCGCTCCTCATCCTGCAACTGCAGCAGACGTGTTGAAAGCCCATGGAGCGCCTTTTCAGCTTGCTTGCGTTCGGTGAGGTCTCTCATGACGGCCAATACACAACTTGATCCCGCCTCATCGGCAATCGGGACCGCATGAGACTCCACCCATCTCCGCGTACCTTTAAGCCCGACAATCTCGAACTCCAAACTGGCCCTTTTGCCGCTCGAAACCACCCGAAAGAAAGCTTGGAACGCAGCCCTGTGCTCAGGGGCAATCAAGGGAAGGACTGACTTTCCACGAATTTCGGCAAAGCTGTCAGCCTCGATCATGGCCAGGCCCGCCGGGTTCATTTGAAGGAGGGTGCCGTTAGGCGCGACGATCGTGACACATTCCGGCTCGGCTTCAACGATGGCACGCAAGCGACTTTCACTTTGTTGTAGCGCCTCTTCAGCCTGCTTGCGACGGGTAATATCGACGATGGTCCCCAGGATGATCGGTGGATTGTCTGCCTCCCATTCGACCAGATTCTTGTTAGCCAGAACCCAAACCGGACTCCCATCTTTTCGCTTAAGGCGCAATTCTATATTCGAGAGAGTATGTTCCACCCCGATGCGGGTGGTGATCGCCTCCCGCTCGGAAGGATCAAAGTAAAGGTCCCGCATGGGACCCGCTAAGATCTCTTCACGAGAGGCATACCCGAAGATCTTAACGAAGGCTTCATTACAATCCATGATGCGGCCGTCCAAGGCAGCCCGGTATACCCCGGCATGGTTTTTTTCAACGAGCAGGCGATACCGTTCTTCACTTCTCAGCAGCGCTTCCTTTCCTTGCATCCGCTCGACTGCATAGAGGATGGCGCGGCACAGCCACTGGCTATCCACCTTTGCTTTGGTCAGGTAATCTTGCGCCCCTTCCCGGACTGCCTGAAGACCCAGCTCTTCATCGGTAAGACCCGTCAGCACGACAATAGGAGTGCGAGGAAATTGTTGATGTAACTTCATAAAAGTGCTGATGCCCTGGCTGTCGGGGAGCCCGAGATCCAATAACACCGCGTCGATTCCCCCCTTCGCCAGGCGCTCGACCGCCGTCATCAGGCTTGGGGTATCCTCCAGGGCAGACCAGGCGGTCTTCGCTTCCTTCAACATTTCCCGGATCAGGCGGACATCTCCCGGATTGTCCTCCACCAACAAGACCTTAATCGGCTCCGATGTCATGGCGTTTTTCCTTGCGGAAGTTTCACGATCGTCAACCAAAAATCTTCGATCGATTTCACAACCTTGACAAACTGTTCCAGATCGACCGGCTTCGTCACGTAACAATTGGCATACAGGCTGTAGCTCTTCACGATGTCTTCCTCGGCCTTCGAGGACGTCAGGATCACGACCGGGATGAGCCTTAAGACGGGGTCGGCCTTGATCTCCGACAGGACTTCCCTGCCATCCTTCCTGGGCAAGTTCAGGTCGAGCAAAATGAGGTCTGGCCGCACCGCGTGGGCGTGTCTGCCGGTCCGACGAAGTAGATCCAGTGCTTCAACGCCGTCGGCGGCGACGGTCAAGGTATTGCGAACCTTGGTTTCCTTCAGGATTTCCACTGTCAGGCGTACATCGGCAGCATTATCCTCGACGAGCAAGATTTCAATGGGCCTTCCAGTGATCTCCAATTTCGCCTCCTTCGAGCCATGACCCTTGATGGTTCAAGCCGGTATCGTAAAGTAAAATGTCGACCCCTTCCCCGCTTGCGATTCGATCCAAATCTTCCCTCCGTGCCGCACGACAATCTTCTTGCAAATAGCTAAGCCGACCCCCGTGCCGGAAAGCTCACTCCTGCCGTGCAGGCGCTGAAATATCAAGAAAATCCGCTCGAAGTGCTCGGGGGCAATGCCGATGCCGTTATCCCGCACCGAGAAGAGCCATTCGTTCTCATTTCGCCGAGCTGAAACATGAACGACGGGCGGATCCACCGCGCGAAACTTAATCGCATTACTGAGCAAGTTTTGGAACAGACGGCTCAGTTGGTCCCTGTCGGCCATGACGGTCGGCAACGGATCGTGGGTCACCGTCGCCCCGTTCTCCTCCATCGCGCTTCCCAGATTCGAGACAGCAGCAGCCAGGATCTCCTCGCAGTCGGAACGTGCAAGTTCCGCGCCCCGGGAACCCAGGCGTGCATACGCCAGCAGGTCGTTAATCAGTCGGTACATTCGAGCAGCGCCGTCTACGATATAGGCGATGAACTCATCGGCATCGGAATCGAGTTTTCCCTTATAGCGCTTTGCCAGAAGCTGCGTAAAACTCGTCACCATGCGCAGGGGTTCCTGGAGGTCATGGGAGGCCACATACGCAAACTGTTCGAGGTCCGCATTGGATCGCTCCAAATCCTTCGCATGGAGCTCGAGCGCCCTTCTAACTTCCGTCCGCTCAGTGATGTCTTCTATGGCGAGGAGTATCATCGGCTGGTCGGTCTCGGGCTGGATTCGACGGGCGTTGAGGATCATGAACCTCCGGCCGATGTCGGCGAATTCGCGCTCTACCTCGAAGTCCTCGACCTGCAAGTCGTCGACGCAAACCTTTTCCAGGAGAGCGCGAAGTTTGGGAATGTCCCACTGGCCGTCCCCCAAATCATAGACAAGTTTGTTCTCGGTCCCCTCGGGCTTGACCCGGAAGGTTCGGAAGAAAGGCTTATTTGCCATTTTCACCCGTAGATCGACATCGAGAATCAACATGGGTTCCCGCATGGTATCGAGGATAGTCTGTGGAAGGATTTGGGGTGCTGCTGAAATCCTCCCTGCATGCTCCCTCTTGCTCTTAGTGACGCCATCCATCAGAGTTCAGAAGCCTCCTGTCTTTACAACCACGATTGGTGACGCCTAAAACGCATGCTATTCGCCTAAAATAGCACACTCAGACCCGGTAAGAAACTTTCTCCGAAGGATTCTCAAATACCGGGGGACTCAGTGGCAGCTTGAGGTTCTATTTGACCCTGATCAGACTTCAGCTCGGATCAATTCAGCCCTTCGTCTCTACTGTGGATTCTGTAGAAACCTCCAGCCATTTAGCGCTCAAATATACTGTCGGATACTCAATCTGAAGAATTGTGCCGGCTCCCGTCAAAGCATATCCTTTATCCCGAAAGGGGTGTGGTGTCCCCGAAGATATCCTGATCGGCGATCAAAAATCGGCAATCTATCCTTCGACGCTCGGCTCCTCCCCAGCAAGCGGAAGGAGGTTGGTATGGCAAGCAAGAGAATTCCTATCAATGGACCCTCCTTCAGCAAGAAGGGGGATGCTGTTCTGGCGCGTAACAAGATCCAGCCTGAGACCATTAAGGCAAATCAGAAAAACCAGCCTGTCGATTGGGAAGCCCTCCTCGCTGGAATCAACGGGGGGAAGACCGTTCTCGAATACACCGCGAACCGCGCCATCTACCGGCAAGGAGACCCTGCGGATTCCATCTTCTACCTCCGGCGAGGCAAGGTGAAGCTCACGGTGACATCTCAACAGGGCAAGGAAGCGATCGTCGCCATTTTGGGCCCCGGTGAATTCTTCGGCGAGGGATGCCTGGCAGGCCAATTGTTGCGCGTGTCGTCGGCTGTCGCGATGAGCGATTGCAGTTTCGCCAAGATTGAAAGGTTGCGGATGGCGCGCATGCTCCACGAGCAGCACGACATTTCGGAATTGTTCGTCACACACCTGCTTTCACGCAACATCCGATATGAAGAGGATCTCGTCGACCAGCTTTTCAACTCCAGCGAGAAGCGTCTGGCCCGGATTCTCCTGCTGCTGGCTCATTTTGGCAAGGAAGGACGATCCGAAACTGTCGTTCCAAGAATCAATCAGGAAAACCTGGCGCAAATGGTGGGCACCACCCGGTCGCGGGTCAGTCATTTCATGAACAAGTTCAGGGACCTGGGCTTTGTCGATTACGACGGCCCCACCGGCGGGTTGATGGTCCATAGTGGCCTCCTCAGCGTGATCCTGCACGACTAGCCTTGTGTACCCTAAAGAGGTGTTTCAGGCGCGCCCAGCCTTCCCCGCTGAGCGGTTTATCGCGGAGCGAAGCCTCTCGTCTGCAGGGAGTGCTCTCAGAGGGCGAATCATCCCGCCGGCTCAGCAACACATCCACCGCCGGCCTATGTCCCGGTCTAATCCCTTTTCTTACCTGTGACCCGTGATATGAGGCAACGTTTCTCCCTCTTCCGCATTTACGGTTGCTTATTCTTTGAGTCAACTCGTCGTTAATCTGAAGAATTGTGTCGGCTCCAGTTGAAGTATATAATTCCTCAGCAAGAGGGTGCACCTGCCGGGAAATATCCTGGACGTCGATGAAAAAGCGGGGATCTACTCCGCGACGCTCGGCTCCTCAACAGCAAGCAGAAGGAGGTTGTTATGGCAAGCAAGAAGCCCCAGCCGATCGATTGGGAAGCCTTCCTCGATGGGTTTTCCCGCGGCAAGACCGACATAGAATACCATGCGGGCCGCAAAATCTTTCGTCAGGGGGATCCTGCGGATTCCGTATTTTATCTCCGCCGAGGCAAGGTGAAGCTCTCCGTGACATCCCAACAGGGCAAGGAAGCGATCGTCGCCATTTTGGACGCCAACGAGTTCTTCGGCGAGGGATGTCTCGCAGGTCAGCCGTTGCGCATCTCAACGGCTGTCGCGAGGACGGATTGCACTCTTTCCCGGATTGAGAAGTCGCTGATGGCACGGGTGCTGCACGAACGGCACGAGATCTCGGAATTGTTCGTCGTGCATCTGCTTTCACGCAACATTCGTTTTGAAGGGGATCTCGTCGACCAGCTTTTCAACTCCAGCGAAAAGCGTCTGGCTCGGATTCTCTTGCTGTTGGCTAATTTTGGCAAGGAGAGCCGGGCCGAAATTGTGCATCCGAGAATCAATCAGGAACACCTGGCACAAATGGTCGGCACCACGCGGTCCCGGGTCAGCCATTTCATGAACAAGTTCAGGACGCTTGGCTTTGTCAAATACACTGGCGACGGCGAGTTGACGGTTAGCAGTGGCCTCCTCAGCGTGGTCCTGCACGACTAGCCCTTTTGATGATGATCAAATCTAGTGACACTCTTGGAGGAGTTCGGGCATGAAGTGTGGCTCCGCCGCTCATTATTGCGGAAAGGCTCCGCCTTTCCGGCTGACCCCAAGCCTTTGATCCCCTCTTGAGCCCCTAAAGCCCGCCGCCACTGGCGGCGGGCTTTAGCGATGCATGGAAAAAAGAGGAAGAAGGTTTGCCACGGTAAGCCAAAGGCTTACCGCAATAATGAGCGGCAGAGCCGCGAGGCCCAGTGATTCCCCGATTCGGGCTCTTTCCTGTAACCAGATTCTCTCATCCTCAGGAGGTATCTGAAATAAGTGTTGCTGGCGCATCCAACCTGCCCTGCTGAGCGGTGTATCACGGACTGAAGCATATCGTTTGGATGGAGTGCTTTCAAAGAGAGAACCTTCGCTAAGACTCAGAAACGCAGTCACCGCATTGTGCCCCTCTCTTACGTCACGAAGCTCCGGTCTCCCTTTCAAACCCCCGGTCATTCCCACCGGCCCCAAACCGCAGGCCCCCCCCAACCCGTGACCCGCCTCAACTGGAAGCCCCCCTATCCACTGGCGAGAGCAATCTTGACCAGACCTATGAGCAGGACTGAACTGACAGGCGTGTTGCCGCCGGGGTATAAGAAGTGTGCTTGAAGTTTGCAGCCCAATTTGGTTGCGAGGCAGGTCTGGAGTCTCATAAGTTCATTTGACAAGTAATCCGATCATGTTTGCAATGGGGCAGAACCGATCGCCCCGAGAAAGACAGAGGAAATACCAATGAAAAAATCAAATCTATACACAGCCATAGCGATGATCTTCTGCATGAGTCTGGTTCTCATGTTTCTCTCCACGAGTTCGAGGGCCGACGCGTGGAACAGGAAGACCATTGTGACCTTCAGCGGGCCAATCGAAGTTCCAGGTGTGGGCGCTCACCTTTTACCGGCGGGCACCTATGTCTTCAAGATCTTTGATTCACTGTCGGACCGCCACATCGTCCAGATCTTCAGCGAAGACGAAAAAACTGTGTTGACAACGATCCTCGCCATCCCCAATTACCGTTTGAAAGAAACCGACAAAACGGTCATGACGTTTAAGGAGAGGGCGGAAGGACAGCCGGAAGCCATCCGGGCGTGGTTTTATCCGGGGCGTCAATGGGGCGAGGAATTTGTATACCCCAAGGCAAGGGCCCTTGAGCTGGCGAAGATAACAAATCAGCCCATTCTCGCGACGCCGATCGAACTGGAAACGGCGCCCATCGAGGCTTTGAAGACGGCGCCGGTCATTGCTGTTGCACCTACAGGAGAAGTGGTAGAACTAACTAAGGTGGTTGAGCCCCCGCCGGTAGAAGTAGCTAAGGTGGTCGAGCCCGCGCCGGTGGTGGTTGCCGCGAAGAGCTTGCCCCAAACGGCCAGTTTATTGCCGCTAGCGGGACTGATCGGGCTGCTGTCGCTGGGCGCAGGCCTTGCTCTCCTGGTTATTTCGAAGCGAGCTGCTTAAGTCAGGCAGGTCAGTGTTTGAGTAGGCCACGTGCCGGGGTCCTCTGAGGACGCTTCGGGAAGCACCTCTTAACCCGGATTATTCATGAAAGTTGAAAAACTCCCGCAAATTCCCAAAATCTACCGGGATCTACTCCTTATGCGAGCGA
>JBGQBO010000068.1:0-22997 GCA_041494885.1 Terriglobia bacterium
CGATACGGTGCGCGAGATCGGACGACTCGCAGGGCGGAGCCCGGACGTGCGACGATTTCGCCCGAATGTTGTAGTTCGTTTACTGCGATCGATTCCCTTCCAGGAGGACGAGTGGTTGGGCGGCGTGCTCTCATTCGGCGAGAGGGACGACGCCCCCGCCATCACCGTGACGATGCGCGACGTTCGCTGCTCGATGGTGAACCTTGATCCCGACTCAGCAAGTCCTGCGCCAGAAGTGCTGAAGGCGGTCGTTCGTGCGAACCAGAACAACGCGGGAATCTACGGCGCGGTCACTCGCATCGGTCGACTGGCGGTCGGACAGACCATACTCCTCCGTGCGGCGACCGAGAAAAGGGAACGTGGGTGATCGAAACACAATGTCCCGGAACGCCGCCCAACCCGGCGTTGCAGCTGATGAACTCCTCGCTGTCGCTTGGACTTCACAGCTGAACGCCAATATCGTTAGGGGCACTCTCCATCGAATGTCGTACCACGGCTGGCTATTGTTCCTTGATCTTTGTCATCCTTAATGATACGTTTAATTGTACTGTTGGAGGTGAGATTAATGAGCAAACTGCCGCATATCATCCCAATCACCGATCTACGCCAGGATGCCGCGAGTGTGCTAAAGCGCGTCCGGGATTCCAAGCAGCCCATCCTCATTACGCAGCGGGGCCGGGCCGCAGCCGTGATTCAGAGTACAGAGGCCTACGAGCGGGGCGAGCATGACCGCGACATGCTTCGCCTGTTGGCGCGTGGAGACAAGGAAATTGCAGCTGGAGAAGGATATGATCTCGAATCGGTCCTTGCGGAGGCCGACGCACTCCTCAAGGAAGATTGAGCAGTGAAGGTTTTATTCACACCGACGGCAAGGGCCCAGTTTCTTGCGGCGCTGGATTTCATACGCCGGGACAAACCGTCTGCCGCTCGGCGTTTTCGCCGACGGGCGGAGACTCTCCTGAGGCGGCTAGTGAAGTTCCCCCATTCCGGAAGAGTCATTCCCGAGTTTCCTGATCTGCCACAACGGGAGGTTATCGTGTCACCCTATCGTTTCTTTTATCGAACGGTGGGGAGGACGGTTTGGATTGTTGCGGTTTGGCACGGTGCCCAGCTTCCAGATGAGTCAGACAAGACTGGAGGCCCCTAACCCGCGCGGGCACCCGACCGGCGCGAAAAGCAAAGCCGCGCCGGGCGGGTGACGAGCTGTACGTTACACGTCTACATCTGAACAATGACGCAAAGTCTTGACCAAGTTTTCGAGGGAATTATTCGGAACGCGGAAGGCGACCCGAACGTCATCGGTTTCATTCTTGGTGGATCCCGCGGCAAGGGCTTCGCAACGAGGCATTCTGATTACGATTGCACGCTCGTCGTGACTCAAGAGGCTTACAAAGCAACCGCCAGACGCATGTCGGAGTTGCCACCCGGATTCGACGTTGCAGTCCACACCATTCAATCGTTTGCCGAGCACGCTGCCTGGAACGGACCGTACCGGTGGGACCGAAACAATTGGACGCATCTCCGAGCGCAAATAGATAAGAGGGGCGGACTCATCCAGCAGCTTGTAGATGAAAAGGGTAAAGTGCCTGAGGGTGAAGTCGACAACTTCATCAGAACATCATTGGATCATTACATCAATCAAGTCTGCCGTTCCATCAAATGCCTGCGGGACCGTAGCCGCATCGCCCATCGCCTCGAAGCCGCAGATTCCATTCTCCCATTGCTCGATGTTGTGTTTGCATTGCACAAGGGAAGGCTTCGACCGTATTACAAATACCTGCGTTGGGAGCTTACCGAATTTCCACTGGAAGGTTTGCCGTGGTCGGGAGATCAGTTCCTTGGCATGCTGATGGCCATATTGACCGATGGTTCTTACTCGAATCAACAGACCATCTTCCAATGGGTGGACCGCACGTTCAGAGGTCAAGGGTACGAGTCAGTGTTCGAGGCCTGGGGCGGCGATCTGTGGATTGCAGACTATGTCCCGGAAACCAGCGTCGCAAAGCAAAGCGACGACGTATAACACGACGATGCAGGCGACAATCGGCGCCACATCGGTTTCGATTGACGATCGGGACGGCCGCGCCCATGGCACCTGATCGCCAGACCGGTGGGCGCTGATAGGAATCTCATGATCGAGGCAGTAATCAAATGACGATCTATATTGCCTTCTTACGAGGCATCAACGTCGGCGGAAAGAATCCTCTACCGATGAAAGAACTTGTCGCTGTACTTGAAGACCTCGGCTCCCAAAAGGTCGATACATACATCCAAAGCGGCAATGCGGTGTTCAAGAGCAGAGACAAAGACGTTTCGCAGCTTTCAAAGATGATCAGTGCTGAAATTAAGAAGCGCCGTGGATTCGAGCCCCATGTCCTATTGTTGAAACTCAAAGACCTCGAAAGGGCAATGACGGAGAATCCATTCCCCGAAGCTGAGACCGATCCCCAAGCTTTACATGTGGGCTTTCTCGCCTCCTCACCCCGGAATCCTAACCTGAAAATGCTCGAAAGCATCAAGAGCGACAGCGAACGGTTTCATCTGATCGATAACGTGTTTTATCTGCATGCACCCGAGGGGGTGGGCAGATCCAAGCTCGCTACAAATGCCGAGAAATTGCTCGGCGTCCCAATGACTGATCGTAATTGGAGAACTGTGCGCCAAGTCTGGGAAATGGCGAAAGGGTTAACTTAATGACGCCCACAACGGGTTGCAGGCGACATTGCTCCACTGCGCTCAGCAACGCGCCTGAACCCAACCGTTAGGGGCTTGCGAGGTACCTATGGAATTCGATCTTGACTTGGCAATCGATCTCCTTCGACGCTCCCCGGCCGTGCTGGAGGCGCTTCTGCGAGGGGTGGATCAGGTTTGGGCACGAGGTACCGAAGGACCTGACACTTTTAGTCCGTTCGATGTCGTGGGCCATCTGATTGACGGCGAGGAGACGGACTGGATTCCCCGCGCTCAGATCATCCTCGCGGGGAGGCCCAACCCCCGCTTCGAGCCGTACGATCGATTCCGCCATCGAAACCGGAACGCGGCTCGGACGCTAGAGTCCTTGTTGGCCGAGTTCGCCAAATTGCGAGCCAGTAACCTCGAGCTACTCCGCTCCTGGCGCCTCAACGAGGCTGCACTCGAGTTGCGCGGCACGCATCCAGCGTTGGGCCCCGTCACGCTTCGGCAGCTGCTCGCAGCGTGGGTGGTGCATGACCTGGAGCACGTGGCGCAGGTCGCGCGCGTCATGGCAAAACAGTACCGCTCCGAGGTGGGCCCTTGGGTCCCATACCTGCCGGTGTTAACGGATCATGAGGCTCCACGCTCGTAGGCGCTCGTGGGTCATCACGAATCGGTCGCAGTCGGGGCAAGGAGCGAGATGAGCCATTCACAGGCCTGGGCAATGAAGAAGGTCCTTTCTATTTTTTCGCTTATAGTCTTGATGTCAGTATGTGCTTTCGGAAGCGAAGGCGGAAGACAAGTTGCCGCTGAACCGCCAGAACAGGTTTCCATTCCGACTCAGGACGGTGGGCTTATCTGCGGCAACTTATACGGAAAAGGCAACCGGGGAGTCGTGCTGGCACATGGGGGGCGGTTCAACAAAGAGAGTTGGGAGAAGCAGGCGCGAGTGCTGGTCAAGGCAGGGTTTCGCATTCTGGCCATTGACTTTCGCGGGTACGGCCAGTCGAAAGGCCCCGGCCAAGCCGACCCGCTCAGCGCTCCACTTCATTTCGACGTGCTGGCCGCTGTCCGTTACTTGCGAAAGACCGGCGCGAAGACGGTATCAGTGGTTGGTGCAAGTATGGGTGGCGGTGCTGCCGCCGATGCTTCGATGGAAGCGCCCGGAGAGATTGATCGCTTAGTCTTGCTGGCGGGCTGGGAAAATGGTCCGCCCGAAAAGATAAGGGGGCGCAAGCTATACATTGTAGCGCGTGATGACGCAAACAGCGCCGGGCCGCGTCTCCCGAAGATTCGCGAGCAATATGAGAAGGCCCCTGATCCAAAAGAACTGGTGATTCTCGACGGTTCCGCGCATGCGCAAGTCCTCTTCCAGACTGACCAAGGAGAGCGACTGATGCGCGAGATTCTGCGGTTCCTTTCTGAGCCGTGAGCAGATAAACGACTCCACACAGCAGCGAGTAAGTGGGCCGGGGAGCGAAGAAATAAGAGGGTTTGTTCCTTTTTGAAGCCACAGCTAACAGATGCATGCAGCGGAGTACGTAAGAGAACTTGAACGTTGCGCACGTGATTCGCAGTACGCTCACTGAGTCGCGGTCGTTATGCAAACTTCAGGAGCCCATCCATATGCCCACCTCCCGGCTCGACCGTCACGCTTCCACGATTTATTTCCTCTCTCTCGGAGGGGCAATTCCGCTCGTCTTTGCTAGCACATTGGTTGTCTGTGGCCTTCGTTTGGGCCACTACAACCATCTATCTCGACTGGTAAGCGAATTGGGCGCGATCGGGACCACCACTCAGTTCATCTTCTCTTTCGGACTGGTCTTGTGTTCCCTGCTCAGCGTGTTCTTCGTGGTCGGTTTATACAGGGACTGTAAGGCACTTGAGATTAGCCCTCTTCCCGCGGCAATGATTCTATCCTTTTCCATTTCCATTGTGGGCGCCGGGCTCTTCCCGCTGCCTCTTAAGATGCACCTAATCTCGGGAATGCCTTCGGTGCTGCTGATCTTGTCGCCATTGCTCGGTCTTCTCCTGTGGCGCAATGCGCGAAACCTGGCAGGCCTTTGGCAGATGTCATCGGTGAGCCTTCTGGTTATGTCACTGGGCTTTCTGGCATTTCTTCCAGGCGTGTGGAGTGCCTACCCTGGTTTGAAGCAGCGCTTCTTTCACGCGGGCTGGTCGATATGGTTCGCCTATCTGAGCTATCGGTTCGTAACACTACATGCACTCGAAGGACGAAAGGCAGGTCCAGGCGTTGGCTAAATGCTTACTGCGATTGTCCTGCTCGCACTGATTTACGGCAGAGTAGTGACCGTCTGCGGAGTGGAGTCCAACACGCTATTTCTCCAACGCAAAAAATACATTTCGCCTGGCTGTGTTTAGAAGAGATTAACAATCAAATAGCCCTTAAAATCAACCCAGAGAAAGGCATACAATCAGCGGCCTGACACCGGCATCCAGGCGACGGGGTTCGCATTCCCTCGTTAAGTCTGGTATGAAGAGCGTCTTGGGCCCGCCTGATCAAAGCCCCGGACTTCCGAAGTCCGATCGACTTCGGAAGCCGAACTCCAAATAAAAACCCCAACCCGACACAGCGGATTGGGGTCGAATCAAAAACAGGGCGCAAAAAAGTGCGTTACTTCTTTTCGTCGGGAGCGGCTTCCTCGGTCTCCTCGGCCTTCTTCTTTTTCTTGGCTTTCTCCGCGTCGACCTTGGCGCGTTCGGCCTTTTTCACGGTGAGTTCGCTCCCCAGCAGTTCCAGGATTGCGGTGTCCGCGCCATCCCCCTGACGCCACCCGGTCCGGATGATGCGGGTGTAGCCGCCGTGGCGGTCCCCGTAACGCGGAGCGATCGTTGCAAACAATTTGCTGACGGCTGAGGGTTGCAACAAGTACGCCGCCGCCTGTCGGCGGGCATGAAGGGTGTCTCGCTTCCCCAGCGTGATCATACGTTCCACCCAGGGGCGCACCGCCTTGGCTTTTTGGACAGTGGTCTTCACCCGCTCATTAAGAAGCACCGAAGTGGTCAGATTGCGCAGCAGGGCGCGCCGGTGGGAAGTGTTCCGTCCAAGTTTCCATCCCGCATTTCGATGTCGCATAGGTCCTCTTACCGATCTGAACCCAACCTGAATGGTCTCGGACGGCTGGGGTCCTCTTTGATAATGCCGGCCCAGTTCTGTGCCGGGTGTTCTTCTACGATTCGCCCTGAACCGGGTTGCCGTTCTCGTCAAACTTCATGCCCAGGCTCAATCCCATGGTGGCCAGGATTTCCTTGATCTCGTTCAACGACTTGCGGCCGAAGTTTTTGGTCTTCAACATTTCTGATTCGGTCTTCTGCACCAGGTCGCGAATGGTCTTAATATTCGCATTTTTCAAACAGTTATTGGAGCGCACTGACAGCTCCAGCTCCTCGACTGACCGATCGAGATATTCGTTACCCTTGGTTTCCTTCTTGGGCTGCTCTTCCTCGAGCGACTCTTCCACTTCCTCGAAGTTAATGAAGATGGCCATATGGTCCTTCAATAACTTAGCCGCCAGCCCGATGGCGTCCTGTGGTTTCACACAGCCGTTGGTCCATATTTCCAGCGTCAGCTTATCATAGTCGGTCATCTGACCCAGCCGGGCGGGGTCGACGGTATAATTGACTTTCTTGACTGGGGAGTGCACCGAATCGATGGGGATATATCCCACGGGAAGATCCTCGTCGAAGTTCTTTTCCGCGGACACATAACCGCGACCCACCTTCAGGCGCATTTCCATGCTGAGTTTGCCGCCCTCGCTGATGGTCGCGATGTAAACCTCTTTGTCGAGAATCTCCACATCCCCATCCGCCTGGATATCCGCGGACGTGATGACGCCGGGGCGGTTCACATCGATATAGATCGTCTTGGGTTGGTCTGAATGGAGCTTGAACGGGATCTGTTTCAGATTCAGGATGATATCCGTGGCATCCTCCACCACGCCCGGGATCGAAGAAAACTCATGTAAAACTCCTTCAATCTTGACGGCCGTGACGGCCGCTCCTTCAATGGATGAAAGCAGAACACGCCGGAGGGCGTTCCCTACCGTCGTCCCAAAGCCCCGTTCAAACGGTTGGGCATAGAATTGCCCGTAAAGGTCGCTCAGGGTGTCGATGTTGGTTGCCAGCCGTTTGGGTTTTTGAAAGCCTTTCCAAAGCATTTCGTTTATTCTCCATGATAGCGATCCACCGAGGTCGACCGCCTTTAACATCATTCTTCTGCCAGCCACTGAGTGGTTGCGCTGCCACGCCGGATGCGTGCAACGGCCGCTCTTTCTGGGTTACTTCGAATACAACTCGACAATCAGCTTTTCCTGGATGTTGGGATCAAGTTCCTCGCGCCGAGGGAGAGCCAGGACTTTACCCATGAACCCCTCCCGGTTAAGTTCCAGCCACTGAGGGACCCCCCCGCGACCGCTTACGCTCTCCACTGAATATTGAATCAGCGGGTTCTTCCGCGATTTCTCATGAATGGAGATTTCATCTCCCGGACGGGTCGCGTACGACGGGATATTCACCTTCTTCTTGTTCACCATCACATGGCCGTGCCGCACAATCTGCCTCGCCTGGTTGCGGGAGGTGGCAAACCCAAGGCGATAGACGATGTTATCAAGACGCCGCTCCAATCCGATCAGAAGGTTATCGCCCGTGATCCCCTTGGAGCGCTCGGCGCGCACAAAGTAGTTATGAAATTGTTTTTCCAGCAGGCCGTAGATGCGTTTCACCTTCTGCTTCTCGCGCAACTGCAGTCCATAGCCCAGGGTCTTGCTGCCGCGTCGCTGACCGTGTTGACCCGGCGCAAATTTGCGCCGCTCGACCGCACACTTATCCGTAAAGCAGCGCTCTCCCTTCAAAAAGAGCTTGACGCCTTCGCGGCGGCACAATCGGCAAACAGAACCTCGATATCGAGCCAAGTTAATTCTCCTTCAATAAAGGCCAACGGCCTTTCGCCTCACCTGCCGGACTCCAAACCCGAATTACGGGTTTCGCGCAAGTCCTGGTGGGCGAGCGGCCCTTTGCCAGGGTTAAACTCTCCGCCGTTTGGGGGGGCGGCACCCATTGTGAGGAATGGGTGTGACATCTCGAATGTTCTTGATTTCGAGACCTGCGGTCTGAAGAGCGCGGATGGCCGATTCGCGCCCTGCTCCCGGCCCCTTGATCCGGACTTCCACCTGTTTCATGCCTTGTTCGCGGGCCGCGTTGGCCGCCTTCAGGGAGGCCTGTTGTGCTGCGAAGGGTGTGCCTTTGCGCGAGCCCTTGAACCCCATCGAACCCGAACTGGACCAGCTGACCAGATTCCCCTGCGTGTCGGTGATTCCGATCAGCGTGTTGTTGAAAGTGGCCTGGATGTGAGCCACTCCCAAGGGAACATTCTTCTTTTCCTTCTTGCGGAAACTTTTCCGCTTGCCTGCCGGTTTTTTTTCTTTTTCTTTTTCTTTATCTTTGTCTTTGTCTTCAGCCATGAGATTCCTTTGTTCTGGGTTGTGGTCCGGGTTCTTCCTGATTCCTGAGCCCGAACCTTCCTCACAAACCACGATCGATATCGCGGGCGTCCGAATTCACTCTTGAGAATGTCTTTAGGTCTTGGCCGCCGCCTTCTTCTTAATGGCCACGGTCATGCGCCGCGGACCCTTACGGGTGCGTGCATTGGTGTGGGTCCGCTGGCCACGAACAGGCAGATTGCGGCGGTGGCGCATGCCACGATAGGCGCCGATTTCAATGAGGCGCTTGATATTCATCTGAATATCCTTGCGCAGGTCGCCTTCCACCATGCCTTCCTCATCGATTACGGTCCGGATCTTCGCCGCCTGATCTTCGGTCAGTTGATCGACCTTCGTGGCCCGATCCACTCCCGCCTTGCCCAGAATCTTAACCGCGCGAGACCGTCCAATCCCGTAAATATAAGTCAGCGCAATCTCTATTCTCTTTTGTCGAGGTAAGTCGACCCCTGCTATACGCGCCATAATTCACTTCTCCTTGCCGTGCTAAGACTCCATTTTAAAGTTGAACCTTGGATTCAGCCATGCCGGCCCGGTGTCCCCGGATTACTTTCCCTGTGGATTCTACGCCCTTCCAAGATCCATCGGCGGGTCGGCCGGTCTCACCCCGTCTCTTCTGGTCGGGGCCAGGGTGATCCATTTATCCTTGTCGCTGCTTGTGTTTCGGGTTTGGACAAATGACCCGCACCACTCCGCGACGGCGAATCACCTTGCATTTATCACAAATCTTTTTTACCGATGCACGTACTTTCATGTTGGTCCCGCTTCTCGGCTTGGATGGTCCGGGGACATTCCCTGCCGTAATTCTAGACAGTCCTTGATGTGGCGCGTCTCACACGCTATTTGTACCGATAGACGATTCGACCCCGGGTCAAATCATATGGAGATAACTCCACCGATACCTTGTCTCCGGGCAAGATGCGGATAAAGTTCTTTCGCATTCGACCTGAAATGTGCGCCAGCACCTGGTGCTTGTTTTCAAGTTCGACCCTGAACATGGCGTTCGGAAGCGTCTCCAGCACCGTCGCCATGACCTCAATAGCCTCTTCCTTTGGCATAACTCCTCGAACTCGGATTTTACATATACGGAGGAGGACCCGGTTACCCCGTGTAAATCTTACCCTCCGCACCCCTCGAAATGCGACCTAAGGTCTCGACAGGACCCATGACCCATTATTGGTTACGGCTACCGTATGCTCAAAATGGGCCGAATTCTTTCCATCTGCTGTCACCGCTGTCCATTGATCATCCAGGATCTTGACCTGGTAGGTACCCTCGTTCACCATGGGCTCGATGGCGAGGACCATCCCTTCCTTCAGCACGGGCCCACGGCCGGGAATCCCGTAATTCGGAACGGGCGGGTCCTCGTGCATCGCGGTCCCAATCCCATGTCCGACAAAATCCCGTACCACCGAGAATCCAAACGCTTCCACATGTTTCTGGACCGCCGCCCCAATATCCGAGACCCGGTTCCCCACTCGCACTTGTTCAATGGCCAGTTCCAAAGACTCCTGGGTGACTCGCAACAGTTTCTTCAACGGTTCGCTGATCTCGCCCACCGGAACCGTTAACGCCGCATCACCGTAATAGCCATCGATGATCACCCCGAAATCCAGGCCGACGATATCGCCCTCTTTCAACACGCGGGCCGAGGGAATCCCATGCACGATCTCATCATTGACGGAAGTACAAAGCACGTTGGGATAACCTCGATAACCCTTGAATGCCGGTTTGGCGTTCATTTCCCGCGTTCGCCTCTCCGCCAGTTCATCCAGCTCCGATGTCAAGATTCCCGGTTTGACCTCCTGCCGCAATTCCTGAAGGATATCGTGGACGAGCAGGCATGCCCGGCGCATCTTTTCAATTTCAGATTTCGACTTGCACACAATCATGACCTGGCGTGTTGTTCCTTCCGGCCCTCCAGAATCTGCATCAATCGTTGCGTGACCGCCTCCAGGGAGGCATCGCCGTCGAGTCGTTCCAGCTGGCCCAGCTCGTCGTAAAAGTGAATCAGCGGCTGGGTCTGCTTTTCATATTGTCTCAGGCGTTCTCGAACGACCGCCTCGTCATCATCGGCACGGGAAATCAACTCTCCACCACAGACGTCACACAACGGATCTCGCTTGGAGGGCGAGAAATAAATATTATAAATCCGGCCACACTGTTTGCACGTCCGCCGGCCCGAGATTCGCCGAATCACACCTTCAGGCATGACCTCCAGGTTCACGACGATGGGCATCGGCCGCTGCTGTGTCTTCAAGAGTTGATTCAAAGCCTTCGCCTGCTCCACGGTTCGGGGATACCCATCCAACACAAAACCATTGCCACAATCCGCTTGTGAGGTTCGCTCCTCAACGAGGCCATTGATGATATCGTCGTTCACATATCCACCGGACTTCATAATGGGCTCGGCGGCCAGCCCCAAGGGTGTCTTGTTTTTGACGGCCTCCCGAAGCATGTCACCGGTCGAGATCTGCGGGATGCCGTATCTTTCGACGAGGGCCTTGGCCTGGGTCCCCTTACCCGCTCCCGGGGCTCCGAGCAGGATAATGACTCTTGCCTGATGACCGTTCACATTCACTACACTTCTCTCCTGAGCGGTCGCGACGCGGTCCGGAAGGGGCTAACGCCTTCCACGCATTCGGACCCCCGACCCCTTCAAAAACCCGTCATAGTGCCGCATGATCAACTGGGATTCCACTTGCTGCACGGTGTCCATGGCCACACCGACGACAATGAGCAGCGAGGTGCCGCCAAAATAGAAGTTGACATTCAGTCCTCTCAAGATCAATTCCGGAGTGTGCGCGTCAAACCAGGCTCCCACCCAGGGGAGGTGATTGAGCCGGATCCCGGCGATCATGAACTCAGGAATTACCGCCACCAGAGCGAGATAGATGGCGCCCACAAAAGTGATCCGAGTCAAAATCGTGTCGATGTAGTCCGCTGTGTTCTTCCCCGGGCGAATCCCAGGGACGAACCCACCGTACTTTCTCATGTTGTCGGCCACTTCCGTCGGGTTGAAAATGATGGACACATAGAAGTAGGTGAAGAAGATGATGGCCACGACATAAAGCAGGGTATACAACGGCTCACCCCACTTGAGGGCGTCGGTCATCCCCCGCAGGAACCGGTTGTCTTTTGAGAACAATCCGAACGTTGTGGGAAAACTCAATATTGAAGAGGCAAAAATGACCGGGATGACGCCTCCGGAATTGACCCGCAGCGGAAGATGGGTGGATTGGCCTCCCATCATACGCCGTCCGATGACACGCTTGGCATACTGGACGGGGATTCTGCGCTGCCCCCGTTCCACAAAAACGATGACCGCCACGACCGCCAACATGACCGCCAACAAGACGATCACAAACGGCACGGGCCAGCCCTGCTGCATCTTAGTCCAAATCTCCTGGATGGCACGCGGGAGTCCGGAAACAATGCCGGCAAAGATGATCAGGGACATCCCGTTGCCAATTCCCCGATCAGAAATCTGCTCCCCCAGCCACATGATGAAAATGGAACCTGCAGTCAGGGTTAGAGCCGTCATGAGGATGAAGTTCACGCCCGGGTTTAAGACGAACCCGACGCCGGCGCCCGTCGTTTGCTTTTGCAGGGTCAGGGCGATCCCGATCGACTGGAACAACGATAGAAACACGGTAAGGTAGCGAGTGTATTGCGTGATTTTCCGGCGGCCCAGTTCGCCCTCCTTGGAAAGCTTTTCCAAATAGGGCCACACCACCGTCAAGAGTTGCAAGATGATCGATGCCGTAATGTAAGGCTGCACCCCCAGCGCAAACACGGTCAATCGACGGAAGCTCCCGCCGGAGAACAGATCAAGGAATCCAAAAATAGTCCCCTGGTTGGATTGGAAGAACTGTTCCAGCAGATCGCCGTTGATACCCGGTGTCGGGATGTGGGCTCCGAGACGATAGATCGCCAGCAACGCCAGGGTAAACAACACCCGGTTGCGCAAATCGGGGATCTTGAAAATATTTCTCAGCGACTCAATCACGCTTGACTCTCCTCACCCTGGATGATCATGGCACTTTTCTCTAGGAGCTTTTTTGGGGTCGCTTGGCGCTGGGGGCGGCCAACAATTCCGCGGCCCCACCTGCTCCCAGGATCTTGGCCCTGGCGGACTCACTGAACCGGTGCGCCACGACCGTCAACTTCCGTTTCAGGTCGCCATCTCCCAGAATTTTCACGCCATCCTTGAGGCTCTTCAGGACTCCCGACTCCACGAGACGCTCCGGGGTAATCCGCTCCCCGTCGTTGAACCGGTTCAAGGATTCCACGTTCACAATGACAATCTCTTTTCGGAAGATATTGGTGAACCCCCGCTTGGGGAGGCGGCGATGGAGCGGCATTTGACCGCCTTCAAATCCCCGCTTGGAGCGATATCCCGACCGCGACTTCTGCCCCTTCTCGCCCCGTCCTGCAGTCCTGCCCAGTCCGGTTCCCATGCCCCGACCGCGTCGTTTATCGGGATGCGTCGCACCCTTCGGAGGTCTCAGCGAACTCAAATCCATAATCATTCTCCTTTGGAGCTTACTCGCTCGGAGCCATCATTGGGGAATCCGGTATCCCCGACCCATTCCCTATTCGACGATCTCAACAAGATGCGCGATCCTCTCAACCATGCCGCGAATCATGGGCGTGTCGGGCCGTGTAATAATTTCATGAAGCCGATGAAAACCCAATCCGTGAACGATCCGCTTCTGTTTTACCGGAGCGCCGATGGCGCTGCGCACCCACCGCAGACGGAGTTGGCGAGCGGACTCGGGCCGTTTCACAACGGCCCTGGATGGAGCGGGTTTTGCCTCAGCAGGGGCTTCCACAGGCACCTCGGGAGTGGACGGTTGGGGAGAGGCCTCAACCGCAGTCGCCTTCGGTGGTGTTTTGTGGGCAGGAGCCGCCGGCGCGCGCTCTTCAGTTTTTGTTACGACCGGCTTTTCCTTTGTCGCCGCGGCCTTCCGGATTGCTTTCTCTTCTGTGTTCTCAGTACCCGGCTTTCCGGCTTTCTTAGCAGGTTCCTTTTGGGTCGTCTTCTTTTCCATAAGGTTCATCCCAACCGTGCGCTACCTTCATTGAGTTCAGTTTCAGCGGGCCGCATCCCCAATCCTAGAGATCCTCAATCGACTTGCCCCGCCACTCGGCGACCAGCGCGGCATCCTTCAACCGTGTCAACCCGTCAATGGTCGCTTTCACCACATTATGAGGATTGGTCGTCCCGAGAGATTTGGTCAGGATATTCTGAATCCCCGCCTTTTGAATCACGGCGCGAACGGCGCCGCCGGCGATCACTCCGGTCCCCTCAGGGGCAGGCTTGAGCAAAACGCGTCCGGCTCCGAAATGGCCCACGATCTGATGAGGAATAGTGGTCCCTTTCAATCGAATTTTCACGATACGTTTCTTGGCCGCTTCAATTCCCTTCTTAATGGCGGCCGGGACTTCCTTCGCCTTTCCCGAACCATAACCCACGTGTCCCGCCTCATCGCCGACCACCACGAGGGCCGAAAAACTCAAATTTTTTCCACCCTTCACGACCTTCGTCACGCGGTTAATCGATACCACTTCATCCTTCAATGACAGCGTGTTCGGATCAATACGTTCTTTAATCAAATTCCTCCTCCTTACCGACAGCCGTCACACGGCCCGGTTTCCGCGTCGCGCGCAAGCGAAGATCAAAACTTCAACCCGGCAGTGCGGGCGGCTTCCGCCAGGGTCTTCACCCGACCATGGTAAATAAACCCGCCCCGGTCAAAAACAACGTTCTGCACGCCCTTTTCGATCGCGCGTTTCGCAACCAATTCACCCACCAGCTTTGCCGCGGCCACATTCCCGCCACTCTTCAATTTTCCGTTGAGTTCCTTGTCCTTGCTCGAGGCCGCCGCCAGCGTGCGCCCGGTTTCGTCATCAATCACTTGCGCATAAATGTGATTCAACGACCGGAAGACGGCAAGCCGGGGGCGCCCCGGCGTTCCCTGGAGTCGTTCGCGGATCCGCGAATGAATGCGCTTACGGATTTCCATTCGATTGAGTTGGTGGTTCATGGAATTACTTGACTCCTGTCTTTCCCACTTTCTTCTTCAATCGTTCACCGACATATCGAATCCCCTTGTTCTTGTAAGGATCCGGAGGACGAAGCGCCCGGATGTCCGCGGCCACCTGTCCCACCTGTTGCTTGTCACATCCTGACACTGACAATCGGGTCTGCTTTTCAACCGAGATCGCGATTCCCTGGGGAATGGGAAAATCGATAGGGTGAGAAAACCCGAGATTAAACAACACGGATTTCGGCTTGAGATCCGCCTTATACCCGATCCCCACGATCTCCAGATCTTTCCGGAACCCGCTGGTCACCCCGTCGACCGAATTGGCCACCAGCTTCCGCATCAGCCCGTGCAGAGCGGCCTGGGACTTGGAGTCATTAGCGCGCAACGCCTTCAGCACGCCCTCCTCCTGAACAAAGGTGATACCGCCCGGGAGCAGGGTGGTCAGCTTTCCTTTGGGGCCCTGCACTTCCACGGCGTGCTCCTTGATCTGCACCTTGACATCTTTTGGAACGGGAATCGGCTTACGTCCAATGCGTGACATTGATGACTCCATCAGAGAAACTTAATCCCACGGCCCCCGCGACCGCTCATCACCCAACCTGCTGCTCGGGGGTGCCTCCGAACCGAAACATGCCATTACCAAACATTGCACAGGATCTCCCCGCCGACGCCCTCTCGACGGGCAGTCTTCCCGGTCATCACACCGCGCGAGGTGGTCAGAATATTGATACCCAATCCACCCAGGACCTTGGGGATCTTGTTTCGTTCCACAAAGACGCGGCAGCCCGGTTTGCTCACGCGTTCCAAATGCGAAATCACACCCTCTTTGGTGGGCGCGTAGCGGAGGTACACCCGGAGGATGAACTTGCCACCCTCCTCGATCACCTTATAATTGCTCACGAACCCTTCCTCGCGAAGGATGCGCGCAATCTCCGCCTTCAGTCGAGATGCAGGGATGTCCACTTTTGAATGCTTGGCACGAATTCCATTGCGAATTCGGGTCAACATATCTGCCACCGGATCGGTCATCACCATATCGTTTCGTACTCCGTATTGAAATCCTGCCTTGAGCTCTCGAATTGCTGCGAAGAGTTTGACTCTCCCGGTCCTTCCTGCCCGGCTTCCGGCCCCAAAGGCCCTGAACTCGTGCGGGGAGGAAAAAGGTCCGCCCTGAACTATCGGGGCAGGCCTGCGTGGCCTCTACCAGCTCGATTTCATCACGCCAGGGATGTCGCCCTGCAACGCCAGTTGTCGAAAACAGATGCGGCACAACTCAAACTGTCTCAAGTAACCCCGGGGCCGCCCGCACCGTCGACAGCGGTTGCGGTGGCGCACCTTAAACTTGGGCTTCCTCTGAAAGGTCTTTACCATGTGCGAAGTTCGGGCCATTAATCTTCTCCAAAGTTCTATCGGAAAGGCATTCCCATTAGTTTGAGCAGCGATCGGGCCTCGTTATCGGTCTTGGCGCTGGTCACCACCGTCACATTCATGCCGCGAATCTTGTCCACCTTGGCATAGTCGATCTCCGGAAACACCAACTGGTCCCGGAGTCCCAGTGTGTAATTGCCCCGCCCGTCGAAGGACTTGGTGGAAAGCCCCTTGAAATCACGAACCCGCGGCAAGGCGATGTTGCACAGCCGATCAAAGAATTCAAACATCACTTCGCCGCGCAGGGTTACCGAGACACCGATCGGCATCCCGGCCCGCAGTTTGAACGAGGCAATCGACTTTTTGGCGCGGGCAATGACAGGCTTCTGGCCCGTGATGGCCGATACTTCGGCTGAAGCGACATCCAGGATCTTGGCATTGGCAATCGCTTCTCCGACCCCCATGTTCACCACGATCTTTTTAATTTGCGGGACCGCCATGATGTTTTTGTAATTAAACTCCTTCATCAAGGCCGGCGCCACTTGCTTCTTGTAGATTTCCTTCATTCGAGCAGCCATCGGTACGTTCTCTCCTTGCGCCGTTCATCCACGGTGAGTTACGTGGCAGCGCTTTTCTTCATCAGGGCAACTTACGCCCGATGCTTTAGCGGTCAATGGTCGATTCGCATTCCCGGCAGACGCGAACCCTTTGCCCGTCAGTCAGGACGGAATGGCCTACGCGGGTCGGCTCGTGACAACTTGGGCAGATCAGCATGACGTTGGAGATGTGGATAGACATCTCCCGCTCGACAATACCGCCCTTGATGTTCTTTCCGGGATTCGGCCGGGTATGGCGCTTGATAAACATGACGTTTTCCACAACGATGCGGGACTTCTTTGCATCGACTTTAAGCACCTTTCCAGTCTTGCCTTTGTCACGCCCGGCGACTACCTTCACCTGATCATTGCGTCTTATCTTCAGCGCGGCCATTAACGTTTCATCCTTTAGACGGGTTCACTCAGATCACTTCGGGTGCAAGGGAAATGATCTTCATAAATTTCTTTTCTCGCAGTTCGCGGGCCACCGGACCGAACACGCGGGTTCCGACGGGTTCGTTGGCCTCGTTGATGAGGACCGCGGCATTATCGTCAAAACGGATATAAGTCCCGTCCTTGCGCCGTTGCTCCTTCCGCATCCGCACGATCACGGCCTTGACGACCTTGCCTTTTTTGACCTGGCCATCGGGACTGGCTTCTTTCACCGCCGCCGTGATCACATCACCCAAGCCGGCTTTGAGGCCCACGTGTCCGCCGATGGGCAGGATGCAAGAGATCTTGCGCGCCCCCGAATTGTCAGCCACTTCGAGCATGGTCCGCATTTGAATCATGACGATGACTCCGAGCGCCCGCGCCACCCATTCCCCTTCAGGCAGCTGGGCAGGATTAGGCTCTATTGGACCGCCCGAGCAATGATTCTCTTCAAACGCCACCGCTTGAGCCTGCTCATCGGTCGCGTTTCCTCGATCTCCACCGTGTCTCCGACGCGCGCATCATTCTTCTCGTCGTGCACCAGAAACTTTGTGGATCGTCCAATGATCCGCTTGTACAGGGGATGCTGGACCGTTCGATCGACTCTTACCGTGATCGTTTTCCGCATACTTGCGCCGCTCACCATCCCGACCCTCTTCTGCCGGCGTCGCCACCGCACCCCTGCGGCCGGTGGGTCCGTTTTGGAATCCTGGGGCGGCGTCACTTCCATGTTCTCACTGGTCATTTCGCCTCTCTTGCCTGTTGAGTTTGCCGTTCACGGCGGATGGTTTTGACGCGGGCAATGTCTTTCCGCAATTCCCGGATCTTTTTCAGGCTTTCCGTCTGCCCCACGGAAAGCTGGAACCGGAGCCTGAACAACTGATCGGAAAGGTCCTTGTCCTGGTTGATCAGCTCTTCATCCGACATCTCTCGAATCTTCTCTGGCTTCATCGCAGTGGTCACTTTCCTGCCGCGTGATAACGCGAGACAAACTTGGTCTTCAGTCCCAGCTTATGTGACGCCAGGGTCATGGCCTCGATGGCGGCGGCTTCAGGAATCCCTTCCATTTCGTAGAGAATCTTCCCGGGCCGAACCACCGCCACCCATCCCTCGGGGGCTCCTTTGCCCTTGCCCATGCGGGTTTCCGCGGGCTTCTTGGTGATGGGTTTGTCGGGAAACACCCGGATCCACACCTTGCCGCCGCGTTTGACATACCGAGTGATGGCGACGCGCGCCGCTTCGATCTGACGGTCCGTCACCCAGCCGGGCTCCAGCACCTTCAGGCCATACTGGCCAAAGCTCAACTCCGATCCTCGCCAGGCTTTGCCGCGCCTTCTTCCGCGCTGCTGCTTTCGATACTTCACTTTTTTTGGCATCAACATGATTCAGTTCCTACTCTGAGTTAACGGGAGCGCTTCGCTGCCTCCCATTTCTTCCGCCTAGACACTCTCGGAGCCCGAAGCCACGGGAGGCGGAGGAGTCGATTTCGGCGCCGCCTGGGGTTGGGGCTTCTTCGCTTCAAAAATCTCACCCTTGTAAACCCAAACTTTCACCCCGATCTGGCCATAGGTGGTCCGGGCTTCGGCAAACCCATAATCGATATCGGCCCGCAACGTATGCAATGGCAACTGGCCCTGCAAATACCACTCCGAACGGGCGATTTCGGCGCCGTTCAAACGCCCGGAGCAACGGACTTTGATCCCCTTGGCCCCAAACCGAAGCGCCGAATCCACGGCCTTTCGCATCGCGCGTCGGAAGGCGACCCGCTTTTCCAGCTGCATGGCGATGGCCTCCGAAACCAGCTGGGCATCCAGTTCCGGCTTATTGACTTCCTGGATTCCAACATACACATCCCGCTTGGTCATTTTCGTCACTTCCTGCTTCAAGCGATCGATGTCGGCGCCCTTGCGACCAATAATAATTCCGGGTCGTGACGCGTGAATAGTCACCCGCAACTTGTTCGCGGCACGCTCGATCTCGATGTTCGCGACGCCAGCGTGACCGAGCTTCTCTTTCAACATCTTCTTCAGCTTCAAATCCTCGTGAAGCAGGGTGCCAAAATCGCGTTTCGAATACCACCGCGAACGCCAGGGTTTGGTGTAGCCCAACCGAAATCCATAGGGATGTGTTTTCTGACCCACTTCGTTCCTCCGTGACTTTCAGGTCGCGTCTTTGAGTCCGACCGGGATTCAGCGGGACACGATGCCCTGACTTGAATCTACGTCTTGTCAGCCTTCCCTTTGACGGCCAGTTCAATGGTAATGTGGGCCATGCGCCTTTGATAGCGATACGCGCGTCCCATGGGCGCCGGCCGGATGCGTTTCAGCCTCGGCCCCTCGTTCACATAAGTCCGGCTGACATACAGCTCGTCGACATCAATGTTCTCTTCCTTCTGCTGCGCGTTCGCGATGGCGGAATGCAACAGTTTTTCAACGTGCTTTGCACCCCGCTTTTTAGTGAATCGCAGCACGTCGATCGCCTTCCCGACTTGCTGGCCGCGAATCAAATCCACTACCAGCCGTACCTTCTGGGGGGAGATCCTCAAGTATCGAGCAGTTGCCTTAGATTCCATATGAGTTTTCCGTATCCGATTTCGTTTCGATGATCAGCGGCTGCACGCCGGGCCCAGACCATCTCAATCTAGGTCTTCGGAGGAGCAGGCGCAGCCGTCGTCGCGGGTGCGGTCCCCCCACCGGCGGGAATCCCGGCCGGTCCTGCCGGAGCCACCGCGCGCTCAGCCAGGATCTTCGAGCTGTGTCCCTTGAAGATCCGCGTGGGCGAGAATTCTCCCAATCGATGCCCCACCATGTTCTCCGTTATGTATACCGGGATGAACTTCTTCCCATTGTGAACGGCGATGGTGTGGCCCACCATTTCCGGAACAATCTGGGACCGTCTCGACCAGGTCTTGATGACCTTCTTATCGAGCCCCTGGTTCATGGATTCGACCTTCTTCATCAGATGATGATCCACGAACGGTCCCTTTTTGAGTGAACGACCCATGATCAACCTCGATTTTCTTCAGAAGTCTTGAAAGCTCCCTTTCCCGATGGTCCCCGGTCCGTCCCAGGAGCTTCAACGCTTCAGCTTTACTTCCGTCGTTTGACAATCCATCGATCGGTGCGCTTGCTGTTGCGTGTCTTATACCCCCGGGTGGGCTGCCCCCATGGCGTCACCGGATGTCGGCCGCCCGAAGTCTTCCCTTCACCCCCACCGTGCGGATGATCGACCGGGTTCATGACCACGCCTCGATTGGTGGGCCGCCGGCCGAGCCACCGGCTGCGTCCCGCCTTCCCGATGGTGACATTCTCGTGGTCGAGATTCCCCACCTGACCGATGGTGGCACAGCAATTCACATCCACCATCCGGATCTCACCGGAGGACAACCGGACCTGTGCATACTTCTCGCCCCGCGCCACCACTTGGGCCGAACCACCGGCACTCCGCACCATCTGGCCGCCCTTTCCGGGGCGCAATTCAATGTTGTGGATACTGGTGCCCACCGGAATGTTCTTAATGGGTAGGGCGTTGCCTACCAGAATATCGGCTTCCGGCCCGGAGACGACGGTTTGACCGACCCCGAGTCCGTTAGGATGGAGGATATAACGTTTTTCCCCATCGGCGTATTGCAACAGGGCAATTCGCGCCGACCGATTGGGATCGTATTCGATGCCGGCAACCTTGGCCGGGATTCCCGTCTTGTCGCGCTTGAAATCGACGATCCGGTATTGTCGCTTGTGCCCGCCGCCACGACGCCAGATGGTCAGGTGCCCATAGTTGTCCCGGCCGCTGATTCGCTTCTTGTGTTCCGTCAGGCTCTTCAACGGACGGTCTGTCGTCAATTCGCTGGTGTCAACTACCGTTTGAAATCGCCGTGTCGAGGTATAAGGCTTGAAAGTTTTTAGTCCCATAGCTGTTCCTAATCTTTCCCGATCTTTGGTCCGGATCCCGGGAACTTACCTTGACCCGAATCGAACCGCTCCTGCAATCCGAAATCCCCAATCCGCAATCCGAAATTTTAAACGTTCTCTCCGTACTCCGGCATCTTCTCGCCCTCGACCAACTTGACGTAGGCCTTCTTCCAGTCCGGTTTATGTCCGGAAAAGCGGCCGCGGCGACGTTCTTTGCCCTCGAAGTTTGAGGTGCGTACCGACTCCACCTTCACTTTGAAAATCTGTTCGACAGCGGATTTGATCTCCACCTTGTTGGCATGAGGATCCACTTCAAAGCAAAGCGTATGCTCCTTCTCTTTCTTATCGAGGCCCTTTTCAGTAATAATCGGTCGTCGGATGATCTGATAACGGTTCTTCATGCGGCCTTGACTCCTCCCGCCGTCAGGATCTTTTGAAGATCAGTGATTGCCTGTTTGGAGAAAAAAACGTGGTCGTACTTCATCACGTCGTAAGTGTGCACCTGGCCGCTGGCACAGAATTTCACGTCCGGCATATTCCGCAAGGCTCGAATCAGGCTGGTGTTATCGGGGGAATCGACAATCAGAAGGTTCTTTTCCAGCTTGAAATTGTCCAGCAAGGAAGCCAGGTTCCCGGTCTTGTGTGAATCCAGCTTGAATTCATCGATGACCGTCAACTTGTGTTCATTAAATTTCGCTCGCAGCGCCGACTTCAGGGCCCCCCGGATTTTCTGTTTGGGAAGAGTATAGGAATAATCCCGGGGCTGGGGTCCGTGGGCGGTACCGCCGTGCCGCCACAGGGGGTTTCGCGAGCTGCCCACGCGCGCCCGACCTGTCCCCTTCTGCCGCCACGGTTTCTTGCCGCCCCCGCTCACCGCTCCCCGGTTCTTGGTGGCATGGGTTCCGGCCCGCCGGGAGGCAAGATAGTATTTCACCACTTCCCACAGCAATGCCTCGTTGACGTCTCCCAGGAAAAGCTCATCGGAGAGCGGCAAGTTGCCGACCACTTCGTTCTTTAAGTTTTTAACCTCAATTATTGGCATACCGACCTCAATGGTTCTCCCCGCTCGAACTACTGGCGTTGGCTTTTGCGCACGATAACCACAGCCCCCTGATGCCCGGGGACGGCCCCCTTCACCAGGAGGAGATGGTTCTCCACATCCACTTGGACGACCTGCAGATTCTTCACCGTGACACGATCCACTCCCATGTGTCCCGCCGCTTTCATGCCTTTGAGGACGCGGGATGGAAATGCCGAGGCACCGATGGATCCGGGTGCCCGATGAAACATGGACCCGTGTGTCGCCGCACCCCCCCGAAAATGGTGGCGCTTGACAACCCCCGCGAAGCCTCTTCCCTTGCTCGTTCCCACCACATCCACCTTGTCGGCGGGCTTAAACTGGTCCACCAACACCTTGTCCCCCACCTTCACTTCGTCACTTTGCCCCTCCAATCGGACCTCACGCAAGAGTCGGACCGGGGCGACATCGCCGTGTTTCTTGAAGTGGCCGGCCATCGGCTTAGTGACCTTCTTGGGATTGAGGAATTCCACCAGTCCGAGCTGAACCGCGTCATACCCTTCCTTTGCGGTCGTTTTCTTTTGCACGACCACGCACGGACCGGCTTTCAAAACCGTTACCGGGACGACGACCCCGTCCGATCGAAAGATCTGCGTCATCCCAACCTTTTTTGCAATGATGCTGTTTATCATCTCAAAACCCCATCGTGAGCCGCCCCCTCAGGAGCACGCCCCTTCTGTTCTTGGGATCATCCACGCTTGACCGCTTAGCCGCATGAACGTTGAACCCGGAAATCACTTCAAATGTTCATGGCCGAAGGCCTTGATCTCGACATCCACCCCCGCGGGCAAATCGAGCCGCATCAGGGCATCCACGGTCGCCTGGGTTGGATCCAGGATATCCAGAAGGCGCTTGTGGGTCCGCGTCTCAAACTGTTCGCGTGACTTCTTGTCCACGTGCGGAGACCGCAAGACGCAGACCTTCTGGATGCGTGTCGGCAGCGGGATCGGTCCGGCGACGCGGGCCCCGGTTCTTTTCGCGGTTTCCACGATCTCAGTCGTCGAACGATCCAGCGATCGATGATCGTAAGCCTTCAGTCGAATTCGAATCTTTTCGTTAGCTAGCATCACATTCCTTTATTGAGCGTTTCCATGTGGGGCCGTCCGCCGCGGCGGACGGCCGTCCTCATCTCTAAAATTCCGTTCGTCTTCTGCTTTCCAGTTACTCGTCAGGCCGACGGGACGTCGGCCCCACTCCTATTGCAAAATCTCCGTCACCGAGCCGGCGCCCACCGTGTGCCCGCCCTCGCGGATGGCAAACCGTAGCCCCTTCTCCATCGCAATCGGCGTGATCAGCACGATCTCCAGGCTCACGTTGTCCCCCGGCATCACCATCTCCGTCCCCGCCGGCAAACTCGCCACCCCCGTCAC
>JBGQBO010000069.1:0-22940 GCA_041494885.1 Terriglobia bacterium
AGCGTCGACAAGATGGGATTACCGGAAGCGGCAGCCACCGCGCGGTGAAAAAGCGTATCGTGGAGGAGGAACGCCTGGGGATCGTCCAACGACGCAAACATCCCCGTCGCTTCGTCACTGATGACGACCAACTGCTCTGAAGCAGCGCGTTCTGCCGCCAGACCGGCCACCGACACCTCAAGCACTAACCTCGCTTCGAACATCTGGGCGGGAGTAAAGCCGTGCAGCGCGGCGAGAAAGCTCAGAGCATCAGTGGCCAGCGCAGGCCGTCCCGGCGTAATAAAGGAACCGGATCCATGTCGGGTCTGCACCACGCCCATTGCAGCAAGCGACCGCAAGCCGGCGCGCAGGCTTGCCCGGCTCACTCCCAACTGAAGAGCAAGCTCCCTCTCCGAAGGGAGTCGGTCCCCCGACCGAAGTTGACCCAGTTCGATCAGACCGCGCACATGTGACACCACGAGTTGAGCCGCCGCGAAACCTTCAAACTTGTCCATCATTCTCTGTACCCCAACTCTAACCGGAATCCAGTTCAAAAGGTCAAAGTCAACCGTGCTTTTTTCGCCGCCAATGGAGTCCTGTTGCCTTTCCCAAAGACCTTATCACTAATCAGTAAAACAATATTTGGTATGACCACTTACAGCGAACATATTTAACACATACCCATAACTTTATCAACAATAAATTCATTTGAATGTGTATATATATGACAAACATGAATATATTATGCCTTGACTTTTTAGTACGTTGATGGTAATAACTTTTCAATATTTTTAAAATGTGGTATGACCACTTTGAATTAATAGTACTATTGGAACTCGAGGCCGGTGTCACAAATGAAGGCGGGTTCAAATGAAATGAGGAGGCTTTATTCCAGGCGCGATGGAAGGTGGCACGCCGCCTGAAGTATTCCTTGGCAACACATCCCGAGATGAAACGATTACCGAGATAGGCAGCTGACCCCATGAATACAAACACGGATGAAGCGAGAATGCCCCCGATGCCGATGACGATCGACAAACTGGCGCGACTATACGATTTCACAGGACAGACGGTGGTCATCACAGGGGGCACTGGAGTCCTGGGGAGCGAGATCGCCTGTGCGCTGGCCGGATGTGGTGCCCAGTTGGCCATCCTTGACCTGCGTCTCGAACCAGGCCAGGCCCTTCTGGCGCGCATGGGGAAGCACGCGACCAACGCACAGTTGTTTACGGCCGACGTTTTAAACGTCGAGAGCTTGCGCCAGGTATCCCGTGATGTCATGGCCCGATTTGGTAAGGTGGACTGTTTGCTCAATGCCGCGGGCGGCAACAAACCTCAGGCCACGACCAGTCCCGACCTGAAATTTTTCGACCTTCCCACCGAGGCGCTGCGCGGGGTCTTCGACCTGAACCTTCTCGGGACGATCCTGCCCTGCCAGGTCTTCGGCAAGATCATGGCAGAGAGGGCCGGTGGAATCATTCTGAACATTTCTTCGATGAATGCCTTCCGGCCGTTGACACGCATTCCCGCCTATTCGGCGGCGAAAGCGGGGGTGAGCAACTTTACTCAGTGGCTGGCGGTACACATGGCACAGGAATACTCGACTGCAATTCGTGTCAATGCGATTGCCCCCGGCTTTTTTCTGACCGATCAGAACCGATTCCTGCTCCAGGACCGGGAAACCGGTGAATGGACGGCCCGGGGCAAATCGATTCTCGCCCATACGCCCATGGGGCGGTTTGGAAATCCGGAGGATTTACTCGGCGCCGTGCTCTGGCTGCTTTCACCGGCTTCGGCGTTTGTGACCGGCACGGTGGTGCCGATTGATGGAGGCTTTTCCGCTTACAGCGGCGTCTAGCGGCCCTGAATTATAACGTCCTCGCGAAGGTCCACCTCGTAGGGCGACCAGCCTGGTCGCCCTACGGGAACACTGATCGATTGGAAATCTACATCAAGGAGAGAGAAGCACATGAGCACCTGTACTGCGCCTGCCCTGGCCGAATTCAAGCCGAAGTATGATTTCTTCGTCGGCATCGACTCCGACGGCTGTGCGTTTGACAGCATGGAGATCAAGCAGAAAGAGTGCTTCTGCCCCAACACGATCAAGCATTGGAGCCTGCAGGCCATCTCAAAATATGCGCGTGAAACCGCAGAGTTTGTCAATCTCTATTCGAAATGGCGCGGCACCAACCGCTGGCCGGCCCTCGTGATGGTTTTCGACTTGCTGGCGAGGCGGCCTGAAGTCGCCGCGCGGCAAATCGAAATTCCAAAGGTTCCCCGGCTGCGGGAGTTTATCGCCTCGGGGAAACCCCTCAGCAATGACGGGCTCAAGGCGTATATGGCCGAGCATCCCGATCCTGAATTGACGCGTGGGATGGAATGGAGCCTGGCCGTCAACAAAAGCATTTCCGACATCGTCTTCGGACTCCCCCCCTTCCCGTTCGTTCGTGAGAGCCTGGAACTGCTCGCGACCCGCACCGACAGCATCGTCGTATCGCAGACACCCGGCGAAGCGCTTGTGCGCGAATGGGAGGAGCACCACATTGCAAAATACGTGCGTGTCATTGCGGGTCAGGAAATGGGTACGAAAAAGCAGCACCTGAAGACGGCGACTGCCGGGAAATACGCATTCAACCATGTGCTGATGATCGGAGACGCGTTCGGAGACCTGGAAGCAGCCCGCGGGAGTGGCGCGCTGTTCTTTCCGATCAACCCCGGCCAGGAAGAGGCGTCCTGGAGACGTTTCTACCTGGAAGGGGTGTACAAGTTCCTGGCAGGTGAATTTGCCGGGGCCTATGAAGAGGAATTGCTGGCGGATTTTGTGAAGCTGTTGCCGGCCACCCCGCCCTGGAAGTGCTAAGCGCAGCGATGTGGCAAAGGGAACTACGAAATCGTTCATTAGGAAACCAGGAGCCCCGTAGGCCGAGAAGCGATGGATTGAGTGCATGCCTCCTCGCCTGCTGGCTTCCAAACACAACTAATACGAACGTCATTGAAGATGTTACAAAATTGTGCAAGTTTCAATGTAGGGGCGCATAGCTATGCGCCCCTACCGAGAAGATCCCACAATTACCCCATGCAACTCTATTTCCAACGTATGTATTAGTGGTTGGTTCCAGGTTGATCGGGTGAAGGAAGACAAAATATGACCATTGGAAGAGGATTCACCGACCGATACCTCGATCACGGCGAGACCGGCGAAATTATCACCGAAGCGCTGGCCTCGATCCCGGTTGATGGTAAGCGTGTTCTCATCATCATCCCCGACGGCACGCGTTCGATGCCGATGCCGGAGATGTTCACCTGGTTCCAGAAGATTTTGAAGCCTCGCGTGAAGTCACTGGACTACCTGGTGGCCCTGGGCACACACCCCCCCATGACTGACGCCCAATTAACCAAGTTGGTGGGCCACCCGGTTATCGACGGCAGGGTCGGCGAAACCCACGTTTTTAATCACCACTGGGAAAACCCTGCAAACTTTGTGCAATTAGGAACGATCCCGGCCAAAGAAATCGAGCAGCTGACCGGTGGTCTCATGTCGAAGGAGGTGCCGGTCACCCTTAACAAGCTGATCCTGGATTACGAATACCTCCTCATTTGCGGTCCGGTTTTCCCCCACGAGGTGGTCGGATTTTCAGGGGGCAACAAGTACTTCTTCCCGGGTATTGCGGGACCCGAGATCATTAACTTTACGCACTGGCTCGGTGCGGTGATCACCAACTACAACGTTATTGGCGCCGGATACACACCGGTGCGCGCGGTGATTGACCGCGCGGCCACTTTCATCCCGCGACCGGCGGCATGCTTTGCTCTCGTCGTCACCCATGAGGGTCTGGCCGGGCTGTACTTCGGCTCGCCCTCGGAGGCCTGGACCGCAGCCTCGAAACTCTCAGCCCAGAAACACATTGTTTATGTGGAGCAACCCTTCCAGCGTGTCCTCTCGATCATGCCGGAGATGTACGACGACCTCTGGACGGCAGCGAAGGGCATGTACAAGATGGAACCGGCGGTTGCTGACGGCGGTGAAGTGGTCATCTACGGTCCGCACCTCAGCGAGGTCAGTTACACACACGGCAAGCTGATTGACGAGATCGGGTACCACTGCCGCGATTATTTCATCAAGCAGTGGGAGCGTTTCAGCCATTATCCCGGAGGCGTGCTGGCGCACTCGACGCACGTGAAGGGCATGGGTCAATATGATCCGGCAACCGGCGTTGAAACTCCACGCATCCGTGTGACCCTGGCCACGAGCATTCCTGAAGAGCGCTGCCGGCGCATCAACCTCGGCTATCTCAATCCGGCATCAATCCAAATCGATGCATGGCGCGCCCGGGAACACGAGGGGGTGTATGTCGTGCCGCGTGCCGGAGAAGTTCTGTACCGATTGATGAAAAAGACCGCCTTGGCGGGCTAGGAGAAGTGATGGAATACAAAATCGGAGTTGTTGGATTGGGGGTCATGGGAGCCAACCTGGCCCTCAACATGGAACGGAACGGTTTTCCGGTTGTGGGCTACGACCTGGATGCCGGCAAAATGCGCGCCTTCCTCGAAGGTCCCGCAAAAGGAAAGAAAATTGCCGGCGCAGACTCTCCCGCTGATTTGATGAAAACCTTGGAGAAGCCTCGCCGCATCCTGATTATGGTGCCGGCGGGTTCTGCTGTTGATGGTGCCATCGGCCACTTAAAACCCCACCTGGACCCGGGCGATATCCTGATGGATGGAGGCAATTCCTTCTTCCTTGACACCGAACGGCGCAACAAAGAGCTTGAAGCGCAGGGTTTCCTCTACATCGGGACGGGCGTGTCCGGGGGAGAAGAAGGGGCGCTGTGGGGACCTGCCATTATGCCGGGTGGACAGCGCGCAGCGTGGGAGGCGGTTTCCCCGATCCTGCGCGCTATGGCGGCCCGCGCTGACGATGGGCAACCTTGCGTGGAATACATGGGGCCGCGCGGCGCGGGACACTACGTCAAGATGGTGCATAACGGGATTGAGTATGGCGACATGCAATTGATCGCCGAAGCCTACGACATGCTGCATCGCGGGCTGGGCCTTCCCGCCCATGAACTCCACGATATTTTCAACGAGTGGAATCACCGCGAGTTGAAGTCCTACCTCGTTGAAATCACCGCTGCCATTTTCGAGAAGCAGGATGCAGAAACGGGCCAGCCCCTCGTGGATGTCATCCTCGACGAAGCTCAGCAAAAGGGCACCGGCAAGTGGGCCAGTCAGAATGCACTCGATATCGGCGCCCCCATCCCCACCATCAATGCCGCCGTCGAGAGCCGCATCCTGTCGGCGCTGAAGCCCCAGCGGGTCGCCGCCAGCCAAGTGATCCGGGGGCCGGCCCTTGCCTACAAAGGTGACCCGCGACGGCTCATCGAGGCGGTCGAAGCGGCGCTGTACGCGAGCAAGATTACTTCCTATGCGCAGGGATGTGCGCTGATGAGTCTCGCTTCCGAGGAGTACAAGTTTGACCTGCGCCTGGCTGACATTGCGAAGATATGGCGCGCGGGCTGCATCATCCGGGCCAGTTTGCTGGGCGACATCATGGCCGCCTATCACCGCAACCCTGAACTCGTGAACTTATTGCTCGACCCCGCCTTCCGCGAAGCGGTTGAAAGCCGCCAGGAAGCGTGGCGGTTCATGGTGCAGACCGCCGTCGGCATGGGTCTTCCCGTTCTGGCGATGAGTGCGTCCCTGGCGTATTTCGACGCCTACCGCAGCGCGCGCTTGCCGGCCAACCTGACGCAGGCGCAGCGCGATTACTTCGGGGCCCACACCTACCGTCGCACCGATAAGGAAGGGGTGTTTCACACCGAATGGACCCAGCACGCCCAGGCACAATCGCGCTGACTTGGGTTTGAAGGTTTAAGCGTTCTGTGGTTTCCGTTCATCCCTTTGGGCAGAGATCCGGGGTGTCACCGGTTTTGAAAGCACCGGCCAACCCTCAAGACATCACAGCACGGGTGAGCAGTCTTCTCAAACAGAACTGCTGTGGGATCCAGAAAGGATGGCAGGTCGATGGCTCATGAACGATCGGGGGTAGCCGAGGAACCCGTGCCGATACCCGGGGAAGCACCGGCCGCCGGATATTTCCGATGGATCATTTGCGCCTTGTTGTTCTTTGCTGCGACGGTGAATTACATTGATCGGCAAGTCATCGGCCTGCTGAAGCCCACCTTGCAGGCGCAGCTGCACTGGAACGAGATCGACTACAGCAATATCATCTTTATGTTTCAGCTGGCCTACGCCGCGGGCCTCCTGGTGGTGGGTCGAGTAATGGACTGGCTGGGCACGCGGAAGGGCTTCTCACTGGCGGTCTTCCTATGGAGCCTTGCGGCGATGGCTCACGCCCTGGCGAGTTCGGTGTTCGGTTTTAGCGCCGCGCGCTTCGCGCTGGGGCTCGGTGAGTCGGGAAGCTTCCCGGCCTCCATCAAGACCGTCGCCGAGTGGTTCCCGAAAAAAGAGCGGGCTCTCGCAACCGGCATCTTCAATTCCGGCACCAATGTCGGCGCCATCGTGACCCCGCTCGTCATCCCCTGGCTCACCTACACCTACGGATGGCAGGGAGCATTTATTGCCACCGGGGCGCTCGGCTTCGTGTGGCTCATTCTCTGGATCGCCTTTTACCACCATCCCGATGAGCACCGGGGCGTGACCCCTGCTGAGTTGGCCTATATCCGCAGCGATCCCGCCGAGAAGACAACCCCCATCCGCTGGAAACGGCTTATCGGTCACCGCCAGATGTGGGCGTTTGCCATTGGCAAGTTTCTGACCGACCCAATCTGGTGGCTCTACCTTTTCTGGGTGCCGGACTTTCTCAACAGGAACTATAAGGTCAACCTGCTGGGGATGATCGTGCCGCTCCTGGTAATCTATAATGCCGCTACCATCGGCAGCATCTGTGGCGGCTGGTTCTCGGGGGCATTGATCAAGCGGGGTTGGACCATCAATGCGGGCCGCAAAACGGCCATGCTGGTGTGTGCGCTCGCGGTGGTGCCCATCGTGTTCGCCTCTCATGCTCCCAATCTGTACGTGGCGGTCGCGCTCGTCAGCCTCGCGGCGGCCGCTCACCAGGGATGGTCGGCCAACATCTTCACGATCGCCTCCGACATGTTCCCGCGCCGCGCCGTGGGCTCGGTGGTGGGGTTCGGAGGCATGGCCGGGGCGGTGGGTGGAATGTTAATCGCAAAGATCGTCGGCTACGTTCTGCAATGGACCGGATCTTATCTCCCCGTCTTCATTATTGCAGGGTCGGCCTATCTTGTGGCTCTACTGGTGATTCAGCTGCTTGCTCCGAAGCTTGCGCCTGCCCCCGTCGAGGCCGGATAAGACAGGCGTGGAAAGCAAGGGAAGACACCGGCTCCCTGCCGCCGAAAGACCCGCAGGCGCCGGTCACATCGACAACAAGGACAAACCCATGTTAACGATCAAACCAAAAACAGGATGCAAGTGGGATATGGTCAGCCTGGGCGAAGTGATGTTGCGACTGGATCCGGGTGAGGGTCGCGTTCACACCACACGCAGTTTTCGAGTATGGGAAGGCGGCGGTGAATACAACGTGGCACGCGGGCTGAAGCGCTGTTTCGGCCTCGATACCGCACTTGTCTCGGCATTCGCCGATAATCCGGTCGGACGCCTTATTCAGGATTTTATTTATCAGGGCGGCGTTGACCAGTCGCACGTCAAGTGGGTCCCCTATGATGGGGTCGGCCGCTCGGTACGGAACGGGCTCAACTTCACCGAGCGCGGATTCGGCGTGCGCGGCGCGGTGGGATGCCCGGACCGGGGCAACACCGCTATCTCGCAAGTTAAACCCGGAGATTTTGACTGGGATCATATCTTCGGTCAGGAGGGTGCCCGCTGGTTTCATACGGGGGGCATCTTCGCCGCCTTGTCCGAAACCACCCCCCTGGTGGCCAGGGAAGCGATGCAAGCGGCCAAGCGCCACGGCGTCATCGTTTCATACGATCTTAACTACCGGGAATCACTGTGGAAGGCGATTGGCGGGAAAAAACACGCACAGGAGGTGAACCGCGAGCTGGCATCGTTTGTGGATGTGATGCTCGGCAACGAAGAGGATTTCACAGCGGCGCTCGGCTTTGAAGTGGAAGGCGTGGATGAAAACCTGTCGAAGCTTGATCCCGAGAACTTCCGGCGGATGATCGAACGCGTGGTCGCCAAGTACCCCGGCATGAAGGTGGTCGCCACAACGCTGCGCAATGCCCGCACGGCATCGGTCAACGACTGGGGTGCGGTGTGCTATTGTGATGGCAGATTGCTTCGCGCCACTACCCGGGAACACCTCGAGATTTATGATCGAGTCGGTGGTGGCGACTCGTTTGCTTCGGGCCTGATCTACGGACTGCTCGCGGGCCGCGGGGCGCAGTGGGCCGTCGAGTGCGGGGCGGCCCATGGCGCGCTGGCCATGACCACCCCGGGTGACACTACGATGGTGACGCTGGCAGAAGTCGAGAAGGTGATGAAGGGCATCAGCGCGCGCGTGGCCCGCTGAGTGGTCTGGTAGCCTCGCCAAGTCCGCCCCTGGCGGACGACGGCGGGGGCTATTGGTTGGATTGGCGGGCAGTGTTGATTTGTCTTTCAAGGCAAGGAAATGCCCCCTCCACAAAGAGCGTGGCGGGGCTACCAAAACTTTCCTCACCGCAAGGGGTTGGGTAGTCCCGCCAAGCCCGCCGCGGCGGGCCGGGGGCTCTTCTGACCCGACCGAAATAAACCCCCGGTCGCGCTTGCGCCGGACGAAGGAGCGTCCGATTCTTTGTATCTCCCTGGTAACTGACATGAGAATCTTAGCCGACAAAAACATTCCATTCGTCACCGATGCGTTCCGCGATATAGGGGATGTCACCACCCTGGACACTCCGCTGATCACGAATCAGCGGGCCCGTGAAGCGGATATTCTGATCGTCCGAAGTGAAGTCCCCGTGAACGAAAAACTGCTCGACGGAAGCCCGGTGCGGTTTGTTGGCTCCGCCACTGCCGGCATGGATCATATCGACACCCACTATCTTCGTAGCAAGAACATCGGGTTTGCGAACTCTCCCGGCTGCAACGCCAACTCGGTCAAGGAATATGTGGTGGCCACCCTGCTCACCTTCGCGGCGCGGAACAGTCTCTCGCTTCGGGGCAAAACGCTGGGTGTGGTCGGTGTGGGCAACATCGGCAGCAAGGTCGTCAAAGCAGCCGAGGCATTGGGGATGATTGTGCTTCAGAACGATCCCCCGCTGGCCCGGGTGACCGGCGAGCCGAGGTTTGTTCCCCTGGACGCGATTCTGGGTGCAGACTTCATCACTTTGCATGTGCCCTTGACCCGGGACGGCCCCGACCCCACTTACCATCTGCTCGACGAACCGCAGTTCGATCGAATGAAGCAGGGAGTGGTCCTGCTTAATACCGCCCGCGGTCCGGTTGTGTCCACCCCGGCCCTCAAGCGGGCATTCCGGCTGGGTCGGCTGTCGGCAGCCCTGATCGACGTCTGGGAAAATGAGCCCGGCATTGATACCGAGGCCCTTCTCCTGGCCGCGACCGGAACGGCGCACGTCGCCGGCTATTCGATGGATGGAAAAATGAATGCGGTCCGCATGGTGCGGGAAGCCGTGTGCCGGCAATTCGGAATCTCATCCGCGTGGGACCCGTCGCTGTATCTCCGGTGCCCTGAGCTTTCGCACATCGAATTGACCACCGCCCAGCTTTCCGATGAGTCCGCTCTCCATCGCATCGTTCGTCGAGCGTACAACGTCGAGGAGGACCATGTGCGCTTGCGCGTCACTTTGTCGCTCCCACCACAGGCTCAGGCGGCGCACTTTACACGTCTGCGGACGGGATATCCATACCGCCGCGAGTTCTCCAGCTTTACCGTCGATTTGCCTCCTGAATACTCGAAACTGGATTCCACCCTGTCGACCCTCGGTTTCTCTCTCAACACGGCGAAGACCGGTCGTCCGCGTTCGTTGGCCCGGACCGCGGAGACGAGGTGACGCCCTCAACCGGGTCCAGGGAGATTTGAACCACTGAAAGGATTCGATATGACTTTCATTCACGAGGATTTTCTACTTCAGAGCGAGAGTGCCCGGCGTTTGTACCACCAGTTTGCGGCCGACGAACCCATCTTTGATTACCACTGCCACCTGCCCGTGAGGGATATTGCGGACAATCGAACTTTCAAGAATCTGTTCGAGATCTGGCTGGAAGGCGACCACTACAAGTGGCGTGCCATGCGCGCCAACGGCGTACCGGAACGCTACTGCACCGGCCATGAAGCTCCCTTCGAGAAGTTCATGACATGGGCCCGTACGGTGCCCCAGACCCTTCGCAATCCCCTCTATCACTGGACACACTTGGAGTTGAAGCGATATTTTGGAATTGACGAACTGCTGGACGAGCGCAGTGCCCCAAGCATCTGGGAACGCGCCAACGCACTCTTGGCCACCGAACAGCTGCGCGCTCACGGAATACTCAAGAAGTTTAATGTGAGAGCACTGTGCACGACGGATGATCCGACCGATGATCTAGAACCCCACAAGATGATCCGGGCATCGGGGCTTGAAACCAGGGTCTTTCCCGCGTTTCGTCCGGATAAAGCGCTGAACATCCACCAACCCGTGGCATTTAATGCATGGGTCGATATGTTGGAGGCGCTCAGTAACGTCCACATTACCCGACTCAGCGATTTCTTGTCTGCACTGCGGCAGCGACATGATTATTTCCACCAGATGGGCAGCCGGTTGTCAGACCATGGTCTGAATTATTGTTATGCTGACTTCCCTTCCGAACGGGTCGCGGCGGATCTCTTTGCCAAGGCCCGGAGCGGGCGGACCGTTACGGCACAGGAACAATCGCAATTCGCTTCCTTCATGATGGTGTACTTCGGGCATCTTGATGCCGAGAAGGGTTGGACCAAGCAGCTGCACCTGGGCGCGCGCCGCAATGGCAATACCCGCCGCATGAGGGAGCTTGGCCCGGACACCGGTTTTGATTCCATCGGTGACTGGCCTCAGGCGGACGCGCTGGGCGCCTACCTGGACCGGCTGGACCAGGAAAACGCGCTCCCGAAAACCATCGTCTACAACATCAACCCTGTCGATGATTATGTGTTTGCCACAATGATCGGCAACTTCCAGGACGGTTCGATTGCCGGTAAAATCCAGTTTGGCAGTGGCTGGTGGTTTCTCGATCAGAAAGAAGGCATTGAGTGGCAGATCAACGCCCTGTCGAATACCGGCCTGCTCTCCCGCTTTGTTGGAATGATTACAGACTCGCGCTCCTTCATGTCCTATCCCCGGCATGAGTACTTTCGGCGCGTGCTGTGCAACCTGCTGGGCACCGACATGGAAAAGGGAGAGCTGCCCGACGATGAGGCGATGATTGGACGGATGGTACAGAACATCTGCTATGGCAACGCCCAGCAGTTCCTGAATCTCCCCATGGAGGATCGCGCCAAGCCACACCCGGCGTTTGCCGTTCGTGCCCAGTGAATCACCGTCCACATGGAGTCTCTGCTGTGGCGGATTTTGCCAGCTTGTCAAAGCTGAAGCTATGAAGTGATTCAGGAGAAGATGAAAATCCTGATCAGGACTGCGGGGCGGACAGAATGCGGAAAAGGGTCAGTTCAGGCCCGTAGGGCTCTAAGAATGTGGCCCCACCTGTCGAAGATCCGCCGTGGCGGGAGCTCCGTGCCGGGCTTTTTGCAGGAGAGTGAGGGTGGGCACAGAATGGAGAAAAGGAGCCATGTTAGGTCCGGAGGACCGACAGAGTGTAGCCCCACCAGAGCTCCGCGTTCTGTGCGAAGCGAGGGTGGGGTCAGCATGAGAAAAAGGATTAGAGCCCCGCTTGCGGGGCGAAAGAGTCCTCGGCAGAAGCTCTATACTTCCCTGCTATTTTCATCGGCTGGCTAGATTCACGAAGAAGGCCCAGGGCGATCCGCTATGGCGGATCATCGGGAGTTTTCTGGTTTGGAAAACAGCCCGTCTCAGTGTGACCCAATAAGGAAATTCTCAGCGACGCCTCAGTCGAGCTGTAGAGCAGCGAAGCCATCGCGCCAAAGGATCGCCTCCTGCTGGCGTCGCTCGATCAGTCCCCGTTCCTTCACCGGATCCCACAACCGCTTCATTGATTCGAACTGATCAGCGACCGCATCGAGATCACCCGTGTCAAGTAATTCGCGGATCTGTTTCATCTCCCGACGCCGGTCGCCCTCAAGATCGTTGCCACGGTTGAAAACGAGACTGATCAGCGCGGTGCGCCTCGCCGGCGGAAGATTGTCCAGCTGCGGATAGGAGGCGCGCGTCTTTCCCACATTTTCGGGCATCATTTGACTGAGGAAGACGGTGATCGCCGCCGGCAAAGGCACATCAACATCTGCCACGGTTGCGAGCAGTTCATTGCTTCCTACGCGGTTGAGCACCGGGACCAGCCGAGCGATGGTATCCGCCGGGAGTACAGCGTCCCAGTCCGCCCTCAGCTTCGCCTCATTGGCGAACCGCAGGTCGTAGCCGATCCCGATAGTAATGCCGCTGGTCGCCGACGGCCAGACGGGGTGGCGATAACGCTGGCGGTACTCGGCAGGGCCTGAGACCTCTAAGCGTCCGATAAACGTGACCCCTGGCGCTGTCAGATCCGGAGACGGATCAGAAAGCCCCGTCAGTGCACTCTGAAGGTCATCGTCGGCCTGGGGTGGACCCGGCCGCCCCAGGGCCACTCGCGCGTCCGCCACCGCCGCCTCCGTCCCCGACCCGAACCCGCCGTCAACGAGCAACAGTGATCCCAACTTGTTTAGCGCCCGCTGCAAATCCTTGACGGCGTCACCCTTGTCTCCCGGCTTGAGTAACATGCGCTCCTCCTCATTCAGTACACTGCTTATAGAATCCGTTCCCGCTAGGCCCTCATTCTTTCACAAGGCACCGCCGGCATCCCCGTTAACTATGTGCGACGACTACACCGACGGCGGCGCCTGTTGTCCCTCGGACACGCAATCAATACCAGGATCCGCCGCTCCGCGCCTCTGGGGGGGCGGGTCATCTTCCTCTTCCCTTGAACCTCACTTATACCTTCCATAGGTAACACTCCTATCGGTTCCTTCAGGGAACCCATGCTTTGGAGTGTTACCCCCCTTCCTCAAGAACTCAGGCTCATAATCCGGTTGCTAGCCCAGTGTCGCTACCGAAGGTCTCCATGATAATAAGGCTGGCTCCAAAAACTCCAGACAGCCACCGTGAGATCTATCCTAGCGGTCGTGCGAGATCCAAGAATGTGGGACTCAAAAAGATTTTCACAGCACTGGGCGTCTTCATCGGGGAGCACCTCTAGTCGCGGCAAATGAGAGGGCGACGACAGAGCAGACGATTCGCATTTCATTATTGTCCTGCGAGTGTCAAAAGGCAATCAACAATCGACTGACTTTGCCGCCAATTTTGAGGCGGCAGGTGAAATGAAAGGCTAAACTGCAGTCAAATTGCAATTTCAATTATCATCCTCCATATCTCCCGATCTCATCGTCCTGATCTGATTATGCGCCGCCGTGCGAGATTCACAACTTGAAAGTCGCCCAACGTGAACTTCTAATCCCATTTAACTCCAGCGGCTTGATTCTTGCGCCTGTAATGCAGAATTTGGGATTCGCTTGGAATTTGGGCTATGCAATCTGGGATTTTGGTTGAATAATTGTATCGGACCCATATTCTGTTAACGCTTGTCGCAGAGAACCGTGTCGGAGGTTGATCCGAACGATATCGAACTTTGCAAATACCTGGACTGCATCTCCGCAGTCTGCCGGGCAAGATCTCATCGGACTTATGACTTATTCGCCATCGAAAAGGAGTTGACAGTTGCTTGTTTCCAGTTCTCAGTTCTCAGTTGTCAGGTCTCAGGCAAGAAGGCAGGATGCCAAAAGCCGCCTTCGGAGAGTTGTGTAGAAGAGGATTTTAGACTTTGACCCTTGATCTTGGAACTTTGAACTCACCGCGAACGAATGAATGAAAGTAACCCGAGTTGAACCTACCCAGCTTGCTGTCGCCCTCAAGAAAATCCTTCCGTCCGCCAGCACGCTTCCCGCTTCGACGGTCATTGTCCCCTCTTCGCGCGTTGCTTCAGCGCTGCGCCGGGATCTCACAGGTAGCGGCGCCCTGGCCGGGGTCCGCTTCTTCACTCCCATCGAAGTGGCGGAAGACATCCTTATAAAGAGTGGAATCGCTTTCCAGGAGTGTTCTCAAACAGCTTTCGCGCTTGGACTGCAAATTCTCATCGAATCGGAGGATCTGAAGGACCGCCTGGAGTACTTCAACCTCCGCCAGCTTCGAACCGGAAGCGGATACTCCCAGGCTATCTCCATCACCCTCGAGGAATTGGAAAGCGCCGGTCTTCATGCCAGGGACCTTCGCGGACTGACCGTTAAGAACGGAGGCATCCCGGAGAAGCGCTTTCATGATCTGGCCACCCTCTGGGATGCGACCGGTCAAAAGTTTTTGTCCGACGAACCCCCGGCATGGACGACTGCCCAAATCCTACAAGAGGCCACCCACTGTCTCGATAAAATGCCCGACGTGTTTCCCTATCCCGGACCGCGGATTCTTGTTCTTTGCGGCGCTCCGACAAACGTGGAAGCCCGGTTTTACGCATCGATTCCTGATTTACAGATTCTTTATATCCCTGCCCTCCCGGAGCGACGCGAATTCACGGAACGCCTGAAATACATTTCAAGCCTCCTGGGTGGAGAGCTAAAGAATGAACCGATTCCCAGTGATGGACAATCGGAGCTCGATGTTCTTCACGCTTTCCTTTTCCAATCCCCCAAGAAATTGGCGGACCCTTCCCGGGTCAGATCACAAAAGGTGGACGGGACCGTGCATCTCGAAGTCACTTCCGGAATAGAAGAGGAGCTGGCGGTCACGGTCAGATGGGTGGCCGAGCAGATCTTCGAGCAGCGGACACCGCTGGAAAGAATTGCGGTCCTTCTCCCTTCCTTGGATCCGATGGCGGGGATGCTGGTCGAGCGACTGAACCGGCTCGACTGGGCGGGCTACACCGTTTCGAATAGCCGCGCTGAGGGCCAAGCGCCGGTTTATGTGGCGGGCGGGTTGCCGGCCCGGTTGCTGCCCAGTGGATTGCGGATCGGGGCGCTGCTACGCACGCTCCAAGGTCGCATGGGTGCTGAAGATCTGGTGGATCTGGTTCCCGGCCTGCAGGTTCCTCACATCCGTGGGGAAGACCGTCCTGTGACCCGCGCTGAGGCTATGGAAATCGTGTTCCGTTGTGGGACCCTGGGCGGCTCATCCGCTCATCCGGACGGGTATCTCGAATGGCGTCCGGCCTTGCTCCGGCGTACTCAAGCCATTCGGAAGACGATCGAAAGAGATAAGGACGTCGATGATCCTGAGACGCTCACCTACTCGAGGGGCGGTGGACACCTGAGGCATCAACTCGAAATGATCCAGTCGATACTACCGGCCATACAGGCGGTTGAAGAACTCTGTCACCGTGTCCACACCAAAGAGCCTCTCGAAAGCCTGTGGACGGCAGTCCGGAAATTTTGTGATGAGTGGATGGTATTCCGGCCGGATCAAGCCGGTCTTCTCGTTCGCATGGAGGAGTCGATTCAATCGCTGACCCGAAGGTGGGTCGCAAGTGTGCTCCAGGGAGACCATGCCCTCGAGGCGCTCCAGATTCAGCTCGATCGGGTACGCTTACCGGTTTCTCGCTTCGGTCAACCCAGAATTTACATTGGAACGGTGAAAAGTGCGGTCGGGATGACGTTTGATGCCGTCCGCATTATCGGGCTCGCTGAAGGAGAACTTCCCGCGGCACCCCACGAAGATGCCATTCTCCCCGATTTCGACCGCGCCCAGCTTGAAAATGCACTCTTCAAAGGCCAGCCTGCCCTGCCGCGCGGGAGCGACCGAGCCGTGGCCGACTTACATGCCCTTCATCGAATCATTCGAGGGACGCGAAATCAACTCGTCCTCACCGCGCCTCGTGAAACCCTTGATCGCCAGACCCGCGAGCCCTCCGGGGTGTTGCTCGAGGCAGCCGCTGCGCTGTGGAGGCACGATTGGGAAGCCGGTCCCACTCCGACGATGCGCGTGTTTCGAAGCGCATACCTTCAACCGGGCAACCAGTCGCGTCCAGAAATGATCAAGCTGGCCGGTATCAGCACGTCGGCCTGCCAGGACACGGTTGCCCTTCGCAACGATTCTCCTGTGCCCTCATCCTGGAGCGCCGAGCAGACTGAAATGCGAAAATTGATTCTCGCTGCTGAGGCGATGCGACCTTCCGTTCTCGATGGAATCCTCGAAGAGAAGAGCCCGCTCCCTTTCGAGTTGGGACTCGATCCTAAGTATCCCCTCTCAGCTTCCCGTCTGCAGAGGATGATCGAGTGTCCCCATCGGTTCTTATTGGAATGTGTCCTCGGCTGGGAGGAGCCGGTCGAACCGCCCCTGGGTCTGGATATTGATCCCCTTTCGTACGGTTCTCTCCTGCATCGGGTGACCGAGAGGTTTCTTGGGGATCACGGCGTTGATTTCGCCGCCCGCAAGGCTGATCTTGGAAAGTGGATCAAGCTCGCCGAAACGATTGCAGCAGATGAATTCAAGCAGTTCATGGAAGAATATCCCTTGATCGGTAATTCTCTCCGGACACGCAAGCGAAGGCGGCTCCAATACGACATCGCCCGTGTGCTCCGATGGGACTGGGAGCATTGGAAATCTCCCAGTCGATTCCTTCATACTGAGTTCGCATTCGGATATCCGAAACCGATTGCCATGGAACTCGGCGCAACGGTCTATTTGCGGGGGTTCATCGACCGGATTGATGAGCAGCCGAACGGATGGTTCATTCGCGATCTCAAGAGCGGCAAGTCACATCCTCGCGCCGGCAAGGAAAGCGCCCCCATCCCCCGGATCGATACGCAGCTCGCTGTGTACGCGCGCGCGCTCGAGCAGGTTTCCGCATTCTCTGGAAAAAGCGTGGCGGGCGTGGCGTATGTTTACGCGAGAAGAGGTGGAGACCTCGAACGACGATTTGAACACGACCTCGCCGACTTGCTGTCCGAGTCCCAGGACTGGCTGCAACTGAGCGTCCGGTTGCTCCAGCAGCGCACTTTTCCGCGGACCACCGATCCTGAGGATTGCACCTTCTGTCCCTTTAAACCGGTCTGCGGACCGAAGGCCGCCTCGAGGGCGGAAGCGATCTTCGCCACGGTCACGGGTCATCTTGGATCCTTCAGAGATTTCAAGGAGAAATACAGGAAATGAGCTCAAGGCCCACAGTCGATCAGAAGGCCTATGAGGCCGCCATCTCGGAGCGCGAGCGCAATGTGGTCATCGACGCGGGCGCGGGAACCGGAAAAACCACCGCCCTGATCGAGCGGTTCATCCACCTCGTTGCTCCGAGCGGTGAGAGCCAGACTCACATTCCGATCACCCGGATCGCGGCCATCACCTTTACCCGGCGCGCCGCCGGAGAGTTGCAGTTTCGGGTCCGACAGGCCTTGCTCCAGAATCTCTCACAGAAAAATGTTCCTCCGGAAAGAGAACATCAACTTTACGAGGCGCTCTCGCACATCGACACCGCCTACATCGGGACGATCCACAGCTTTTGCGACCGTCTGATGCGGCTGCGTCCCGTGGAAATGAACCTCAGCCCGTCTTATGAAATCCGGGAAGACACCACTGAACTCATCGCTGAGACGCTCGATCACCTCGTGAGGGCAGCTCAATCAGAACGTCTTTCTGAGTATGTAAACGATGGAGCCCGCGCCAAAGCAGCAGAGCAAACTATTTCCGACTACCTGAATGCCGACTTGCCTCTTCAAAGCAAGGAGGGAGACTACTGGTTTCATGGCGGATTGGATTCCCTTGTTAAAGGATTCATCGAGCGCCGCGATATCCCGCCGAGGGAAAATGAAATCGTTGTCCCGGATCTGAAGAAGACTGCACAACTCGCCCGTGAGGTCATCCGGCGGATCGAATCCCTGACGGCGGACTCCAAAGGGCAACGATTATTTCGATCCCTGCTTGAGCCGCTCGAGGGATTGCTTGGTCTGGCAGATCCGGCGGAGGCCCTCGGAAGGATGGTCGAACTCACCGACATCAAACCTGGAAATCTCAGCAAGGGCAACGATTGCAACGGTGATGACGCGACCTACCGGCTGGCGAAGGATTATGGCTGGGCTTCAAAGGACCGCCACTGCCCGGAGATCCTGCTGCGAGATCAGTTGGCCGGGCCCCTCTTCCAATGGATGGCCGCCCGGCTGGTAAGGCTCCAGCCGATCGTTGTCAGCCTCTATGAATCGATCAAAGAACGGCACCAGGTGGTCGATCATCTCGACCTGTTGTTGCGCTTCCGCAACCGCATCCGTGAAGACACGGATCTGCGCGAGTTTTACCAGCGGCTCTTTGACCACATCCTGGTCGATGAATTTCAGGATACGGACCCGCTCCAAATGGAGATCATGTTTTTTCTAGCCGAGAAGAAACCGGGCAGGGCACGGAGCTGGGAAAATGTGGAACTGCGGCCGGGACGAATCACGATTGTGGGCGATCCGAAGCAGTCCATTTATCGATTCCGGAGGGCCGACATTCGCTCCTACGACCAGGCCCGCCGCATGCTGGTCGAACAGGGCGCCCTTGAAGCGAGCCTGGCGGCCAATTTCCGCAGCCGACCGGAATTGATCGAGGTCTTCAACCGGCGGTTCAAGGAAATCCTCGGCGAACACCTTCCCGGAACCAGTCCCGTGGACGCGCAGTCAGGCCAGTCACTCTATGACCCCCTGGCCGCATCTGGAAAGGTCTCGAAATCGAATGCGCCCTGCGTGCTAGGCCTGCCTTACACGGGCTTTAAGGGGAAGGCTGAAGGCTTGCAGGTTGAAGCGGAAATGCTGGTTCGGTACCTGCGGTGGATGGTCGAATCGAATAAGGTCGAAGTGCGCGACCCGACCGAGAACAAGCAACGCGCGGTTCGTTATGAAGACATCACGATTCTTGTGCGCTCCACTTATCACGTTCCGGTGCTCCTGGAAACCTTTCGCCGTTACGATGTGGCCTACACTGCCCGCGGCGGTTTCTTGTTTCTTTCGGAGCCTCTCGTCCAAAGCTTTATTCTCGGTCTGCGGGCCCTCGCTGATCCGGAAGATGGCGTTGCCCAGGCGGCCCTTTTTCGACCCCCGTTTTTCGCGATTGATTACTCAGGTCTGCTTGCGGCCTCATGTGAAGGCTCGCAGTTGTCACAGGCAGGCAAGAACGTTGAAGAAGCGGCGGCACGAGCGCGGACCACAAGACAGTGGGTAAACGACCTGAGTCGGCATCGCAACTCCAGGCCGCCCTCGGCGACGGCGCTCGACCTGCTTGAGCAATCAGGTTTCGGACGGGCGGCCTCCCTGATGCCCAACGGGCCGCTGACCCTCAGCATGATTCGTGAGATCGTCCTGGAGATGGATCTGCACTCCGCCCGGGAGGGAGTTGATTTTGATGGAGTGACCCAGGCTCTCCGAAAGTGGATTGACGACCCCACCCAACTGGATCCCCCTGATCCCGTGGAGGGCTCGCTCGTACGCGTGCTGTCAATCCACCAGGCCAAGGGGTTGGAGTTTCCCATCGTCGCTCTCTGGGATGGGTTCGATTCCATCTCAGAGGGGCGCGACTCTCAGGCCGCATGGCACATCAGCCACGATGGGGAGTCCTGGAGCATCAACCTGCACCCGCTCAAAGCAAGCTTCCCCCCCTCCACGTCTGCCTTTGAGCAGGAAAAGATTTACGCCCACGAAGAGCGTAAGCGCCTCTATTACGTGGCAGCGACCCGCGCACGGGATTTTTTGATTCTCCCCTTACCGGATGCACCCAAGGGCAGTCCTGCCACCTCACAGATCGCCGAATCCCTTCCCTCACAATTCATCCGCTTTGAGCCGGTTTATTCCCGCGCCCAGCCGGCCGCCTGGTCGAAAACGATTGTGCCGGCCCCTCCTTTCCGCGAACTGACCCGTGCAAAGGAGTTTGATGACCTCCTCGAGCAGTCGCGAACAAGGTGGGGAGAGGCTTTGAAAGAGTCTTCCCGCCCGATCGCTGAGCCCCTTGCCGTCACCAGGGCCATCCACGAGATCGCACCGATTCGAGAAGAAGAAGACCGATTATCAGACCATGAGGATGCCTTGCGGGGAAAGAACCGTGAGAGCCGCCTCGGTCTCGAATTTGGTCGACTCGTTCACGAAGTGCTCGCCGCCGTGGTTTCCGGCTCAAAAGCGAGCGTAAAGCAACTGGCGCAAGCAGCCGCGACTCGCCTGCCGGCCTTCCATGCCATCGACGAAGCCATGGGCGATGTCGAGCGCGCCATCACGGCGCTTCAGACAAATCGAATTTTGGGGGCCGGCCTTCAAACCCAGACCGAATATCCGGTCGTCAAGGCCGATGGAAAAGGCGGTCTACTCGTGGGCTTTGTTGACCTCGTTGCCTTGTCGGACAATGAAATTTGGGTTATCGATTACAAGACCGATAAGCCTTCGGATGAGGTCGCCGTCTCCAGCTATCCACTCTACGTCGAGCAACTCCGCACCTATGCCGAGATGCTCGACGCCGCGGGTGTGGTCCGGCAACGGCGGGTGAGACGGGGATTGCTGTTCACGGCGAACGGGCAATTGTTGGAGGTCTAAGGGAAACCATTTTCGTGAGAGCTCAGTTCTTCCTTGGAATACTGGCCTCGGCTTTCCCCTAAAACCTATCACCCAATACCTATGACCTACTCCCCCCACCCGCTTCTCACGTTGTCTCCTTGTTCCACTACTAGTTCTTCCTTTCTGACTTCGATTCCCCTTTCTTGGTTTCCTGGGTCTTCGGCCGCTCTACCTTCCGCGTTTGCGTCGGGGTGCGAACAACCTTGCGCTCTTGAGTCTGTGGCCTGGTCTGTTTCCGCTCTTGTACCTGCGGCCTCACCTGTTTGTGCTCTTGTACCTGTGGACGCACTTGCTTGCGTTCTTGTACTTGTGGCCGCGCATCCCTGTGAACTTGTGGTTGCGGCCGTGTTTCCTTATGAACTTGTGTCTGGGGTCGCGTTTGGGTCGGCGGGGCTCGATGCGTCATCGGCTCTCGCCCGCGGTTGCTCTCGACCCTGGCGGGAGGAGCATTCCCATGGGTCCGGGAGGGCGGGCCGCCGCCGGGATGGCGAGAGACATGGCTGTAATCCACATTGCGATGAACACCGCTATAGCGATTGAGATTCTTATAATCCACGTTCCGATTCACCACCGTACGGTTGATGTGGACGTTCCTGTAGCTGTTGTTCACGTAGACGTTGGTAATGTGAACGTTCGTCCGGCTGCGCGCGATCCAGCCGCCTCCCATCCACCCATGATAAAAAACTCGGTGACCACGCCAGTCACAGTCATGGTTCAACCAGGCGCCAATGGCAAGGCCCACGCCAAACGAGATGAGGCCCACGGCAATGATGGCTCCCGGGGCTCGTCGATAATAAACGACGGCCGGGTCGTACACCGGCACGTAGATGTAGCGAGGTTGATAGGGAACAATCTGCACATAGCCTCCCTCGTAGATCACCTGCTGCTGAGGAGTGGTAACGAGGTTGCCTGCGGAACGGGCCATGCGGCGCAGGCGTTGGACCGCCATCATGACATCGGTGGACTGGTCGACGTAGGCTTGTCCCAGCGAAGTGGTCCAATCGATCCTATCGCGCATCATGTAAAGCACGGTCGGGTAATGCGCAACGGCTTTGACACTGACGTCCCAGGGCTGCGAGTCGATGTAGTTCGGATCGTTGTTGGAGCCCACCCATTGAGCGGCGTCCGGAATCTGATCCACAAAGGTCGACGCCAACAGGACCTGCGCCAGCAACGGGTCCGGGTAAAGCGCAATGGGCGCCACCAGATTGTCCAGTTGCTCCGGTGAAAATTGGACGGCATTCGAGGTGTTTTCTGTCTGCTCGGCCTGCTCGGTTGCGGCCAGCAAGGACGCACCGGGATTTGGCCCCGGCAAAAATAAAGGATCAAACCCTGTAATACAGAAACAAATGACGAGTAATATGGCGAGTGTTTTTCGCACTTTTAATCTCTCCTTCTGGTGAGTCCAAGATAAATGCGCCAGTCGCTCACCTCAGCCGGCACAATCGGTGTTTTCCTCTGGCAGCCCCGGGATTAAATCTTATTCAAAAGTACGATTCATTGATCTGTCCCCCTGGTTGCTTCCACCCTGTATTAATGCCGCCATCCTTTATCTTGTAAGAATGGCCTTCTCAGATTCAATGTTCGCCTTTCCAGTTTTTCAGCGGGACATTACGGTTGATTGACTTTCACGGGATAACCAGGCCACGAACCCAGCAGATCTTTTGACCCTCTGCCAGATCCCATGAGTCCTGTTGACAACAGGAAGATCGCCTCCGTCAATAAAACCCAAACCACTCCAAAAGCAAAACCCAGACTCCCTAACTCTTAGCACTAAAGATGCCCTCGAACAACAAAAAAGGACCTCCCCTGCCAAGACTTAGATGAATTCTCACGAAGAAAGTATGTCTGGGGTCACATCACCGCGGACTGGTGTCCAGGCCAAATCGCCGGGTGCCGCAGACATGTGCTCTTTGCATGTCTGCGAATCACAGCTCAGCGTCGCGCTTCGCCCCTCTGTGAATGACCAGCCACTGGCTCTCCTCCCTATACCGCGGAGTACCGCCCTCACGTCTCTAGCACGCGCAGGCAGGCAAACTACGCGTGCCTGCGGCACCCCGTGTCAATCCTTCCTGTGACCTAACCCGAGCCCAGTCCCCACCCCCCCGGGTGCCGCAGACATGCGGTCTTTACATGTCTGCGAATCACAGCTCAGCGTCGCGCTTCGCCCCTCTGTGAATGAACAGCCACTGGCTCTCCTCCTTATACCGCGTAGTACCGCCCTCACGTCTCTAGCACGCGCAGGCAGGCAAACTACGCATGCCTGCGGCACCCCGTGTCAATCCTTCCT
>JBGQBO010000070.1:0-22627 GCA_041494885.1 Terriglobia bacterium
CACTGGTTACCGCCCATGTCTGTCTCTGTCAATCCCGCCGTGGCGGGTGACCCACCAACTGGAGAGCCGGATGCGGGAGACCCGCCTGTCCGGTTCGGAGGGGGGAGGGGCCGAAGCCAATCGGCTCTTCCTACCCCTATTCGATCCGAGAACTGGAGGGCCCAGTAGGCTGAACCGGAACGATCCCCCGACTTCCATCGGGGGTATTATTTTGGAGGGCGGGGTGGCGCACACATGCGCCCATGGCCCGCCGTGGAGGGCGGCCTTCTGTGAGGGACGGCTGGTCACGAGGCTAGCGCAAATCGACTCCTCACCGCACACATCGCAAAAAACGCGATGTATGCGCCACCCGCCACCCGCCTTCAGAGTTCCTTCCTCTCTTAGGGCGATCCCCACCCAGGGTAGGCCGCAAGGCGGCCAACCCTGGGCTATTGAAGACTTCCCCTTCGGGGAAGCGGATCAATTTCCATCTCAATTTCTTAACTAAGCGCCATTCGGGTCAGGCCTAAATTTTCTATTCTTCTCCTCCACAAATACCACACTTGAGAATTCGGACTTGACCCCATTTGTTGGTTTGTCCGATTGACCGTATCAGCGTCAGCATGATATACGTTAATGCGACATATGACATACACATCTATGCTGAAGCGGGAACTCAAGAAGGGCAGCACGGAACTTCTCACGCTTTCCTTGCTCGAAGAGCGACGGCGACACGGATATGAAATCCGCAAGTTGATCGCGGCGCGTTCCGGCGACGTCCTGTGCCTCCACGTCGGTTCCCTCTATCCTGTTCTATACCGCCTGGAATCCCGCGGCCTGATCCAGGGCCGCTGGGTTGAAAAGGCTGGAGAGCGCCGGCGACGCTTCTATGGGATTACTCCGGCGGGGCGCAAGGTGTTGGCCGCCCAGCGGGGAATCTGGCAGCAATTCGCGGCGGCCATCAATCGCGTCACGAGGTTGAAGCATGCCTGATTGGCAGAAGATTCTCCGCGCACGGCTGGAGCTGCTCGCGCTTCCCCCCGAGCGGGAGGCGGAGGTCATCGAGGAACTTGCCCGTGACCTGGAGGAGTCCTGGGCCGCCGCCAAGGCCGCGGGGGCCGACGAGCAAGAGGCCATGGCCGCCGCCCTGAAGGAACTGGGGGACCAGAACCTCCTGGACCGCGATATCACGCGCGCCGTTCGGCCTTCGCTGCTCGGGACGGTGGCGCAGGCCTCGAGGGCCGCCGAACGGAATGCGCCGCTTGGAACATCCAGTAGCGGCAGCAAGGTGAGAGACTTCATCCAGGACCTCCATTATGCCGTCCGTTTGATGATCAAGGCCCCGGGACTCGCCGCGGTCGCCATCTCCATTCTCGTGCTCGGCATCGCCGCCAACATCGCCATTTTCAGCGTGGTCAATGGCGTGCTTTTGAAGCCGCTTCCCTATCGCGATCCGGGTCAGCTCATGATGGTGTGGGCAAAGAACCCGAAAGGCATACCGCGGAACCAGGTGTCGGCGCCCAATTTCCTCGACTGGAAAAACCGCAACCAGGCCTTCGAAGACATGGCTGCATTTACAGGCGAGGACTTTACCCTGACGGGCCTGGGTGAACCGGAGAGACTGCCCGGAGTCATCGTCTCGCCCAACCTGTTTTCAGTTCTGGGCATCGGGCCCGCAATCGGAAGAGTCTTCCTTGGCGACGAGGGCCTGACGGGCGGCGCCCAGGCCGTTATTCTCAGCTATGGACTCTGGCAAAGGAGATTTGGAGGAGACCCTGCAGTCCTCGGGCGCAGCATTACGTTGAACGGCCACCCTCAGGTCGTGGTCGGTGTAATGCCGCGCGATGATTCATTCCTCGTCGATGGCATTCAAATTTGGGCGGCATCGGATTTCGGCGATCTCCGTGAAAGCCGCACCGCCAATCGGCTGCAGGTTGTCGCCCGGCTGAAACACGGCATCACGCAGGCCGAGGCCCAAGCGGAAATGGACGCCATCGCAGCCCGTCTGGCCGGAGAGTATCCAAAGACAAACAAGGATTGGGGGGCGACGGTGATCACTCTTCAGGAGCAGGTCACCGGGGAAGTCGGACCCTCCCTCCTCATTCTGATGGGGACCGTGGGCCTGTTTCTGCTGATCGCCTGTGCAAACGTCGCCAACCTGCTGCTGGCCCGCGCGATCTCTCGCCAGAAGGAAATTGCGGTGCGCGCCGCGATGGGCGCGAACCGGGGGCGCATCTGCCGGCAACTCCTGACCGAAAGCCTCTTCCTCTCGGTCCTCTCCGGGTCGCTGGGGATCTTCCTGGGCACATGGGGGATCCGCTTGCTTTTGAAGCTGAAGCCCGAAAACCTGCCGCGCTCCTCCGACATCGGAATTGATCTCACCGTGCTGGCCTTTACCCTGCTGGCCACCCTCCTCACAGGACTGCTATTCGGCCTCGCGCCCGCCATCCATGCGCTCTCCCTTGACATGAATTCGGAGCTGAAGCAGGGCGGGCGCCATGCGGGTGAGGCGGGGCGGGCATCGACGCTGCGAAGAGCGCTCCTGATTGCGGAGGTGGCGCTCGCCGTGATTTTGCTGAACGGCGCGGGCTTGCTGATCCATAGCTTCTTGAAACTCACCCATGTGAATCCGGGCTTTGAGGCAAAGAACGTTCTGACGATGGACATCACCCTGCCCTCCTCGAAATACCAGGCCTCGTCGCTCTAGGCGGAATTCTTCGACGACCTCCTGCGACGGCTCCAGACAATCCCCGACGTCCACTCTGCGGCCGGAGTCTTTCCCGCTCCTCTCGCCGGTGGGATCGGTTTCCTGCGCTTCGGATACTCGATCGAGGGACGAGCCGCACAAGTCACGGGGCCGTCGGACCGCGTCTATGTCCGCTGGGTCACTCCGGGGTACTTTCAGACGATGGGGATTCCATTGCGCGCCGGGAGGGATTTCGATTCCCGCGACAACGCGGGCTCTCCGCTGGTGGTCGTGATCGACGAGACACTGGTGAGACGGGACTTTGCGCGTGAGAGTCCAATCGGGCAACAGGTCATGACGAGTTTCGAGCCCCGTGTGTGGCGTCGGATCGTGGGGGTCGTCGGAGGTGTCCACCAGACGGCGCTCGATGTTGACGCCGGGCCGCACGTCTATTTCCCTTATCCCCAGATGCCATTGAGCGACATGACCGTCGTTGTCAAAACACGCTCCGATCCGCGGGCGTTGGCCGGGGCTGTGAAAGCCCAGGTTTTCGGCATTGATCCCGATCAGGCGGTCTCGAACCTTGCGCCGATGGAGGAGCGCCTCGCCAAGTCGGTCTCCTTTAGAAGATTCAGCGTGGTGCTCCTGGGATTGTTTGCGGCGCTGGCTCTCCTGATCGCCGCGGTCGGCGTCTATAGTGTCATGATTCACTCGGTCAGTCGTCGGACCCATGAGATGGGTGTCCGCATCGCGCTCGGGGCGAAGCCGGGCGATCTTTACCGGCTTGTGATCGGGGATGGGATGTTGATTGTCGCGGTTGGCGTCGGCATCGGCGTCCTGGGAGCTTTGGCCCTGATGCGGTTGCTGACGGTCCTGCTCTACGGCGTGAGCCCGAGTGATCCCCTGGCCATGCTGGCATCTGGAGTTGCCCTGGCCGCGGCCGCGATCGCGGGCTGCTACTGGCCCGCCCGACGCGCCACGCGCGTGGATCCCACCCAGGCGCTGCGCAGTGAATGACGTGCACTCTGAAATGGACGGGGTGGCGCATACATGCGCTCTGTGCATGTGTGCGGCCCTCTGTGAGGGACGGCTGGTCACGCGGCTAGTGCAAATCGACTCCCTCACCGCACACATCGCAAAAAACGCGATGTATGCGCCACCCGCCGTCAATTACGAATATCAGAATGCAGGGGTGGGCACCTTGCCCCAAGCGGTCTCGACGGGGAGAGTTTTTGCATCGAGGACCTTGAGGCTGTGGACATCCAGATCGACCATGAAATCGGGTGTCCGGACGGCATTCACCGCAAACACATCGGCTGACTCGGTGACAACGACGTTGGACACCTTAAGGAAAATCAGTCGCCTCACAGAACGAGCCGCCATGCTGTGCTCCGTATCATGGGCCGGGTCGAACACGGAATGTTGTGCTCCTCCCAGGTGGCCAAAGGGATGAAACACCCAATCGGTAAACCTGCCGATGGTGTGATGGCGCTTATAGAGCTGCCAATCGCCCCCGGTGTCGGCAATGAGTCCCTGCATGACATAGTTCGTCGGCAGGAAATAGGCAAGGTATGACTCGTTTTCTTTCAGTCTGGATCGAACCTCGTCCACCTTGAGGATCTCCGCCATCCGGAGCTGCATCATCGGCTCATCTTCGGGCAGTACCGCCAGGGCAACCACATTCGAGCCTCTCCAAAGAGGGAGATGCCTCACCGTGTACTGTCGCAGGAGAAATGCCCCTCCGATGGCGCAGATGGCAATCAGGACGAACAGTGCGACTTTGCCCACGACCGTTGGGAAGGCAATGGAACCCTCAAGCCCTTTCGGCAGGAACGTTCCCGTTCGTTCCATGTATTCGCGGTAGGTCTCCGGGTACTGCCCCAGCATCCGCCGCTCCTCGTCTTTGGACAACACGTAGTAGACCAAGACCATCACGAGCCACAAAACAACAACGATGAACCTGGGCCAAAGAATGGCGAGACCGGCACCGGCAGTGGAGAGAGCGAGGTACTGGGGATGCCTAATCCAGCGATACAGCCCTTTCAGAACAGCCCCTCTCTTAAGAAACTTGCTCGCATACACCTGGATCGCACAGACCAAGAAGATGACGATGCCAAGCAGGAACAACACCGAACCCATCACACGCACGACTTTGAGTGGCGCATTGGGCGGCACAACCATATGAGTGAAAAAGAAGGAACTAAGCCACTTCGTAGCCCGGTATTTCGATAACCCCAGGAGAATTGGATTAAACGCGGAATAGAAGAAGCCGGCGAAGGGACTGATCATTATCAGGATTTCAAAGCAGATGACAAAGTAGAGGACGATGGCGCTATTCAAAATTGCTTTTGTCTTACGCATGTTCAGGACCTCCCGAAGAAGAGGCAATTGGGGGCAAAGCATTCACAGCGAGTCTTCCCTTCCAGTTCTCTTGGTGAGAGGGGAAAGTACGCCCCCCTGCGCAAACTCTCGCGGCAGCAGCCCGAATCTGTTGTCATATCTTAAGGTGTCAGTGCTGACGCCAGTGAGATGGGCTAGTTCCCCTGAGGGCATCGAGGTCTCCCCTCGATTTGAGCTTACACCCTGGAATCGATTCCAGGGTCAAGCAAAATGTGCGGTTCACAGGTGTTGAAACCTGGTCTCAAGAGGCTGTTGCCAAAATCCTCAGACCGGGAGCGCGCGCGGAGTGCCCTTCCTCCAGCTCCGTTAGGAGCGATCTATTTATAGGCCCAGGTGCCGTTAATGTGCTTCTCCGAGCTCCAGCGGAGCGACATCGGTCCCGCGGCGGGTCAGGATCAGGGTCATGGCGATCAAAGAGGTCGCTCCTAACGGAGCTTGATCGGTTGGGTGGGTTTGCGAGTCTATAAAGAGGCCGCTCCTGACGGAGCTGACGGTCGCAGGGGCACAATGATCTCGTGCTCTGCGCTTTGTCTTCGTATTGCCCATGGGTCGGGAGGGGGTCGGCAACAGCCAGAATAGACCTGGCCACGGGCATTTCTTCACTCTCACAGAACGCCGCACACATGCCAACAGCGTATGTGTGCGCCACCCGGTCGGAGCGACATCTTCCCCGCGGCAGATGAGGATCAGGGTCATGGCGATCAAAGATGTCGCTCCTAGCGGAGCTACACCGGAGAGGTCGGTGTGCGAATCTATAAAGAGGCCGCTCCTGACGGAGCTGATGGTCGCAGGGGCACAATGATCTCGTGCTCTGCGCTTTGTCTTCGTATCGCCCATGGGTCGGAGGGGTCGGCAACAGCCCGAATAGACCTGGCCCCGGGCATTTCTTCACTGTCACAGAACGCCGCACACATGCCAACAGCGCATGTGTGCGCCACCCGGGAGTCTATAAAGAGGCCGCTCCTGACGGAGCTGACGGTCGCAGGGGCACAATGATCTCGTGCTCCGCGCTTTGTCTTCGTACCGCCCATGGGTCGGAGGGGGCGGCAACAGCCCGAATAGACCTGGCCCCGGGCATTTCTTCACTCTCACAGAACGGCGCACACATGCCAACCGCGCATGTGTGCGCCACCCGGCGCTGGTCCGGTTTGATCGCGTTAAAGGAGGATTGAACTAGAGGTGTCAATTCAGGTTGAGATCCACGCTGAGGGGAGTTCTCCCGTTGAAATTACAGATTGCGTAGATCTGTGCCGCTTCATCCGTTTACCGGGCACTGGACAAAGGGTGTGGGTGCAACGAGTGCGTTGCCGGAGACGAACCGGTCAGCACGTTATTCCTCGCGCAGCGCCTTCATCGGATCGATCTGAGCCGACCTGCGCGCCGGCACGTAACAGGCGATCATCGTCACTGCTGCCAGCAGCACGGGTGCGCCGATGAGCAAGCGCGGATCGTCGGTGCCAACTCTAAGCGCCTCGACAAAAATGTTCGTCAGCGTCGAGAGTATTTTTGCCATTGCCATCGCGCCCAAAAATCCCAGAGCGGTTCCCACGCTTACCAGAGCCGTGCCTTCACGCAACACCAGCCGCAGCACCTGCGCCCTGGTGGCGCCCACCGCCATGCGGATTGCGATCTCCTTGCGCCTTTGCGCCACCGCGTAGGCCGTGACCCCGGCGAGTCCGATGGCGGCCAACACTAGCCCAAAAACCCCAATGCCGCCGTATGTTTGGATGGCGAACCGCGTAGAAGCCCGGCTGCGATCCAGGTAATCGCTGAGCGTTTGCACATGGAAGATGTTCAGATTGGGATCGATCGAAGCGATCTCGTTCCGAATGCCACCAAGCGCATCCGTTCCCGCATCCGACCGCACCAGAATGGTGATACCGCCGGCTGGCGGCCGCGCAAAATCACGCCGCGTCAGCGGCAAGTAAATCACAGATTGGCTGAACCCGATTCCATTCTTCAAGTCGCGGACCACACCGACCACTTCATAGGATTGCTTGTCATCCCTAACGCGCTTCCCGATCGCATTCTCATTTCCGAAAAGTTTGCGTTCCGCAGTCTCATTCAGCACGACGGGCAAAGAAAAAGTCTTCGATCCCTCTGATGGGCCCCGTTGATCGCGCTCCTCGAACTCTCGGCCGGCCAGCATCGGCTCGCTGAGCGCGGCGAAATAGCCCGCGCCCACAGTTTCCTCGATCATGGACTGCTGCACCCGTGAGGATCCCCCAGAGTCTTCCGCAGTCAGTGGGTGGGCGGCGTCATCATCTTCGATCGCAAAGGGCGGCTGCGCCGCCAGGGCGATGCTGCGCACCGGGCCGGGAGTCTTGAGGCGTTCGGGAAGTTTATCGAAAAAAGCTTGCGCTTTTTCGGGCGCGTAGCCGTCACGCACCGGATCGATGGACAAGAGAACCATCGTGTTCGGATCGAACTTGGTTTGGATCCTGCTTTCCTTGCTAATTCCTATGACCAGGAACCCTGTGATCAGCAGCAGCATGAGCGATCCCGCAACTTGGGCCCCCATCAGCAGGTTGCGCAGACCCAAGCGCCGGTAACCCGGCAACTGAAGCGCCGAGCCCTCTTTGAGCGCCGGGGTCACATCGGCTTTCGTCGCTTGCAGGGCGGGCGCCAGGCTGAATCCCACACCGCATACGACCGCAAGGCCGAATGCAAGAACGGCTGCGCGCCAATCCAAGCTGAAATCGGATTCGACCGGCACCCCCATGGGTGGGGTGAAATGGGAGTTCAACACCGAGAGACCCTGCGCAAGTGCGAATCCTGCGATGCCACCCAGCAGGGAGAGCAATATGCCTTCGCTCATCATCTGCCGGATCAGCCGAAAACGGCTGGCCCCGACCGCCAGTCGAATCGCCAACTCCTTTCGGCGAATGGCGCCGCGCGCGATCAGCATGTTTGCGAGGTTCGTGCACGCCAGGGTCATGACCAGGCCCATGAGCGCGAAAAAAAATCCGGCCAACACGGGCCTCAATTCCCGGGGAATCACCACCCGGGTCCCTGCCGGAAGCAACGTGACGCGTCTGCCTTTATCGATGCGCGCTGGCGACGAAGTATCCTGCTCGTCGAGGCGACGTGTGATCGCGTCGAGCCCCGCTTCCGCGGAGTCAATCGTTACACTGGGCGCCAGGCACATCATGGCCAGGAACTCCTTGGCATTCCGTTGATGCAAAACGTCGTTGGCGAGCTCCGGAGCGAGCGCGGCCGGCGCTGTGATCGGGACGAACAGCTCAGCCGGATTCACGGAAAGGGCGCCATTAAAATTCTTCGGGGTGATTCCCACGATGGTCGCAATTTGCCCATTCAGGCGAAGAATTTGCCCCACCGCGTCGGGAGAGGAGTTGAGGCGATTGCGCCAGAAACGATCGCTGATCACCACGACGGGCGCGTCGCCGGGCTTGTCAACTGCGGCGCTGAGCACTCTTCCACGTTGGGGTTGGACGCCGAGCACGGAAAAATAATCGGATGATACAAGCTGTCCGAAGACGCGCTCCCATTGCGCATTCCTATCACCTGGGAAGGTGACATTGAACGGCACCCCGTTTTGAAATGCGGCGACCCCGGCGAACAGGTTCTTTTGCTCCCGAAACTGCTCGATGTAGTAATAGGACACGGGGTTCTCAGGCATCACCAGCTCTTTGGCATTCGCCGCTGCCGGCAGATCACGAAATAGCAACGCCCATTTCGAGCTGTAGACGTTTGTCGTCAGCCCAATTCCGATGCCGATCGAAAGGATGCCGACCAGCGCGAATCCGGGCGACTTGATCAGGGCTCGCCACGCATACCGCATATCGCGGCGCATTTCGCTCAGATATTCGACCGGTACGCGAATCGCGATGTCCGCGATGAGCCGAATCAGCCCGGCGGCTCCATGTCTCCTGGCAATGTCTTCCACGACGTCCTTTCCCAGTTGCGTCACCTCCGCGCCATAAACCAATTTGAACTCGTGCGGAAAAGCTTGCGCCAACCAGCGGTAGATCCGCCATGCGAAATTCATTCCGTCACCGTGGCTTGCTTCACTCGAATGGTGCGAACCAATTCCTGTAGGCGCTCACATTCCGCGTCGAGCACACGCCTGCCCAGCGCCGTCAGGCGATAATAGCGGCGTCGCGCGTCGTCCAATTCCGGCGCGGGCCGTGCGTCGGATTCCTCGATCAGTTCCGCCTCGATTAGCCGCTTGATCGATCCATACAGTGTCGCTGGCCACAACCGCACCTTTCCGGTCGTGCGATTCAGGACTTCCTGCATGATTCCGTAACCGTGCTGCTCTCCACCCGCAAGCGACAGCATGATGTGAAACCAATGGGTCTTGAGTGGAATAAACTTTTGAGGGTCGACTTCAGTCATACCAATATCTATATCATACGATATCTATACGTGTCAATAGGTATGGAGCCTTGCTTGCGATTTGGCCTGTTCGGAGTGAGGTTCTGTTATGGCCTCGACGTTGGTACAGATGCTGCTGGCGGACTGGCAAGAAGCAATGGGGACAGGGCTGGAGGCTTCAATTCAAATCAGTTCAAGGACCGCGAACACCCCGATAGATCGGGGTATGCGCCACCTAACCAGGATTTGGCCGTTCGCTGGGCTGGTAGCCCTGAACTCCAATTAATTGAAATGGCTGTTTGCTCCAACTGGCCACGGAGCCGTTTGTCTTATGTGGAGGGTGGCGGGAACGGCGGGCAAAAAAGGCAAAGAAAAAGCTTGCATGTGAGTTAGTGTTGTAGTTAACTATAACACACTTGGGAGTAAGGGGGATCGCTCGCACCTGAGTACGGGACGCGGAACCCTGACCCGAAACTAAAGAAATTTAAGGAGAATGAAACATGAAATCCCTTCGTTTTATGCTGTTGCTTATTCTGATGTCGCTCTCAACCGTGGCATTCGCCCAGTCAAACACGCAAAAGCCTGCCGCGCAGTCCGACGCGCAAAAGTCCTCCGTGACTCCTGTGCCGTCTGAGGCGCAGAAGTCCTTCGCAACCATGAAAAGCCTGGCGGGAGAGTGGGAAGGCTCCGTCACCGTCCCGGAGGCGCCGGAGATGTCAGGCAGCAAGATGCACGCCTCGCTGCGCGTGACCTCGCGGGGACACGTCCTCGTGCACGAGTTCCAGGAAGCAGGAACGCCGTTGGATGCGACAAAGTACGACCATCCGGTCACGATGCTTTACATGGACGGAGACCAGCTCACGCTGGTTCACTATTGCGACGCGGGAAACCGGCCGCGCATGACCGGCAAGATGTCGCCCGACGGCAAGACGGTCGAGTTCGAGTTCAAGGACATCAGCGGGAGCACGGAGAACCATATGCACCATGGGGTGTTCACCATCATCGACGCCAACCATCACACCGAGGATTGGACGTTCATGATGAAGGACAAGCCGATCCACGCGCACTTCGACCTGCAACGGACGAAATGACGAAGGGTATCCGCGGGCAGGGCTTTCTGGAAAACCTGATGGACCGTGAGTGGAACGACAATCAGCCGATTTACCGCCAACTTCGTGACCGTGTCGTCGCCATGATACTCGACGGCGTGCTCAAAGAAGGCGATCCGCTGCCGTCCGTGCGCAATGTCGCGGCCGAATATCGGGTCAATCCGCTCACGGTTCTGAAGGGCTATCAGCAACTGGTCGAGGAGCAGCTGGTTGAGAGTAAGCGAGGTCGCGGCATGTTCATCAATGCGGGCGCGCGCAATCTGCTGCTGCAGGGCGAACGCCAGAAGTTTCTTGCGGAACAGTGGCCCAGGGTTTACGCAACCATTCAGCGGCTCGGGCTGACCTCGAAAGAACTGCTGGATGCGGCCGCCACCCGCCGGTCGTCGAATGATGCAGAGGAGGAGACGAAGCCATGACAGTCGTAGAAGCACGCGGCCTCCGCAAAGTCTTTGGCACAACCATCGCGCTGGACGGCGTCGATTTGCGTGTCGAAGAGGGCCGCATCCTCGGACTCATCGGTCCCAACGGCGCCGGCAAGACCACCGCGCTCAACGCGATTCTCGGCCTCACCCCCTATCAGGGACAACTGAACGTGCTCGGACGCGATCCCTGGACCAACCGCGATCAGCTCATGCGCGATGTCTCGTTCATTGCCGATGTCGCAGTGCTGCCCCGCTGGGTGCGGGTTTCGCAGGCGCTCGACTACGTCGCCGGCGTGCATCCGCGATTCGATCGCGCGAAGGCGGAAGGTTTTCTCGCCAAGACCACCATCCGGCGGGCCAGCAAGGTCAGGGAATTGTCGAAGGGCATGGTGGCCCAGCTGCACCTCGCTCTGGTCATGGCCATTGACGCGAGATTGCTGGTGCTGGACGAGCCGACGCTTGGCCTTGACATCCTGTTTCGCAAGCAGTTCTACGATTCCCTGCTGAATGACTACTTCGATCGCAGCCGCACCATCGTCGTGACGACCCATCAGGTGGAAGAGGTCCAGCACGTCCTCACCGATCTCATGTTCATCAACCGCGGCCGCATCGTCCTCGATTGCACCATGGAAGAATTCGAGTCGCGCTATGTGGAAGTGATGGTTCATCCCGAGCAAATCGCCGCGGCACGGGCGCTTGGGGCCATTCACGAGCGCCAGGTGTTCGGTCGCAGCATCCTGCTGTTCGATCATGTTGATCGTCAGCAACTCGCCGCGCTGGGCGACGTGCGCACGCCCAGCATCGCCGACGTGTTCGTTGCCGTGATGGGCAATCAGGCCGGCCCGGCAGAAGGAGCGGCTCGATGAATACGCCATCAAACTCCGTGTCCGATTCTTCCCTCGACTCGCAGGCAATCACGCCGGCGGCCATGTCGGCGACCCGGCCCATGTACTGGTCGGTGCGGCGCGAATTGTGGGAGAACCGTTCGATCTATATCGCGCCGCTGGTGGTCGCCGGCGTCACTCTGTTCGGCTTCCTGATCGCCACGATTGGTCGTGCGGTGTCGACGACCAACCTGGCTCAGCGGCGTGGGGTACTCCAAGAACCATACAACTTCGCTATGGGTCTGATCATGGTGACCACCTTTGTCGTCGGGGTGTTCTACTGTCTCGACGCGCTGCATGGCGAACGTCGCGATCGCAGTATCCTGTTCTGGAAGTCGCTGCCGGTTTCAGATCTGACGACAGTGCTCGCGAAGGCGAGCATCCCTCTCATCGTTCTGCCACTGCTCACCTTCGCGCTCGTCGTTGCCACGCAGTTGATCATGCTGCTGCTGAGCAGCGCGGTGCTGCTGGGGAGCGGTCTGAGTGTCGCCGCGCTATGGACACAGTCTTCGTTGTTCCACATGTCGCTGCTGCTGCTCTACCACCTTCTGACCGTGCATGCGCTCTGGCATGCGCCACTTTACGGCTGGCTGCTGCTGGTCTCCGGCTGGGCGCGGCGCGCGGTATTTCTATGGGCCGCCTTGCCGCCGCTCGCGATCTGCGTCCTCGAGAAGATTGTGTTTAATAGTTCGCATTTCGCCGCCATGCTGGGGTACCGCTTCGCGGGCGGAGCGGAGGCCTTCACAGCGCCGGGTAGGCTTCCGATGGATCTGATGACGCACCTTACCCCGGGGAGATTCTTGAGCACGCCGGGTCTGTGGATCGGGCTGGCTTTCGCTGCGGTATTCCTCGCCGCAGCGGTCCGGCTGCGCCGCTATCGTGAACCGATCTGATTGGCATGCACTTGGTTCAGTAACTCCCATGAGGAGGACAGAGTATGAGCACGGCTGTATCGATGGATCGGACTCCAGAAGCATCGCCACGTCTCAAGGCCAGGATTACGGGTGCCTTTTATCTCCTCACCATCCTGACAGGAATATTCGCCCAGGGTTTCGTGAGCGGCAATCTGGTGGTAGACGGCGATGCCGCGGCTACGGCGGCGAACATACTGGCGCACAAGAGCTTGTTTCAGTTGGGTTTCGCAGTCTACCTCATCGAAATGGCGTGCCAAATCGCCATCACAGCTCTCTTTTATGACTTGCTAAAGCCGGCGGGCAGGAGCGTCTCTTTGCTTGCCGCGTTCTTAGGCCTCGCAGGTTGCGTCATCAAGACTTTTAGCCGCGTCTTTTTTATCGCCCCCTTGTTCGTCTTGGGAGGCGCGCACTCCTTGAGTGTATTTAGCCTGGAACAGTTGCAGGCGCTGGCGCTCCTCTTTCTTAAGGTGAATGACCGGGGCGCCGCGATCGCCTTGGTATTTTTCGGATTCTATGCACTCCTGACGGGCTACCTCATCATCAGGTCCACCTTCCTGCCTCGGATTCTGGGCGTGTTGGGGATATTGGGAGGTTTGGGTTGGCTGAGCTTCCTGTATCTACCGCTCGGATACCGTCTGTTCCCCTACATTGCATCCCTCGGGCTCCTCGGAGCAGCAGCGCTGATCCTGTGGCTCCTCGTGTTCGGCGTGAACGAACAACGATGGAAGGAACAGGCCAGCGCAGCGGGGGAATGGCGATCGTAGCGCCCCATGCACCATTGATTCAATCAATCGCTAAGGAGGTAAAGGGTATGAGCACAGGCGTAATGATGGGACGGATGGCAGAAGCGTCGCCGCAATTCAAGGCCCGGATTGCCGGTGTTTTCTACTTGCTTACCATGCTGACGGGGGTATTCGCCCTGGTCTTTGTTAGCGGCAGGCTTGTAGCCAACCTCATCGCGGACGTGTGCTATATCCTTGTGACGCTACTCTTCTATGGCCTGTTCAAGCCGGTGCACAGGAGCCTCTCTTTGCTCGCGGCGTTCTTCAGCCTCGCGGGATGCGCCATTGGGGTCCTAAGCGCCTTACATCTCGCTCCCTTCCACATCAACCCCCTGGTATTTTTCGGATTCTATTGTCTCCTGATCGGCTACCTGATTTTCAGGTCGACCTTCCTGCCTCGAATTCTGGGTGTGGTAATGGCGTTTGGCGGTTTGGGTTGGCTGACTTTTATGTCACCGCCGCTAGCACACTATCTGTCCCCCTACAATCTGGCCCCCGGCATCCTCGGGGAGGGAGCGCTGACCCTGTGGCTCCTCGTGTTCGGCGTGAACGAACAACGATGGAAGGAACAGGCCAGCGCGGCGCGGGAATCCCGATCATAGCGCCCCATGCACCCTTTGCTTCAGTCCTTCGCTAAGGAGGCAATGAGTATGAGCAAAGCCACCAACCCTTTCGCGAACTTCCTCTCGCCCGCATTCGCCATCGAGGAGCACGCATGACTCGCACAACAAACGCACGACTTGCCGGCTTTATGTTTCTCTTCTACATCGCGACCGGCATCGCCTCCATGATCCTGTTCAACCAGGCAACCAGCGGCACCGAGGGGACCGCCGCGAAGCTCGCGAGCATCGCCCAGCACGCACCGCTCGTGCGCTTGACTGCCGTGCTTGCACTGCTCGCGTTCTTCGACGCCGTGGTTTTAGCCGTGGCGCTGTACGCCCTCACGCGCGACACCGACCCCGACCTCGCGGTGATGGCTCTGTGCTGTCGTGTCGGCGAGGGCGTGATCTGCGCCTTTTCCGCTGTAAGCACGCTGGGACTGCTGTCGGTCGCGGCGGCGAGCACAGCGGTGGCTGCACCGGACGCGGCGGCAGCGCACGCGCTCGGTGCCTTGCTGCTGCAACAGGATGGTTTGGGCGCCCCCATCGCCGCGACCTGCTTCGCCGTGGGTAGCACGCTCTACTCCTACCTGTTCCTGCGTGCCCGGAGCATCCCCGTCCCGCTGGCCTGGCTGGGGATACTTGCCTCGATCCTGCTCGTGGTCGTCCTTCCCCTGCAGCTCGCGGGGTTCATCGGAGGCCCGGTGACCACTTACATTTGGTTACCCATACTTGTGTTCGAACTGACGCTCGGGCTGTGGCTGCTCATCAAGGGAGTCGCCGCGCAACCGATTGCAACTTAATCTGGGTGTTATACCGCTGGCGTTTTTAAGTACATCGTGCGCCATGATAAAAAACCTGAAGGAGCAAATCGTATGGAAACGAATGTGAGTCCCCTCAAAAAGACTGCAAGATTTGCTGGCCTACTGTATCTCATTTGGATAATAACGGGCGTCTATGGCATGTTCTATATACCATCAAAGATTATGGTCCGGGGAGATGCAGTTGCCACCGCCAATAACATCCTTGCTCATGAATTCTTATTTCGAACGTCCATAATTAATGATCTTATCAGCAACATCATTTGGGTGTTTTTGGTATTGGTTCTGTATCGATTGTTTAAACAGGTAAACGAGCGTCAGGTCAAACTTTTGGTTGCATTTGTGATTGTGCAAATTCCAACCGTTTTTATTATGGAGGCATTCAATATTACTTCCCTTATGATTCTTAAAGGCGAAATATTGAAAACGTTCGAACTTACTCAGAGACAAGATTTGGCTATGCTCTTTCTTAAAATTAACGATTACGGAGTCTTGACATTAGAAATATTCTGGGGCCTTTGGCTTTTCCCCCTGGCGATCCTGGTATACAGGTCGCGCTTCCTACCCCGTTTCCTGGGTGTGTGGCTGGTCATCAACGGCTTCGCCTGTCTGGCCATGAGCCTTACGGGCTTACTGTTGCCGCAATACAAGGATATGGTCTCTCGCATCGCCTACCCCGCCCTCTTCGGGGAGTTGGCGCTGATGCTGTGGCTCCTGATCATGGGCGCAAAGCCGCAGCCGTTGACCGCCACAGCCTCCTGATTTATAGCGGTACTTTACCGGCCCATCGTGACCCGTTGCTCTGGATGAGGAGGTGAGTATGAGCACAGCTGTAATGACCGACCAGTTGCAGCCGGCCAACATACCGCGGCCAAAGTTGTCGGCTTCCTTTACCTGTTTACGGCTGACTAGCTAAATATTCCCTTTAATCCCTTTCGAAGGAGTGAATTATGAGATCTGCAAAGAGTGTCGGCCGGATTATTGGCATCCTGTTGTTCGTGCAGTTAGCGGGACTTATTGTGCCCTTCGTGTTATTGCATCCGCTAACAAGGGGCTCTCGAGACTTCCTTGCAAATGCTGCGGGGGCCTCTTTTCAGATCAAGGTGGCTGTGTTTCTCTTGTTTGCGAATTGCGCGCTTACGATCGGCATCGCCATCACGGCATGGCCGGTCTTTCGTCAGTATAGCGAACAGATGGCACTCTTGCTCGTGGCCGTGGGTGTAATCATGTTTTCGCTGCAAGCAGTCGATAACGCCCACATCCTGTCGATATTATCTTTGAGCCAGCAGTACGGCCTGGCAGGCGGCCCGGATGAGCTTTTCCAAACGCTTGCGGCGGCTGTCGGCGCGACAAGGAGGTGGGCGCATTACTCGGAGCTGCTTGTTATTGATGCTTGGATCTTCTTGTTCTACAGCTTGCTGTACCGCTTCACCCTGGTGCCGCGCGTACTGGCCGCCTTTGGACTGATCACGGTCACGCTTCACTTCACAGGGATCACGTTACCGTTGTTCCTGGGTTATCGCAGCGTTACGCTGATGGGCGCGACCATGGCCCTGAGCCACTCAGCTCTAGCTTTGTGGATGATGGCCAAGGGTTTCAGAGAACGGCTTCCAAGCCAGGTGCCGAGCTAAGCTTCAAAGAAGCCGGCAACGGTTTCGCGAACTTCCTCTCGGCGCATTGGCCGTCCCGGAGCACATATGACTCGCACGACGAACGCACGACTTGCCGGCTTCATGTTTCTCTTCTACATCGCGACCGGCATCGCCCAGCACGCGTCAGGCGTGCACGTTCGAGGAAAAGCAATAATAACTGTGGAACATAACAAGAAACAATGAAGCAACAGGAGGACAACATGTCGAAAGTTTTGAGGTATTGCTTCCTTCTTGTCGTTGCAGGCTGCCTGCTCTTGGCGCAGCCCTTGATGGCGGCAGACGGAATCGAAGGTAATCTTGTCAATGTCAAGTGGCTTGAGAAAAATCTTAAAAATGCCGATGTTTTGATACTCGACGCGTCACCCACTCAGATTTATGCGGCAAAACACATTCCCGGCGCAGTCAGCGTCAACATATTCGACCTATTCGCCTATGGTCTCGGGGGAATGCCGGTCGCTCAGACGGAACAACTCTACCAGTCCTGGGGAATCAGTTCCGGGAAAAAGATCGTAATGTACGATCCGGGCGGCACAATGCTGGCCACCCGGCTCTTTTTCTCCCTCTACTATCACGGCTTCCCTGCGGAGAACCTTCTAATCCTGGACGGCGGGCTCTTCAAGTGGCAGGAGGAAGGATTGCCGGTAACGAAGGACACTACACCTGCCCCGAAGAAGGGCTCTTTCAAAATCGAAAAGCTTAACGAAGATGTGAAAGTCGAGCTGCCCGAATTCCTTACCGCATCCGGGGATCCGGTCAATAGTGCTTTAGTGGAAGCACTTGGAGCCGACTGGCATTTTGGAGAAGTCCAAGCCTTTAACAAAGCCGGCCATATCCCTAATGGCATCCTGGCGCCCAGTGCCGACTTTTACAATCCCGACAGGACCTTCAAATCACCCGAAGAAATAAGGAGAATGCTGACCTATTTGGGCATCCGGCCTGAACAGCAGATCTACACCTATTGCGGGGGTGGAGTAACCGCCAGTGTGCCGTTTTTCGCCGCTAAGTTCATAGTGAATTACCCCAAGGTTAAACTTTTTCCGGAGTCCGAGATGGGATGGGTGTCCGATGAAAGAGACCTCCCTTACTGGACATTCGATGCCCCGTTCATCATGCGGGAAACGAACTGGCTGCAGTCTTGGGGCGGCCAGAGGATAAGGACGTTCCTGGACACACACGTCAGCATCGTGGATGTGCGGCCTGCAGGCGCATTTAATCAGGGACATGTGCCTTTTGCGCTTAACATCCCTGCCGATGTGTTCAAAAGCAATATCTCCAATCCCAACAAGATGGCTGAAATTCTGGGTCCGGCCGGCGTCAATGCAACTCACGAAGCGGTCGTCATTTCAGGCGCAGGGTTGACTAAAGATGCGGCCCTGGCGTTCGTAATGCTGGAGAAACTGGGACAGAAAAAAGTATCTGTCTTCATGGACTCCATGGATAAATGGGCAAAACTTGGTTTCGACGTGAAAAAGGATGCCACGGTTGTGGCCCCCAAGCAGGTTCCTCACGACTTATCCATACCTCCCACGACTTATCCCGGGAATGTCCGCAAGGCCGTGATCATTGCGGACCCGAAGAGCACCCAGGGATCTTATCCCAAGGTATTGATTGCTTCGGGCAAGAATGTGCCTGCTAAAGCTCAGGACGGCAAAGTTGTTCATGTCCCGTACACTGATCTCCTGAATGCCGACGGCATGCCCAAAGCCGCGAAAGATATCTGGAACATCCTGGCCAAGGCCGGGGTCCCGAGATATGCGGAGCTTGTTTGCTTCTCCGATGATCCCGGTGAAGCAGCAGTCAACTATTTTATTCTCAAGCTGATGGGCTACCCTGATATAAAGGTGTTGGTGATTTAACAGTGATTAACACTTGTGTCCACATGAGCTGATAGCGAGCGGCGTGAATGAACGACATGAGGGTTGGCGAATCCGGAAAGATAAACGCTGAGCTACCAACTCGACGCCCCTCAGCGAGGCCGACCCCTAGGACCAGATTCTGCAGCATGTTCAGCCCGTTGCTCCAGCTCTTTCCACGGACCGAGTTTGGGCAAACAAATAAAAAGGAACGCACAGGGAGTGACGCATGTGGAAAGTCGAATTGCATTAGTCCATTGCACCGCTCCCTTCTGGTCCATGTCCTGGTCTGACCCTACATTGATAATATTCTGCGAGACCCTACAATATTCGCACCCCCCAATTCGTCTACATCCTTAGAGGAAGTACGCGGCGAGCCTGGAGCGCATGAGCCTCGAACATGACCGGAGGATCTCTGAGGTGGTCAAGCGGGAGCAATCCCGGCTGCGCAACTTCATTCGCCAGCGGGTGCCTGACCCGCGCGATGCCGAAGACATCCTGCAGGAGGTTTTCTACGAGCTGGTGGAAGCGAATCGCCTGTTGATGCCGATCGAGCACGTTACCGGCTGGCTGTTTCGCGTGGCGCGCAATCGTATCACCGACCTCTTCCGCAAGAAGAAGCCGGAGAGCTTCAGCGATCCGGCGGTCGCGGACGAGGAGGACGAACTGCTGCAGTTGGAGGACCTGCTGCCTTCACCCCATGCCGGACCGGAGGCGCTTTATGTCCGTAACGTGCTTCTCGACGAACTCGAACTGGCGATCGATGAGTTGCCGGAGGAGCAGCGCGAGGTTTTCGTGGCGCACGAGTTGGAAGGACGCAGCTTCAAGGAGATCGCCGCCGAGACCGGCGTGAGCGTGAATACGCTGCTCTCGCGAAAACACTATGCGGTGCTGCATCTGCGCGAGCGATTGCAAAGCATTTATGACGAATTTACGAAAGCATGAGGAACTGAACATGAGACCGAGATTGAAAAGATTGATTTTGTTCGCTCCGTTGGCGATTCTGGGGATGCTGGTCTTTGTCGTTATCGGCGGCGAAATAGTACTGCACCTGTGGAATTGGCTGCTGCCGCCACTCTTCAGCTTCCGCCAGGTCACCTTCTGGCAAGCGCTTGGACTTCTTGCACTGGGCCGGATTCTCTTCGGCGGCTTTGGATGGCATGGTTCCGGTCGTTCCCATCTCCGCCGTCGCGTGGCCGATCGCCTCGCCGATCGCATGGGAGATCGCTGGGACGCCATGACGCCCGAGGAGCGGGAACGATTCCGGCAGCGCGTACGCGAACGTTGCGGCTTTGACCCATCCACCGGCGAGAGCAAGGCGCCATGAGGCCGACGGGCCCCGGACGCTGTCCAAATCAGGGATCGCTGAAGCTATCCGGTATCTGGCAGAAGGACACCTTGAGGAGAGGAGTAATACCTCTGGAAACATGACGACAGAATCTGCCAACCCGCTGAACCCGACCTTTTGGGAGGAAACAAAATGACAATCAGCACTGTCGACGATTCACAACGCACGGCTGCAAGGGTCGCGGGACTTGCTTGCCTGGTCTCGTTCGTCACCGTGGTCACGGTCAATTTTGGCATCTTCGCCCGCCTCATCATCCGCGGCAATCCGGCGGAAACTGCTCGGAATATCCTGGCGCACGAAACACTATTCCGTATCGGCGTCGCGGGCGACATGGTTTACTGCGTTGGCGTTGTCGTACTGCTGACAGCGCTTTACGTCATCCTCAAGCCAGTCAGCCAGAACCTTGCCTTGCTCGCGGCATTCGGCAGGCTGGTCCATGGCCTCACGTGGCTCCTGGCGACGCTCAATCTCTTTACCGCTCTTCGACTCTTGAGTGACGCTGATTACTCGCGTGCGTTTGGACCAGACCAATTACCGGCCTTGGCGCGGCTGTACCTCAGTGGTTTCGACGCGTACTACGTTGGCTTGCTGTTTTGGGGATTGGGTGCCACAGTTGGCAGCTACTTGTGGTTCAAGTCGAACTACATCCCCAGAGCACTGGCTGCCTTTGGTGTGATCTCCAGTGCATGGTGCGCCGCCTGCACATTCGTTTTTTACATCTTCCCCGACTTCTCCAAAGTAGTGAACCTGTGGTGGTTCGACTCCCCCATGGCTATCTTCGAACTAGCGCTGAGCTTTTGGCTTCTGTTTAAAGGATTAAGACCATCGGGGATAGCTGAGCTCGGTAAAACAATCGGTTGAGCACAGGCCGGGTCGCTGCCTACCCACTCGTTCAAGTGGACTTGTAAGCTGTCGTGCAAAGACAAATACCAAAGGAAATTCATATGAAAGCCATCGTCTATTACAACTACGGTTCGCCCGATGTTCTCCGGTGTGAAGAAATTGAAAGGCCGACCGCTGGGGACAATGAAGTCTTGATAAAAGTTCGCGCGGCTTCCCTCAATGCACTCGACTGGCGCCTCATGAGAGGGAAACCGTTGTTTGCCCGCCTTATGATGGGGGGGCTGCGCAAGCCAAAGAGCACACGACCAGGCGTCGATGTGGCCGGCCAGGTTGAAGCGGTTGGCAGGAATGTAACCCAGTTCAAACCAGGCGACGAGGTGTTCGGCGTGTGCCGTGGGGCCTTTGCCGAGTATGGGTGTGTTATTGAAGATAAATTGGCGCTGAAGCCGGCTAACATAACGTTTGAGGACGCAGCCGCCGTACCCGTGGCGGCAGTCACCGGCCTTCAGGGTCTCCGTGACGAGGGACGGATCCAGCCGGGCCAAAAGGTTCTGGTTGATGGCGCATCGGGTGGTGTGGGTACATTTGCGGTCCAGATTGCCAAATCATTCGGGGCTGAAGTCACTGCTGTGTGCAGCACAAGAAATGTGGACACGGCGCGATCGATTGGCGCAGACCATGTGATTGATTACACGCGAGAAGATTTCACAAAAAGTGGGCAGCGTTACGATCTGATTCTTGCCGCCAACGCGTATCATTCGATTTTCGATTATAGGCGCGCATTAAGCCCCAAGGGAATTTATGTCATGGCCGGAGGTGGTTGGGCTCAAATTCTCCAAGCTATGTTACTGGGACCATTACTATCACTGATTGGGAGCAAGAAGATGCGATTCTTTATGGCGAACATAAACAAGAAGGATCTGGTTTTTCTGAAAGATCTTCTTGAATCCGGAAAGGTTGTACCCGTCATAGATAGGCGTTACCCGTTAAGCCACGCGGCTGAGGCTATCCGGTATCTGGAAGAAGGGCACGCTCGAGGAAAAGTAGTCATAACTTTGTAACATAACAACAACCCTTAACAATGCGCCGCACCCGATCTGCCAAGAAGTCGGCAGACGGGTGAGCACGAGCGTTAGGCGTCATTTGGAAGCTGCTCCGCGTCAAGAAAGGAACTGCTATGATCAAGAAGCTTCTTCCCCAGTGCATCGATAATACGTATCGCGGCCATAAACTCGCGCTCTGGCTCTTCGCACTGGTCGTGTCCGTGAAGATCTTACAGAGTCTACTCGTCATCTTCAACAGTTACTCTGTCGTGAAATCCGCCGACGGCATCCCACTTGAGACATACACGCCCGCAGGTGCACAGACAGTCGTAGCAGTTTTCGCGCTCTCGGGGCTCTCCCGTCTGATCATCTCTTTGCTATGTGTACTGGTGTTGGTGCGATATCGCAGCGTGATCACATTCATGTTTGCACTGCTAGCGCTCGATTATCTGGCCAGAGAACTGATTCTCCACTTTATTCCACTTGTCCGCACGGGAAGCCCACCAGGACCCCTCGTAAACCTCATTCTCTTCTCTTTGACAATCGTTGGCCTGGCGCTATCGCTATGGAGTCAGGGCAATCTTGAGGCGCAGGCCTGACCTACCTGAGCCACTGCCCAAACGGTGATGCTTCATACCGACGGTCAGGTCTCCGCGATCTGCATTTCATTTTGTAAGGGGGTGCCCTGGTATGGTTTGATCGTGTTTAAAGACGAATGAACTAAAGGTGTCAATTCAGGTTGAGATCCACGCTGAGGGGAGTTCTCCCGTTGAAATTGCAGATTGCGGAGATCTGAGCTTCTCCATCTTCTGCCGAAGAGCGCCGGGACTGTCGTACTGTCATTAGCAAGTTAAAATGTCCGCTTTTTTTAGCAAATGAAATGTCCGCTTTTAGGTTGAGAGTCCTTTCCGTTGAGATGGATGATGATGAGGCCTGTGGGAAAGTGGGAATCCG
>JBGQBO010000071.1:0-19042 GCA_041494885.1 Terriglobia bacterium
CTATCGGGACCGGGTGGCCATTGCGGCGGTCAACGGACCGGAAAGTACGGTCATTTCCGGGGAGCGCACGGCCATGCAGGAGATCCTGCACACCCTCGAGGCCGAGGGCATCAAGACCAAACCTTTGAAGGTCTCCAATTCATTCCACTCGCCCCTGGTCGAGCCTGTCCTGGAAGAATTTGAGAAGGCAGCGGCACGTGCAGTCTACCGTCCACCCCAGACAGCCCTCTTCTCGAGCATGCGGTTGGAGATGGTCGGCGAACGGAATTTGTTGAATGCCGCCTATTGGCGCCACAACCTCCGCCACACGGTGCGTTTTTCGGAGGCCATGCGGGCGGTGTATGAGCAAGGTTACCGGGTGTTTTTGGAAATCGGTCCCTCCCCCATCCTGGTCAGCATGGGCAGCCAGTGTGTGCCGGAAAGCCAGGGCGTTTGGCTCCCCTCCCTCCGGCAGGACCGCAATGACTGGGATCAAATCCTCGAATCTCTGGGGACCCTTTACGTGAACGGTGTAGACATTGACTGGAGTGGATTCGACCGCCATCACGCTCGCAAGAAAATCATGCTGCCGACCTACCCGTGGAGGCGCAAGCAATTCTGGGCGGAAGCTGCCAGAACACGCCAGCTCGGCTCTAGCTCCCAGGTAACCTCCCGTTGGCAACAAGTGGTGAGCACAGCTCGTGAACAGTCCCGCCAGGTCCCCATGGATCTGGCCCTCGACGGCTATCCAGCCAAGTGGAAAATTCTCGACCGGTTGACCACCGCCCACGTGGTTCACACGCTCCGCGAGCTGGGGGCCTTTCGAACAGCGAATCAGAAACACTCGCTCGATTCATTACTTCAAGAGTGCAAGATTCTCCCCACCTACCGAATCCTTATTTCACGTTGGCTGAAGAAACTGGCCGCAGAAGGGTTGCTGCAGGAAATCGGGGACGTGTATGGGAATCCCGCCCCCTTCTCAGAGGACCTTCTCAGTCCAGCCCGCCGCCTCGCCGGCACGGAGCTCTCGGATATTCCCTTTGTGCTTGAATACATGGACCGTTGTGGCCAAATGGCGCCTTTCATTTTGAAGGGTGAAGCTACCCCGCTCGACACGCTTTTCCAGGGGGGATCGCTCGCACTGGCGGAAGATATTTATGAGCACTGGGCCCTCTCGCGTTATTACAACAGCATCGCGAGATCGGCCATCGAGTCGCTCGTAAGAACCCTGCCGCATGGCCGGCAATTGCGTATCGTTGAAATCGGTGCGGGCACCGGGGGTTCGACTTCGGCATTGCTGCCGGTGCTGCCGCCCAATCGTACTCTTTACTGCTTCACTGACGTATCAAAGCTCTTCTTTGATCGTGCGCGTGATAAATACAAAGAATACCCATTCATTCGTTTCGGCCTCCTGGATATAGAAAAAAATCCGGAAGAGCAGGGCTTTGGAGAACATCGATTCGATGCTGTAATCGCTTCCAACGTCCTGCATGCCACCCGGAACCTGGATGAAACGATTGAAAACGTGTTAAGACTTCAGGGGCCCGGCGCCTTGTTGCTCCTGTGCGAAGTGACCAATCCCCCCTCGTGGATTGAATTTTCCTACGGTCTCATTGAAGACTGGCATCGCTTCAACGACGGGTTGCGCCAGGATAGCCCCCTGCTTGCCCGGGAACAGTGGGAGACACTGCTCCGCTTTCATGGCTATGAGGAGGTTGTGGCCTTTCCCGAGTCCGGATCCCCCGCCGAAATCCTGGGAGTACACTGCATCGTCGCCCGGGCCCCGTCGTCCGGCTACTCCCTCCAGCGCGAGGGGCGCGATACCGGGATGGAAGATTTGAGCCCGCCGTCTTCAATGGATCTGATCGAGGTGGAGAGTGTGGAGGCTCCGGGAGGGCGCTTGGAGGATTTCCTGCGAGTACTCCGGCAGTCCCCGCCCAGTGAGCAGCGTGAACAACTGGTGGAATTTGTCCGGAGCCGCACCATGAAAGTCCTGCGGCGAGATCGTTCTGATCCGATCGATCGTCGCCACCGCCTTATGGATCTGGGGATTGATTCTCTGATGGCGGTGGAACTGAGAAACGCCTTGAGCACTGAACTGGGTTTGCCTCATGTCCTTCCTGCCACTCTCATTTTTGACTATCCCAACGTGGAGGCCATCGCCGACTACCTGGCGTCGCGGGTCCTCACCCTTGACCTAGTTTCATTGCAACCCCTTTCACCAAAGAGCGGGAAGGCTGCAGAAATCTCTCCTCTCGTCACAGGGCGAAAGGAAGAGAGAGCAGAGGCCATTCAAGCAGTAATGAAGATTGAGGATTTATCCGATGAGGAAGTAGAGAAGCTGCTGCTTAAGAAGTTGGAAACGATTTAGGTTTGAAACGCCCCCTGAGGGTCGAGGCCACAAACGAACCTCAGGTTTTCATGGAAGGTAATCTCCTGTGAACGGTGATCCTAAAGAAAAGAGTTCGCTTTCGCCATTGAAACAGGCCTATCTCAAACTGGAGGAGCTGCAGTCCCGGCTTCATGCGGTTGAGCAGGCGAAACGAGAGCCAATTGCCATCATCGGATTGGCTTGCCGTTTTCCTGGGGGGGGCCACGATCCGGAGTCATTCTGGCAGGTTCTGCGCGAGGGTCAGGACGCCGTTCGTGAGATTCCGCCCGATCGATGGGACATCGAAGCCTACTACGATCCCAATCCCGGAACGCCCGGGAAGATGTCCACCCGCTGTGGCGCCTTCCTGGATCGGGTCGACCTGTTCGACCCGCAATTCTTCGGAATTGCACCCCGTGAAGCCATTGGGATGGATCCTCAGCAGAGACTCCTCCTGGAGGTCACCTGGGAAGCCCTGGAAAACGCGGGCCAGGCGCCGGACAAACTATCGGGCAGCCGCACAGGGGTCTTTGTGGGCATCTGCACGAGTGACTACTCGGACCTGCAGCTCCGCTCGCTCGACGTCACGAAACTCGATGCCTACCACGCTTCCGGCATTGCCCATAGCATCGCCTCGGGAAGACTGTCCTACGTGCTGGGCTTACAGGGTCCCTGCGTCACACTGGATACCGCCTGCTCCTCTTCCCTGGTCGCGGTGCATCTCGCCAGCCAGAGCTTGAGAGGCCGTGAGTGCAACCTGGCTCTTGTCGGCGGAGTGAATGTCATTCTTTCCCCGGACGCTTTCATTGCACTGTCAAAGGCTTCGATGCTGGCTCCCGACGGCCGGTGCAAGACCTTCGATGCCTCCGCTGACGGCTATGCACGTGGAGAAGGTTGCGGCGTGGTCGTTCTCAAGCGCCTCTCCGATGCCTTAGCAGAGGGGGATCGAGTTCTGGCCCTCGTCCGGGGCAGCGCCATTAACCAGGATGGACCGAGCAGCGGGCTGACAGCGCCCAACGGACCCTCCCAGGCGTCTGTGATCCGCGATGCGCTGGCCAGCGGCGGCATCCGGCCGGCGGAGGTGAGCTATGTAGAGACGCATGGGACGGGGACCTCTCTGGGAGATCCTATCGAGGTCCAGGCCCTGGGGGCGGCATATGGTGAAAGTCGTCCGCCGGATCAGCCTCTCCTGATCGGCGCCGTGAAGAGCAATGTCGGTCACCTTGAAGGCGCCGCCGGCGTTGCCGGCCTGATTAAGCTGGTGCTGGCGATGGAACACCGTGAGATCCCGCCCAGCCTGCACGTGAAGAAGCCCAATCCCTTTATCCCCTGGGAGGAGTTGTCCGTTAAAGTCGTCACCCAGCTCATCCCCTGGAACCCTCCCGGCAGGACTCGCATCGCCGGACTGAGCTCCTTTGGATTCAGCGGGACGAATGCTCACGTTGTGGTTCAGGAAGCCCCCGTTCCAGAACCCGTTCGATCGGAGGTAGAACGGCCACGGCATCTGCTCGCTCTCTCGGCCTTGAACGAAGAGGCGCTAAATGCACTGGGGGGAAGATTCCATGCGCATTTGTCAGCCCATCCTGACGAAGCGATCGCCGACATTTGTTACACGGCAAATTCAGGCCGTGCCCATTGGCCACACCGCATTGCCGTGCCCGCCGAGTCCTTGGCGCAATTGTGTGAAAAGCTCGGCAAACTTGCTTCCGGCGAGGTGCCGGCGGGTGTGTTCAAGGGACAAACGAAAGGCTCTGACCGCTTGAAAGTGGCTTTCCTCTTCACCGGGCAAGGCTCTCAATATGTGGGCATGGGGCGACAACTGTATGAGACCCAGCCGACATTCCGGAGAGTCCTAAATCAATGCAGCCAGATTCTTAAGGACGAGCTCCATCTGCCCCTGCTTTCGGTCCTGTATCCGGAACCCGGCCAGTCCTCACCCCTCGATGAAACGGCATACACTCAACCGGCCTTGTTTTGCCTGGAGTACGCGCTGGCCGAGTTATGGCGCTCCTGGGGAATTCTCCCCGCGGGGGTGATGGGGCACAGCGTCGGAGAATACGTGGCTGCCTGTGTGGCGGGCGTCTTCAGTCTCGAAGACGGCCTGAGCCTGATTGCGGCGCGCGGCCGGTTGATGCAGGAAAGATGTGAAAAGGGTTTGATGGCTGCGATCTCTGCTGATGAAGCTCGCGTGGCAGCGGAACTGGAAGATTATCGAAAAGACGTCGCCATCGCCGCACTCAACGGTCCGGGGAACACAGTGATTTCGGGTCGAAGCGAAGCGGTGCAAGACATCCTCAAGAAGTTCGTAGCGGTGGGGATAAAGGTCAAACCGCTGACGGTTTCGCATGCCTTTCATTCTCCGATGATGGAGCCGATGCTGGAAGATTTCGAAAAAACCGCGGCGAAGGTGAGATACTCCCCGCCGCGACTCGTCCTCATTTCCAATCTCACCGGACAGATGGTGCCTCCGGAGGGAATCTCAAAAGCTAATTACTGGGTGCGACACGTCCGTGAGGCCGTGAGGTTCTCCACTTCGATGCAGGCGTTGCAGGAGAAAGGCTACCAGGTTTTTCTGGAGCTGGGACCCACCCCAACCTTGTTGGGGATGGGCGGCAAGTGCCTGCCTGAAGGGTTTGGGATGTGGCTCCCTTCGCTGAGAAAAGGCCGCGATGATTGGCAGCAAATGCTGGATAGCCTGGCAAGCCTGTATGTTCAGGGGGCGGACGTGGACTGGACGGGGTTTGATCGCGACTACCGGCGCCGTCGGATTGTGCTCCCGACCTATCCATTTCAGCGAAAACGGTATTGGATTGAAGTACCCAGAGACCGGGCCGCACAAGGGAAGGAGACCACGGCGAACCTTCCGCTCAAGACCCTTCGTCATCCGCTGCTCAGCCACCGCCTGGATTCGCCTTTCATCAAGGACACCCTGATTGAGTCGCACCTTTCAGTGGCTGCGCTCCCGTGGCTTAAGGATCACCAGGTTTTCGAAATGGTGGTGGTTCCGGCTACGGCGTATCTTGAAATGATCTCAGCCGCCGCCAAGGAAGCCCTTGGACCTGGGAGCTACGGCATCAAGGAAATGGATATCCGGGAAGCCCTTATCCTCAACGAGGGGGAAGTGCGAAGAGTTCAGATCGCAGTCACACCCCCGGAAGGCCATGAAGCCTCCTTTCAGCTTGTCAGCCTCATCGCCGGCGAGTCGAATGGTGAGGCTAGATGGAAGGTTCATGCTGCGGGGAAAATTCAGATCCAGGAACCGGCAGTAGATTCCCGCGCACAGACACCGTTCCCGTTAGAGGAAGTGCAATCCCGGTGCCAGCAAGAGATCCCCGTCGAACCCTACCGTCAACAATTTCAGGATCTGGGGATGTACCTGGGTCCCACCTTCAAGGGACTGGAGAGGCTCTGGAGCGGCAAAGATGAAGCCCTGAGTCAGATTCGCCTCGTGCCAGCGATTGCACCCGAAGCGCCGCTCTATCAGATTCACCCCGGGCTGCTTGATCCTTGCTTGCAATCCTTCGCTGCCGCCGGGCTGAGTCTTGAGGATCTGGCTGCGAGTGGCTCGATCTACATGCCGGTTGGGATTGAAAGTTACGTGGTCTATCGAGAGCCCGGAGAAGTTTTGTGGAGTCATGTCGTTGTCTCGCCGGGTAAGCGTCAAACTGAAACCAGGAACACTTTGCATTTTGATGCCTTCCTGTACGATCCCGAAGGGGCCCTTGTGGCCGAAGTGAGGGGACTCTCCCTCCGGCGAGTGGATCGGAAAGCACTCACAAAGCCCGAGGCAAACCCTCATCACGAATGGCTCTATGAACTGAAGTGGAAAGAAGCGCCACTGCCGAAAGAGGCAGGCGCGACTGTCTCAGTCTCTATTCCCAATCCCCGGCAGATCGCCCAGGAACTCCACCTATACACTACCCTCCATCGGGCGGAGCCGGGACTGGAGGAGTTTGCGTCTTTTTTGCCCCGGCTTGAGACGTTAAGCACGCACTACGTTTACAGGGCTCTCCGTCAGTTGGGCTGGGAGATACGGGAACATGAACGATTCACCACCGAATCAAAAGCAACCGAACTGCGAGTCCCCGAAAAGTATTTTCGCCTGTTGGGAAGAATGTTGGGGATTTTGCAAGAGGACGGAATTCTCAAGCTGGAGGGCCGGGAGTGGGAAGTTTGCCAGTTGCCTCCGGAACAGGATCCCGAACTGTCGCCCTCGAAGCTTCTGGAACGATACCCCGATTGTTCGGCTGAACTGAAGATGACGGCCCGGTGCGGCGAGCACCTGGCCGAGGCTATAAAAGGCGACTGTGAGCCCCTGGACTTGCTCTTTCCGGAGGGCTCCCTGGAGGACATTGAAAAGCTCTATCGGGATTCACCATTCTCTCGCTTCTACAACGAACTCGTTCAGGAAGCCGTTCTGGCTGCCATCGCCCGGTTCCCTTCTGATCGACCGATAAGGATTCTGGAGATCGGCGCCGGAACCGGGAGCACCACCTCTTCAGTGCTGCCCAAACTTCCGGCGCACCAAACTGAATATGTGTTCACCGACGTTACTCCCCTTTTTACTTCCAGGGCCCGGAAAAAGTTCGCCGATTTTCCCTTTGTGAAATACCAGCTCCTGGACATCGAGAAGGATCCCCTGGCGCAGGACTTTGCCGTTCACTCCTACGACATCGTAATCGCGGCAAACGTTCTGCATGCCACAGCAGACTTGCGACAGACCCTCAAGCAGATCCGGACACTGTTGGCTTCGGAAGGTCTGCTCCTGCTGCTTGAAGGGACCCGGCCGCTCCGGTCCGGCGACATGATCGTGGGTTTGACTGAGGGTTGGTGGAAGTTTACGGACACAGATCTACGACCTTCCCACGCCTTGATTTCAGCTCGGAAGTGGCAGGGGCTCCTCACGGACAATGGTTTCACCGATGTGGCCATCAGCCCTGAAGGGGAACGGGAAGGTGTTCTCGCTAACCAGTCCTTGATCCTGGCCCGGGGCTCCAGCGTTGTAGGCGAAGGGACCCAGTCTCCAGTAACGGCCACGGAAATCAGTGGGCGCTGGTTAGTCTTTGCAGATCGCGACGGCCTTGGAGTAAAGCTGGGTGCGTCGCTGAAGTCGATTGCCGGGAGTTGCATCATGGTCACCCTCGGGAGTCGATACGAAGTCCTGGACGAGGGGAGTTACAGAATAGACGCCGCCAACCCCGATGATTTCCAAAGGCTGCTTCGAGAGGCAGGGGGCTCAAATGGATCTCCCTTGACGGGCGTTGTGTATCTCTGGCCCCTTGAAACTTCAAACACCGGGATCAAATCCCTGGAAGATCTGAGCGGGGCGATCCAGTGGGGATGTGGAAGCCTGCTCTACCTGGTCAAGGCCCTGATCTCAGAAGGCAATTCCAAGGCAAGCAGTTTATGGATCGTCACCCGCGGGGCGCAATCCGTCGGTTCCAGGGCAGAGCCGGTTGCATTGGCGCAGGCTCCAATCTCGGGGATGGGAAGCACCATTGGGCTCGAGTACCCCGAGCTCTACTGCGGCCGAATCGACCTGGATCCTGAGGCGACACCAGGTGAGGTGGTCGACTTATTTGAAGAAGTCCGATCCCGCAAAGAGGAGAACCTGATTGCCTTCCGCCATGGACTTCGCCATGTGGCCCGATTGAGCCGGGTGCGATCCGATACGGTATCCGTATCCAAGGGCCTCGAGGCCGGCAGCAAGCGAGCCTACCATTTGCAAACTTCTTCGCCCGGTGTCCTGGATCATCTCACGCTGCAGCCTATGGAGCGTCGAGCTCCCGGGTCGGGCGAGGTGGAGATTGAAATCCTAGCGACAGGTTTGAATTTTCGGGACGTCCTGATGGCCCTGGGAAGATATCCGGGTAATTCCACTGTTTTCGGGAATGAATGCGCCGGGAAGATTGTGGCGGTGGGAGAAGGGGTCCAGCAGTTCCAGGTGGGGGAAAGAGTGATTGCGATGGGGCCGGGAAGCTTTGCTTCTCATATGACGGTCCCCGCAGGACATGTCATGCCTGTCCCAAAGGCCCTGAGCGATTATGAGGCCGCGACCATTCCGAGCGCATTCCTGACGGCGCATTATGCCCTCTGCCACCTGGGCAAAATTGCCACGGGAGACCGGGTGCTGATTCACGCTGCTGCCGGAGGCGTCGGGTTGGCGGCGGTGCAGTTGGCGCAACGTGCGGGGGCAGAGATTTTTGCCACCGCGGGAAGTCCGGAGAAGCGCGCCTATCTGAAATCCCTGGGTGTGCCTCACATCATGGATTCGCGATCGCTGGATTTCGCCGCCGAGATCATGCAGATCACCCGGGGAAAAGGGGTCGATCTGGTGCTCAACTCCCTGGCGGGCGACTTTATTGCGAAGAGTTTCTCCGTTACGGCGACCCATGGGCGATTTCTGGAAATCGGCATGACCGGAATCTGGGACGACGCTCGCGTGTCGCAGCTCAACCGGAACATCTCTTATTTCCCCATCAACTTGGCGGCGACCTTCCAGGAAGACCCCCGCTTGGTCTCTGATCTACTCCGAGAGTTGTTGAAAGAGTTTGAAGTGGGTCATCTGAAACCTTTGCCCGTGAAAGTCTTTTCCATCGGCCATGTAGCCCAGGCTTTCCGCTACATGGCGCAAGCCAGGCACATCGGAAAAATCGTGGTCACTCATGAAGGGCCAGCAGTCCATCTCCCCCGGGAATTGCAATCACCGACGGGGCAGTGGGAAGGGCTGGACCCTGATGGCAGCTACATGATAACCGGCGGTCTGGCGGGCCTGGGGCTGCTGGTGGCGCAATGGATGGTGGAGCAGGGCGCCCGGCATCTGGTTGTGACGGGTCGGAGCAGGCCTTCGGAAGAAGCACTTCAAGTGATCCGCAATCTGGAGCAGAGGGGCGCCGAGGTGGTGATTGCTCGGGGCGATGTATCGGATCGGGGTCACCTGGAAGAGATCTTCTCAAGGTTCGGTCGTGCACTGCCCGCATTGCGTGGCATTGTCCACTCGGCAGGAACTCTGGATGACGGAGTGCTTTTGAATCAGAGCTGGGAACGCTTCCAGAGAGTGTTCACCCCGAAGGTGAATGGCTCATGGAATCTGCATGCATTGACACAAGACCTGACACTGGACTTCTTTGTGATGTTCTCCTCGGCGGTGACACTGCTCGGCTCGGCGGGTCAAGGCAACCATGTCGCTGCGTGTGCCTTTGAGGATGCCCTCGCCTTTTACCGTCGCGCGCAGGGGTTGCCGGCGTTGAGCATTAATTGGGGACCTTGGGCCGAAGTAGGGGCTGCCACCCGGGGAACGGTGAGCCAGCGCCTTCAGCTGAAGGGGTTCCAAGCCATCGAACCCCAGCAGGGCTTGCGCGTCCTTGAAGAGCTGTTGGGCCAGGATCGAATCCAGGTCGGAGTCCTCTCGGTAGATTGGCGGCAGTACGCCGATTCCCTTCCCCCGGGATACCGGTCCGCGCTCCTTTCCGAACTCGACCACAAGACCGAGCTCCCGGCCCTGAGCGGGCAACGGAAAACCGCACAGCCACCGGCCTTATTGCAGCAACTGAGTCAGGCCCCACCAGGCAAACGTCAAAAGCTCTTGACTGATTTTGTGCGCCAGCAGGCGATCAAGGTGCTGGGACTCGATCCAACACAATCCATAGACTACAAACAACCGCTGAGTGATCTGGGGCTCGATTCGCTGATGGCCGTGGAGTTGAGGAGTGTGTTGAGCACCGAACTCGGTCTGGTACGCAGTTTGCCCGCGACCCTTGTGTTTGATTATCCGACGATCGCCGCGCTCACGGATTATCTTGCGGAAGAGATATTGCCCCGGGAAAAGACCCCGGCAACGGAACCCGAACCAGGTCAGAAACAAGAGAACATGGTTGATATCCTGGACCGAATAGAAAGTCTGTCTGAAGAAGAGGTGGACCGGTTGTTTACCAAGGAGAAAGCGGTTGACTGATATGCCCGAATTCCTGGATCGGATTTCCAAACTCTCGCCCAAGAAGCTTGCTCTCCTGGCAAGGGACCTGCAATCCAAGCTGGATTCCCTCGAGAAGGAGAAGAGAGAGCCCATTGCCATCATCGGGATGGGCTGTCGGTTTCCTGGCGGGGCCAACAGTCCGGAACAGTTCTGGCAGCTGCTCCGTGATGGCGTCGATGCGGTCTCGGAGGTCCCTCCGGACCGGTGGGACGTCAACGCCTTCTATGACCCGGATCCTGGTGCGTCAGGAAAGATGTCGACGCGTTATGGCGCGTTCATTGAGACGATTGACCAATTCGATCCACAATTCTTCGGCATTTCCCCCCGTGAAGCGGTTCGCATGGACCCGCAACAGCGCTGGCTTCTGGAGGTCAGCTGGGAGGCACTGGAAAACGCCGGCGAATCGCCCGATCGACTCGAAGGCAGCAAGACCGGAGTGTTTGTGGGAATCTGCAGCACCGATTATGCCCAGATCATGATGGCAGGAGATCAAGAGGCGTATGACGTTTACGTGGCGACGGGTGGCTCTCATGCCATCGCTTCGGGCCGCTTGTCCTATGTCCTCGGTCTGCATGGCCCCAGCATCGCCCTGGACACCGCTTGTTCATCCTCGCTGGCGGCGATCCATCTGGCCTGTTTGAGTCTGCGGGCCGGAGAATGTCGGGCCGCATTGGCGGGGGGTGTCAACACGGTGCTCCTACCCGACGTGACAATAATGTTTTCCAAGGCAGGAATGATGGCAGTCGATGGCCGGTGCAAGGCATTCGATGCTTCCGCGGACGGATTCGTGCGGGGAGAAGGCTGCGGGATGATCCTGCTCAAGCGTCTTTCCCATGCACTCGAGGATGGAAACAACATTCTCGCACTCATCCTGGGATCGGCTGCCAATCAGGACGGTCGAAGCAGCGGGATTACCGCTCCCAATGGTCTGGCACAGCAGGCGGTCATTCGAGAGGCTTTGGAATCCGCGGGCATAGGTCCCTCCGAGGTCGATTACGTCGAAACGCACGGGACCGGGACCTCGCTGGGCGATCCGATTGAGGTGATCGCGTTGGGAGCCGTTCTGGGAAAAGGCCGCACTGAGATGAACCGCTTGAAGATTGGGTCCGTTAAAACCAATCTTGGGCACGTTGAAGGAGCCGCGGGTGTGGCGGGTTTAATCAAACTGGTGCTCGCCCTCCAGTACAAGCATATCCCTCCGCATCTACATCTAAAGAAGCTCAACCCTTACATCCCGTGGGAAGAACTTCCGATCGATATTCCAACCCAGTTAACGCCCTGGCCGTTGCTCAATCCACGGCGAATAGGGGCTGTCAGCTCATTTGGTTTCAGTGGCACTAATGTCCACATAATCGCTGCGGAAGCGCCCGAGCGGAAGTCTTTCGAACCCACCGTTGATCGAACTTATCATCTCCTCAACCTGTCCGCCAAAAGGAAGGAGGCTTTAAGAGAATCGGCCGTACGTTTCGAGCATTACCTGGCTGAGAATCCTTCAACCCCCCTCCCCGATCTATGCTACACCGCCAGCACGGGTCGATCTCACTTCGACCACCGCCTGTCTGTGATTGCCGCCTCCTCCGAGGAGATGCGGCAGAAGATAGCGGCACTGCTTGCAGGGGAAGAATGCCCAGGCATCTTCCAGGGATGGTCTGACGGCACGAAAAGACCTGAGGTGGTGTTCCTGTTCAGCGGCCAGGGCGGCCAATACCTCAACATGGGGCGTCAGCTCTTCGAAATCGAGCCCACCTTCCGGAACGCAATCCACCGTTGTGCAGAGCTGCTCCGTCCCCACCTGGAAATGTCGCTGCTGTCGGTTCTCTACCCCGATGCCGGTGCCTCTACTCCTCTGGATGAAACCCGGTACACTCACCCCGCAATGTTCGCCGTCCAATATGCACTGGCCGAGTTGTGGCGCTCCTGGGGGATTGAGCCCAGCCTGGTGATGGGCCACAGCGTCGGAGAAATCGTGGCTGCCACGGTCGCTGGAATGATGAGTCTCGAAGAGGGGCTGATGATCATGCGGGAGCGCGGCCGGCTGATGCAAAGCCTCCCTAAGAACGGGTTGATGGCTTCAGTGATGGCCGGCGAGCAACGAGTTCTTGCCCTTTTGTCCGACTTCACCGACCGCGTTGCAATCGCGGCGGTCAATGGCCCGGAAAGCACCGTCATTTCCGGTGAACGAGCGGCCGTCGAGAAAATCCTCCGGAAGCTGGAAGACCAGGGAGTCAAGACAAAGCCTCTGAAGGTCTCCCATTCCTTTCATTCCCCGTTGGTCGACCCGGTACTGGACGAGTTTGAGCGTTTGACCGCACACGCCAACTTCGTCGCTCCGAAGATCCCTGTATTCTCCAGCATGCGCTTAGAGCAGGCGAGCGGCGACAGCTTGCTTGACTCCAAGTATTGGCGGCAAAACCTCCGCTCCACCGTTCGATTCCATCCGGCCATTCGGGCGCTCTTTGAACAAGGGTATAGAGTCTTTCTCGAAATTGGTCCTTCCCCCATTCTGACAGGTATGGGAAGCCTGTGCATCCCTGAGGGCACAGGCACGTGGTTGCCCTCTCTGAGAGAAGGGCGGGACGAGTGGGACCAGATGCTTACAAGCCTGGGCATGCTCTATATCTGTGGGACCAAGGTGGACTGGTCGGGGTTGTACAAGAACTGTTCGTACCGGCGTGTGGCCCTGCCTACCTACCCATTCCAGCGACAGCGCTACTGGATTGAAGCCTCTAAATCCGCTCGACGACAACCGCCACAATTCTCCGGAGGCGAATCATACAACCACCCGTTGCTTGGCCGCCAAATTCACTCAGCCCTTAAGGAGACCTTGTTCGAGAGCCACCTGGACCTTGGTTCCTTGTCCTACCTCGACGCTCACCGGGTTTACGGATCGGTCATCATGCCGGCCCCGGCCTATCTGGAGATGGCTCTGACTGTGGCACGAGAAGTCTTCGGGCAAGGTTCGGTCTTGTTAAGAGATGTAATGATTCACGAGGCCCTCGTCATTCCGGACGATGAGACCAAAGCCGTACAAACGATCATCACGCCGCCTGTCGATTCAGTTGCACAATTCCAGATCTTCAGCCGCTACACTTCGCACAAAGAGCCGCAGTGGAAACTGCATGCGTCCGGAAAAATCCAAGTTGGTGGGGAGGAAGAGTCTCCCGGATTGAACCAGCATGATCGGCTTGAGACCATTCGGGAGCGTTGCCAGGAGGAAGTGTCTGCCGACGCGTATTACCATAATCTCGAACGAAGCGGCGTTGTCTTCGGCCGCCAGTTCCGTGGAATTGAAAAACTCTGGAGGCGTGAAGGCGAAGCCCTCGGCCATGTGCGGCTTGCAGACGAATTGGGGCTGAAGAAGGAACCTTATCAGGTTCACCCTGCACTCCTGGATGGCTGCTTCCATGTCATCGGGGCAAGCTTGCAGGATCCCGTGGGCCAGAACGCAGGTGCCGGGACATTTCTGATGATCGGACTGGACAGTTTCCGGTTGCTGCGCGGCACAGGGAACCAGGTATGGAGCCACAGCCTGCTGCGGCCGATTGCCGGGGGAACCCAGGACATGCTGGTCGGGGATCTCACTCTATTTGACGAAGCGGGTGATGTTATCGCTGAACTCCAGGGCATCCACCTGAAGCGCGCCGCGCCTGAAACGTTGCTCCGCGCCACGAAGGAGAGGTTTGACAATTGGCTGTACGAGCTCGAATGGCAGCTCAAACCACACAGCGGTCATGAACTGCCCCGTTTGGTTCCTGACTACATCCCGAGCCTGGCCCAAATCGCAGAACGTGTGCAGCTCCAGGTTCCTCTTCTGAGTGATCAATTCGAGATGGGGACCTACTGCGAACTGCTCCGCCAACTTGAATCGTTGGGCATGGACTATGTCCTGTGGGCCTTACAACAACTCGGCTGGAAACCGCATCTCGGCGAGCAAGTTTCGGTTCGATCTCTAGCCGTCAAGCTCGGCATAGCCGATCAATACCACCGGCTCTTGAACCGGATGCTGGAGATGATGCGGGATGAAGGTATCGTCAAGCCGTCCGGCGAGGAGTGGGTGGTGGACCGTGTGCCGGTTTTTGAGGATCCGACTAATCGTCTTCAGGGTCTCCAGATGATATATCCCCCATATGATGCCGAACTCACTCTGGTTGAACGGTGTGGGGCCTCTCTATCGGAGGTACTGCAAGGAAGACGTGATCCCCTGTCTCTACTCTTCCCCAACGGGTCAATAGACACCGTCGAAAAGCTCTCTCAAGATTCACCCGCTGCTCAAGCGTACAACCGCCTGTTTGAGAGTGCGATTTCAACAGCGCTGGAAGGGTTGCCCAAGGATCGAACCCTCAGAATCCTGGAGATTGGCGCAGGCACGGGGAGCTCAACGACTTATGTAATCCCCCATGTCCCCCTGGAACGGTCTGAGTATTTCTTTACCGACGTGTCTCAAATGTTCCTGTCCAAGGCAAAGCAGAAGTTCCAGCGTTATCCATTTATGCGATATCAGCTCCTGGATATCGAAGTGGATCCGGCAAAACAGGGGTTTCCCCCTCAACAATTTGATGTAGTCCTTGCAGCGAATGTGCTGCATGCGACGAGCGATCTCCACCAGTCGTTAAAGAACATCCAGCGCTTGCTGACCCCGGGGGGACTCATGGTCTTGATGGAAGGGACCGGACCGCAGCGTTGGGTGGATATCACATTTGGGCTGACGAAGGGATGGTGGAGATTCTCCGATACGAAACGGCGGGTGTCGCATCCATTGCTTCCTCACCGCCAGTGGCTTGATTTGATTGAAGAGGTCGGGTTTACAGAAGGTGTCGCGATCCCACGACAGGCGGATGACGACCATAAGTTCACCCAGCAATCCGTGGTCATGGCGCGGTGTCCCCAGGCAGATCAAGCTGAGCTACGGGGAAGTTCCGTGTCTGTTGTGGACAAAGAACGCGGCCGGTGGATGATCCTTGCCGATCGAGGCGGGATTGGACAAAAGCTAAGCGAGGAATTTGTTTCGCGTGGCCAAACCTGCATCCTTGTGTCTCAGGGCGGCACTTTTGAAAGACTCAGTGACGACCGCCTGATCATCGATCCCGCTCGTTCAGAGGACTTCCAGCAACTGTTCGAGGAAGTTCGCAAGACGAATAACCCTCCTTTGCGCGGCGTGATCCACTTGTTCAGTCTGGATGCACCCTTGGCGGACGACACGACACTCGAGGAACTGGAGGACGCCTCAACGCTGGGATGCCGGAGCGCCCTTTATTTGCTTCAGGCCCTGGTCGCAGCGAAATTTCCAAATGCCACGCGGCTCTGGCTGGTGACGAAGTCAGCGCAGCCCGTCGGGGACACCGCATCGGTCCTTTCACTTGCCCAGTCCCCCCTGTGGGGTTTGGGTCGGGTGGCTGCGATGGAGCATCCCGAACTTTGGGGAGGGTTGTTGGATTTAGACAGGAACGACCCGGGATTTGAGGCGCCGAGCATTTTCGCGGAAATCTGCGAACCCGACGGCGAGGATCAAGTTGCATTTCGGGGACGGGGTCGATATGTCGCACGACTGCGCCACAGTCAGATCCAGCACGCGCGCGGAGCCCCCATAAGATTTCATGCCGACGCGACCTATCTGATCACCGGTGGGCTCGGAGGAATGGGACTCAAATTGGCTCGCTGGCTCACTGAAAGGGGAGCGCGAAACTTGGTGCTTGTGGCCCGGAGAAGCGCCACCAGCGAAGCGCAGGAAGTTGTCCGTGATTTAGAGAGTCTTGGCGCAAGGGTCGTTACCGCTCAGGCCGACGTGTCAAAAGAGCCCGATGTCGCCCGGATTCTTTCAATGATCCGCACGTCGATGCCACCCTTATGCGGGATCATTCACGCCGCAGGGATCTTCGACGATCGGGTCTTGGTGCGCCACGAATGGGACCGCTTTGCCCGGGTGCTGGCCCCCAAGGTCAGCGGCGGATGGAATTTGCACTTGCACTCCAGGGACCTGCCTTTGGATTTCTTTGTCCTTTTCTCCTCCGCTGCGTCCTTCCTGGGTCCGATCGGACTGGGCAACTACACGGCAGCCAACAGTTTCCTGGATGCTCTTGCGTACCATCGTAAGAGCCATGGCTTGCCCGCCTTAAGTATAGACTGGGGACCCTGGAAGAGAGTGGGCATGGCGGAAGCAGTGGGAGAAAAACGCGAGAGTCAATGGTCCGTGGGAGGATTCGGAACCATGCATGCAGAACATGCCATGGATCTCATGGGACAATTGATGCAAGAGGATCTGGCGCAGGTGGGAGTGTTACCTGTCGAGTGGTCGAAGTTCATGGAACGATTTGGCTCGGGTCAAGAGCCCCGATTGTTTTCGGCATTGGCTCGTGAGGCCAAGTCCCGGCCCGGGGCTGAAAGGGATCAGGCTCAGCCGGAGCTCATAAGACGGCTGGAAGCAGCCCTCCCCAGGGATCGTTGGGATACCCTGGTTTCTTACATTCATGATCTGTCGATCAAGGTCTTGGGGTTTGACAAGTCCTATGCCTTGGACATCCGACAAGGATTCTTCGACATCGGCATGGATTCACTTACGGCGGTCGAGTTGAAAAACTATCTGCAAACCAGCGTCGGACGCTCTCTTCCTTCGACCGTGGTGTTTGATTATCCGAATATCTATGGCCTGGCTGATTATATCGCCAGGGAAATTCCCTCCCTGAAAGTCTCAAGGGAATCGCAGATCCCTGAGGCGGGACGCTCCCAGGAAGCAAAAGTCGTTCCAGAGAGTCGAGAAAATCTCTCGGAGGAAGAGTTGACCGCCCTTTTGGCGGAGAAATTAAAGCAAATTCGATAGCGGAGACTCGAAGATGGAGATCCAACCGGACAATGCGGACCGACGTCTGGTGTTGAATCAGGCGCTCAATGCTCTCGAGGAAATGCAGGGCCGACTTAATGAAGCAGAGCGGTCTAAAACAGAACCGATCGCGGTAATCGGGATGGGGTGCCGGTTTCCGGGAGGAGCAGATACTCCAGAAGCATTCTGGCAACTGTTGAGGAATGGAGGCAATGCTGTCAGGGAAGTTCCTGCAGACCGATGGGATGTCAGTGGTTATTTTGACCCCGACCCAGAAGCACCAGGAAAGATATACACACGCTTTGGCGGTTTTCTGGATCAGGTCGACAAGTTTGACTCCCAATTCTTCGGAATTTCTCCTCGTGAGGCATTGAGCTTAGATCCTCAGCAACGACTGGTTCTGGAGGTAGGTTGGGAGGCATTAGAGCGTGCAGGGCAATCACCAGCGGAGCTTTTGGATAGTCGGACGGCTGTCTTCATCGGGATCGGAAGCAGCGATTACTTTCTGCTCCAAACAAAGAATAGCGATCCGGCGAGAATCGACGCTTATACAGGAAGTGGCGGAGGTTTGTGCTTTGCTGCCGGTCGCCTTTCTTACTTTCTTGGGCTGCAGGGTCCAAGCATGATTATTGATACGGCATGCTCGTCATCGCTGGTGGCAGTTCATCAGGCGTGCCAGAGCTTGCGCACGAGGGAAAGTAATTTGGCACTGGCGGGCGGCGTTAATTTGATGCTGTCCCCAGATCTTTTCATTTACCTCTGCAAAATAAAGGCACTGGCGGCTGATGGTTTTTGTAAGGCATTTGATGCGGCGGCTGATGGATTGGTGCGGGGAGAAGGTTGCGGCGTGGTCGTTCTTAAGCGCCTGGCAGACGCCGTGAGTGATGGCGACAATATCCTCGCGCTCATTGCCGGATCCGCTGTAAACCAGGATGGTCGCAGCAGCGGCTTGACGGTTCCTAATGGAGTTGCTCAGCAAGCGTTAATTCGTGAAGCTTTGGCTAATGCAAGAAAAGAACCCGCCCAAGTGAGTTTTGTCGAGACTCACGGAACCGGCACTTCTTTGGGAGATCCGATCGAGGCAAACGCCTTGGGAGCTGTTCTGGGCATGGGTCGCAGAAAAGATCAGCCTCTTGTGATTGGTTCGGTGAAAACGAATGTGGGACATCTGGAAGCAGCAGCTGGGATCGCCGGCCTGATCAAGGCGGTCCTGGCCCTACAACACAAGGAGATTCCTCCGAACTTGCACTTCAAGCATTTGAACCCTGAGATTAATGTGAATGAGTTCCCTATCCTCGTTCCAACAAAGGCCATTCCTTGGACCTCTGCGAATGGTACCCGCATCGCTGGAGTAAGCTCCTTTGGCCTGAGTGGGACAAATGCACACGTGATTCTAGAAGAAGCCCCAAGCCGTGCTCCATTATCTACTGGTGACTCTCGGCCGACCCATGTGCTTTGTCTATCCGCAAAAAACCCCGCTGCATTGAAACAACTGTCCGCTCGGTATGAAGATTACCTCGCGACTCAGCCCGCGACACCAGTTTCTGATGTTTGCTACACTGCCAACACTGGCAGGGCGCATTTCAAACATCGGTTGGCAATCGTGAACTCATCCTTGGAGGAGCTGCGCGCCAGACTCCTCGACTTTGGCGCTGGCAACGAATCTGTTTGTGTATCGTCGGGTGAAGTTAAAGGAATTCTGCCACCCAAGGTTGCATTTCTGTTCACCGGCCAGGGGGGACAATACGTGAATATGGGGCGGGCACTCGACGAGAGCGAGCCTGCGTTCCGGCAGATCGTGGATCGCTGCGATGAGTTGCTGCGGCCGCATCTGCCCAAGTCCTTGCGGTCGGTGTTGTACCCGCAACCGGGCGAGATCACCCCGCTCGATGAAACTGCATAC
>JBGQBO010000072.1:0-18734 GCA_041494885.1 Terriglobia bacterium
GTGGTGTCCAGCGAAGGAGGCCGCGCGACCGGCTCCGTGACCCGAGTCCGGTGAGTTCCTGCAGGCCGTGATCCTCCGGTCAATGGGGCGGGGGAAGCCCTTGAGCGATCTCTAGCTCATCAGCTTCCCCCGCCCGTTTTGCATGTGAATTCTCGCTATGATCGAAAGGCCGAAGGACATGCAATCATGAAGCTCCGCAACAATTATAGACGGCGTTTGTGAGAGCCCGTGGGACAAAAGACCGGTTGAGGCCACATCATTGGCGCCCCTCACTACCCTCTATTTAGAAAAGGAAGTATTCCTGAGTACGGAGTAGAACAACATCTTGGCGAGCCCCCTCACTCCCACTCATCGATGTGTGGATTTGCTCTTCTGGCGTTCGCCCTGTTGTCTATTCTTACGCTGACTACTTTCGCCGTCAGCACCTACGCAATTCCTGTGGTCCGCTAACGAATTCCCTGTTCTGGAGTCGAGGTGGAGTACCCCAATTGCCCTTTCAACTAGAAACGAGAATTGAGAGGCACCCGATTCGAAACATAGTTGATGATTTTGCTGTTGAGTAACAGCTCTTACTTCTGCTTCCCAATGAGAATCAGAGTGGAAGGGATTCTGAGAAGTTCCCTTTTACTCCGGCGAAAGCATTTCTCACTTGTAGACGAGTATCTTTGTGTCAGGATTTTTTGTGCTATTTCAAAATATGCGAAGCGCGTTATAAATTTTCGGTAATGATCAAATACTGTGACGTCTACCAGAGGCCTGGATAGAGTATGCGGCTTTGCCGACCAATATTGCGGTGAGCCTTCGGCTTTCCCTCACCGTGCCTCCTCTTCCTTCTTCAATCTCATTCTTCACTGGGACACTTGGTTCCCCTCGGAAAGGCCAGATCTTTCTGTCCGTCAAAGATGATGTGGCCGAGCCGCAATGGAAATAGCTCTCCATCCGACTTACGTTAGTGCACTATATTTCATGATCGACATTGGGAAAGCTCACGCTTCAACTCCAGTCGTTTTGACTGCTAAATTACAATCGCTCTGGTTGATTCGTTGAAAACTATTCTATCAACCACGAGATGTGTTTCATATTGAATCACCTTATGCCAATATGTTTCAAAACGAATCTTATTGGGATCAGATCTGGCCGCTTAGAAAAGTCCGCGAGCTCAAACCAGCAGCTCCCAACTGGATGGGCTGCGGTCAGTAAGTTGACCTCGTGAAGACCGTCCGGATATCATTTGAGACTTAGACTCCCTCCTAACTGCGGGCAGGAATACTCATCTAATCGAAAATAGTTCGTGCTTAATAAGAAATAGCCTGCTAGAATTCGCTCATTACAACATAAATGCCAGGGGAAATTCATAACATACCCAGAAGATTGAGCATGGGTAGATCTTAGAGGCGAAGAGCGGGTTGTTGCGTCTATTAAGTTCCAGCGTCAAGACAGAATTCTGAATTTCAGGCGAGAGGGACGGCCCACAATTATGCCCACTGAAAGGTTTCGTGCGGTCTTTAGTTGAATAGTGGCTTGCGCGATCTCCTTTGGACCGAAGCCCCCGGAGGGAATAAAATCTCGTATTGCATGGGATCCATTCCTCCTGCTGTCATTCAGAATTCGGAACTCATGACAAGATTCGGCAGCCTTCAATCTTAACTTGATCTTGTGAATTTTCCAGGCGAAGAACCCGGTTCTGCCCGGAGCCTTTGAATGGATTCACGTCCTTCCCCAAATCCGACACCTTGGAAGCTGATCCTTATTTTCCTGGCCCTGGTGATAGGCCTCTCGGCGACAGCCTACATCTACTATTTACATCAACGCGAAGACATCAAGAATAACGCAATTGACCGGCTCGAAGCGATTGCCGATTTGAAGATGAGGGAGATCTTCAATTGGCGTGAAGAGCGCCTCGCTGACGCGCGTTTTTTCCATGAGAACCTGCAATTCATAAGGTCCATGGACCGCTTTTTTAAAAATCAATTGGATCCCGAGAGTCGGAGGGACGCACTCGAATGGTTAACGCACTTGAAGGAGAACCATGATTACAGCAACATCTTGTTATTGGACTCACACGCATCCGTTCGATTGAGAGTTGTCGGGGAGGGTGACCGTGTCGACAATCAAGCTCAATTCCTCGCAGCACAAGCTATGTCCGGTAATGAAATCATACTCTCCGATCTTAAAGCCGACGATCCCCCGCTGAATATTCATATCGATATCTTCATCCCTGTGGTGCCCTCAGGCTCGGACCCCAGGCAACCACTTGGAGTTCTTCTCGTTCGCATTGACCCTCAACACAGCCTCTTTCCCTTCATCGAGCACTGGCCGACGCCCAGTCCGACCTCAGAAACCTTTCTTGTCCGCCGTGAAGGAGAGGACGTTTTGTACCTGAACGAATTGCGTCACCGCAAGAATACAGCCCTTGTCTTCCGTATGCCGCTGAGCCAGCGAAATCTCCCCGCCTCAGCGGCCGTTCAGGGTAAGGAAGGAATCGTCGAAGGCATTGATTATCGCGGTACTCCTGTGCTGGCCTATCTGAAACAGATACCTGATTCCCCGTGGGCCCTGGTCGCCAAGGTGGACATCGATGAGGTGTATGCCCCCGTCCGCGAACGCGCCAAGTTTGTATTGGTGGTCGTGCTCACCCTGATTCTTGGTGCGGGAATGGGTGTGGGCTTTCTCTGGCGAATGCAGCAGGCCGAATTCTATCGCCGACAGTTTGAAGCGGGACTGGAGCGCCAGGCCCTCACCAAGCACTTTGAGTATTTGACCAAGTATGCGAACGACATTCTCATTTTGGCAGATATTGATGGGAACATAGTCGAGGTCAACGACCGGGGACTGGCCGCCTTCGGGTATACGCGAGATGAAATCCTCGGAATGAATTTACGGGCCTTGCAATTGCCCGAGGATTGGGCAGAGGTCGATGCTATCCTGAAGAAGTTGGACCAGCGAGATGGATTGGTTTTTGAAACGGTTAAGAAACGCAAAGACGGGCGGACGTTCCCTGTGGAGACGAGTGCCCGCAGCTTTCGCATCAATGAGAAACAGTTTTTCCAAGCCATTATCCGCGACATCTCTGAGCGCCGGCGAGCCGAGCAGGCACTGAACCTCCTCTCCAGTGTTGTCGACCAGACTGCGGATGCCGTTATGATTACCAATAAGGACGGTTTGATTGAGTATGTGAATCCCTCGTTCGAGGATCTGGTCGGCTACACAAGGGAGGAAGCCTTGGGTCAGACACCCCGAATCCTCAATTCGGGGAGGCACGACCGGAAGTTCTATGAAGACCTGTGGAAGACAATTCTTTCGGGCAAAGCCTACAGGGGCGTGATGACCAACAAGAAAAAGAATGGGGAATTGTACTACGAGGAGGAAACCATCACTCCCATTCGCGATGCACCGGGGAACATCACGCACTTCGTCTCCACAGCGAGAGACATTACGCAACGAATCCGGATTCAAGACAATCTCGCCCGGCGGCAGGACACACTGCAGGCTGTTTACGAAATGGCCATAACTCCGGGCAGCTCATTCCAAGCGATCTGTGACCAGGCTGTTTCGAATCTGTCCCGACTCCTGGGGCTCTCCCATGTCATGGTGCACCAAGTAACCAGCGGGGAGGTCAGAGTGGTCTCTACGATCACCGTGGGGGAGCTTTCGCATGAAGTAATAGACTGCCCCATCGCTTCTCTCTCGGCACCTGTTTTGGAACGAGGAGTGACGTTCCAGTTTAAGAGCTCTTTGAGAGAACGGTTTCCTAAGAACGCCTACTTTGAGAAATATGACCTCGAAACCTTTGTCGCAGTGCCCATCAAGGATGATGCCGGCGCCCCCATCGGGTTTATCATTGGCATGGACTTTGAGGCGCGGAGCCTTTCTGAAGACGAAATCCAGCTTATGGAAATCTTCGCGAGCTATATCGGTCAGGAGATTGAACGCGGGCATCTGCAGGCACAGCTTCAAAAAGCGCACGAGATGAAGATCCTGGGCCAGATGGCCTCAGGGGTTGCTCACGAGGTCCGCAATCCGCTCAACGCCATACTCTCCATCACAGAGGCGGTAAACCAGGAGCTTGAAGGCAATCCTGATTTTGAGACCCATCTCAGGCACATTCGCGAGCAGGTCAACCGCCTGTCTCAGTTAATGCAGGACCTGCTGGAACTGGGAAAACCTATACCGGCATCCAGTTTACAACCCGCCTCCATTCCGGAAATATGCACCGCCGGAGTTGATCTCTGGAAGCAATATCACCCCAGCGACAGTCACAGGATTAGCCTGACCATCGATGCAGAAGACCACGACCAGATGCGGGTCATTGCAAACAGTCCAAAGCTTTCACAGGTCTTTATCAACCTCCTGGATAACGCCTCTCAGCACAGTCCTGTGGAAAGTGAAATACAGGTTGCCATAACAAGACTCAGTGGAAGCAATCTACGGGTTGCGATCACTGACCAGGGAGCGGGAATTGACCCGAAAAACCTGTCACGCCTTTCTGAACCCTTTTTCACAACGAGAAAGGGAGGAACGGGACTGGGTCTCAGCATTGTTAAACACATCGTGGAATTGCACGGGGGTAATCTGTCGATTCGAAATAACATTCCAGCTCCCGGTTGTACCGTGGAGATTGTTCTTCCCTCTGCTTAAACAGAGTGACTATGAAGACTGAAATCTTACTTGTTGATGACGATCCGGGAATCCGCTTTGGATTCTCCCGGTTCCTTTCGAAGTCGGGATTTTCCATCCGGGAGGCCGCCTCTCTTGCTGAGGGGAGAGAGGCTCTTGCATCACAACGGTTCGATGCCATCATCCTCGATATGAACCTCCCCGATGGGAACGGTCTCGATTGGATTGTTGAAATTAGAGAAACCTACCCCGCGGCCGCGATCATTGTGATTACTGGAGCCGGGGATATTCCCGTGGCTGTAGAGGCCATGCGGAAGGGAGCTGACAATTTCATCCCCAAACCGGTCGGCATGGAAGAACTGGTCGTCTTCCTGCAAAAGAGTTTAGAAGTGGGCCATCTAAGAAGGACCCAACTCACTTCGCAGCGCTTGTCGAAGAAAGAAGCACCGTACTTCGGTGAGAGCCCTGCCATGAAGAAAGTCCTGGAGCTTGCCGGCCTTGCTTCAGAAATGAACTCCCCGGTGGTCTTGTTGGGCGAGACAGGGACCGGGAAGGGTGTCCTGGCTCGATGGATTCATAAGCAAAGTCCTTTGCGCACGTCTCCTTTTGTCGAAGTGGATTGCTCCAATCTGAAGGGGGACCTATTTGGAAGCGAGTTGTTTGGCCATGCTCGTGGCTCCTTTACTTCCGCTGTCCAGGACCGGCAGGGGCTAGTCGAAGTGGCGGATGGAGGAACTCTTTTTTTGGATGAAATCGGAGACATAGATCTTAATTCTCAGACGCAGTTTCTGAAGGTCATCGAAGAAAAGCAGTACCGGAGAGTTGGCGAGGTGAAGGTACGCAGAAGCGAATTCCGATTGATCTGTGCGACAAACCGGGATCTGCGAGAAGAATCGCAACGTGGCGGCTTTCGAAAAGATCTTTATTTCCGAATTTACGTTTTTCCCATTCATATTCCACCTTTAAGGGAAAGAGTGGAGGATCTGCCGGGATTGGTGAACCACCTCCTCGAAGGATTGGGGGTTGTGCCCATTGAGAATTCATCCAAAGTCATCCAGTTCTTGAAGACATATCCCTGGCCAGGCAATATCCGGGAGCTTCGAAACGTGCTTGAAAGGGCCCAATTCCTTGCCCGCGGGGGTGCCCTCTCCGTCGATCATTTTTCCGGATTGCTCTCACAGGCGGACGAGAGCATTTCGACCAGAGTGGATGCCGACCTGCGGACGCTGGAAGGTCCGGTTAAGGAACCTGAGAGTCGTTCTGTTGATTCCCCCGATGATGCAATCATGGCTGAAGCGATCCTCGAGGCACTCAGGGGATCGCCAGATGGATTAACTCGTAGCCAGATTTCAGCACTATTCGGTCATCACAAATCCACTTCCGATATCGGAAGAGCGCTAAAGATGCTTACTGAGAAGGAGTTGGCGTTTCAAAGTAGGGGGAAGACAGGTGGGCGACCCGTAGAACGGTGGTTTGCCCCACGCCCTGTTAATTAGGTGTAACGGGAATATTCTGGTGATTTCATGGGCTTTCTTTGGCTTAATTTGAACAGAGTGATGAAGTAATCTTTTTTCGCAGATCGAGAGATGTCGATTCCATCCTTTCTCCATTGAATTTTTCATCCTGACAAAATTTGTTCCATCCACGAGTTCCAGCCATCACGGGTCTTCAAGCCAGCACTTCTCCATCCTCTGAAATAAAATAACTAGTTAATTATAAATATCATAGAGCATTCATCCGTTGGGATATCCCTCGGATGGAAAACATCCTATTTTATATGAAAAATGGCTATTAATAATAGCGCATTTCTATTTTGAAACATATCTTAAAAGATGGCGAGCTTATTGCTCTATCCCTGAATGGATCGAATCGAAGTGGTTCGGCATGGTTGTACAAAATGAATAGAAAACCATATTTGCTAATATCTTACGAGAATACGCAGGTTTGCTTCTTTGATATGCGCATTCCACTTTATTAGCAGCCCAAAAGGGGCTAGGACAATTGACAGATTAAGGCTCTTCGCTCGATCTCCAGCCGCACCATGGGAATCCGATGAGTTCGAATTCAACCGGGATTTCCACTGAAATGAGAGAGCGAGTCCATAAGCTCTAATATTACAGAATGAAGGTGCAATCGTCATGGGCATTGGAATTAAAGCGATGGATGTAGGGACGAAGCGGAAGATCCCCAGAATTTTGTTGGTGGATGATGAACCTGGAATTCAATTCGGATTCTCGCGTTATCTTTCAAAAACGGGCTTTGTTGTTCGTGAATCGGGATCTTTGGCAGATGCAGTGGACGCGCTCTCAAAAGAGTCTTTCGATGGAATTATCTTGGATGTAAATCTCCCCGACGGGAGTGGTCTTGATTGGATTACGGGATTAAGGAGAAGGTATCCGGACATGACTATCGTCGTAATGACCGGTAGCGGTGATAGCGGACTCGCCATCGAATCCATCCTCCGCGGTGCAGACGATTTTCTACGTAAACCAGTCAGTATGGAAGACTTAACAGTTTGTCTGAGGCGAAGCCTCCACAACGAGCTTTAACACTAATATCTCTATACAAGTAGGCGCCGGCGAGAATGACGCTAACTTGCGATGAACCAAACAGGTAATACCGAGATGCTTTGATCAGTTAGGTGACCCTTCCAGGATTCCCGCCTATATTTCGCTTTATTATCTTATTTCGCGTAAGAACAAGCTTGATTAAACTATAGACTTCTCCATCTCTCTTGAGTTTTGAGAGCGTTTTCCCACCAAATCCTGGGAATCCCAAGTTTAAGAATGCTAACTGGAGGTGCCCTTGGATCCTATCAACTGTAGGTCCGCATGGAATATCTCATGATGATGAGGTTCGCCTGTTCTCTCCTCATGAGAATCTTCTTATGAAAGTCTCCAGAGGAACGAGTAAAGTCGCGCCTTCACAAGGCATTACAGTTGTCTGAAACTCAAAAGAGGACCGACCTGTCTTTCCCCAATTTCCCCATCTCTCACCAGTGTTTGTGGACTCACCTGTTATTGCGTCTGCCCTGCGTCAGGTCCTGATTTCTATCCCACGGAGCTTTGCAATTTGTTCCCGAGCGGCATCCAGGGTCCCATTTCTTAATTTCGTCTCATCTCAAAGAAAGCCATTTGGCACATTTGTTGCTGGAGAGATTGTATACCCAGTTTGGGTCTCCCTTGCAGGAGAAAGAAAGCGCCATTCTGCGAAATTGATGGAATAGGCTCAGACTGGTTGTTGTGGAGGCAAATGGACCGCAGGTCAGCGGCAAGAACATGCAGAGTCAGAAGTCCAATTGTGTCCCGGTGAGTGCGAATCAGTGTCCGTAGCCTGAGTGTTTTCCGAGACGCCCCCCCCCGTGGTTTATGGAGAGGGCTTGAGCGTTGAATGCACAGTCGGTAACCGAAACCCAATTGGCCGATGCGAGATTGGTTAGACATTGATCAATGAGGTAACTTGAGCGGAGCTCCGGCCGGTCTTCCCTAGGTCACCCTTTGCTCTCTGCGATGTAATACTTGGAGGAGGAATTCTTAGAGCTGACTCACAGACAATACGCCCTTATGTTAAGCCCGCTCATCTCCGACTTACCAATCTTCTGGAGGGAAATCCTAAAAGAGGTGTTTGATGCCGAATGCAAGGCGAAGAGCCACTGCAATGTATGGAACACCGCTCGTTTTGATAGGACCGGAATTGAAAGTAGGAGACAAAGCCCCTGAATTCACGGTTCGCGATCAAGATGGGCAACCTTTTGGACTGAGCAACACCAGAGGGAGAATTCGGCTCATTAGTGTCATCCCTTCCCTCGACCTCCCAGTGTGTGATGCCCAAACTCGAAGGCTCAACTTGGAGGCTCTACAGCGGGATCCCCAAGTCGAGATCATCACCATCAGTAGTGATTTGCCCTTCGCTCAAAAGCGTTGGTGTGAAGCAGCACGGATCAATAGGATGAAAGTCGCGTCCGACTATTTTGATCATTCTTTTTCAAAAGCATACGGAACTTTGATCAAAGAACTCAGGCTTGCGAGTTGCGCGATTTTCATTATCGATGCGTACGACACGATTCGATATGTCGAGTATGTCCCTGAGGTCGGGGAGCAACCTGATTACGACAAGGCGCTTCTCGTACTTAAGTCTTTATCCGGGCCGTTCGGGAGAGCACTACGAATAGGTTGCTCTTAAGTTGAAATTACCACTAAAGATCTCGAGCCGAAGCATCATAGTAGGAATGCGAACAAAGAGGCTACTCTCCTAAAGATAGGCCAAGGTGCCGCGGAGATCTCTCAGACCTGTAGCCTGGATGGCAAAACAAAAGAGGCTTGAATTCCCTTCTCGTATCCGTTTGTAGGTGCAATCTAACATCGTAGTTTGGAAATCAAAGATCATTGCTGGGATTGTCAAGTTGGGGCGATCGGGCCAGACTGTTCGTCTGCCATCGGAGTTGCTGACCACTTTATTACATGGAAATCGAGACTATGCCGCCCGATCAATGTGTCTTTCATTTTTCTTATCGACCAAAAGGAGGAATCATCAATGAGACAGAAAAGGCTAAAGCAGCTAACGGTAATGGTGGCTATCATTTTGGGGGTCTTGGGGCTTAGCTCCACAGTGCTGGCGAACGAACAGGTTGGCCAGACAGTTTTGCTCGGATCGAACATTCCGAAATTCGTGGAGCCGGTGCCCACCTTTAGCGGGAGACGAGCTGATGGCACCCATTTCGGGCGGGTTCTCACGCTCACGACGGAGGAGTTCCAGCAACAGATTCTCCCAGCCAGCTTTTACGAGGGGTTGCCGAGCTCGGTTATTTACAGGGACCCAGTTACCGGCAAGATTGTGGCAAGGATCAACCCTCGAAAAGGCACCTATGTTTGGGGTTACAAAATCAATGATGGGAACAGGACCTTGGGTCCCTCGTATCCCGGCCCCACCATCGTGGCCCAGCGAGGTACCCCCACGAATGTGAAACTGGTCAACAACCTAGTTCCTTTTCCTGGCTTGCCCGGTCCCTTGCTCCAGAAATTCCTCACGGTGGATTTATCTTTTCACTGGGCCAACCCCCTGAATCTTTCCATGTCGATTCCGGGAACTGATCCATCGACCGGTCTTGATTTAGGGAATCCGGCCTTCTATGGCGGCCCCCAGCCCATGACGGTGCACCTGCATGGGGCAGAGGTACCCTCGGCCTTTGACGGTGGCCCGGACACCTGGTTCACCCCGGGCAAAACGATTAAGGGGCCCGGCTTTGTTTCGGACATGTACACCTATCCCAACACCCAGGAATCCACCACTCTGTGGTACCACGACCACGTACTGGGTGAGACGCGTCTGAATGTTTATTCTGGACTGGCGGCCTTTTACCTTCTCAGGGGTGATCCGGAGGCAGATGTCTGGCCGCCGCTGCCCAGTGGGGACGAGGAGGCAGAACTGCTCATCCAAGACCGCCAGTTCGACAGCAACGGTCAGTTGTTCTTCCCGGACGGCAATCCTCCGGGCGCGGGTCTGAACGGCGATCCGGGCAACCCCACACTTCACGCCTACGCCATCCCGGAGTTCTTCGGGGATGTCATCGTGGTCAATGGCAAGAGCTGGCCGTACATGAACGTGGAACCCCGGCGCTATCGCTTCCACTTCCTGAACGGCAGCAATGCCAGGATGTATGCCCTGCAGCTGGCGGATAAGAAGGGCAATACTTCCGGGCCGACAGTGCCAACCATTTGGCAGATCGGCTCTGATGGGGGTCTGTTTGATAAGCCCGTGAAGATTGATGCCTTTACTCCCTTTTCTTTCGATCCCACTGGCGGTTTTTCGGGTTTCCCTGGGCCACGGTTGTTTTTTGCCCCGGCGGAGCGGATGGATGTCATCATCGACTTCTCCGGGTTTCAGGGAAAGACATTCACTCTGGTGAACGACGCCAATCATCCCTTCCCCGGGGGTGACCCGTCGGATCCCACGCTCGATGGGCTTATCATGCAGTTCCGCGTAAACCAGAAGCTCTCTTCACCTGACCTCAGTTTCAATCCCGCTGAGCACGGCGCCACTTTGCGCAATCGCGACAAAATCGTCCGCCTAGCGAACGGCAAAGCCGGCTTGGCCGCCGGGGTGCATGTGGATAATACTAGGCGGCTGGTGCTCATCGAGCAGGAAGACCCCGACACCGGCGCACCCGTGAAAGTTGTGATCAACAATACCCATTTTGATGGCAATGCGCCTATGGGATCGTTCTCCTGGCAAGATGGTCATCCGATTCAGGATTCCATCCCTTATAACAACGGCAACATCAATGTAACGGAGATTCCCCAGATAGGCTCCACCGAGGTCTGGGAATTCATTAATCTCACCCCGGATGCTCACCCTATCCATATCCACCTGATTCAGTTCCAGGTCCTGAGCCGGCAGGTGTTCAACGTGGGGGATGTTGTGCCTCCTATTATCACTCTTGGGACCTACCGGCTGGATGCGTACGAGGCCGCCTTTGGAAGTGGAGGAGCACGATACGGTGATGGGCCGCCCTTGAATTACTTGAGCACCACGCCAATGGGCGGTAACCCGGATGTGACACCATACCTGATAGGCAGTCCCCTCCCGCCGGACCCCAACGAGGCTGGCTGGAAGGACACTTTGAAGATGTATCCAGGTACAGTGACACGCCTTGTCACCCGCTGGGCCCCGCAGGATGTCGAGGTGGGTCATGTCCATGGGGGCCAGAACAGGTTTGCTTTTGACCCGACGGCGCCTTTGAAGGTCAAGAACGACGGGTTTGGCTTTCCAGGGGGTCCAGGATATATGGTGCACTGCCATATTTTGGACCACGAAGACAACGACATGATGCGACCGTTCGAGTTAAGTTTCTCGCCCCAACGCTAGTAACAGCAAATCTGAATGGGAAGCACAGAGCGAGGGGGCCGCCCTTGGGCGGCCCCCTCGCCTGCTTAGGAATTGACCTCACACGGGGAGTGGCCAACTTCATCTTTCCTCTCCCCGTGCGATTTGACCTATTGAGTGAAGACGCTTTGTTGTGAGGAATGTTCTGTGCTGAGCGTCTGATTCAAGATCATGTGAGTGCGGTCAGTGCATTTCTGGAAGAATGTTCCGGAGCAAACACACCCCGCGAACCTGAATTGTGTTTGCATGAGCTCTGGCAATGACGGGAACAATCTCACTCTTGTCTGATGCCCTTAGTGACTCTTTGCTCAGAAACGCGCTCATCAAGATGATCTAGGAACCACCTAAGACTTCATTTCCCCAATGACTCTTCCTTGATGGTCTTCAACTTAGACGGAGTGAAAGAAAGATCATCTCCCCTATATTTCTCACCTACCCTTATGACCCTATATAGCTAGAACAGACATACCCATGGTTGGGGTATGTCTCCACCATTGTGAAACAGGAAGGCTAACCAAGTGATTCAAACTGAAACATAATACCACCCTCCTCTTCTACCAGACTCATTCCGTAACCCTCGCAAAATCAGCCAAATAGCACAATGCAACACTCTGGCACTTTACTTGCTAATAGACGAGCGTCCCCGAGTTAGCAGGTGACATTGGAGAGATGGTGCTAGCTAGGGATTGACCTAGCTGCGAAGAAGCATCCGCTTCAAGAATGAGGGAATCGTGTGCTTATTGGCAAGACAAGCTGGACATAACCAATTTAAACCCTGCTGTCTTTCCCTTTTCGTCCACGCCGAAGTAGGGGGTACGGGTAGCTACCTTCCGTACTGAGACGATGCGTGAATGCTCCTGGAGGAGGAGCATATCTCAAGAGAAGAAGAGCAATGAAAAATCAAAAGGAGAAAAGGAGAGGAAAATGAGCGATCGAAACTTTTTTCTGCCCTGGAACGCGTCGAAGGCGCGGCTAAAGGCAGCAGAGGATGCAAGGAAGAACAGGATGGAGATAGTCAAGGCCCACTCCCAGGGTCAAGTCACACGACGCGATCTCATCAAGTGGGGTCTCATCACGACCGGTGGTCTAATCGCCCCGATCGGTGGACTGAGCCCCTTTGTCAGGCCCATGTATGCTGATGGTGGCAGTGGCGGAGGAGGTGGCTTCAACATCCCAACCGGTGCCCCGCCGAGTCCGGGGCTTGTTGGTTTGGATTATAGTCAGCCGATGCCGCGCTTTGATGTCTTGCAGCGCAACGCTGTCTCTTCGCTGAGCCCTTTCCCAACGGCGCAGGCCAACCAAACATTACAGGCTGTGGATCCCGCCTTAGGTGGAGGCTTCGGCCCCATCGAGGGGCGCCCTCCTGGCTCCATTTGGGCGCATCAGCGGTTTGATCTGTTCCCACCTCAAGTGGCTGTGGAAGCCTCACAGATGGGGGCCAGAACCAACACGGTTTATAACCCTCGGGTTCCGTCAAGTCTCAATTCCGGCATCGATCCAACTCAGTCCATCCCCCTGAAGTTCCATCCCAGCTTGCCGACCCAATCACCGCTGAATGTGTGGACTTTCAATGGGACGATTCCGCCGAAGCTGGTTCAAGCACGTTACGGTGAGCCCTTGCTTTTCCGCCACCACAACAGACTTCCGGCGGATGTTACCCAGAACGCAGGTTTCGGGCGGCACACCATTAGCACCCACGAGCACAACGGGCACCACGGCGCTGAAAACGACGGCTTCACAGGCGCCTATTTCTTCCCGGGCCAGTTCTACGACTACCACTGGCCGGTCGTTCTCGCCGGACACGACACCATGAACGTCAACGCCACTGATCCTCGAGCTGGAAGCCCCGATGGCAGCGGCGGCATCACGAAGGTCCCGGGCGATTGGCACGAGACCATGAGCACCCACTGGTTCCACGATCACATGTTCAGCTTCACCTCCCAGAACGTGTACAAGGGCAACGCCGCGATGTTCAATATCTATAGCTCTCTGGATCGTGGCAACGAGTCGATCAACGACGGCGTGAACCTGCGCCTCCCCAGCGGCACGAGAGATGACTGGGGGAATCTCGATTACGATGTGAATCTGCTGCTTTCCGATAAGGCTTGGGATTCAGCCGGACAGCTCTACTTTGACATCTTCGACTTCGATGGGTTCCTGGGCGACGTCATGACTGTGAACCTTGCCTACAGGCCGTACTTCGAAGTGGAGCGTCGGAAGTACCGCTTCCGCATCCTCAACGCCAGTGTTTCCCGCTTCTTCAAGGTCGCACTAAGCGACGGCTCCACCATGATCCAGATCGCCAATGATGGTAACTTGTTCCCGCACCCCGTGCCTCTCACTCAGTTAGACGAGCAGGGTATCGCCGAGCGGTATGACATCGTCATCGACTTCTCCCGTTACAGCATCGGGCAGAAAGTCTGGATGGTGAACCTGTGCGAGCACCAGAACGGGAAAAAGCCGTCCAAAGACCTTTCGATAAGCGATGCCTTGGCCGGCAAGTCCAGCGATCCTTGCGTCGGGAAATTCCTGGAGTTCCGCATTGTCCGGAATCCAGCGCAGGCCGATCAGAGCCAGGTCCCTGACACCATGATTCCGAACCCCGACCTCTCGAGCATCCCCGTGGCCCGTGAGCGGGTGTTTGAGTTCGGCAGTGGCGCCTCACAACCCATCAACGACGCTGCCACGTCAGCCTCTGGCGTCCCTTGGGGCGTCAAGACGGATGGCGGGTCAATGCTCAACGCGAGCTTCGGCCGAGTCTCGGCAGCACCCAAGTACGGGACCCGTGAAATCTGGACTCTGAAAAACGGCGGCGGCGGCTGGGATCACCCCATCCACATCCACTTTGAAGAAGGCCAGGTTCTTGCCCGCAACGGCAGCCTCAGCAATGTGCCTTCGTGGGAGCGTGGCCGGAAGGACGTCTATCGCCTGCGTCCAGCTGGAAGCGTCACTATCACGATGCAGTTCCGTGATTGGGGCGGAATGTTCATGGAGCACTGCCACAACACCGTGCACGAGGATAATGCCATGCTAGTGCGGTGGGAGATCGATGACGGAGGGACCCCATTCCTGAGGCCGCTCCCAACCCCGGTCCCAACGCCGCAGGGTGTGACGTTCATCGCGCCGGACGACATCGCCCCGACCGCCTTCTAGAATGGCGCCAGGAGCGACAGAACAAATCGGCGGGCCGTCCCCGAGGACGGCTCGCCGGCTCTTATCCAGAGCATCGAATGAGAATTCAGAAGTAGTCTGAAGTAACAAGTGGCTATTCTTATTTTTCGGAAGATCGGCCTTGAGTGCACCCCGTTAAAGAACTGGGTTTTTGGGTTTTGATGAGCGGAATTCGAAGATAGCTGAACTTCTTGAGGAGAAGGCAACCATGAGCGGCAAGATTGTGAGACTGTTCCTGCTTGGCGCATTGATGTTCAGTATGCCCTTATTAGTTCAGCCCCAAGGCACTCTTGGCGCCACGTCTGCACAGGAGAAGGACCCCATTTACAGCTGCCCGATGCATCCAGAGGTCAAATCCAAGACGCCCGGCACCTGTCCGAAATGCTCCATGACACTCAAGCGTGAATCACACATCCTCGCTTCAGCACCCAATGCAGCGACAGCCAACAACTCGCGCTGGGGGGCAAACTATTTTCCCAACGTCCCGCTGATTACACAGGATGGCAAGACCGTTCATTTCTACGACGATCTGCTCAAGGGCAAGCTCGTGGCAATCGACCTCATTTACACGCATTGTAAGGATGCTTGCCCACTCGAAACGGCACGCTTGGCACAGGTGCAGAGAATGTTGGGCGACCGTGTTGGAAAAGATATTTTCTTCTATTCCATCAGCATCGATCCCAAGCGGGATACGCCAGACGTGCTCAAAGCCTATGCGGAAAAGTTTCACGTCGGACCGGGCTGGACGTTCCTCACCGGAAAAGAGGAGGACATCGAGCTGATCAGCAAAAAGCTGGGACTGTATTCCGAACCCAATCCCTCGAACCGCGACGGTCATACCCCCAGCCTCATGATTGGCAACGAGCCGGCTGGACAGTGGATGATGAACTCCGCTTTAGACAACCCCCGGTTCCTCTCCTTGATGATTGGCCAGCTTATGGACAGTTGGACAAACCGGAGGATGGAGCCCGTGAAGAATTACGCAGAGGCACCGGCGCTCTCCATCAGCGGTGGGCAGTACTTGTTCGCAACCCGGTGCGCAGCTTGCCACAGCATCGGCCACGGTGCCAGCGTTGGACCTGATCTGCAGGGCGTGACCACAGTGCGCAGCCGGGCCTGGCTCTCACGGTTCATCACAGTGCCTGACCAGATGCTGACGGAGAAAGACCCCATCGCCACGGCGCTATTCAAGCAGTACAACCAGGTGCAGATGCCGAACCTTCATTTGAACGAAGGTGAAGTAAACGCCATCTTGGGCTACCTGGAAACTAAGACCGTCTCCTCCCATGCGAATACTTCTATTGGTGGGAAGGCTGGAGACCCGAAATTGGATCCTGGGGCCGCGTTTAGGTGATCGAGGCCGGTTTGTTTGGTTGTCTAATTGCTCACTAAGCATTGCATTGTGAAGAATGATCACGGCAGGTTAGTAAACAAGAGCCTCAGCTTCTAATTGGCAGGTAAAGGAAAAATGATCAGCGTTAATCACTCCAACTTTGGTCAACGCGCCCGGATGGCTGGGGTAAATGTTTTGACGGCAATCCTCACGCTCGCCGTCCCTCCCCAGGCAGCCAATGCGGTGCTCTATCTTTCCGGGGACATGACCTCAGCCTACGACGAGGTTCGGAAGGGATTACACTCGTGGGTTTCGGATCGGGTCCTGCGTCGAGTTCGATGATCTGGATTGTGATGACAAGCAAATGATCCCTCGCTGAATGTTTTTGACGGCGCATGATACGAGGGCTAGTGAGTTACATCTGAAAGCGAGTGCTAAAAAAGCATTCAGAATTTACAAATAAAACCGAGGGAGGAAGTCATGGGAGAGGGATTGTTACAACCAATGCATTTGCTGGTTATCATCGGAATTGCCTTTTTTATATTTGGGCCGAAAAAGATTCCCGAACTGGGCAAAGGCCTGGGAGAAGGAATCCGTGGCTTCAAACAGGCTCTGAGCGGCAATATCGCCGCGACCGAGCAAAAAGCCATCGAAGCGACCCAGCAAACCGAGAATCAATAGCGGTTGCCTGAGATCCTGCCCGGGCGCTCCCGTCCGAACGAACCGAAGTCCCCCTGGCTTTCGGATAAACTTTTGGAAGGGAGTTGTCCGGGCAGGCTGATTGAGCCACGCGGCATCTGCAAACCGAATAGCCGCTTGCTAGTCAGGTGTTCGATGCTGCGTTCTTCGCGAAGAGGAGTTGGCCCGGTCACATGGCCCCGATATGTTGCACGCCAGGTCATATTGTGGGTTCCTGGGTCTCACACCGTCAACGCGAGGTACGGGGAATACGTTTAGACCGTGGCCGCGGCGTCAATGGCGCGCGATCTGGCCCCGAAGCTAGGTTCTCCAGGGAGCTTCAAGTCGAGAATTGCACTTGATGCTAGTGAACACCTGAGGACGAATGCCAACAGGTCCGAGCTGGCGGTAATATTGTTTCTTCTCTCCAGCCTGACCAACTCACCGGCAGAATGTCGCATCATTCTTTTCATTGCATGTTCCGGCAAATCCATAGAAAATGCCCCCCAGTTGTCTTATGCCTAGACTTAGACTCTTACTATTGACCTTTCTGATGATCGCATCGCCAATTCCCATATTTTGCCAAACTGTCATTTCAGACCCTGGCACGAAGCAGATCTGTGCTGAAGTCAAGGATGTCGAGTTACCAGCCCAAGACCACCCCACCCCGGTAGAAACGAAAGCATTGACGAACTGTGTGTCAGAGGATCTTTACTTTGGTTTTGGACAGCCCGCCGATCCGGCGAAAGCGCGCAAGTGCGCATATGTGGAGTTGGAGCGAAGTGACAAGAACCTCCCTTTTGGAGGTAAGGTTATCCTGATGATGGTCTACGCCAATGGGAAGGGTGCAGGCCGTAACTTTGACGTCGCGCTTAAGCTGGCTTGTCAAATAAATGGGGCGCCGAACGACGTTGCCGGTAACGTGCGCGAGCTTGCACGGTACAAAGATGGACATTGGACCGGAGATAACTTCAGCGTTTGTGACCACAGCTCCGGCAAATACATGTATCTGCAATGCGCTATTCTTCAAGACCGGTTCGATAAACTGGAACGCGACAAGAAACTGAACGCCATTGTAGGCAATTGGGGGCCGCGGGACAGAGAGGCCTTCCAAGAACTGCAAAAAGCAGCGGACATGTTCTTCAAAGCCCGTGTAAGCCATGAAGTCGATCTGGAGGCAACCATCGAGGTGCATGAGAGGGCTTTTTTAGAAAACAGCCTAATCTCCCTGCTCGAGTCGTTGGAACGAGGCGAATTACCTAGATTCTCTGCCGAAGAATTCGTTCAAGCAAATACTGCGATGGAGACTGTCTACTCCAAAATCCAAACGTCAACGGTTCAGCGTTGGGGGACGGTGACTCAAGAAGGCATCAAAATAACCCAGCAGGTGTGGGTTCCCTACCGGGATGCATGGATCACGTTTGGAAGACAGAGATATCCTGGCGTAAGCAATGAGAGTTGGAAGACCTGGCTGACTCAGCAGCGTTCTGAGATGCTAGACTACTTTCTGCACTGAATGCTGGGATTCCGCCTTGGCCGTCGAGAGAGAGAGAAGATTAGACTTGGTTATTGGTCGAAGCTGCGCCTGGTTCCAAAACGAATTCCCTCAGTCCCCTCCTCGTATCCATAGACCACAGGACCGCTAAGCATGCATTCGATTGTATGAACATTCGGAAAAAGATCAAACCTCCTGGAAACACCAGGATTCTAGTATCTCCATTTGGGTTTCCGGAAAATCATACGGCGTGCGAAGCCATTTCCTTTTCCGTCCCCTTGCTCTCATAGGCAAGGGAGCGACACATCTAAATCATCAACCATCGGGAGATTTTCTCCCATCCTGCACGGCCTTTGTGAACCTCGTTAGCTCGGAGACGGGCTCCTACCTAAATCCACTCAAACGAGTCCTCCCAAACAAAACGGGCGGGGGAAGCTGATGAGCTAGAGATCGCTCAAGGGCTTCCCCCGCCCCATTGACCGGAGGATCACGGCCTGCAGGAACTCACCGGACTCGGGTCACGGAGCCGGTCGCGCGGCCTCCTTCGCTGGACACCAC
>JBGQBO010000073.1:0-17872 GCA_041494885.1 Terriglobia bacterium
GGAAAAGTGGAAATCCGAAAAAGCCGGATTCCCACTTTCCCACAGGCCTCATCATCATCCATCTCAACGGAAAGGACTCTCAACCTAAAAGCGGACATTTCATTTGCTAAAAAAAGCGGACATTTTAACTTGCTAATGACAATCCGCATCTTTATCTGTTTGAATTGGTCTTACTGTGCGAGAATATGACGTTGGCGTGAGCCATGGATAAAAATGCTTGCTGACGCGATGTTCTTCTTGAAAAACTTTGACAGGTCTGCGAGGATTTAACAGCGCGGCCTCTTGCCTTCGGGCAGGGAGCCTAGCTGGGCATCGTCATAGCTCACCAGGGTTGAGCCTGTCTGCGATCTTGCTGCAAAGAGTGAGCTTATTAAACATGCTTCTGCCCTTCCTGCAATCCGGACTAATTCACTCTGAATATTGATTTCAGGTCGCGGATGCCTGGCAAACCGGTACAGGCAGGGTACTTTTTCGGGGTTTCATTGACGCTGACTTGGAGTGGGATATGGATTTTGATTGTGCCACCCCGGACTTGGCTTGCATGAGATTAGGAGGCAGCTGACGATTCGTATATAATAACCTGCTGGCACCACCGCCATACTGCCGTTCGTAGGGGGGTTCCACTCACCGGCGACGAGACAAAGACGAATCCACGGTTTCGAGGGGCCTCGGCCATAGCACAATCGTTTTCAATGTTTGTTGCAACTTTGTAAAGGATGGCTCTGTTCTAATTCCCATGACAGCTCAATCTTCATCCACCTCATCACGTCCAATTATTTTCCTGGGCATCGACATCGGTTCAGTCAGCGTGAAACTAGCCGCGCTTTCCAGCGACCGGCGTTTGTTCGAAACGCTGGCTCATCTCTCCTTGACCACCGAGCGCGGAGACGCTTCTAAGCCGGAGGCTTTAAGACCTGCTCTCGCCTTTCAATGCGTGCCGATTCACTCGGAGCACTCCTCCCTGGTCCATCACGCTCTCCTCTTGTCGGCGTACCAGAGGATCTTTGGTGATCCCGCGCGTGCCACGTTCGAACTGATCCGGGAATTTTGCGAGGCGTTAAAGCGGGCGATGGCCATGCTCGGCGAGACGGCTCCGGCGGACCCGTTGGAACTTATCACGCGAATCCGGACGACGGGCTCGGGCTCCAAGCTGGTGTCCTCGGCCCTGAATGCGGCTGATGAAAACGAATTCAAGGCCATTGCGGTCGGCACCTCCTTGCTTTACCCCGAAGTCCAGACCATTTTCGAGATGGGAGGCCAGAGCTCCAAGTTTATTCGCATCGAGCGGGAGATGGCCAACGAGGTGGCCGCCATCGTGGATTACGAAACCAACGGCGATTGCGCTGCCGGAACCGGTTCATTCCTCGATCAGCAAGCGACGCGCATGCGATATCAGGTCGAGGACATCGGTGGATTAGTGGCCGACGTCGAGAGCCCCGCCCGGGTGGCAGGCCGATGCTCGGTCTTCGCCAAAAGCGACATGATCCACGCCCAGCAAAAAGGGTTCACCCCCCAACAGATCCTTAAGGGCCTGTGCGACGCCGTCGCGCGGAATTTCAAAGGTTCCATCACCAAGAGCAAGAAGGTGGTTCCCCAGGTTGCATTCATCGGCGGGGTGTCCCAAAACTCCGGGGTTGTGGAATCGATGAAGGAACTGTTCGATTTTGGGGAGGATGATTTCTTTGTTCCCGCCGAGTTTGCCTGGCTGGGAGCGGTCGGCGCCGCCGCACTCGCCTGTTTGGAGGAACGCCAACAAAAGAACCAGGGTCCGGAGCACATCGACGGCAAACCGCCACGGATCCGGTTGGAGTCGAAATCGACAGCCGATTTGCCCACCCAGAGCCCCCTTTCGATGGAGAATGTTTTGTTGCTGCGTAATCGTGCCAAGCCCTATCAGTGGCCCGCCGATGGTTCCCGGGTGCGAGTCTATCTCGGCGTTGACATCGGGTCAGTGAGCACCAACCTGACCTTGCTGGACGATGAGGGGAATCTGCTCAAGGAGATCTACCTGCGAACGGAGAGCCGTCCCATTGAAGTGGTGAACAACGGTCTGAAGGAAATCCGTGAGGAGATGGGAGATCGCGTCGAAATCGCGGGGGTCGGGACGACCGGATCGGGACGGGAATTGATCGGAGAGTTGATTGGCGCAGACACCATCAATGATGAAATCACAGCGCACAAAACCGGGGCCATGCACATCAGTGAAACATTGATCGGCGAAAAGGTGGACACCATCTTCGAAATCGGGGGACAGGATTCCAAGTACATCTCGATTGATGATGGGATCGTGGTCGATTTCGCCATGAACGAAGCTTGTGCTGCAGGGACCGGCTCCTTCCTTGAGGAGCAGGCGGAAAAGCTCGGAATCAAGATCAAGGAGGAGTTCTCAAGACTGGCGCTCAGTTCCACCCGGCCGGTCCGGCTGGGGGAACGCTGTACAGTCTTTATGGAACAGGATGTCACCGCCTTTTTGCAGCGCGGCGCGGAGAAGAAGGACTTGGTGGCCGGTCTCGCTTACTCCATTGCCCTCAATTATCTCAACCGAGTGGTCCGGGGCAGGATGATTGGCGACGTCATTTACTTCCAGGGGGGCACCGCCTACAACGACTCGGTGGCCGCGGCGTTTTCCAAGATCCTCAACAAGCGGATTGTCGTTCCGCCGCACAACGGGGTGATCGGAGCCGTTGGCATGTCGTTGCTGGCGCGCGACCGGGTCCGCGCCACCCAGGCCAAAACCCATTTTCGAGGCTTTGACCTGGAGCAAGTGGATTACACCCTTCGTGAATTTGTGTGCCGGGCCTGCTCAAACTACTGCGACATGCAGGAATTCAAGGTGGATGGTGTCAAGACTTATTGGGGTGACAAGTGCTCGGACAAGTTTCGCAAACGCGCCAAGGTGGAACGCCAGCCGGTCATCCGGGATCTGATTGAACTGCGCGACCAGTACCTGCTGGAAGGATATGAAGAACCCGTGGGGGGCCGCCTCACTATTGGCATGCCCCGCGCCATCTCCTACTTTGAGCAATTCCCCCTGTGGAACCGGTTCTTCCGCGAGCTGGGATGCGACGTGCAGATCTCCGAAAAGACCAATCGGAAGATCGCCCAGGACGGGATCGATCTGAGCGTGGCGGAACCCTGTTATCCCGTCCGTATCTCGCACGGTCACGTCCAGGACTTGCTCGACAAGAGGGTGGATTACATTTTCCTTCCCAATATTCTCGACTCCGAATCGAAGCAGGATGATGTGGAGGCGCACTTGTGCCCGTGGAACCAGACGCTTCCTTTCGTCATTCAGAGTGCCCCGGGGTTTGAGGAGGAGCGAAAGAGGCTTCTGATCCCGACGATCCATTTCGGACTGGGGCCTGAGCACGTGGCCCGCGAGTTAGAGGTCCTCGCTGAACCGTTAAAGAAGAGCAAGCCGGAAATCCGTCGAGCCTTCCATGCGGGTCGCCTCGCCTTGCAGTCTTTCATCCAAAAACTGCAGGAAGAAGGGCAGCAGGCCATCCGGCAGTTGAAGGCGAGCGGAGAGGGGGGAATCATCCTGGTCGGTCGTTACTACAATCTCTATGATCGCAGTGTGAACTTGGATATTCCGGGAAAGTTGAAAGATCTGTATGGCGTCAACGTACTCCCCCAGGATTTTCTGCCCCTGGATGAGATCGACATCCGCGATGTGAATGACAATATGTTCTGGAACTCGGGGCGTCGTATCCTTGCCGCGGCGAAGCTGGCGCGCGAATACCCCAAACTGCATTTGATTTACATTACCAACTTCAAATGCGGCCCGGATTCTTTCATCAAGCATTTCGTGAACATGGCGGCTGATAAGCCCTTCCTGGCGCTTCAGTTCGACGGGCATTCGAATGACGCCGGTTTCCTGACGCGCTGTGAGGCTTATCTGCATAGCAAGGGAATGATTCAGTAGAAAACAACAACCGCCAGGAGGCCCAAAGGACACAGGACCTGAGTGCGGGGGCGCGCTGATCAGTGTTTCATCCTGCGGGACTGCAGGCGGAGCGTTGGAACGAGCCTGAGGGAAGCATTACGGGAATGGGTCGTTTAGACGCAACTGCCGGACTGTCCTGGAGACCCTGCGATCCGGTTGCCTCTGTGTGGCGTTGACTCTCGATAACTGAGGAGACGAGTTTCAAAAATGATGGATACCTCGTACCAGCAACTTTGGCAGAATCGAAAGTTATTCCTGACGGCCATGACCCACAGCGGAGCCAAGCTCTTCGCGGCGGCCTTCCGGTCGATCCGGATCGAGGCCCTGGAGTTTCCCCCCTCCGACGAGGCGGGGATGGAACTCGCCTCGAAATACGTTTCCGGAGACGAGTGTTTTCCTCTTAAGGTCACCGTGGGAGATCTTTTGAAAAAAATCCGGGAAAACGATTTCACGAAGCACCGCCTGGGGGTATTCATGCCGACCGCAGAAGGGCCTTGCCGCTTCGGCCAATACGCGCCCTTCTTTCGGAAACTCATCCAGGCAATGAATCTCTCGCCGGATGATGTGCTGGTGCTTTCCCCGACCAGCAGAAACAGCTACGAAGATCTGGGGAATTCCTCACGCGAGTTGATGCGGACCGGGTGGCGTGCCCTGGTGAGCGCTGACATCCTGAGAAAGTTCCTGCTGAAAACACGGCCATACGAACTGAACAGTGGCGAGACGGAGCAGCTCTACGAGAGTTGTCTGGATGATGTGGCTCGCGTGCTCGAAGTTCCGGACCAGAAACCCAAAGAGAAACTGAAGGCACTCACCGGGGTGATGACACAGTCGCGCGATCGCTTTCGGGCCATCCCGGTGCGAAAAGAGTCCCGACCCCTCATCGGCGTGGTAGGGGAAATCTTCTGCCGCCTGAATCGGTTCAGCAACCAGAACCTGGTGAAGAAGATCGAGGAATACGGTGGAGAGGTCTGGCTTTCGGACGTGGCGGAGTGGGTTTGGTACACCAACAGCGAACAGTGCCGCAAGCTGCGGATGAAAGGACAGACGATCAGCACGGCGATGCTTGGCGCCAAATTGAAAAACCATCTCCAAAGGAAAGATGAGCACGCTCTCTTCGCCCCATTTCATGAGGATTTTCACGGCTACGAAGAGCCTCACGATATCGAGGCGTTCCTTGCGCTGTCCGATCTCTATCTTCCCCAGTCGGGGGCCTATGGTGAAATGGTCATCTCCATCGCCAAGTCCATTTACTTGTACCAGCGGGGCGCGGATGGGATCATCGACATCAGCCCTTTTACGTGCATGAACGGCACGGTCACCGAGGCGATCTATCCGCGATTAAGCCGGGAACATGACCATTTGCCGATAAAGAACTTTTATTTTGATGGCACCCAATCCGATTTGGACCGGGATGTCGGCATCTTTCTGGAACTGGCCCGCAGCTATCAGCGCCGGAAGAAGATCCAGCGGGCGGCGTAAACCGAACCCCCCTTGGAGCGAATTCCGGAGTCCGACGGGCTTCGGGAGTCGCGCACTTGACCGGGCGGCGATCCGGTGCGGCCTTGATTCTCCAGGGCATTTCAACAAGGAGCGGCGGGTCCGGAGGTCTCCGACACTTTCTCTCCATCAAAATAAATCATAGCCTACCCCCACTTTTTAAATTATCATTCCGCGCATCGAATTGTAGTTTTAGGACTTCACCTCATTCGAGGAGAATTTGCGCATGTTCACGTTCCGTCGATCCGTGCCGCTATCCTTTGCCATCCTAAGTGTTCTGTCCTTCATGCTTTTCCTCCCAGCCTTGTTTGCGCAAGCGAGACATACCCCGTCCCTTGATGATCTGCTCAACATGAAAACCGTCAGCAGCCCGCAAATCTCCCCGGATGGAAAGTTAGTGGCTTATAGCGTTCAAGAAGCCAATTGGAAGGAGAACGCCTATGTTTCCCAGGTCTGGCTGGCCAACGTGGAAACCGGCGTCTCCCTTCAGCTGACCCGGGGAATGAAATCAAGCGAGAATCCTCAATGGTCACCGGATGGGAAATGGCTGGCGTTTGTGAGCGAACGTGAAATGACCCCTTCGACAGGGGTGCCTTCCACCGACAAATCGGAAGTCAAACCCGCAGCGAGGCAGATATGGCTTATTTTCCCGTCAGGAGGTGAAGCTTGGGCACTGACACGCCATGAGACGAACGTGGGCGGTTTCCGGTGGTCGCGCGATGGGAAACAACTCGCCTTCACGGCCACTGAGGCCGAGGCCAAGGCGACGAAAGACCGGAAGGAGAAGTACAGCGATTACGAAGTCTTTGAAGAAGACTTCGCACAGAACCAGTTGTGGGTGGTGGATGTGTCAGAGGCCGAAACTTCATTCAACCCGGCCAAGGCCAGGCAGGTCACGAAGGATCCCACCCTGAACGTCGGGGGGTTCGCTTGGTCGCCGGACTCTACCCGCATCGCGTTTCAAGCCACTCCGAATCCCCTTCTCGCCTTCAGTGGAGAAGCCGACATTTATCTTGTCGATCTGGCCCGGGAGAGGTCGGTCCACAAGATCGTGGCGCTTGAGGGCCCCGATGGGAATCCTGTTTTTTCAACGGATGGAAAACAGTTGGCCTTTACCACCGTGCTGGGACAGAAGTATTCCTATTACATGAATAATCATCTTGCCACCGTGAACCTCGAAACAGTCCTGGCCCACCCGGCCATGAAACCCTCTGAAGTCAATGACCTGACGTCCCTTTTTGACGAGAACCCCCAACTGGTGAACTGGGGACCGGATGGCATTTATTTTGGAGCTCTCCAGAAAACCAATTCGCATCTCTTCAAGGTCGACCCCCAAAGTAAGAGTATCACCCGCCTCTCTGCTCCAGACGAGTTTGCGGGCGGCGCCATTTCCTTCACGAATGATTTCAAGATGCTGGCATTCACAGCCAATGACGACAAGCATGTGACCGAGGTTTTTGTTTCGGCCACGGCACCGTTTCAGCCGCACCAGCTGACCCAGATGAACGCTCAATTGAACGACTGGACCCTGGGAAGCGTCGAGATGGTTGCCTGGAAGAGCAAGGATGGAGTGACGATTGAGGGCGTGCTTCACAAGCCGGCCAATTTCGATCCCCACCAGAAGTATCCGCTGCTCGTCATGATTCACGGGGGTCCGACCGGGATCTCCCGGGCCCTCATGAATCCTGCAAATCATTATTATCCGGTGGAACAGTTTCTTTCAAAAGGCGCCCTCGTGCTGGAGCCTAATTATCGAGGCAGCGCGGGGTACGGGGAGAAGTTCCGCTCGCTGAACGTCCGCAATCTGGGCGTGGGCGACATGTGGGACGTGATGAGCGGCGTGGATGCTCTCATTGCCCGCGGAATGGTCGACGAATCGCGCATGGGGTCGATGGGTTGGTCCCAAGGGGGCTACATTTCGGCGTTCCTGACCACCAACACCGATCGGTTTAAGGCGATCTCGGTGGGCGCGGGAATCAGCGACTGGATGACTTACTATGTCAATACCGACATCACGCCATTTACACGACAATATTTGCATGCCACGCCGTGGGACGACCCGGCGATTTATGCATTGACCTCACCCATCACCCAGATCAGGAAGGCCCGAACCCCCACGCTGATCCAGCATGGCCAGTATGACAAGCGAGTCCCCATCCCGAATGGGTTCGAGCTCTATCGCGGGCTAAGGGATGAAAACATTCCCGCGCGCATGGTTATTTATGCAGGATTTGGTCACGGGATCACCAAGCCGAAGTCAAACCGCGCGGTGTTGCAGCATAACCTGGATTGGTTCAGCCATTACATCTGGGGTGAGCCGATCCCCCCGGATTCTCCCCTGCGCGGTAGCGGAGAAACGATCTTGAAGTTCGAGTGAGGCGGAAGGTCCCTCGCTTTAAGGCTTTGTCTTGAAGAATCGGTTGAACAAGAGTTTCGTTTCTCCCGGAGTTTGATCCTTGGGGTTAAGGTCGTAGATCTCATTGGGACAATAGAACAGCGATGCACCAGAGATCAGGATTTAAGAACGACCCCTGGGGAGACGGAAGAACACCTCAAATCCTGACCGTGAAATGATCTCTCGGGAAGGAAGGAGACGCATGAATGACATAAAAAATTCGGGCCCCTCACCTCGGTTCGATCAGCGACCCTGGGGAAGTTTCACCGTGCTTGACGAAGGGTCCGGATACAAGGTCAAGCGGATCGAAGTGCTTCCGGGGAAACGCCTAAGCTACCAGAAACACGCCCATCGTGCGGAGCACTGGACCGTTGTTCAAGGCAAAGCGCTGGTGACCCTCGATGGTTTGGAAACCCCTCTTGCCCCCGGGGAGACGATTGACATCCCGAGGCGGTCAGCGCACCGGATCAAGAATCCGGGAATTGGAATGCTCGTCTTCATCGAAGTCCAGCAAGGTGACTACCTGGGTGAGGACGACATCACACGACTTGAAGACGACTATGGCCGCGTAGTGAAGTAAGAGTCAAGGTTTCACTCCTCTGCGAAGCGAGGGGGTCGCACCTATAACCACCTCTTTCGCCGTGCCAGGGCTCCGATCACAATCCGGTGTCGTCGCTACCCCGGCGAGGGTTGGCATGGCAAAAATGGATGGAAATTCATCCTATCGGTCGATTATCCTTGGCCTTTGAAGTCTGCACCTTCTGTTTTTTTCGGGAGATACTTGTAGGTTCCATGATCAGGCATGAGCGACCTCTGCGTGCTGCCCCGGGCCGCTTCATGTCTCGGCAGTATGTGCTTGTCTGAAATTCGGAAGGGCTCGTTGCATTGTGACCGCTCCACTTCCTAACCTTTCGACCCCCGGGTCAACCCCCCGTCATCGCGCCTCCATGTTTCGCGCCCTGCGCCATCGGAACTTTCAGCTTTTTTTTGGCGGCCAGATGATATCGCTGATTGGAACATGGATGCAGACCCTGGCCCAGGGTTGGCTGGTCTACCGGCTGACGCATTCAGCCGCTTTGCTCGGGACAGTCGGCTTTGCGGGGCAGATTCCGGTCCTTTTCTTCGGCCCTTTGGCAGGGATCATAGCGGATCGCCACCGGCGGCATCGCATCGTCATCGCGACTCAAGTGGCCATGATGTGTCAGGCCTTGCTTATGGCGATACTCACCCTCGCCCACGTCATCACGGTGAGTGAAATCTTCGTTCTGGCCATCTGCCTGGGTGTCTGTAACGCATTCGATATTCCCGCCCGCCAATCGTTCCTGGTGGAAATGGTGGGAGACGAAGATTTGATGAATGCCATCGCCTTGAACTCCTCGATTTTCAACAGTGCCCGGATTATCGGCCCCGCCGTGGCCGGTGTCCTAGTGGCCGCCCTGGGCGAAGGAATGTGCTTTCTCATCAACGGCCTCAGTTTCATTGCAGTCATCACGGGCCTCTTGATGATGAAGGTGAGTACTCCCCGGTTCAACCAGGAGGGGGTGGGGAAGTGGGAGCTGTTTAGGGAAGGCGTGGATTATACCCGCAAAAACGTGGCCATCAGGTCGCTGCTGATTTTGCTCGGAGTCGTCAGCCTGCTGGGAATGTCCTATATGGTGCTCATGCCCATCTTTGCGGATAAGGTGCTTCACAGCGGGCCCCCGGGTCTGGGATGGTTGATGACCTCCACGGGCTTCGGCGCTTTATTGGCGGCTCTTTCCTTGGCGAGGCGAAAACACGTCCTGGGATTGGATCGGGTCGTGGCCTGGGCATCGGCAGGATTCGGCGTGAGCCTGGTGTTGTTTGGATTTTCGAAATCGTTCGGATTGTCACTGATCCTGCTGGTCCCCGCGGGTTTTTGTCTCATGGTCCAGATGGCAGCGACAAACACGCTGGTCCAGTCGATGGTCAGTCATACCATGCGGGGTCGCGTCATGGGGCTCTACACCATGATGTTTCTTGGCGTGGCCCCGTTTGGGAGTTTGATGGCAGGATTTCTGGCCCAGCGGTACGGCGCTCCTTCTGCCGTCATCTTCGGGGGTCTCGCCTGTACTTTGAGCGCCAGCGTGTTTGGACTTCGGCTTAGACACCTGAAGATCGACAGTCATATTACCCTGTCGGTATCTGAGTCACCCTCCGATGCCGTCTGATGAGACAAGATACCGTCGGATGAGACAAGGTGCCGTCTGATGAGACAATAGGTAAGGGCACGACTTTAGTCGTGCCGCTGGGTCGCCCAAGAATATTCAGGGACTTTAGTCCTGAAAGACCTTCGGTACCGGATCCAATTCAAAGCCCGGATAGGCAGAACAGTAAATGTACTCATCGGCCTCTTCAACGAGCTTACGTCTTACGGCGTTCTCCCAGATGTAGGTTTTGTGCGTGGCATAATCTCTTGTGTCCCGAATCTCATGATCTGCGAAACCTGGCTGCCAAATCTCAGGCGAAGAGTTTAACTCTTTCCCAACCCGATACGAATACCCGCCCCGGATTAGCTGCACAACCCGCTCTAAGGTTGTTTGCTTTCCTGTTGTGATGATTATATGAAAGTGCTCCGGCATGAGTGTGAATTCGTGTAAGGAACTTTATCGATCATGCGTTGCCAAGGCCTCGTCGATCAGTTTGTGATAGTCCTGTTCAGTCATCTCCTCGTTAAAGACGAAGCGCCCGTTTACAAGTAGGGTCGGCGTACCCCGCACGCCCAGCGTGTTGGCTTCAAAGAGATCTTTCAGAATGTCCGGAAGCGTTGCTTTGGAATCGTAGCAGGAGGCGAACCGGTTGGCATCGAGGCCCGCCTGTTTTCCTACATCGAGCGCTTTTTCGCGGATGTTGGACTTGGTTATGCTGTCCTGGTGGGTGTAAAAGAAATCATAAAAATTCCAGAAAGCATCGGCCCTCTGGACGAAGGCACAGCGGGAGGCCACGGCAGCCGCCTCGGCCCATGCATGCTTACTCATCAACGGAAAGTTTTTAAACACGAAACGTACACTACCGCCATAAGCCGGGAAAACCTTTCTCAGGTTGGCTGACATGGCCCTGCAATCCGGGCACTGGAGGTCGCAGTAGGTGATCAGGGTGACCAGGGCGTTGTTTGGGCCGCGGGAAGGGGCATCGTTCAGATTTATTTTTTCGAGGTTCTCGGCATCCAGGTCCCTGCTGAAATCAAGCACCCGACCGAGCGAGAGCTGTTTCAGGTCCTTGGAAAGCATGTAGACCTCCGTGGAGGTCTTCCCGGCTTGTTTCTTGGTCACTGAGAGCCCCCACATCGAAGGGTTTTCAACCGACCAGACCTGGTCCACGGTAAGTGACTCCTGCGGCGCCAGTTGGAAATACCGGATCAAGTAACGCTCCACACGGAGCTTGAGCTCCATCTCCGAGGAGAAATCGCTGGCGAGCGCCGAAGTGGTCCCGAGCAACGCGGCCAGGACCAAACCCCTCATGATAATTTTCTTCTTCCAAGAGAGTTTCATTTCAGGTTTTCTTCTCCTTCTGTTGGTGTATCCTTGCGGAATCCCTGAGACGTCGATCCGTCGACCCATCCTCCTGAAGGATAATGGCTAACGTTCCGCTTTGCAACAAGCGGGTTGAACAGAATGGCAGGAAGGAGAGGGTGCATCCCGGGGAATAACCGGCCTGTGCAAAATGTTCTCATCGCATTTCTTTTATGTTATTCTCAAGTGCTGTTTGGAGCCGCGTCGACCTTTCTGAGAGGCGGACTCCGGCTCAAAGGCACACCCAGGTTAAGCAAGAACTGGAGCGCAATTCGAATTCACGCATGATGGGGGTTTCGCATGATCATTAACGAAGTCTACCTGGTCACCGTGACCGACCGAAAAACAACTCATGTTGACCAGTATCTCTGCCTTAATCGCTCCGAGAACATTTTTTCCGATATCGAGAAACTGCAGAACGAGTATGAGACTCGCCACAAGGCGACCTGGCGTACTGATTTCCAGTTCGATTACAAGGACGTGACCAAGGAATTCCTGAGGACGATTCAGCAATCGTCAGCCCAAGCGGCCTGAACGCAGAGACTCCTGACCACCGGTTGCAGCCAACACAAACTCCTGGCGGCCTGAAGAGCTACGACTCAAGCAGGGCAGCCAAAAACCTCGCTAGAAAAACAGTAGTTCATGAACCGGTCAGTCTTCAGATCTGAGGCTGAACCCATCCCCTGTGCCCGGGTGCGGACCGGGAGAAGAGGAACTTCGATGTGGAATCATCTCCTGGGGACTTTTCATACCTTGGTGTTGGGGTGAGGGTCAAGTGCGATCCGGGGGGTAATGACTATGACGGAACGCCCGAATTCAAAGGAATTCTTCAGAACCCAGTTTGGGGTGACTGAAAGGGATTTGGAGCACTACCTTGGACTGGCGCTGTCGCGGGGAGGCGACTACGCCGATCTTTATTTTGAATACCGGACGACCTCGTCGGTCCACCTGGAAGAATCTATCGTCAAGTCGGCGACGAGGGGAATTTCGGTGGGAGTAGGAGTTCGCGTGCTTTCCGGCGAGAAAACCGGGTATGCCTATTCTGATGACCTTTCGCGCGAGAAGGTTGAGAAATCAGCCCTGACCGCCGCCCACATTGCGGAGAGCGCCGGAAAGATCGCCTCGGTGGGGATTTCCGGCTCGATTGCGGGACACAATCTCTATCCGGTGGAGCATCCCACTATTGATCTCGACGTGAATGAAAAGATCGCACTGGTCCGTGAAGGGGACGAAGCAGCTCGGGCCTATGACCCACGGGTCAGAGAAGTCATCGTCAGTTACGCTGATGAATTGAAGCGAGTGTTGATCGCCACGTCGAAAGGCCATATAGCGGCCGATGATCAGCCCCTTTCCAGGTTGACGGTATTCTGCATCGCGCATGCAGAGGGCCGCCGGGCCGATGGAGTGTACGGCGGGGGCGGGCGGATTGGGATGGATTTCTTCCAGAGGATTCATCCTCCTGCCTACTTTGCCCGCGAAGCCGCGCGACAAGCCTTGCTTCAACTCTCCGCCCTCGAGTGTCCCGCGGGACCGATGGAAGTCGTCCTCGGTCCGGGTTGGCCGGGCATCCTGCTCCACGAGGCGATCGGCCACGGCCTGGAAGCAGATTTCAATCGCAAGAAAATATCCGCGTTCAGCGGATTAATTGGAAAGCGCGTGGCATCGGACCTCTGCACGGTCGTTGATGACGGCACGATTCCCACTCGTCGAGGCTCGCTCAATATCGACGATGAGGGGACACCCACCCACCAGACCGTCCTGATTGAAAAAGGGATCCTCCGCGGCTACATGCAGGACCGTCTGAGCGCCGATCTCATGAAAATGGAACCCACCGGCAATGGTCGCCGTGAGAACTACACTCACATTCCGATGCCCCGCATGACCAACACGTTTATGCTCGCGGGAAGTGAAGCTCCGGAAGACATCATCCGCTCGGTCAAACGCGGCCTATACGCAGTTCACTTTGGCGGGGGCCAGGTGGACATCACCAGCGGTAAGTTTGTGTTCACGGCATCTGAAGCGTACCTGATTGAAGATGGGAAAATAACGGCCCCGGTCCGGGGTGCTTCGCTGATCGGCAACGGTCCCGACGTTCTGACCAAGGTGGTGGCGGTCGGCAACGACTTGAAACTGGATGAAGGAATCGGCGTCTGTGGGAAGGATGGTCAGTCTGTGCCCGTCGGCGTCGGGATCCCCACCATCAAAGTGAGTGAAATCACCGTGGGCGGCACGCAGGGATAAGAAATCAGGTATCAGGTGCCAGGTGTCGGGTGCCAGGGGGGAACCGCCGGGAGTAGGATCTCGGAATTTTGCTGCTCTCCTGTGGACGCCGTGTTGACGATCAAGTTTCCTGCACTGCTCTATAAGTTTGGACTCCGGCCGGGCTTCTTTGCCGGGTTACCAAAGTAGCTATCTAACACCTGATCCCTAACACCTGGCACCCGACACCATGTTCCGCCATGACTGATCTCAAACTACTTGCCGGCGATCTCGTCCGACGCGCGATTGAGCGTGGCGCAGCGGCAGCCGACTGCCTGATCGTGGAAGGGGATGATTTTTCGGTGACCATCCGCCGTCAGGAGATTGAAACCCTCAAGGAATCGGGCTCAAAGGGATTGGGGTTCCGGGTCTTTTTTCGTTCGAGTGAGGGGGCAGGGTTGCAGACCGCCACGTCGCACACCTCCGACCTCTCGGAAAGCAGTTTGACTCGGCTCCTTGAAGACACCCTGGCTTTGGCCCGGATCACTTCTCCCGATGCGTGTGCAGGGTTGCCGGAGAGGGAGTGGTTGCATCCGATCGAAGCGAACCTCGACATTTACAGCGATTCCATTGCGCTCCTCAATACCGAAACAAAGATCGGCCTCGCTAGAGATTCAGAAAAGGTGGCCCTGGATTATGATCCACGTATTGTCAATTCCGACGGTTCATCATTCAGCAGTTCACTCCAGCGCGTCATCCTCGCCAATTCCAATGGATTTTCGGGAGAGTACCGGAGTTCCGGTTGTTCGCTGACAACCATCCCGATCGCTGCGGAAAAATTCCCGGATGGCAGTGGGCGGGTGTCGATGCAGAGGGACGGATGGTATTCGAATGCCGTGGACCTGGCCCGGCTCGAAACGCCTGAAGTGGTCGGGGCCAACGCGGCAAGACGCGCCTTGAATCGACTGGGAGCCAGGAAGGTTTCGACCTGTGAGGTTCCGGTCATTTTTGATCCGCTCACCGCGCGCACGGTGCTCGAGAATCTGGTCGACGCCGTGTCAGGAAACTCCATCTATCGACATGCCTCCTTCCTGGTGGGAAAACTCGGAAACAAAGTGGCCGCTGCATGCGTCTCAGTGATTGATGATGGCCTCATGAAGGGAGGGTTGGGGACCTCGCCGTTTGACGGGGAAGGCGTCCCGTCTCAAACCACCCCGGTCATCGAAAATGGCGTCTTGAAGAATTATCTGTTGAATTGTTACGCCGCGCGTAAATTGGGATTGCGCACCACTGCCAATGCGGTCAGGCAGGTTTCCGGATCGCCGGTGATCGGCCCCACGAATTTCTACCTGAAGCCGGGGAAGGCCACGCCCGAGGAACTGATCCAATCCGTCGATCGCGGGGTCTATGTGACCGATTTGATTGGCTTCGGCGTGAATGTGGTCACGGGCGATTATTCGCGGGGCGCGTCCGGACGTTGGATTGAAAAGGGGAAATTGACCTTTCCTTTTGAGGAAGTCACGATTGCGGGAAACCTCGCGGAAATGCTATTGTCCATCGAGGCGGTGGCCAATGACTCGGACTTTCGCGATGCGGTCGCTTCTCCGACCTTCAAGATCTCCCGCATGGTAGTCAGCGGAAGTTGAATAATGGTTCAGTGCCGGGTGTTTCCTTGAAGCATCTTGAGGTGTTGTACGATGGCAGGAGGGCCCACCTTCCGGATGTGCATTTCAAATAACCCTTTTTCATGTCCATGATCAATCCATCCCCGGAGCGCCCCCAAGAGGGAATGAATCTTCCTCGCATCATTGGGGGAATCGTTGCTTTCTTCCTTCTTTTTGCCGTGGTTGCGTTCCTGGCTTCGCGGATTCAGGATCGACACCGGGCCGCTGCAGATGAGGAGATGATTCGAACAGCAGAGGAGTCCGGACCACACATCGAAATCAACCATGTGTACTTTAATACCGGTGAAAACCTTCTCGGGGACCGCGTCCGCTACCTGAACGCGACGGTCACGAACCATGACTCACGTCCCGTGGCGTTGCTTGAACTCACTTTTTATTACTCTGACGTCCTGGGCCAGATCGTGCTCCGGGATTCCAAACGACCTATCGATGAGCACAAGGCCGCTCTGAAACCCAGTGAATCCCGCCAGTTCGCAATCGGTTTCGAGGGCCTTCCCCCCGACTGGAATCACCAGCACCCTGCCATCAAAGTGACCCGCCTGAAGTTTGAGAAGTAGCCCTCAGCTGTCAGCCCTCAGCTTTCAAGAATCATCTATTTGCTTGCAGGCGTCACCTGTTAGGAATCAGCATTCAGCCAACAGCCGTTAACAAGGAAACCAGACGCCCTCATCCTTCGGCAACTTGCCCTGTGAGTGAGATCATCAAGGACAAATGAACGTGCCCATCGATCTGCAGTAATCCTGGTATGAAGGCTACCGATCGTGCTAACTCACACCTGATCACTAATGGCTGACCGCAGATTGCTGACCGCTGACAGCTGATTGCTGACAGCTGATTACTGAAAGCTACTCTAGATTCTTCGTATCAGAATCAAGCACAAATAAACCAAGAGGACCATCTCAAATCCGTCCAGGAAGGAGATGATTCGCAAGATGAGAAGTTGCTTCGGGGACGAAGCCCTTCGGACATAGGAGCGATAGTCTTCCAGCTGTTTGTATATGGCGTACTTTTCACTCAGCACGAACCCGGCGGCATGGTAGAGAACCAGGAAGAACACAATTGCGATTGGAAATCTTCCTGGCTTGGCGATGGCAAAGGCGGCGAGTAGGAGATAATAGAGAAACTCCAGGCGCACCACCCACGGCAAAAGCGTCCGCACGAAAAAGAGATCCCGCGACGAGGGCTCTTTTCCCCGCGCCAGCCGGAAATTTCGCCGAAGGCCTTCCATTCCAATGATATTGACGAGCATGATTAACAGGGTTGCCAGTAGAAAAAGTTTGTCCATGTTCATGGGAATAGCCATCAGTTATCAGCCATCAGCTTTCAGCTGACGGCCTGTGAATGAAGTCTCCAGAGGAAAGTAAGCATCCCAACTCGCTAGAATCAATCCCATTACTCCAACCATCGTTCGGTCATTGGTTTAATAGTCTAACTGCTCGTGCCTGCATGCTGATGGCTGATAAGTGAAAGCTGATTGCTTCTTTCTTCACGCTAACAATATCACTAGAACTGCAAACAAGATCGAATGCACGGAAGAAATGATCCCGACTCTTTTGAGCCGTGCCGGACGATCCAACCGGAGCGTGCCGATAAGAGCCTGAATGAAGGTGGGCGCGAATGCAAGAATGATTCGAGGGGACAGTGAGCCCATCCGAACCGTGAGAAACACAAGGGCGAGTATTGCGGCTTCACCGACCAGGGTTAATCCCGCAAACCGGAACTTCGCCTCAGTCGAATTGAGCCGGGCCCTTTGGGGAAGAGCGTCGATCTTCAGTTGAACGTAAAACACTCCTCCCAGGAAGAACAGGAAGTTAACCGACCACAGCTCCAAAGCCACATGATTGGCCGTTCCCGTAGCGACGTAATAAGCAAGCGGGGCGCTCAAGGAGAGGCCGGCGGAGGCGAGGATTTGTCCGGCCAACGAGCGATCCCGCTTCCGCATCACCAGCACCATACTGATCACCATCAACACGAGGGCAATCGCTCCGAAGTAAAGCAGGGCATTCAGATGATAGATCACAATGAGCGGCGCAACAGCCAGGGCTCCCATCAGGGAAAACAGGAAAACAAGGATCCGAACGCGGATGAGGGAACGCGCCGCGGGGGTGCTGGCAAATCGTAGTCGGAGCCAATTCATTATCTGGGCCTGGGCCAGGAAAAGCATCAGCGTCGCAACCAATAACAGAAGCTCTCTTCCCCCCCAACGACCCCCGACGCCACACCCCACTGCCCAGGGGATGAGCAGCATCACCCACGTTCCATGCTCCTTCGGGAAGAACTGCTTTGCGGTCATATAAGAAAAAGTTCAAAGTTCAAGGTTCAAAGTTCTGAGTTCAAGGTTCCAAGTTCCAAATTTGAGTCGAAAGGTCCCTCTCAGTCTCTTCCATACATTCGCCTTCTGACTTCAAACCCTCGACTTCCGACCTCCGACTTCTGCCTTCTCGCTTCGGGCCTCCGGCTTCCGGCTATTTCCTCTGACCACTGAGACGTGTCTTCCCGACACCTGGCACCCTACTCCTAACCCGGATTATTCATGAAAGTTGAAAAACTCCCGCAAATTCCCAAAATCTACCGGGATCTACTCCTTATGCGAGCGACGAGCGACTCTAAGAGTTGTGAC
>JBGQBO010000074.1:0-17809 GCA_041494885.1 Terriglobia bacterium
GATGACCCCCAAACTGATGTAATCGGTAATACGGCTCCCCGGAGGAAGCGTCGCAATCGTTCTCGACATGGCGTGGCCTCCTGTCCTGAAATGGGTGTACAGGATACCATACCACAGTTTTCTCTAAGTGAACAGTATTGGATCTGACCCTGGGCGTTTTTTTTACTGGCACCTGTTTATGAGCCGTCAATCACAACTCACGACCTCCTCAACTGTCCAAACTTCCATGGATACATTAGACTTCATCTCAATCAAGTGACAGTGAGACCGTTTAGTTTTCAGAACCAATTAGACCCGACTCCTCCGGACGAAGAACGAGCCAAATCATTGGTCGACGCGAATCTGACGCGTTGGGGTGTCCCGGCGTCAGAATGTGATCAAAGGGCAGAAGAACGCCGAAAAATGATTGATTCCTTAAAAAGCGTTTTTGTCTAAAAGTGGCGACTGATCAGCGACAATTACATTGAGCGGGTGACATAAGAAACACCCGGCCTGAAGGCGGGAGCTGTGTTGTCGCTTGACACAACTTTGAGACGTGGGTCCCTTCTACCAATTCCGGCCGATTGCAGAGATTTGACACTTATCCTAGCTCTGGCGTTCTGTGGCGCTGCGTGCTTTGTCCAAGAGTTTTTCCATTGCATGCAGGAATATTCCGAGTATAATCACTAAGCGTTTGACGTTCCCTGCGTGATCCATCACCAAATAGCATTTTGTGTCTGAATTTCCCCGGGAAGACCGACCCCCATTTTCCTCTTTGCTCGTTACCAAGAAATTTCTGGGGAGGCCTCCCAAGTTAATGGAGCGCGCTCGGCGGCGAGATAGCCAAATATGTGGCTTGGGTTTGAGGCGCGAGAACCGAGGGACCGTCAAGGAGGCACATGGGTGGCAAAACAGAACCATCAGAAAATTTTTGTCTACAATAATGACCGCCGACAATGGTGGAGCGCCATGTGTGTGGCACGGCATTCTGTCCCTGGCTATCTGCAAACCGGTGATTCGCAGGACTGCGGGAGCAGACGATTTGGTTTTCGGCTTTGGTGAAGCGAAATTGGGTGGAAGCCTGATTTATATTGCTAAAGTCACGAAGAAGCTACCACCTCCGATATACTATCGACGCAAGAAATATTCAAACCGACCTGATTGCATTTATCATCGAAAGGGTAATCAGCTGCAATGGAAAGACAACGCTCGATTTCATTTGGATGGTTCCGGAAAGTTGCATGATATCGGGAGCGCCCCTGCATACAACAACGGCTTTGTTCTGCTCAGCAATGATTTCAGGTATTTCGGCAAGAAGGGGACATGTGATCACAGGAAGAAGTATGGGCACTTGTTTTCTTTGTTGAAACCTCTTAAGAGAGGGGACCGGGTCAACCTGAATCAGCGTACCCAAGATGACCTCATTGAATTGAAAAGGGAAAAATGGAGGCGATTCAACAAGAAGAGGATTGGGCCACCCTCAAATTTCGATGCTCGTGCTAGATGCAGCTTCGACGAAGGAGTAGCTACGGGGGAGGTCTGCTGATTCCAAGTGCTAAATTGGCGCCAGATCGCGAAAAGTGGGATGGCTCAAGCTATGTCCCGATCTGATCCCATATCGATAATTTGCCTCTTCAATCATGTGTCCGACGCATCGGTTGACAATCTGTCAACCACAATAAGAGACGTTCACAGAACACAAGCAAATCACATCAAAGGGAAGTTGAGCTCATGAATGACGAACAGTTGCTTTCAACAAGACAGAGATACTCACGACGTAGATTGCGTGAATTGTCCGATGGATTCAACAAAATCCGAGAACTGAAAGATATCCCCAAGCTAACCATTTTCGGTGCAGGGTCATACGCACGCCTCGAAGCCAGTGAACACTCTGATATTGATATGTTCTTTCTTACCTCAGCACCTTCGGACAGACTGAAAGAACCAAACACAAGCCGCATTAAACTCTTTGGTAAGGTAATCAGTCTCGTTGATGATCTGCAATTTCCAAAGTTTTCCAATGATGGGGAATACTTGAAAATCCTTCATATGAGCGATATGGTTGACAAAATGGGTGGCCAACAAGACGACTACGAGAATCACTTCACAACTCGGATGTTGCTCCTCCTTGAGAGCAAGTGCCTCTACGGGAAACCGGTTTACAATGGTGCGATCGCTAAGATCGTAAGATCTTATTTCAGGGACTACCCAACACACAGGAACAACTTCAAACCAATCTTCCTGATGAATGACATCATGCGCTACTGGAAAACCTTGTGCCTCAACTACGAAAACAGACGCCGAGATTTCGCAAAGCCCAGGCCACGTGGAGCCGTCATCAAACAAAAAGTAAAGAATTTCAAACTCAAGTACAGCAGAATGACGACTTGCTTTGCCACTATTGCATTATTATCGTGTCAATTGAAGTCAATCCAGGAGAACGACGTAATCGACCTTGTTGGCCTGACGCCGAGGGAGAGGTTACAAGAGGTCGCAAAACGAATACCATCGGCAAAGCGCAAGAGCAAAGAGATCCTCGAAGGATACACCTGGTTTTTGCGGATGACTTCTCTGCCGACAATTGAATTGGACAAGTACTTTGCTGATGAGAGGAAACGGCGGATGGCATTCCGAAGGGCGAATTCTTACGGGGACAAGGTCTTTGACCTTCTCAAGGTAGTCGACCACAAGTATGACACTTTTCGTTATCTGGTCATCTAATGGCTTCACTATACGTATTGTACATAGAAGATGAGATCGTCGGACCGTGCCTCGACTTAATACGCAAAGTCTGTGAACCGGATTCAACTTCCAGGCCACACGTAACTGTGAGAGGACCTTTACGAAAGAAGAGTCGGGAAGAACCTTCCTGGAAGGACGAGACTATCTCAGAAGTGGAACTAATCGAGCCTGGGCAATTTGTGTCGTCAGGCCAACCGGGGAGGCCACAGAATACAGTATTTGTTCACTGTGGAATCGAAGAATTCGCTCGGATTCATCAGAAGCCCGATTACATCACGAGTATTCCGCACATAACCTTGTACGACGGGAACTCTGCCGCCTTTGCAGACAAGTTACTTACTTGTCTTCAACTTTATCGGTGGCATCTACGAGTCCGCTTGCCAAATCACCCCACACTTACAAGGATCACTTTACAAAGTGGCAAGCATAGGACAGGAAACCGACAGGTACAGTATTCCCGCACGCTTCAGGACTTGTTCCGCGCGATAACAAGCACACAGCTTGAGAGAAGAGCTCTCACATGTCTGGATACTGAAGAGCGCCTGCAACTGGTCAGGCTCATTTACGTGTACATGGAGAGATCGATCTCTGGAGAGCAGAAAGAGACGGAACCGCCTGCAAATGGCCTTCGGATTGAATTGAATCACACAATGCAAGCACTAAGGGACCTCGACAAGATCTACGGATATAGCCAACTCGAGCTCGACCTGTTGAGAGACTCTCATAAACATGCGCGTGACTTGAACCCACGAAAGCTGCGGAGCTTGCTAGGACAATTTCTGACGCCCCCAGAACTTGCTGTTGAAATGGCACGCTTTGTCAGGCCGTTGTTTCCAGAGGACTGTCCCGAGATCTACTTTGGGGATCCCTCAATTGGCTCTGGGACTTTTTTTTCCGCGCTGAAGCAAGTATTTCCTCGTGATTCTATTGCTAGCGCTTTCGGAATCGAGATTGACAAAACAATTGCATCAATAGCGAGGACACTTTGGGGGAAGTACAAGCTCCAACTGATTGAGGGCGATTTCTTCAACACAGAGCTGCCCGGAAAGTGTAACTTGATCCTTTCCAATCCCCCTTACGTCAGGCATCATTACATCCCCCTTGAACAAAAAGAGAGACTGCAACAACGCGTTTACAAGGAGTTGGGCATACGGGCTAGTGGCCGGTCAGGCCTATATATCTACTTCATGTTGCTCTCGTCTCGATGGATGAATGAAGATGCAATCGCCGCTTGGCTTGTTCCATCCGAATTCATGAGTACGGACTATGGTTCTGCTCTCCGACAATACCTAACGGAACAAGTATCACTTATACGAGTTCATCGATTTGACCCAAAAGAAATTCAGTTTGAAGGCGTCATAGTTACCTCCGCGGTGATTGTGCTCAGAAACAAGAAGCCCGATGTCTCTCACAGAATTCAATTGAGTTTTTGGGGCACATTGTCTAAACCCGAATATATTGCTGACATATCCATTGAAGAACTGCGGACTCTAAAGAAGTGGCCAGCGACACCATCCATGCTCGGGAGACATAAGGATGACAATCTTCGTCTGGATAACCTCTTCAGGATCCAGCGTGGCATTGCAACCGGATCAAATTCTTTTTTTATTCTTTCGCGGAACGAGGCTCGAAAGCGAGGGATCCCGCCATCATTTCTGCGCCCAATCCTTCCCAGCCCCCGAAATCTATCGGAACGAATTATCAAAGCTGACCCGAATGGATATCCGATACTTGATCCTCAACTCTGTGTAATAGACTGTTCCCTGACAGAAGGAGAGATTCAGGCTAGTTATCCAAGAATGTGGGAGTATCTAAGAACAGCAGGGCCTAGGGGGGTCAGGGCTAGATACTTGGTGAGGAAACGCAACCCTTGGTACAAGCAGGAACAGCGGTGTCCGCCGCCTTTTCTATGCACCTACTTAGGTCGTGACGGGTTAGATGGTAAACCCTTCAGGTTCCTATGGAACCGTTCGGAGGCATTAGCGACAAACCTCTACTTGTTTCTTTATCCGATAGGCGAGTTGGCCGCGCTCATCAAGAAGCGCCTAATCAATGAGAAGACAATCTTCGAACTGCTTCAGCAGATTAGCATCTCTGATCTGAAGGATGGAAGTCGACTTTACGGTGGCGGCCTCTACAAGCTCGAGCCCAGCGATCTAGGCTCGATAAATGCGAATGTGTTCAAGGATATCATCGAATCGTCTCGATGATTGCTAGGAAGACAAAGGATTCAACATGGATAACTTACGGTTGACTGTTTTTGACATTTTCTCGTACATGATTCCTGGACTGTGCTATCTGGTGTTGTTGTCTTGGTTAGTGGGCAAGGTAGATCTTTCGGAGGTGAGAAAAACAATTTCAGAACTCTCAGTGTTTTCTGCGCTGGCCTATTCATTCCTGTCATATCTGTTAGGTTTCGTATCCGATGCTATTTCGAGCCTTACGATTTTGCCGCTGACAGACAAAATTGTCGGGGATCTTCGAGGAAGAGTTTTGAGGGAGTTTCGTAGGGAGAACAGATGTCCAGAGCAAGAGGAGTATCACTTCTCTACAGTGTATTCATTCGTAGATGCAAAAGCGCCTCATGTGCGAGAGAAGGCAGATCAATTCTCAGCTATGAGTGGGATGGCGAGAAATCTAAGCTTGGTCTTTCTCATCTACGGTCTATCCGTCGCTTGGAGTGGAATACGGTCCCCAGGTACAATTGGCTGGTCACTAACACTCAGAATGTCCTTCGCTATGGTCATATCATTTCTGTTGGTGAGGAGAGCGGATATGTTCAGACGGTGGAGTCACACTCACCTGCTGAACGTATATGTTTTGCTAGCGGATCAATTAGAGAAAACTGAAATGGAAGAACCCAAACGGACCAGCTAATGCAGTGGCGACGGAGGGATAACACCTCATGCCTTCGCCGTTCGTTTATTTGTTAAGGAGGAGGACTATTGGGGTCACGCCTCTTAACGTTGTGGCAATAGGCAACGCTACTTCCGGAGTCTGGACGAGTATTTTGTGTGGCTCCCCGGTCGCGAGTAAGTCGATTACTTGCGTCTACGAACAACCTTATATTCCATTGACTTAAAAAAACCGAAAAACACCAGGGACAGCCAATTATTTCTCAGTGGTCGAAGCCAGAACAATTGGTGGCTGTCGCCATTTTTCAATTAGCTCGTGGAGGAAGCAACCATGGACCTCACCCCCGAACAACGTTTGGATCTGTTAAAAGTTGAGATGCATCTGATTCAGGCAGTGTTCGATAAGTATGACGACATGGTCTTCAGGAGCCGAAATTGGTTCGTCACCTTATGGATGGCGACGCTTGGCCTGGGGTTCACAGCCAGAGTGCCGGCGTTCATCTTGACGGCCGGTTTGCTGGCTGCGTTCTACTGGCTACTCGAAGGAATGATCAGACATCAGTATTGGTACAAATATGTCGTCCGGTACCGCGCTGTTCGCGATGAGCTCAACAGGGTCCCAGCCAATGTCGAGGGTCTCTCGGTATTCGACTTGACACATCACTATGGAAAGCAGAGACCATCGGAATGGAAACGTCTCTGGCACTCGTTCGCGAAGGTTGAGCCATTTGTTCTTTATCTCGCTCTCGGCATGACGGCTGTCATCCTCTGGTGGCTCGGTGTGGGCGGGGTGGTTTCTTTATCACCGTCCAGCGGCGGGGGTATCTAACCAAATCGCGGAACTGTCCCCAATACAATTTGAGGGTGTCGAAAAGGTACAATGGACTTGTCCCCCAGCCCATCCGATGCAATCGTTTGGACCTTTCCCCCACAGTGGAACTGGGATGGCTACGCTTCTACGTCTTCAGTGGACGCGCGGATCGTACCACCTGACGTGGCACCCTTGTTAAATCTGTTGATTTTTGATCTGGCACAATCGTTCTGGAGGCGACTGTGCCGAGCGAAGATTCAAGAGTTTCTCACCGCCACCATTCAGAACATCGCGGTTTTGATCCGCTACGCTCGAAGCCCGCACCCCGTGGCCATAGCGATGCCACCGATCCCCAATGATCCGGCGATCTTCACCTGGTCAAGTCGTTTTGATCCCAATTTTGGTTCCGGAACGTCTTTGGGAATATGCCTGTGGATTTCTGAGCTCTGATCAATTCCTCGAACCAAGAAAAGTGATTTTGAGCAATAACCCGTCCCGCTCTGACCCTAAAATCTTATTGTCTAAAGTCCCGCTCTGACCCTAAAATGCAAGGAGGATCGTCATTATGAACCAGGAGCCCTTTGTACTTGGCGTCGACTTGGACGGCGTCGTGGCGGACTTCTACGAAGGGCTGCGCCCGATCGCTGCAGAATGGCTCGGTGTGCCTGTCAATACCCTTACGCCGGATGTTACCTATGGACTTCCGGAGTGGCAACTCGACCGCGCCGGTGGGTATGAACGCTTGCATCGCTTCGCCGTCACTCAGCGTGATCTATTTAAGATTCTGAATCCGCTGCCCCTCGCGCCTGTTGTTCTACGACGACTTTCGGCGCGAGAGATCCGTATCCGCATCATCACGCACCGCCTCTTCATCAAGTACTTCCATGAGAAGGCTCTCATCCAAACGATTGGATGGCTTGAGCACCACGGAATTCCGTATTGGGATCTCTGCTTTATGAAGGACAAGGCGGCAGTCGGCGCTGACCTGTACTTGGAGGACGCCCCTGCAAATGTGGAGAAGCTTCGGGCTGCTCGTCAACAGGTCATCTGTGTCGGCAATTCGACAAACCGAGAAGTGCCGCCTCCGCGTGCGACCACTTGGGCGGACGTAGAGCTGTTAGTGGTCGAGATTCACGAGGCTTGGAAAGTTGGGCGAGGTGCTTCCTAAAGTATTAAGACTGTGTGTGATGGGAGAGCCTCCTTTGGAGTGATAATGATAACGTAAAAGGTACCCACCTGGAGGGCGAATGATCATGTAAAAGGGACCCACCCCCCTCAGCCCTCTGCTAGAGTGCTGCGACTCAGGGAAGCCGCAGCGTCGAGCAGAGGAGGAAGGATAATCGGGATGGATCAGTATGAGCTGATACGGACGGCCTCGCGGGTGTACCACAAGAGCATACGACAGATTGCACGAGAGACAGGACATTGCCGGAAAACGATTCGCAAGGTCTTGCAATTTAATTCGCTTGGGGTCGGACCAAGTCAACCAATTGAAATTCTTGTCGATCATCGGAAAAGAGGGTGAAATTTAGGCCCTTGAAGCTGTTTTTTGCCCCCGAAATAATCCCCCATTTGGCAACTTCAATTAGCCGGGAAGTCTACGATGGCGAGAGCACATCGGCATTATCTGCCGGGACAAATCTGGCATTTGACTTACTGTCCAGAATTGAGAATATTGCTCACCGCGGAGACGCGGGAGGCGCAGCCTCACAGATGTGTCTTGACTCTAGGGGGAGTTGCCCGTACGATACGACCCTATCCTGATCATAGTGCCTTTGACTGTTGAGGACTCGCAAATTGCGGGAAACGACGCCGCAAGACCGCTGAGGGCCCGGAGGTAGTCCCGGCCTCAGTCTTCGCCGGCCGCTCAGGCACAATCCTGTAAGTTATCGCGCTTGAATTGTAACTCGGAGTCTCGTGTGCAAGAAAGCAGAGTTCGGGCATCTCTGTGTCAATTATGGAGGCGGCGCTGCCCTCGCCGCGATGAGAGGAGACCGATAACATGATTAAGATCAGCTCTGTATTGAAGAGATTAGTAATTGCAGGATTGGTGGCGTTCATCGCCGCATCCGCGGGCCCGGCGGCACGGGCGCAGGACCAGGCGATCAGACCCACCGCGGCGGACGATGCGGCTGCCAGGGATGCAACCCGAGTCAGTCTTCACTCCACCCCTCCGCACACCCTGACTGCACGGGCACGCGGAAGGGAGGCAACCTCCAACCCGCGCCCCGCAGCCGCCCAGCCGTTCGGAGGGAACCGAGTACAAAATCCCGGGGACCTCGACTTCCAGGGAGGCGCGGTGGTCGATCAGGCCCAATCCCACGCGGTTTACGTGTTGAACCTGGCAGTTCATTGCACGACCCCCCGGTGCTGGGGCGATCCCGAGGGCTTCCTGCGAGACCTCGCGGGGAGCGAGTTCATCCACATCACCGATCAGTATGTCGACAGACACCACAACAATCGCTATACCGTTGGCGGGAATGCGATGGTCAGTTTTACGCTGCCGAGCGTCCCCCTCACCGATTCGAACATACAGGCGGTGGTGCACGCGGCGGCCTTCCGAACCGGGCAGACCGGGTACAATCACATCTACCACGTCTTTCTCCCGCCGGGAACGGACGAATGTTTCGACAACACCTTCACGCAATGCTACTCGCCCGATAAACCAGCCTCCTTCGCCTTCTGCGCGTACCATAGCAGCGTGGATTTCACGGACATCGGCCACGTCCTCTACTCGGTGGAACCCTTCCAGAACGTGGCGGGCTGCAACGACGCGCCGGGATCTCCCAACGGACAACTCGCGGACTCGACCAACGACACCCTTTCGCACGAGTTGTTCGAGACGATCACTGATCCGGACGGAGACGGCTGGTTCAACTCGGCATCAGGCGCCCTCTTCGGCAATGAGATTGGCGATGAGTGCGTCTTCCTTCTCTTCACCACGGGCGGAGTCTTCGGCAACCCTCCGGCGTTCAAGATTGATGGGAAGAGATACGCGGTGCAAACGGAATATAACAACTCCAGCCACGCCTGTACGGTCGAGCCTTAAAGGGTGGTGCGGATGGAGTCGGAGGCAGGCGGGGCGGACCAAAAACCAGGGACCGCCACGAATGGCACTAAGTTAAGAGATGCAGGACGACGGAATTCGTTCCAAGGCCGCCTCGGCGGCCTTGTCTTTTACCAGCCCGCCGCTTGAGCGGCGGGAAGGGATCGCCTCCCGTCCATTGACCCCGATTCATCGGGGTTGAGGCCCTGGGCGGCCCGTTAACGGGGCGCCTGCAAATCACCCAAGCCCCGATCAATCGGGGCTCAAAATACCTCTCTTCACAGCTTCCCGCCGGTAAACCGGCGGGCTGTACGCACCCAAGCCCGCTGAAGCGGGCTCGTCGGGTAGCGCACACATGCGTTCTTGGTCCCGCTGTGCGTATATGCGCTGTGTGGGATGCGGTTTCGCGGAAACAATGATTCACCTGGAGGGGTGGCGCACACATGCGTTCTTGGCATGTGTGCGGCTTCGTGGAAACAATGATTCACCTGGACATCAATTGGGTTCGTTTCTTTCCGATCTCCATTCCAGCGGCATGATTTGGATTCGACCGAGTCTTCCCTCACAACATGATCCACCGTTCCTTCAAGATAGAGCAGCGATTAGGGTCATATCGGGACACACACCAAACTGGAAATATCGACGGGTGGCGCACACATGCGCTGTTGGCCCGCCGCGGCGGGCGGCGCTCTGTGAGAGAACCCTCGTTGGGAGGCCAGAAACCAAATCGACTCTTCACCGCACACATCGCAAAAGATGCGATGTGTGCGCCACCCCGTCCGAGCTCCAGCGGAGCGACATCGTCCCTGCGTCAGATCTGGATCAGGATCATAGCGATCAAAGACGTCGCTCCTAACGGAGCTGACGGTCACAGGGGCATAATGATTTTGTGTTCCGCGCTTTACATCGTGGGGGTCGGGACGTTTGGACAATTTCAAATTCCGGGGTCCGACGGAGACAATGAATTTTGCTGCATCAGAGCGCCAGATCCGAAGATTGAAGATCGACAAGCGATTCTTCATTTGTCCAGTATCCGGATGAGACGCCGAATTCACCCGGGGACCGAAACTGCTTCGGCGACTGGCCGCCCCGCGGATTCAGGGGGGCGTGGAGTCAATAAATACTTGAGTTCCCGCATCAAGCATGGGGGTGCTTCCCCTTTCCGCTGATGCGGTAGATAGCCTATTTCTCGCGCACATGAAAGCCGATGCGCTTGCGAGGGGAGGCGGGCGGCGTCATGAATTGCCGGATGGCATCAAATACAACGCGAAACTGGGCGTCATACTTCTTTTCCATCTCCTCCAATTTCCGGACAAGGTCGGCGTGAGTGGATAGAATGACCCGTAATTGAATGAAAGCGCGCATGATTGCAATGTTGACCTGAATGGCGCGCGGGCTATTCAAGACACTGGAGAGCATCGCGACACCCTGTTCCGTGAAGGCCATGGGGGCGTAACGTAACCCCATGCGGTCGGAATTGGAGGTCACAAATTGTGACCTCCATTTCATAAACTCCGGGCGATCCAGCACAAACATAAAGTCATCCGGAAAGCGTTCGGCATGGCGCTTAACCGCCTGTTTGAGAACCTTCGTTGGGACCTCATACAGCACAGCCAGGTCGCGGTCGAGCATTACCTTCTGTCCTCGAACCAAATAGATCATTTTCTGAATCCGTTCCATCGGCACAACCATTTCAGCCATGGCACTCCCTGTATGGAAGATTCTGGGGGTCAGATTCTGGGGGTCGCAGGGGGACGATTGATAATTCCGAGATCCCATCGGCACAATGGAATCCGTTCCATTAGGAAGTCTGCTCCAAGCACTGAAAATTGCCAAGTAAATTCTGTGTTAGGAGTGGGGTCAGTTCGGGACATGGAACGAGCGGGGATGATCGTGAGCCATGTCCTATTCCCCAATCTCACCCCAATTCATTGTCATTGATTATCGTGACGTGTGCGGAAAATTCGATTACAATCCGCTGCGCCTTTCCTACCAAATGTCACAACGGACTCGTGTTCAGGATACCGAAGTCAGAAGTCGGAGGTCAGAAGTCAGAGGCCGGAAACCAGAGGACGGAAGCCAGAAATCAGAAGTCGGAAATCGGAAGTCAGAAGTTAGAATCCAAGGAGACGCATCTAACATGATCTCGAGAAGCCGTTGGGTTGTCGTTTTGTTGTTCGGATTGAGTTGTCTTTCGTTTGCTCAGACAAAAGCGCGCACGGCGCCGACGCAAGCGGCTTTAGTGGGCCAGGTTCGAACAATGGGGACAGTCCCCGGAGAGCGGGACAGTCCCCACTTTTCAACGGGCCAGGTTGATGAGAAGTTGTTCGGGGCCATGCGGTGGCGGCAGGTCGGGCCGTTTCGCGGAGGCCGCGTGCTGGCCGTAACCGGCGTCGAGGGCGAGCCGAACGTGTTTTATTTTGGCGCGGCTTCGGGTGGCATCTGGAAATCCACCGACGCGGGCGCCAATTGGCGGCCGATATCAGATAAGCAGCCTAAAACGACTAATAAAGAAGGGGACAGTCCCTGGAAAGCGGGACAGTCCCCATCTACTGCTGGGAGAACGGGACAGTCGTCGGTTTCTGGACTGTCCGCGGGGAAAAATGGGGACAGTCCCATAGAAGCGGGACAGTCCCCACTTTTGTCCCCACTTTTATTGGCGTCCATTGGCGCCATTACCGTCGCGCCCTCGGACCACAATATCATCTACGCCGGGTCGGGGGAGGCCTGCATCCGCGGTAATATCTCCTACGGCAATGGCGTCTACAAATCGATGGATGCGGGCAAGACGTGGCGGAACATTGGCCTCAAAGACACCCGTCACATCGGCGCCGTGATCGTCGATCCCCGCAACCCCAACATCGTTTTTGTGGCCGCCCTGGGCCATGCCTATGGACCCAACGAAGAACGCGGCGTCTTCCGCTCGACCGACGGCGGCGCCACCTGGCAGAAGGTCCTCTATAAGGACACCCGGACCGGGGCGATTGACATTGTGTTTGATCCGCACAATTCCCACACCCTGTTTGCTTCGCTGTGGGAAGTTTACCGGACGCCCTGGAGCTTGAACAGCGGCGGTCCCGGCAGCGGCCTTTACAAGTCGACCGATGGCGGCAGCACTTGGGCCCGGGCGGAAGGCAAGGGTCTCCCTCAAAGCATCATGGGCCGCATCGCCGTCTCGGTCTCCGGCGCCGATTCCAACCGCGTCTACGCCATGATCGAGTCGAAGGAAGGCGGGCTGTACCGCTCCGACGATGGCGGTGAGAATTGGATCCGCATCAACGAGGACGGCCGCCTGCGCCAGCGCGCCTGGTATTTCAGCCACGTCTTTGCCGATCCGAAGTCGGCCGACACGGTCTATGTGCTCAACACGGGAATGTTCCGCTCCACGGATGCCGGCCGGACCTTCAACCTGCTGCCCGCGCCGCATGGCGACCACCACGGCCTGTGGATCGATCCTGACCACCCGCAGCGTATGATCAATGGCGATGACGGCGGCGCCACGGTGTCCACCGACGGTGGCAGCACCTGGTCCACGCAGTACAACCAGCCGACCGCCCAGTTTTATCACGTGATCACCGACAACCGCTGGCCGTATTACATTTACGGGGCGCAACAGGACAACTCGACCATCGCCATCAGCAGCTACGACGATGACGGCGTGATCGGCCGCCAGGACTGGTATGCGGTGGGAGGCGGCGAGCAGGGCTACATCGCTCCCTATCCACCTGATCCCAACATCGTTTTCGCCGGCGCCGAAAGTGTGATCACGCGGTTCGACAAACGCACCGAGCAGGTGGTGGATATCTCCGTGTGGCCGCTCGATGTGTCGGGCAACGGCGCGGAAAAGCTGAAGCACCGCTTCCAGTGGACGTCGCCGCTCCTGGTCTCACCCCACGATCCCAACACACTCTACTCCGCCGCGGAGAGGCTGTTCAAATCGCGCGACGCCGGGCAAAGCTGGACGGCCATCAGCCCGGACCTGACGCGCAACGATAAGTCGAAGCAGAAGCCCTCGGGCGGCCCGATTACCCTCGACATTACCAGCGTTGAATATTACGACACGATCTTTGCGGTGGCCGAATCTCCGCTGAAGAAAGATACGATCTGGGCGGGGACCGACGACGGCCTGGTCCAGCTCACCACCGACGGCGGCGAGCACTGGTCGAACGTCACTCCGCAGCAGCTGCCCGAATGGAGCATGATCAGCATCGTTGAGGCCTCGCACTATGATCCGGGCACCGCTTATATCGCCGTCGACCGACATAAGCTCGACGACTTCCGACCGTTCATTTATCGCACGACGGATTATGGAAAAAACTGGACCCTGATTGCCGGCGGCATCCCGGAAGGCGCTTATGTCCGCGCCGTGCGCGAGGATCCCAAGCGAAAGGGGTTGCTCTTTGCGGGAGCGGAAACGGGCGTCTACTTTTCGCTCGATGATGGGGGGCACTGGCAGCCGCTCCAGCTTAATCTGCCTGTGGTCCCGATTCACGATCTGAATGTCCATGAGGATGACCTGGTGGCGGCCACGCATGGCCGCTCGTTCTGGGTGCTGGACGACATCACTCCGCTGCGGCAGATTGACGCCGGCGCGGCCGCTTCGGAGATAATGCTGTACAAGCCGCAGACGGCGGTGCGCGTGCATCTGCCCGACGATGTCGACCGCCGCGGCCCGGTCGGCGAAAACCCTCCGCGAGGAGCCATCATCGATTATTATTTCAAGGCTACGCCCACGGATGAAGTGAAGCTGGAGATTTTTGACAGTGCCGGAAAGTTGGTCCGCAGCCTTTCGAGCAAAGAGAAGAAGGAATTCGAGCAGCCCCCGGAGTGGCCCGACCAGCAAAAAGAAGTCACCACGATTCCCACCCTAGAGGGCATGAACCGTTACGCCTGGAACCTGCGATGGGAGCCGCCGGTGAAAATTCCAGGAGCGTTTTACTCCGGTCCTGGTCCGAAAGGTCCGCTCGTTCTACCCGGCCAATACACTGTCAAGCTGACGGTTGGAGGCAAGAGCCAGACGCAACCACTAGAGATTGTCATGGATCCCCGCGTCAAGGGTGTGAGTGCGGAGGACCTCCAGAAACAGTTTGAGCTGGCCATGCAGGTACGCGACGCGAACACGGACCTGCATCGTGCGGTCAATCAGATTCGGGCGTTGCGAGCGGATCTGAAGACAATGAACCAGCGCTTTGGAAACGACGCCGGCTTGAAGACGATGCTGGAGCAGGCCGACGTGCTCGACAAAAAGATGACCCCGGTGGAAGAGGAGTTGATCCAGGTCAATATGAAGGGGTCAGAGGCAAACCTCGCCTTCCCCAACAAACTTAATGAGCAGTTCGACAGCTTCAGCTCGAGCGTCATGGCGGGCGACGGCATCCCTTCGAAGCAGCAATATGAGGTTTTCAAGATGCTGCGTGGACAGTTGGACCAGCAACTGGAGGCATGGAAGCAGATCCTGTCTAAGGAAGTCCCGGCGTTTAATGAGGTCATCAAGAGCAAGAACGTCCCGGCGTTGTATCTGCCACCTGCGGAACCATAAATTGACCGCAAAGACGCCAAGGGCGCAGAGAGAGATGCCGAAGCGTTGATAGATTGGGAAATGAAGAGATTCTTTCACCCCTCCGGGGCTCACATCATTTTTGCGCCCTGACCCCGCCCTCGCCCCGCAAAAAGAAAAAGCGCGGAGCTCAGACGGGGCTAGAATTGTGCCTGCCCTACGGGCCTCTGACTGGAAATGAACCGGGCATTTAATCAAGAGAAGAAGAGGGACAGACACCTGCTTTGCTGCCATTCCTGCGAAGTTGCTTAAGAGAAGGTGTCTGTCCCTAAATTCAAGTACCTGTCCCCGGAGCAGCAACTGGTACTGGAACCGCTTTTGCCGGAGTTTATGAAAAAGCGCATGGGGGCAAAGGGCGTTGCGACGTGAGGAGAGATTCACATGGCCTTCACCAACTGCTATGAGGACAGCACTCGGGCTGATGCGTACGCGAAGCTCGAATTCGCCAACACCTATTACCTGGCCTACCGGGATATTCCAGCCATTGTCCGCGAGCACGTCACGGGAACGAGGGCGTTCGATTTCGGCTGCGGCACGGGGCGTTCGACCCGGTATGTGCGGCAGCTCGGCTTCGACACGGTAGGCGCGGATATCGCACCGAAGATGATCGCGAAGGCCAGAGAGATTGATCCCGGCGGGGATTACCGGCTAGTCCAGGACGATAATTTAAGCGAGTTTCAGGCCGGTGCGTTCGATCTTGTCCTTTCCCTCTTCACCTTCGACAACATCCCCGGGTTCGAGACAAAGGTGCGCCTGTTCCACGATCTGGGAGCGCTATTGGATGCGCCAGGGAAAATAGTTAGTGTCGTCTCGTCGCCCGAGATTTATGTCCACGAGTGGGCATCGTTCTCGACGAAGGATTACCCGGAGAACCGATTGGCGCGATCGGGGGACACGGTGAGGATCATCACCACGGACTTCGCCGACCGGAGGCCGACCGAAGATATTCTGTGGACCGATGAATCATACCGGGACGTCTACGCGCGTGCCGGACTGAGACTGATTGCAACCTACAAGCCCCTGGCCAAGGGCGATGAGCCCTACAAGTGGGTCAATGAAACAAGGGTCGCCCCGTGGGTCATTTATGTGCTCATGCGGGAAGCGGATGTGGGATGAACGAAGACCGGGGACAGCCGCCTCTTCCTTGGAGTGCGGGAGCTTGCTCCCGCTTTCACGGCGCGATGCTGGCTTCGCTCGCACTTTCTCCCAGCTCCGCAAGCAGCACCCAGCCAAAGCGCAAGCAAGCTTGCGCACTCCAAAGGGGAACGTGTCCAACCCTAGCTGTGTGAACCCCAGAAATTCGTGAAATGCAAACACTCCTTATTGTACTCATTATCCTGGTTGCCTTTTATTTCAGGTATGTGCTGGGGTTTGGGTTCTCAATGCTATTCGTTCCCCTGGGCTCCTTGCTTCTCGACTTTAGAACAGTCGTCAGCCTGGCGGTCATTCTTGAAGTCGGCACTGGAGTCCTGATGGCTTTCCAGTACCGAAAGCAACTAAGGATTATGGACTCCATGCTGTTGAAGGCTTATGCCATCTTTGGCGCCTATTGCGGACTCGTGATCAAGCATTTCGTTCCCACCCCGCTCATCATACTGACATCGATGCTGTGTGTGATCGTTGCGACCCTGATGTTTCTCGGCCAAGGTAAGGAAATCCGTCACAACAGGATTAATCTCGGTATCACCGGTGTCCTGAGCGGGCTGCTAAACAGCTGGTCGAGCATGAGCGGACCTCCCGTCGTGATCTACTACTATTCCTCTGCAAGGTCGGGCGGGGAGATCAAAGCCGCTCTCACAGGGTATTTCCTGGTCCTTTATTTAGTGACTCTCGGTATGTTTATTTACGAAGGGGAGTACACCGGGTTCAAATACTTTGATGCCGTGGCCGTGGGGTTTCTTGCGATGGTAGGGATGTATTGGATTCTAGGAAAGCTCATGAAAGTGACGCCGAAGGAGAGGCTGAGGAAATTTGCTCTCCTTTTTATGATCCTCGTCGCGTCTACCGTGATTATGGAAACCCTGCTGAACTTGGGAGCAGGACTCCATGCAACTCATTAAGCTCGATTGTGAGATTGAGGGCGCCCAATGGGCGACAAATTCTTCTTTGCAAGTCATGGAAGGAAGAAGCCCCAGATTAGGTCCGGAGGACCCAAAGAGTGTAGCCCCGTCTGAGCCCCGCGCTTTTTCTTTTTGCGGGGCGAGGGCGGGGTAGCGATGAGAGAAAATGTGAGAGCCCCGCTTGCGGGGCGAAAGAATCCTCTGACGTCCAAATATACCGTTCATCGTACTCGATGCCATGCGCCTTCAGTCGGGATTGGTAAAAGAATCGGATTAGGTCCGGGGGACCCAAAGAGTGTAGCCCCGTCTGAGCCCCGCGCTTTTTCTTTTTGCGGGGCGAGGGCGGGGTCAGGATTGGAAAAAGAATCGGATTAGGTCCGGAGGACCGTCAGAGTGTAGCCCCGTCTGAGCTCCGCGCTTTTTCTTTTTGCGGGGCGAGGGCGGGGTCAGGATTGGTAAAAGAATCGGACTAGGTCCGGAGGACCCAAAGAGTGTAGCCCCGTCTGAGCCCCGCGCTTTTTCTTTTTGCGGGGCGAGGGCGGGGTAGCGATCAGAAAAAATGTGAAAGCCCCGGCAGGGGCGAAAGAATCCTCTTACGTCCAAATATACCGTTCATCGTACTCGATGCCATGCGCCTTCAGTCAGGATTGGTAATAGAATCGAATTAGGTCCGGAGGACCCAAAGAGTGTAGCCCCGTCTGAGCCCCGCGCTTTTTCTTCTTGCGGGGCGAGGGCGGGGTCAGGATTGGAAAAAGAATC
>JBGQBO010000075.1:0-16041 GCA_041494885.1 Terriglobia bacterium
ATAGACATTTGCTAACAACGGCGAAAGAACGGCCCCTTGCGGGGTGCCCCGCTCCGGCGTCCATTCCTCCAACCCTTCCATGACCCCTTGTCGCAGAAACGCCTGCAGCAGTTCCAGCACCCGCCCGTCCGCTACTTTCTCCTTCACCCGTTCCATCAGTGGCTCCTGCGGGATCGTGTCGAAGTAGCTTTTCAAGTCCGCGTCCACCACCCACGTGGCTCCCTGCTTCAGCAGTTGATCCACGCGTCGCAGCGCGTCCTTGCATCCTCGTTGCGGTCGGAATCCATAACTCTGTTCCGCAAACTCCCGCTCGAAGATCGGCTCCAGCACCTTCTGTACCGCCCCTTGCACCACTCGGTCTCGAACCGTCGGGATTCCCAACGGGCGTTTTTCACGACTGCCCGGCTTGGGGATCCACACCCGTCGGATCGGCTGCGGTTGGTATCGTCCCTCCCGCAACTGTTCCGTCAGTGTCGTCAGATTCTCCTCCAAGTGATGCTCGAACATCTCGATCGTTTGATGATCCACGCCCGCCGCTCCGTCGTTCGCCTTCACGCGTGCAAAGGCGCTGCGCAGATGGGCCGGCGCGTACACCTTATCCATCAGGCTGAACCATCGCCCCCCTTTCACCCCCTCATCGAGGGCTGTCAACATCCGTGCCGTCCATACCCCCGCTTCGACCCAGCTCCAGCGACTCGTGGTCTCTCCGGCTTGTTTAGCCCTCGCGGGCACTGCCGCCGGTTCTTCTTGCGTCGGTCTGTTCGTCACGTCTCCACCTTCCTGCGTCCCTTCGCTCCACGCCCGTTACGGCGCTTCCTCGCTACTATGGACGCTCTGACTCCTGTCCGCCCGGCTCTTCGGCTCTGGGAGCATGAACACCGGCTCACTGCACGAACAGGTCTCCCTGATTCACGCCCGCTGTCTTCCGACCATTCCGTCTCCACACACCTGAGGCGTCGCCGTCGTCGCTTTGGCACGCTCTCTCAGCTCGCCAGCTCTCCCAGTTCTCTCTTGCGGGTCTAGGCTTCGCCATTGAAAGACAGGCTCGCCATCCGCCCCCGGCCGAATCGAGTTCGTTATCCTACGGACTGGTCTTTCACCTCCTGTTGCTCCCCACCTGGCCTCATGGCCACGCAGTTACAGTTGGTTTCAGGCCGTGAGCGTCGGCCTGGAGAGGTCTCTCACCTCTCCGACTTCGGGCGCTTTCAGGCGCACCTTTCGCCCGCCAGGGGCGGGCTTCCTGTCTATCTTCTTCGCCGTACCCCGGGCCGGCGCCCGGGGCTAAAGGTCTTACGCCCCGCAAGCGGGGCTTATGTGATTATTGGGGGACCGGTACCCCACCCTCGCCCCGCAAAAAGAAGAAGCGCGGGGCTCAGACGGGGCTACATTCTTCGAGCCCTCCGGGCCTAAAGGGAGAGAAGCCAGGTTCGAAGAGCATGGACCGACAGAACAGAGTCAGATGTCTCTCCCTCTTTCTCCGGTCCCTTCAAGGGCGGAACCATTCCATTCTTCCTTCATTCCATCCCAATCGATTTGAATCGAAAAACCTACCGCTTAGTTGACGCCCTTAACTTCGGGAATCAGGCTTATGACACCCCTAGGCGTCCCCTCTGTTTCCTGGAAGACACGGGGACCCGGCCGCCCTTCCCTCGCCGTCGAAGGCGGGGCGGGAGGCGATTGGAGTTTGTAGAAAGGTTGCCTGGAAGGGGGACTATCCACAATTCAGAGGGCCGGGAGGGGCGGCCGCAGGACCCGGGGGCGACCCGCACTCCCCGTTTCCGGGGAAGGCCTATCGCGCGGCCCGGCGTTTCGTGAGGGTGAGGCCGAATCCTTCGGCCTGCGTCTTCAATTGTTCGGCGAGGCCGTTGCACACCGTGTGGCACAGCTTGATAATCATCGGATCCGAGATCGAATAGTGCGCCGATGTCCCCTGCGAGCGCCGCGACACCACCCCGGCCTCCATCAGCATCTTGAGGTGCTTGCTGATGTTGGCCTGGTTGGCCTCCAGCTGCCGCACCAGCTGACCCACGGTCCTTTCCCCGTCCTGCAGGGCCCGGAGAATCTTCAGACGCATCGGCTCCGCGAGACAACGAAATCTCGCGGCCACCATTTCCAGGGCCTCGTCCGTAAGCATGGATTGGTCGATAACCACAGCCACTCCTCCGTCGCAAAAAATAACTTGACAATATTACTATATTACTATTCAATTATCAAGTGATGATTGCTATATACGAATTAAACGAAACGTCCGGATCGGGACAGGTATCGTGGAAGCCCATCGTTGAACCCGCACAGAGGCGGCCGCAGGTTGAGCGGGAGACCGCGCGCGGCATTTTTTTGCGGGGTGCTTGTGAAAGTACTCACTATCACAAAATCCCCTTGAGGCTTCCCTCTCCCGCCCCGCTTCAAAAGGAACTCATTCATAACCGCACCCATCCTCATCCATCGGAGAACTAACATGCGAAAAGGACTCAAACTGCTCGTCGCCCTCATCAGCCTCGGACTCTGGATGACCCTCGCGTTCGCCGTCTCTTCCCCTTCCGGCAGCGAAACCAAGGGCCGTTTCTTTTTCAGAAAAACCTGCAAGACCTGCCACACCAAAGGGGCCGTGGGAGGCGAGATCACTCCGCTGAGCAGGACCCAGACTCAGTGGAAAGCCTACTTCACAAGCGCCAAACATGCCAAGGGAAAAGAACAGCTTCTTAAGGTGATGAGCGCCGAAGAGCTGCTCGACGTCGCCACCTATTTGCAGGCGCACGCTTCGGATTCACCTCAACCCGAAACCTGCGGCAAATAATTCCAATGACCCGGAGGGATCCTGGGTGGACGTGGTCGGGCCTCTCCGCTCCGGCCTTTCCGGCTCGCCGCCGGAGGGCCCTGTCCCCGCGGGCCTCACGGACTCCATGACGAATCCCTATCCTCACCGCTCGGAACAAGGAGACTTTATGCGTAAACTGATTTTCATCATCGCCTTGATCGCCATCCTCATTTCACCCTTATTAATTCAGGCTCAGACCAATGAAGAACTCAAGAAACAGATCGAGCAGTTGAAGCAACAGCTCTTCGCGCTGGAGGAAAAAGTCAACGCGTCGCAGCCGGCCACCGCCCCGGTGCCCGACGTCGCTGAACTCACCGAACGTCTGGACAAGGTGGAAGCCAAAACCGCCGGGAATAGCATCAAGTGGGGCGGCGATATGCGCGTGCGGTTCGACAATGTGAATTGGAAGATCAATCCTTACCAGCAGTTCACAGGAACCACCACCGCCCCCGTGGCGGTCCCCTTTCAGAACCTCAACAATTCAGGGCAGTATTCGCTTCGCTTGCGCCTGAGGATGAGCGCCGACATCAATGAGAACCTCAAATTCATGGGACGGCTGAGTATGTACAAGCTCTACGGCGGTTCCGACGTCCCCCTCTTCAACGGCCTCCCCAACACGGTGTTGAATTCGTTTAACTCCAGCCGCATCCCCAGTAACGAAGTCCTCCGCGTCGAGAGAGCGCTCCTGAAGTGGGACATTCCCAATTCCCCCTTCACCTTCTCCTTCGGACGGATGAACAGCAGTGATGGCCCGCCCTTGGAGTTGCGTGAAGGCACCGAGCGTCAGGCCACCCCACAGGCCATCATGGTCAACGCCGAGGTCGATGGCATGCACATTGACTACCATCTCGACACGATCGGGTTCCCCGAGGGAACGAACATCGGCGTCTGCGGAGGAATCGGCTACGAATCCGGGTTCGGCGGCGGGGGACAGGTCTCCGAGAACTTCACCATCACCCCCTTCGGCTTGGGACGAATCAATGGCATGAAGGATAGCCGGGTCGTGGGGTTCACCTATGACATGCCCCTGCTTTTCAAAACCGGAAATACGGTCAGCAGCAGCCGGCTCCTGGTGGGCTACAACCGCTTTACCAACATGACCGACATCCCGTACGGCGCTTTGAACAACTTTCCCGTCCCCGCTCCCTTTGCCTTTCCCACCACGCAGTTTGTGACCGGGACGAACAACCTGGGCAACATGGACCAGTTGGGGGCGACGTGGATGCATACCATCGGGGATAACTTCACGTACTTTGTCAGCGGAGGCTATATCAAATCCCGCCCCAATGGAAAAGTCAGCCAGTATGGTTTCGGCGGCCTTCTAGGCGATCCCATCCATTCCCGGACCGGAACCGCGGTCTATACGGGCGTCAAGTACACCCCCGTCAAGGCCGTCTCTCTAGGATTGGAGTTTAACCATGGCTCCCCGAACTGGTTTAATTACACCCCGACAGCAGGCGAACCAAGTGATAAACTCGCCGCCCGCGGCAACGTCTGGGAGACCTATGTACACTGGACGATGGTCAAGAACCTCATGCTGAAAGCCGGCTACATCCGTTACAATTACTCCACGGCTTTCAGCGGATGGCACATTGCACCGGGCCCCCTGGAGTTCTTCAGTCTCGACAATCCCAACGTGGTCAATTTCTTTCCCTTCCCGAAGAAGGTCAGCAATATCTACATGATGCTTGAGACCAGGTTCTAGCGGGTGCGGGACCGGGGACCCTTATCCCCGGTCCCTCCTTTCTTGGAGGTCGCAATGAGCAAGACGGAGATGGACCGGAGGCGTTTCTTCCGGATGACCACGGGAGGCGCCTTGGGTGCCGCCCTGGCCACCCAGGCGGCATGCCTCAAACCCTTTGTCAAAGAGACCGCAAGCACCCCGCAGCGCCTCGAAATCCCCACGACCTGTGAGCTCTGTCCCAACAAGTGCTCCGTGATTGCGGTCGTCGACAAGGGGGTCATTCAAAAACTGAACCCGAATCCGGAGAACCCCAAATCGCGCGGAATGTTGTGCGCCCGGGGCAATGCCGGCATTCAACAAACCTACGACCCCGCCCGGATTAAGCGCCCTCTCATCCGCGCCGGCGAGCGGGGGGAAGGCAAATGGCGGCCCGCCACCTGGGAGGAAGCTTTCGATTTCGCGGCGGAAAAACTCTCCGCCATCAAGGAAAAACACGGCCCCCAAGGGACGCTATGGTCCTCCACGGAAAGCTTTCAGGAAATCTTCTTTAAGAACCTGGGGCTGGCATTCGGATCCCCCAATATCGTCAGGCATCCGACCCTGTGCCTGGCTTCGGTCAACCTGGCGTATTCGGTTACCTTCGGGACGGTTCCCTCGTTTGACCTTCTTAACACCAATTACGTCATCATGTCCGGAGCCAACCGCTTCGAGGCCTTTATTACCCCCGACACGATGGACCTGATCGACTCCACCATGACCCGGAAGGCTCGCCTGATATGCCTGGACCCGCGCTTTACGGTCACGGCCGCCAAGGCCGACGCCTGGTATCCCATCAAACCGGGAACCGATATGGCCTTTATCCTCGCCATGCTCAACGTCATCGTCGGTGAAAACCGTTACGACAAGGAATTCGTCAATTCCTATTGTGTGGGCTTTGACAAACTCGTGGACCACGTCAAACCCTACACGCCGGAATGGGCTGAAAAAGAAACCGAGATTCCCGCCCGGGACATCCTGCGAATCGCCCGCGAGTTTTCCGATGCTGCCCCGCGGGCGGTTTATTACGCCGGAAGAAGATCGTCGTGGTACCAGAACGATTTCCAGATGCGCCGGGCACAAGCTATCCTGAATGCCCTCGTCGGGAACTGGGACCGCCAGGGAGGCATGGTTCCGAACAATAAGATTGAACTCGGCGAATACCTGTTCCTGCCCTGGGACGATCCCAAGGCTCCCCGGATTGATGAACTGGACAAGAATTTTCCCCTCGCCGCCAAGGGGGACGGCGCGTATCTCAAACTGCGCGAGAACGTGCTGGCGGGATCGCCCTATCCCGTCAAAGGGTGGATGATCCATAAGCAGGATCCACTGAACGCCCTGCCCGACCAGGCCCGCACCCTCCGCATGCTTAACCAAATGGATTTCGTGGGAGTCGTGGACATCCAGATGAGCGACACGGCATGGTATGCCGATGTGATCTTTCCGGAATCGACCTACCTGGAACGCCTCGACCCGGTGGAAGTGCTGTCAGGGATTTGGCCGGTGGTGGTCCTGCGACAACCGGTGATCAAGCCACTTCACGATACCAAGACCACACTCGAAATTGTTCAAGGGTTGGCCAAAAGGCTGAAATTATCCGATTATTTCGATTACACCATCGAGCAGTGGATTGATGCCCAGGTCAAGGAACTCCCTCTCCAAATGCCCCTGGAGTATTTGAGAAAGCATGGGGTATGGGCTCCCTCCGATGTTCCAAAATATGGCTCAACACTCAATCCCGACCACCGCTTTATCACCAAATCCGGAAAGATTGAAATCTTCTCGGAGAGGTTGCAAGAAGCGGGCCACGATCCCCTGCCCGTCTATCACGCTCCGGTGGAGCCGCCGGCCGGGCAGTTCCGGTTGGTCCTCGGCCGGAAGGCTTTTTTCACCCATGCCAACAACACCAACAATCCGTGGCTGAATGAATTCTCGCCCGAAAACCATCTCTGGATACACCCGTCATCCGCCCAGTCAATCGGAGTCCAGGATGGTGACCGGGTCGAAGTCACCAGCACGGTCGGCTCCGTCCGCATCAAGACGCGAGTCACCCAGGAGATTCGACCGGACTGTGTCTTCATGCTGCATGGCTTCGGAAAACGAACGAAATGGCAGCGACTGGCTTGTGACGTGGGAGCTTCCGACGCGCAGATTCTGGAGACAGCGTGGGACAAGGTCTCGGGAAATGCAGCGCTTCATGAGACCTTCGTGAAGGTAAGAAAGGTTTAGGCGGATCCTCATGACTCAACCAAACAAACGCTACGCCCTCATCGTCGATTCAAGAAAATGCCTCAACTGCAAGGCCTGTATTGTGGCATGCAGAGCGGAGAACAAGGTCCCTTTGGGCAAGAGCCGCGATTGGATCGGGGAAGAACATCATGGCTCCTGGCCCAAGATGATGGCGGCCTTTGAACCGGAACAGTGCCATCACTGCGCCAGCCCCGCTTGTGTGCGAGTGTGCCCGACGGGGGCCTCGTGGCAGCGCAAGGACGGAGTTGTGCTCGTCAACGATTCCGACTGCGTGGGATGCCGCTACTGCATAATCGCCTGTCCTTATGACGCCCGCTTTTTCCGCGAGGACCGGGGCGTGGTGGAAAAATGCACGTTCTGCGTCCAACGCCTCGATCGCGGGGAAGCGCCGGCGTGCGTCGAGACTTGCCCCTCCAAGGTGCGGGTGTTTGGCGACATTAATGATCCTGGGGGAAGGCTGCGGGAGATCCTCGATACCCGCCAGTATCGAGTCAAGAAACCGGAAACGGGCAACGGCCCGCAAATCTATTATCTCTTGTAAGAGGAGAGGCCTATGAAACATATCGAGTGGGGATGGCTGATCGTCAACTACCTCTTCCTGGGGGGACTCTCCGCCGGCATTTTCTTCGTCTCAGCCCTGGCCACCTATCTCCAGGAGAAAGACGAATTCGTCCATTCCCGCATCGCAAAATACGGCGCGCTGCTCGCTCCCTGGCCCGTGGCCCTGGGATCGTTCCTGCTGATCTTCGACCTCGGGCATTGGTACCGCTTCTACAAATTGTTTACCCACTTGCGATGGGAAAGCCCGATGTCGATCGGTTCCTGGCTGTTGCTCCTCTTCACCGCAATCACCCTTCTTTATTTTTACGCCTGGTTTCCGGAGGATCAACGCGAAAAGCTTTTTGCCCGGCTGCCCCGGAAGCTCGTCTTTCTGAAAAAACTCAACCGCGACCTCTCCAGCTGGCGTCGCTGGCTTGCCATGATTGGTTTTCCCGTCAGCCTCAGTGTGGGGATTTACACCGGGGTCCTCCTGGGTGCGGTGCAGTCACGGCCCTTCTGGAACACCAACCTGGTGGCGCAAATGTTTTTGTTTTCCGCGCTCTCCACAGGATGCGCGGCCTTGATCTTCAGCCTCTCGTGGAATCGCAAGAAATTGGATCCCCGCCAGGTCCGCTTTCTCTATACCCTTGACATTTGCTTTATCACGCTCGAGTTCTTCATCGTGCTGCCCTACATCATTCATGGAGAGCTTTCCGTGAGGGCGGTGCAGGATTCACTGAGCCTTATCCTGGGCGGGCCTTATACTCTTGTCTTCTGGGTATTCTTCATGGGCTTGGGCCTGCTCGTGCCCCTGGCGATTGAGGTTTGGGAGTTGGCGCCGGTCCTGATGTCGAAGGCTTCAATTCACCACAACAAACCACTCGCCGCATTTGCAGCCCTGCTGGTTCTGATGGGGGGATACCTGCTGCGCTACATCTTCGTCTACGCGGGACAGATCAGCACGTTTCGGTAGTCGCCGGGTGCTCCGGACCATCCGGGTGACACAATCTAACCGGGTGCCGCAGGCATGCGTTCTGTGCATGCCTGCGACCTGCCACCCACCAGCCGCTAGGGCCCTCCACTCGACAATCAGGGAGTTCCCCACGTCACACATCCCGCACCGACAGCCTTCGCGACCTCGCAGTCCAACCGGATGCCGCAGGCAGGCCCGGTGACACAATCTAACCGGGTGCCGCAGGCAGGCGTTCTGTGCATGCCTGCGACCTGCCACGCACCGGCCGCTATGACTACCCTTGCCCTTCGTGACTCTCGCACGCGCAGGCATGCACAGAACGCATGCCTGCGGCACCCCGGGTCAGTCCTCCATGGGACATCACCTATAGCCGGTCTCGTCCCCAAACCGGGTACCCCAAACATGCCCCTAGGGCGTGATCCTCCAGGCAAACGGGGTGACAAAGTCAAACCGGGCGACACAGCCAAACCGGGTGCCGCAGGCGCGTCCGCCGTGGCGGACATGCCTGCGACCAGAAGCTCATCAAGACAATGCAACGCCTCGCCGCACAACCCAAGAGTTTCCTCCCGCCGGGCCCGTGCCTGACCTTCACCGCTCTTGCAAGCGCAGGCATGCACAGAACGCATGCCTGCGGCACCCCGGCACACGAATGATGCACCCCTGCTTTCATCCCCACGAAAAAAACAACTCCTGTTCTCGTTCAACCCCACCCCTACCTCGTTTCCATCCCTTCCGCAATTTCCAATTTGAGCTTTTGCGTCTGCTTGACCTTCCCAAAAGTCATCGTCACCGTGTACTCCCCCGAGCGAACAAACTTCTGTCCTTCACCGCCATATTCGGTCAGCAGGTCTTTGGTGGGCTTGAGATCCCAGGTGAGACGGTTAATCCCCGGGACCCCGGGGACACTGATTTTGCCGACGGGTTGCCCGCCCGGATTCGTGATTTCAATTGAGATGGGATCTCCAGTGTATGCCTTGATCCACACGCTGATAATGGCGCCCAAAGGCGGATTAGCACCCCGGAAGATGGCGTTGCCGTTCCACTCAATGAATCCCGGCAATGGATTGAACCCCGAAGCGGGCCGTAAAGGGAACAGGTGGGCAGCCTCGGCCTGGACTTCCGAAGTCAAATCCTCCACGGGACGTACATCATCCACGATGTATAGACTCCGGCCATGCGTGGCGACCACCACGTCCAAATCCCGCGGGTGAATGATGATGTCATCCACGGCGACGGTGGGCAACTCGCCGAACTTGCTCCAACTCCCGCCCCCATTGAGTGAAACAAAGAGTCCGAATTCCGTTCCGGCATAAAGAAGCCGGGCATTCCGGGGGTCCTCTCGAATCACCTTGACGGGACCGTTGGCCGGAAGGTTGGAGGCAATGGACTGCCACGTTTTCCCGCCATCGCTGGTGCGATAGGCCATCGGGGCGTAATGACCCGTGCGAAATCCCACCACCGCCAGGTAAGCCACCTGGGAATCGAATGCGCCGGCCTCGAGACGGCTGATCCATTGACCCTTGGCTTCTGTTGGCAAATTACCAGTCAGATCAGTCCAGGTTTCGCCCTCGTTCCCGGTGATCCAGACCTTGCCGTCGTCAGTTCCCGCCCACAGCATGCCGGACTTCACGGGCGATTCAGCCAGGGTGTAGACCACTCCGTAGGTCTCTGCTCCACTCCCCACGGTAACGGTCTTTTGCGGATCCTGGGTCGAGAGATCAGGGCTGATGACCTTCCAATTTTCTCCGCGGCTAGTGAGCTTGAACACGCGGTTGCCGCCCAGGTAGAGAGTGCCTTTCTCATGATGGCTGCCGACGAGTGGCGCTGCCCAATGGAACCGGAATGCAGGCTGACCTTCCGCCGGCGAGGGCCGAAGCCGCTTCAACTCTCCGTTCTTCAGATTGAAGCGATGGACATCACCTTCCTGGGATTCGGCATAGATGATGTTCGGATCCGCGTCGTCAAAAACACAATAAAAGCCGTCGCCTCCGCCCAGATTGGTCCAATCGCTGTTGAGAATTCCTTCCTTGGAGCGGGTGGCACTGGGGCCGACCCAGTTGAGATTATCCTGGAGTCCGCCGGCAATGCGATACGGCGTGCTCATGTCTGTCGTAATGCGATAAAACTCACCTGCCGCCATGCGGTTGAGGTGCGCCCAACCGGCGCCCCCGTCAAAAGTCTGATACGCGCCGCCATCGGTTCCCAGGAGGATTCTCTTGGGATTGCGCGGATCAATGGCCAGGGCGTGACAGTCGGGATGTACTTTCTCAAAGCGATCCTCCCGAAACGACTTTCCCCCATCTTCGGACACGTGCATGGCAAATCCGAGGACGAAGAGGTGTTGGTCGTTGACGGGATCGACTCGGATCTGGCTGAAGTAAAAAGGCCGGGGATTGAGGGGATTCACACGCCCCCAGGTCTCGCCTCCATCTTCGGATCGAAAAACGCCTCCCGCTTTGCTCTTCACATCATCAACATTACTGGTTCCTCTGAAATCGCTCTGCACGATGGCATACACGATCTTCGGATCTTTGCGGAAAATATCCAGGCCGATGCGGCCCGTTTCGGGAGGCAATCCCTTTTCCAGTTTCTTCCAGGTGGCGCCCCCGTCGGTGCTCTTGAAGATGCCGCCAAGGTCCTTGCCGCCGGTGTAGGCCGGACCCGAAATGAACGCCCAGGGCTGCCGTCGGCGGGCGTACAGGGCGGCGTAAAGGACGTTGGGATCGGAGGAATCCAGGGCGACATCACCACAGCCCACCTTGTCCCGGTAAGGCGCAGGAGACTGAAGCAGGGCCGTCCAGGTCTTCCCGGCATCTGTTGTCTTGAAAAGGCCCCGCTCAGCGCTGGGTTGCCACAGGTCACCCATGGCCGCAACCCACGCCGTCTTCGGGTCGGTGGGGTGCACCACGATGCGTGCAATGGTCCGGGTGCCGCCGAGACCCACGTTCGTCCACGTGGAGCCCCCGTCGGTGGAAAGATAAACTCCATCACCCCACGAAGAACTGTTGCGGTCGTTCGCTTCGCCCGTTCCCACCCAGATCACTTTGGGATCCGAGGGAGCCACGGCGATCGCCCCAATGGCCGCTACTCCTTCTTTTTCGAAAATCGCCTGGAAAGTGCCGCCGTTGTCGGAGGTCTTCATGATCCCGCCGGTTCCGAGGCCAATATAAAAAGTGTAGGGATCCTGCGGATCCAGGGCGATATCCGACACGCGTCCACTCATGATGGCGGGGCCGATACTGCGCGCCTTCAGGTTCTTCAAAAGCACCGCGTCGAGGGCCGTCGATGGGCTTGATGGAGAAGGAGCGGCCGTCGAAACAGGAGCGGATTCGTTGGATTTTGTCTTGCGGGGGGCCTTCTTGCCGGTTTGAGCAAACATTGGAATAGCAAGTAAAAGCATCGAAATCAGAACACACGAAAAGGGTTTGCGCATGTAAACCTCGGTGGCTTCAACGTGGGAGTAACTGTAAATGGCAGATTTCAGAACAGCAAATTTATAACATCGGAGGAAGCGGTGTCCACACATGAATTCAGCGAGCACCGTTGCACGTTTCCCTTTCAAGCGCAGGTTTTTTGTCAGGGAACAACTTAACCGCAAAGGTCGCCAAGAAGGCGCAGATCCCGCCAAGAAAGCCTTCAAGCTTCGCTACGATAGGGTCCCCAGCGCCCTCCGCGGTTGACTTTGGTTTTTTTCCACCCCCTCGACCACCAATTTCATTTGTCCCCCGGAATCGCCTGTGGCAGAATCTCGGCATCATGCGGATCACCAAAGTCTACACTCGCACGGGCGACAAAGGGGAAACAGGCCTGGTGGGAAATCGACGCGTCGCCAAGGACTCGCGGCGAATCGAGGCGTACGGGATTGTGGATGAATTGAACTCGATTCTCGGCGTCGCACGAGCCTTCAATCTGAAGTTCTCCCAACACGTGGCCCCCAAGGTTCGGCTGGAAAAGGAACTCAAGAAAATTCAAAATGAACTCTTTGTGGTCGGCAGCGATCTGGCGACGCGCGTGGAAGACCGTTGGGACAAAATGCCCCTCGTGGAGCAGCGCCACATCGACGCGCTGGAGTCACTGATGGACGAGCTGGAAAAGGAATTGAACCCGCTCGAAGAGTTTATTTTGCCGGGAGGAGGCCTGGTGGCCGGCCAACTGCATCAGGCCCGTACGGTCTGTCGTCGCGCCGAGCGTGCCTGCGTGGCGCTGCGCCGCGAGGAACCCATCGGCGATTTCCTCATCCCTTACCTGAATCGCCTCGGTGACGCTTTGTTTGTGCTGGCACGCTGGATATCACACTGCGAAGGGGAACCCGAGACCATGTGGGAAAGGGAGAAGTAGGTGAAAGGTGTCGGGTGCCAGGTATCGGGTGTCAGGTGTCGGGTGCCAGGTGTCGGGTGTCAGGTGTCGGGTGTCAGGACCCAACAGGGATGAGGTTGGATTTTAATAAGATATATTCGCGGAATCTAATCTCAGTGTTTTTCGCCTTTATGATTTCACCCAGTGTATTGTCATTGTTTGGAACTGCAGGATCTTTCCCTGAGGTCTATTCCTAAATGTGAATTCAGACATCTCCATCTCTGGATTGTCTCCTGACCCCTGACACCCGATACCTGGCACCCGACACCTAACACCCGGCACCTGACACCCGACACCTGAACCCTACTCCCCCGCGAGTTCGAGCAGGCGCTCCCACTGTGCGTCCGACACCGGCACGATGGAAAGGCGCGGGAGCCGCACCAGGTCGAAATTCTTGAGCGCCTTGTCCCCTTTGATTTCAATGAGGGTCACACCCCGCTTCAATTTCCGTCTGGGTTTGATATCGACGACGGCGAGCTTGGGATCGTTCTGCTTCGGGTCCGGATACGGGTTTGACGCGACGACGGCAATGCCCACCAGTTGCCTCTCCTCGCCCGTATGGTAAATCAAGACCTCGTCCCCCTTTTTGACCGTGCGCAAATTCTTCAGCGCCAGATTGTTGGTGATCCCATCCCAGACCGCCTTCTTCTCTCGCTCCAGATCATCAAATGAATAGTGTGTGGGTTCTGTCTTGAACAACCATCGTGACATGGGGGGCTCCTTATTCAGATGCAAGCAGTCAGCTTTCAGCGGTCAGCTGTCAGCTAGAATAAACAATCGATTTTTTACATTCTGTATTTTGCATGCCAAGGAACAATCAAACAACACAGCGAGCATGATTCTCTGAACTACCTCATGACTGCCGAAAGTCGATCGCTGACCGCTGATGGCTGACCGCTGACAGCTGCTAGCTGACAGCCGCTCCTTTCATTGTCTTACCACCGCATCGAACAACACATGCACAACCAGCAGAATCCCCGTGAACAGAGAGACGAGCAGGTGAAGGGTTGAAATTCTTCGCGCCATCGCGGTAGGTCCGCTTGAGGCCTCCCGCTTTCTCAACAGGATCAGGAGGATTCCAAGAAGAAGCGAGGCGATCAGCAATAACAGCAGGATTCCGCGCAGGTCCATCGCAAAATTAAACAGGCCGTGGTGCAGCAGGATGATCCCGGCCGCAACACCCAGGTAGGCATGCATAATCATCCACGGCTCAAAGCCCTTGACGACACCCTGCCGCAGACGGCGCCGCATAGCGAACACAAGAAGCAGAACCACTCCGGCCCCACCCGCAAATCCCAGCCCCAACTGCCACTGGCTGGAGGATGGGGATCCACTGATCATGTAGGTCTGGTAAATGTACCGGACGATAACACCCACGACGACAATCAGGGCCACTCCCGTCATGTGGACCATCGAAGAAGGTTTTTCCTGAGGATCCGTCATGGAATCGCTATCCCTCGCTCTCTATAAAGTATTCTCAAATAGAGTGACAATAGTCGTCCGTTGAAAATTGACTCGCTCGAGCCCGCCGCGGCGGGCCGGGATCCCGTTCTTGGGGATCCCGGGCTCTTACCGACAGGTTGCAAATGCCCGTGACCTCCGCCGCGGCGGAAGCGGATCACACCAACCCGAGCAGACGAGTTGGAGTGTCAGTGTTCTTAGCCGCCATAATTTTTCGTCCTCAATAGAGGACCCCAACACAGGTAGATCTGACCTCGCGCAGATCTCACACTAAAGGATTCAGCAAGAATCAGAGCTTAGTACGAGTTCAATGTCTTGACAAGCCAAACGCGGCAAGATCACACGGCATTTCTGGAAGAATTGACCATCCCTTCCATCGGGGCGGCCCTTTCCTTGCCGCTCGCACAAGCCCGGGATTCGCCAAAAAGCCGGTGGATCCCGGCTACCAAACCGAACTACTTTATGGGAGAGGAGGTCAGACCCCCGCTTGCGGGCAACAGAGTCCCCTGCCATATTCGATGGGTTGAGGAAGGTTCAGGCGCGGGCGGGTTCTCCCACTTCACTGGGCTGCAGGGCGGGTTGGGGAACGGGGACGGTGACGGGATCGATGTGCTGTGCATCGCGCCAGTTATCAAGTGTGGCCACCTGGTGGACACAAGCGACGGTACAGAACGGAGCACAGGCTTTCTTCGTGAAGTACTCGCGGCGAATATCCTCAGAGCTATATTGCTCGAGTGGAATGGCAGGGTACCCGCGTTGCTGTGAACAATAATGTACCAATCCGTCTTCACAGACATAGAGGTAGCGCGCCCCCGCCCGGCAACGCCACTCATTCGGCTTTCCCAGGGCGAGGTTGTCCTGGAATTTGTGGATCCTGGCATAGCTTTTCTTGCCGAGAAGTTTCATGGCGCGGTGAATTCTCTGTTCAACCTCGTTGAGCGGTTTCAAAGTGCCGTGTCCATCATGAATCACACCCAGGGAGGTCGTGAACCCGAGTTCCACAGCGCGGCGAGCCACCACGAGCGCATCCTCCGGGTTGGCAATGCCTCCGCCGATCACCGAATTGATGTTGACGCCAAACTCGGCATGGCGTTGAAGATTGACCAGTTTTGAGTCCAGGACTTTCAGGCTCTTCTTCGAAACCTCGTCCGGATTCACATTGTCGATGGAGACTTGAAGAAACTCCAGCCCGGCTCTGTTCAGAGAGCCAATGCGCTCGGGTGTCATCAGGTAGCAGTTGCTGATCAATCCCGCAATCATGCCGTGGCTCCGGATGCGCCGGATAATGTCCTCCAGATGGGGATGGAGCAGGGGCTCCCCGCCGCTGATGGTAATAACTTTGGTGCCCAGCGCAGCCAACTTATCAACGCGCTTGTACATTTCATTCAGGGGGACGGGTTGCGAAGAATTGTCGTACTCGTTGCAGTAAGCACAAGCGAGATTGCAACGTCGCATCGGGATGAGATGAGCCAGGAGGGGATACTGCGTGAAAAAAAGGCGGCTCAAGAGTACCCGGGTGACATGAAAATGGCGTTGGGCTTGCTTCAGTTTCTTCCGAATCATCATCGGCTTAATTGCAACAGACTCTTTTTAATTGGAATAACAGCGCAGGAAGGATACTTCACAACCGTGATTATTTGAACCTTCCGCCAGAGAACTGACCGTTTGCGGGATTCATTGAGCCATTTTCAGGCCTGAACGGCCCAGCACCTGAAGAAAGCAAATTCCAAAATCCAAAGTCCAAAGTCCAAATAAAACCCAAATTCCAAAATCCAAACAGAAGCCAGATCCGGCGCTCGGGTGCCGCAGGCATGCGCTCTTGGCGGGGGTGCCGCAGGTATGCGCTCTTTGCATGCCTGCGATGGAAAGGTCGAGCAGTCTCGGGATCGGGTTCGAAAATAGTCGAGGTCAAATGCAGGCATG
>JBGQBO010000076.1:0-15426 GCA_041494885.1 Terriglobia bacterium
AGACGTCATCGAGCGGTTGGAGAAGGAACTGGTTCAGTCCCAGCAGGGCGGCCGAAGTGAACTACTACAATTGTTGATTGGCCGCGATGCCGCCGCCCGCTACCGTGTCAAGCCGGAAATGGTGAAAATTTGATCCTGCAATTCTCTTCTAGAGGATATTTCAATGGGTGAGAATCGATACCCCGATGGCAGCGCGGCCGCCCCCGCGTGGGCCATCAAACGTCGTGCCTGGATCGTCCCAATTGTATTCGTCTTGTTGATCCTGGCGGGCCAGACGAGCGGTCAGCAGAAGCTGGGTCCAAGGATGGGGCAACCGAGCTTGAATCTTCGGCCCGTCTCGCTGGGATCTCCTCCTGAAACCCTGCTCAATCCAGAGGCGCGCGAGTGGGGAGGTACTTCTGTCCAACAGATCTCGATGAACCGCACCCCGCCGCTCTATGACACCGATCCGCCGGCGCCAAATGAAATCCCGTCTGCGGAAGTCCGAGTGGTCCGCACTGGGGGGAAGACGGTGATTCTCCTTTCGTGGCATGATTCGACGGACGACAGCGCGGACCTCACGGCCGTACCCGCAGTGCCTGCGGAGCAACGCAACCGGAAGGAACAGAGTGCGGCTACGGACCGGTTCTTTGATGCGGCAGCGGTCATGGTTCCGACGCAGACAATTCCCCACGATCTTTCCCCGTCGCTACAGATGGGCGATGCGCATTCTCCGGTGAAAATCTACTACTGGAATGCGGCACGGGGTCCCATGCTGATGGAAGCCCAGGGGCGTTCCACCACGCGGCGCACAGGACAGGGATTCCCGGCCAAGGGTTCCTATCGTGCTGGCGTATGGGCCGTGTCCTTCGAATTGCCGGAACTACAGACGGGGACACCGCTGGCCTTCGCGATCTGGAACGGAAGTCAGAAAGATCGGGACGGCCGGAAGTATTTTTCGGTGTGGCATTGGCTGGAGTGATCCGGAACATCAGAACCTGCGCGACCCATCTTCTTGAGATGAAACCGACCCGGCGGCCATCCCGCGCCGACTCTCTTGATGTCGAACGGTCGTTAGACTTCTGCCCGCCTCATCCGTGAACTTGATCCTATTGGGAATCGATACAGGACCATGATAGCAGTCCAACAAAGACTTGAAGTAACTGACTGGGATGCAATTGATCTTTACCAGTTCTTTGCCTTTGTCTTCGATCGGCCCTCCCGGGAGCGGTTCGAATGGTTCAGCCAACCCAACATTTCCGAGGGGCTTCAACGATTATGGGACAACCTGGGGCCCGAAAAGTTATTCCCGCAGTTTCAAAATTTTCCGGACTACGATGCCTATGAGGCAAGTTACATCTCGCTCTTTGATGTCGGAATGCCTGCACCGCCTGTCCCGTTGTCCGAATCCGGCCATGACCGTTCCCAACCCTCGCAAAACCTGGCGCTGGAAAATGTGAATTTTTATGCCGTGCTCGAACTTAAGGCTGACATGACGCGAAATCCTCCGGACCACTTGGTGACGCAACTGGAGTTCCTCTCCGCAGTTCGATACGCACGTGAAAATTCACCTGACCCTGAGAATCGCAGAGAAATGGGCCGGCTGGAGACGGAATTCCTCGACCGCCACTTGTTGAATTGGGTTCCGATCGCTGAAAACAAACTGTCCAAAGAAAACCCGCCCGTATTCTCCCTGCTAATGACCCTCTTGCTCGCCTTCTTACACCATCAAAGGGCTGACCTCTCAAGGAGCCAATAATTCTGATTGGGTCCGCTTTGAGTCCCCATTCAGACCAAGCCCTGCTTACTCGAGCTTCCTACGCTCATGATATACTCGACTTACTATGAATCTAGACGACTATCGACGTTTCTATGCGGAGGAAATTCGCTTCGCGGCCAACGTTACCTCCCCCGCGCTGGTCGAAGCTTTTGCGCGGGTGCCGCGTGAAAAATTCCTCGGTCCGGGGCCCTGGCAGATTGTATACCCCGACCTGGCGCGAGGCGGGACGACCTATACTACCGTCGATGATCCGCAGCATCTTTATCACAATGTCCTGATCGCGCTCGACGCGTCTCGAAATCTGAGCAACGGTCAACCGGGCTCACTGGCGCACTGGATCAATGCGCTCGATCTGAAGCCGGGGGATCGCGTCTTTCACCTCGGCTGTGGGGTCGGTTATTACACGGCCATCATGGCCGAAGCGGTGGGAGCGGACGGGAGCGTGGTGGCCGTCGAGGTAGACCCCGGGCTGGCCTCCCGGGCACGAGATAACCTTGCCAGCTATTCTAACGTGACGGTGCACTCCGGAGATGGTGCCGCCCTCGATCCGGGCCCGTGCGACGCCATGCTGATCAACGCGGGAGTGACCCACCCGCATCCGCCATGGCTCGAGCGGCTGGGGGAGGGCGGTCGAATGGTTCTCCCCATCACATTCGCTATGGGCACCACCGGGTTAGGCCAGGGTGTCATGGCAAAGATCACCCGTGAGCGCGACATCTTCAACGCCCGTATCCTCACCTTCGTGGCCATCTATTCCTGCTCGAGCGTGCGCGATCCGGAGTTGGAGCCGGTTTTAGGAAAGGCCATCGCCACGGGAGCGCTGATGAAATTGAAGTCGGTGCGGCGGGATCCTCACGAGCCGGCGGACACGTGCGTGGCGCATGGCCGCGAGGTGTGTCTCAGCAGTGCTGATCCAATCACGACTCACATCGCCTCCGGAGCTTGATCGACGGCCGGTCGGAGGGGTTACCTTTTCGCATCCTGCCTTTAGCTCACTCTCTTTGCGTAGAGAATCGATTGAGCAATAAGTGCTGCTGAAGACCTGTCTGCGGCGGCGGACGCACGTGTTCTGTCTCATCCGTGGGACTGTCCACGAAGATTTGGCCCGCAATAACCCAGTCTATGGGAGGCGCGCAGTTTCCCCCCCGGGAACCCCTCGAATTGAATCCGTCTAAAATAGGCCCACGGGTTGACATCAAGCAGCCTCGTGTTATATTCGGCAGGCATGAGAAACCAGTCACGTCGCGCCGTGCTTGCCGTCCAGCGCGACCTCCGGCTCTTCGATGCGACCACGTTCGCACGCCTCATCCGCGCGCGCGATTATCTCGGCGCCTGTTTCCGCAACCGGATTACGCTCGAACATGCTGCCGGTCAGGCCTGCCTTTCACCCTTTCATTTTAACCGCGTGTTCACGCGAGCCTTTGGGGAGACCCCGCACGAGTTTGTGACCCGGATGAGAATCGAAGAGGCCAAGAAACTCCTCCTGGCCGAGAATCAGAGCGTCACCGACATCTGCCTCGAGGTGGGCTATGAAAGCTTGGGGTCGTTCAGCTCCAGATTTCGCTCTCTGACCGGATTGTCGCCAGCCGCCTTCCGCCGCGAAGCCCGCAGCACCTTCGGCGGACTTGCCGCTCATTGGCCTCTCTATTACATCCCCGCTTGTTATCAGCGGTTCTTCCTGGGACCGCGGTAGAGCCGTGGCTTATTGAAAAACCGCAAGAATCGAGAAGCATTGTCTCTCGCCGTTCGGATATGATCAGAAAAAACGGAGGAGCACTCCCATGATTCAACGACTTTCGCACGCAACCTTGTATGTCCTGGACCAGGACGCTGCCTACGACTTCTACGTGAACAAGCTCGGCTTCGAGGTCCGGATGGATGGAACGATGGACAATGGATTTCGCTGGCTTACCGTGAGCCCGAAGGGTCAGCCTGATCTCCAAATTATTTTAATGAAAGTGGACGGCCCGAACATGCAACCCGAGGTGGCTGCGACGTTGCGCAGTTTGCTGATGCAGGGCAAGCTCAACGGAGGAGTGTTGCAGACCAGCGACTGCCGCAAGACCTACGAGGAACTCAAAGCCAAGGGCGTTGAGTTTCTTTCTCCACCCAAGGAGGAATTCTACGGGGTGGAAGCTATCCTGAAAGACAACTCGGGCAACTGGTTTAGCATGACCGAACCCAAAGGCCCTTGATCAGACGAGGCAGGGGGGCAACTCATCGCAAGAACAGGGTGAATGATTCCTTCCGCCCATCGCGCCTGCCCGCAATTCCAAATGGAAATCCGAAATGAGAGACACGCAGAGAAAGGAGTGAATATGGCGACAAAGCAGAAGACGAGCGCTGCAAAGAAGCCACAGAAGACCCCGGCCGCTTCCAGGACCGCGTCCGGCAAGGACGCCGCCAGATTGATTGATGCCTACATCGAGCGGAGGAATGCGGGGTTGAAGCAGGTGACGGACGGACTGCGGCGGCTCCTGAAAAAGACGGTTCCCAAGTCGCGTGAGGCCATCAACCCATGGGGCATTCCCATGTTCGATTTTCATGGGCCCCTCTGCTTAATCATGGTGGGGAAAAATCACGTCACGTTAGGGTTTCCGCGCGGAACGTCGCTCACCGATCCCACTGGATTGCTCGAAGGAACGGGAAAGAATCTTCGGCACGTAAAACTGAAAGGGGTAGAAGAGCTGCGCGATGCGAATCTGCGCCGGCTCATCCTGCAAGCGGCCGCGTTGAACCGCGAAACCCCCTTGACCCCATCGATGCGGGTGAAGAAAGCGATCTAGTGCAACGTCGCACTAGATGGGCGGGGTGCCGCAAACATTCCGTTTTTGCGCGGGGAGCAACACACATCGTCCGCCTTAGCGGATGGGAGCAAATGGAGTCAGGCACCGACAAACGACAAGCATCGACAATCCTTGGGCCATTTGGTGAAATGGCGAACGGCGGTATCTGACTCCTGTTGCTTTAACTACCTAACGTGGCGCTTGACCCTCGCCGGTGCTGCGTAACGGACCTAGCGAGAGGCTCGATGCTACTGTCGACTGTATTATGTTTTGGGTACAAGACGTGGATCCAGCATCAATATTAAGCCTGTGCCGATTGCGATTTTCGAGAGGTCAGGGTGGCTAGGATTGAGGAGGAAGTTGCTTTCGTTCTTGGTCACAACGCTTGGGACTTCAAGCAACACTGATGACATGCTCCTGATCCAATTGTCGCCGAGAATCTGGGTGTCGGCGATTATCTCAGGTTGGTTCCATCTAGCAGGGAGGGAAGCTATCTTAATAGTTTGGACCAAGGAAACATCAAAATCGATAGGAATCACCGTATAGCGTCCATCGATGGTGGAAACGTCTTCGGTGTGAACAAGTAACTCCAGAGTGGCCAGAGAAAGTGAACTCGCGGTATATACCATGCGAGTTCCTACCGAGTTCCACCGGCCCCCGTTCAGCCTTGCGCCTTCGCCATCGAAAGCTGTTGAGGCATATTTCGACTGGGTAATCCGGAAGGCGATTTTCCTCACGTGAAGACCCCGTGCTCGATTCGGCCGAGAAGATGTTCTACTTCTTCGGCCCCGGGCCCGGTGTCGCAAAATGCCAATGGTGTTTTTCCGCCCAACGCTCTCTTCGGGGCTGTGAACCAACGTCTGGCTTTTTCCAGGCCGCCTAGGACTTCCAAGGCTCTCTGGAAAGCAGAGGCTACCCGCAAAATACGCTCGGATTCATCTGGCTTAAATTTCTCCCGGCGCGACAAGGTTCTTTTGGGTATTCCGATAACCCGGCCCAGTTCCTCACTTGAGACGTTTGTGATCATCTTGAGTCGCTCGAAAGCCACCCGGCTCAGCCCGTTGCTCAGCCTAGCTCGTACGGCATCAATCGTCCCAATTTCAAGCCGTGCGATGCTACACGCCAGGTTGTTTAGCACTGTTGTGTACCACAGGGCCGAACTTCTTGGGGCATCAACGACCCAGGAATGCTTCCGCCTGAAAGCCGCCCGTAGTTCATCATCGGGGGTGTCGTCCTTCCAGTGGGTCAGAACGATGTTTTGTTGGGTCTTTGATTTTATTGTCATATGGCCATTTATATCACGCCAAATGGCTATTGTCAAGCTCACCCGCCATCTTTGCCTACGGAGCCAACGACTACCCGCGCCTCACCCGGCATCGTGCTCTCCGAAAAACTCGGCCCAGATTCCACCTCCAGGTGGCTCCTCTCGATCTATCCTTGCAGCCTCAGTTATTACTTAGCAAATCTTTGACATCGCAAAGTAAAGACTCTTCACTAATAAAAATTGCCTGCTCTTCGAATGAGGGTCGGAGCTCAAGAAGAATTTCCATTGCATAGGCCCTCGCAGCAAGGGTTGTGACTTTTACGAAGCTTCAACTTCGGCATTCGGGTTGAATTTACGCGACGATTCCCTCTGCGTTAACATTTCAAAGGGCCCAATCCGCCTTGTTTCTTTCCAGCTCCTTTATCTGATATCCTTAGATAGGTCCATAGCGGTTAAGGGCAAAGGAGAGTCCGGCAATGAAAACACCCAAAATGAAAGCAGCGAGGATACGGCTTGCCCTGGTGTTTGGGGTTTTATTCTGTTTGATTGCCCCGCCAGTCAGTGTCCGGGCGCAAGGCGGCGGGAATAACACGACAGCAGCTTTCAATCCCACTGCGTTTCTCGCAAATGCCACTGCTTTGGGGGATTCGACCTCGGGGACAGTCAGCCTCATCAATCTGGGAAGCTCGTCGCTCACGATCACCACGATAACACTAGCCGGCACGAATGCCAGTGATTTTGGCATGAGCGGCACCTGCGCAAATGGGCTTGTCATCCCGAGAGGCAACTTTTGCACCCTCCAGCTGACCTTCAGCCCGACTGCCACTGGCCAACGCACGGCGGGGGTCGATGCCACCTTTGCCAACGCCCCCTCACTGACGTTACCCCTGGTAGGATCCGGTCTGCTCGCTGCGCCGGTGCTTTCAGCCCCCACGGTCAGCCATATTGATTTTGGCAGCGCGCAGGTCGGCGTCAAACCAATCTTAAATGTCGCCTTCGCCACGATCGTAGTAACGAACCTGGGGGGACGGCCCCTGACCCTGAACAGCTTCGGGTTCACCGGCGCCAATGCCGCAGACTTCGTCTTTGGCTCAGCGAACAGGGGCTTGAGCAACTGCATTCAGGGAGAGGTGTTGAATCCGATTTCGACTTGTTTCATCGGCCTCAACTTTTCACCCACCGCCGTGGGAGCGCGTGTTGCCAATTTCACCCTCTCCTCCAACGACCCGGTGACTCCCGGTTATAGCATCGCGCTCTCCGGGATCGGAGTCACTGCCCCACCGCCACCACCCCCGCCGCCGAGAAGGACCGAAAGTCGCCCTCCTCCGGCCATTCCACCGCCGGTTATCCGGAGTACCTTTGACTTCACCGACCTCTGGGGGAATGCCGCAGAACCCGGCTGGTCTCTAAGCATTGACCACCATCGAGCGACCACGGATGTGCTGGTGGCCTTCTGGCTGACCTACGACGTTGATGGCCGTGATGTGTGGCTCAAACTGGCGGACGGACACTGGGTGGACAGCCTGAAGTACACGGGAACATTGCATCGCGCCACCGGACCTGCATTTAACGTTCCGTATAATCCCAACCAGCTCGTTGATGCGGTCGTGGGCTCGGTCACCCTTTCTTTTGTGGACGTTAACTCGGGAACGCTCTCATTCAATTTCAACGGTATCTCAGGATTGAAATCGATTTCACGGCTGACGTTCTGAACCCGCTAAGCGGCACGGCACCTGACCTCTTTCCATTCTTCGAGGCGATTGACTTCAGAGTTTCATTCGTGATAAAAGCTGGATACAGGAGGTTTTATGGATGAGCCGAAACCGGTTCGGGTTGAGGTGTTCCTCCATACTCCTTCCGTCTTCCTTCAGTGCCGGCATTGTGAGTTCGTCTGGCAGCAAACCGATGCAACCCGGAGCGTCCACCAAGAGCAGATCGATTCTTCAATACCCGAGGATTTGAAAGAACAATACCAGCATGTTTCCGAATGGGTGATCCGAACAGCCAGGGCATTTGAGGGTCGCGTTGTTTTCAAAATCATTGATGTGGCTTCGATCGAAGGCTTTTTCAAATCACTTCGCTACGGGGTGCACAAGTATCCAGCAATCATTGTCAACTGCAAGGACAGGATAACCGGCTTCGATCTGGATCGCGCCAATCCACTGATTGGCCGCCATGTCGCTGCCCGGTTCGGCCATTAATTCCAAGCCGGCTGCATTTCAGACCGGTACTCTTCTCGAAGAACCACCCGTTCCCAACCCCCCGGCCCTCCGCTCCGGTCGAGGGTTGCGAGACGTAACTTTCCATCCCAAAACTTGGAGGCTCGTGATGAAAATCTGGACGGCGATTCTGATCCTCATCGCAATACCGGTCGTGGTGGCCGGGGGCGTCCCTCTCCTGGGCAAATCAATGAATGCGGCGATCATGGCGTTGTTGGGCGGGTTTATGATCTATCTCGCCTACAACCTTTATGCCCGGCGCATTGATCGCGATATTATCAAGCCCGATGCCAAGAAAGCCACGCCCGCGAAGATGTACATGGACGGCGTGGATTTCATGCCCACCAGCCGGGGCGTTCTTTACGGCTATCACTTCAAGTCCATCGCGGCGGCCGGACCCATCGTCGGCGTCATCACGGCCGTCAACTTGTGGGGGTGGTTTCCTTCCATCCTCTGGCTCATTATCGGGGTGACCTTCCTGGGATGGGCCAGCGATTATTCTGCCATCATGGTGGCGGTGCGCAACGATGGGAATTCGCTGTCGGCCATTGCCCACCGGTTGATTGCCCCCCGCGCCCGTGTCATTCTCTTCGTCTTCATTTTCTTCTATCTGCTTTTGCTGGCGGGGGCCTTCGTGGGCATTCTGGCAGGCATCCTTGATCCCCGCGCCGACGTTCCATTCGGCATCCTGATGCTGGCGATCATGGGACTGCTGGCCGGGCAGATGCTCTACCGCTGGAAGATGGACCTCATTCTGGTCACTCTCGTTGCGGTGGTCATTACGCTGGGCTCGATGGCCATCGGCGCCTGGGGCGCGTTGCCCAAACAAGGGACAGGTGCGAACGGCAAGCCCGCCACCGCTTTGGCTTTTGTCGGGCCGGTCAATTCCGCGGTCAACCGTCTTGACAACGCCATCAACCGGATCACCGGCGGCAAGGCCATGTACAAGGTGGTTGATCCCACCGGCGCGGATCCACGGCTCGGCGCCATGATGATTGACGACCAGGGCAAGGTCACTCCCAAGTACAAGGACCCCAGCGGTGAGATCCGCATGCTCCCGTCGTTCGTCTTCTGGTGTCTGTTCCTGTTCGGATTCTGTTACCTGGGAACGCTTCTGCCGATCTGGCGTTTTGCTCAACCGGTAAACTACATCGGCTTCTGGGTGACCTCCCTCACCATTGTGCTTTCTGCACTGGGGGCGCTGCTGGGTGGGGCGCTCGGGCTGTTTGGATACGTCGACAAGCTTCAGGCGGTGACCTTCACCTCGAAGGTCTTTACCACCTGGATGCCCATGACCAAAGCGGCGGGGCAGACCATGGCAGCCATTCAGCCGTTCTGGCCCATGCTCTTTGTGACCATTGCGTGTGGAGCCATTTCCGGCTGGCATGTGCTGATTGGATCGGTGGGGACCGCGCGCCAGCTCGAATATGAGACCGATGCCCTGCCGGTAGGCGGCGGGGCGATGTTCAGCGAGAACGCGCTGGCCATGTTGTCGCTCATTGCCGTCTCCATTGCGGGCGGCGTGGGAGGCGGGGCCTTTGCTTCGGGCGTGGGCAAGCTGCTCAACCTCGTTTCCTTTGGGGCGATTCCTCAGGCCTATGGGACCGCCCTCGGATTCGGGACCTTTGTGGTCATCGTGCTGACGGTCGTGCAGCTCGTCTTCCGGCTGATGCGGGTCACGCTTGGAGAGTGGCTGGGTGATTGGTGGGTGGGATTTAAGAACCCGCACGTCACTGCGATCGTTTCCATGCTGCTGGCCCTGCTGCTGGTGCTGAGCGGAACGTGGATTTACCTGTGGCAGTTGTTCGGGGCCTCGAACCAGTTGATGGCGGCTCTCAGCCTGCTGATCGTAACGCTGTGGCTGCGTTCGACCGGACGTAATCCGGCTTACGCGATGTATCCGATGTTGTTTATGTATGTCACCACGATGGCAGCGACTTTGGTGACGGCGTACAACCTGTACGCCAGCGTGCTGTCGAACCCCAATGTCGCAAAGGAGCCGATCAACACCGTCGGCGCCATTGCCATGATCGCCGTTGCGGCGCTGCTCTTTATCGCCGCCCTCATCATCGCATGGGATGCCTGGAAGGCATGGCGTCGGATGGACGCTTTACCAACAGTAGCAGCTCCTGCACCTGCTCTTGCGACGAAGTAAGGGAGGACGCCCTCTCGGGGTCTTCTTTACAATAGCTCGGCCATCTGACGCAGCTTCTCAAAGATCTGCTGCGACGGGAGCTTTTCCAAACCGTCGAGATGCCACTGCACTTCCAGATGAGGGGTGGCGCTATGGACGGCCAGCCGCACCATTGAGCAACCCGGAAAAGTGGCCAGGCCGAGCAACGTGGGGGCGGCCTCTGCTGCCCCCACACCCTGCGCGTAAGCGGCCAATGCTGATCCGGGGCCGGTCTCGACCCGCGACCACGCCCAGTGCTTGCGCCGCACCTCGGCGCGGGCGTCACGGGTCGACCATGCCCCTTCGTCCAATATCTCAAGCTCGAATTTCGGCGTATCACTCGACTCAATGCGAACGATGAGCAGGTCACGACGCCCGCGGGCGCGAAAGAACCACCGGATGAAGGGGACGTCGCGGGGCTCGAGGACAATGAATACATCCACCTGACGAAACGGCTTCTTGGGTTTTTGCAGCTTCAATTCCACGGCGGAGGATCCCAGCCATCGCAATGTCGTTTTTTCACCGGCCAGACGCAGCCCGTCCTGCAGCCAGCGCAAGACGCGCTCCCCTTTTCGGATGTTGAGCTGCGTGCCAACCGCAAACCAGCCCAGAAAGAGGATCACCGCAAGAATGAACACGCTCAGGCCGACGGTGTTAGACATAAAGGGCGTCCCCGGAAAAAAGAAAGTTCGTCGATGGGATGTACTGGCAATGATTTGTTTTCATCATGCTTTCATGCCCCGCATAGGAGTCCCCATAGTATTACAACGAGGCTGAATTGGGGAAGGAGGAATGGGGGTAGCAGGGGTTAAAGCCACTTATTGAGGATGATCAAGCTAGTGATGGGCGACAGGAGCTCTATGAATGCGATTGACTTTGCCGCCCGTTATGCCAGATTTCGAGATCGATTCCCTTTTAAAGCCGCGCAGCGGTCCGCCGCAGGCGGATAGCCTGGGGCGTGGGCCCCAGGATGAGCGCCCGTCATCAACCAAGAAGCCCGCCTTGGCGGGCGGCATGGCCCTTTTGTTCCATGAGACCGCAATGGAAACGGAGTTGTAGAGCGATCATTCGTTAATGACACGTATTGAATATATCGCATACCTCTCCACCGGCGGTTTCTGATTGAACTTGAGTCCGGTAAGTTTTAAACTTTCTCCCGGCTAGCCGACCCCCGACGTCAGCCCCTCGGAACAAAAAGTAGCGACCGGCTTGCCACCTGAGGCTTTCGATTGCACGATCCCATTCCCCGACCCGGACGGTACAGAGGAGGAGCGCCACCCGAAACGATTACTTGTGGGAGCATGCCGAGCACCCTCTCATTTTGTTTCGACACAGTGGCTCGCATCAGGGTAAGGCATTTGAACGGTCCAAGAGCTCTTTGTTCATCGGGATGTGACCACGACTATGATCTAAGCTCATCTTGTGACTCGGGGTGGCAGGAAGTTCGCAGTCCGTTCGATGAGCTTTGAAATGAAACAGGGGGATGTTATACCGATCCGCATAAAACGCCATGATAAATAGCAACATAGGACGCAAGTGGATGATATTGAAAACATTATCGTAGAAGGATTCGCAAAATCAACGGCACATTAGGCGGACAGAAAACCAATGTTCCGCAGATTACGCGGATCCATCCATTTAATGTTAGACGAGTCTTGACGTGAATCACATGAATGATCGTGATGTTGTCGACGCGTTCGTGGCCCATCTCGCCGCGAACAGCTATCCCGGTCTTAAGGTGGACAGGCGTCCCGATGAGGAGAACCGTGGTTCGTCTGACATTGACGCCATTGCTGGTCCCTTCGCGATTGAGCACACAAGTGTCGATACCCTGCCGAACCAGCGTCGCGACTCAGACTGGTTCATGCGGGCGGCGGGTGGTCTCGAAGGCGAACTTGAGCGCAAACTGTCGTCCCGCCTAAACATCACCCTTGAGTACGATGCGGTCAGTAAGGGGCAGGATTGGGCTGCAATTCGCGCAGCTCTCAAGACCTGGCTGGCACAAGAAGCGCCGCGCCTTCCAGAAGGAAGGTCCATCATCGAGAAGTCTTCGGAGATCCCATTCCGTCTTCACGTCGTTAAGGCGACGGGGCGTTCCCCTGGTGTCTTCTTTGCGCGTTACGAGCCAGACGATAAAAGTCTTCCGGAACGTGTGAAAGCAGCCTTCGATCGAAAGGCGACGAAGCTCGCTAAGTACCAAGGTCCGGAAGCTATAACCGTTCTGCTGGTTGAGAGCGATGACATCGCGCTGATGAACGAGGGGAAGATGATCGGCGCGATAAGAACAGCCTTTCCCGCCGGTCATCCAGCCGGAGTCGACCAGGTGTGGTATGTGGACACATCGATCACAGGTGCGCTGGAGTTTCGCGACTTCACGGCGGAGATCCGGAAGATCGTCTAACTTCGGCATGCAGCCGCGGCGGGCGCCGCGTGCTGATCGTGGATGGTGGGACCTCATGCACGGCGCCCGCCGCGGCTGATGCCGAAGTTAGCCAAATAAAATGCGTAAAGTAGCGATCATACACAACCGCGAAGCGGATGTTGACAGCATCCTTCGGAGAATTCTGTCCAAGGAAGGATATCGAGTGCTTCCAAAGGTGCGAGTCGGGGATGTCATTGTTAAGGACCCCGGTGATAGGCTGTCTCAGAGAGAGTTCGTCTACTTCACGCGAGCACACTTCGATTTCCTTGTAACAAAAGATAATTTGCCTGTCTTCGCAGTCGAATTCGATGGGGCACATCATTTCGTTGACGATAGGTCAATGGGGAATGACGTCATAAAGAACAGACTATGCAAAGATGCCGACCTGCCTCTGCTTCGTATCACTTCGTCCGAGGTTGAGGAGAACGACAAACTTACTTTGCTGGATTACATGCTGATGCGCTACGTGGCATGGGCGAAAGAATATCCATCCATTATAGAAGAAATCAGCGAGTATGCATCCAATATCCCACCTGATAGCGACCCGAATGATTATGCTGTAGATCTCGATCCATCATTTCATTTCAACCTTAAGCATCCTTTTCCCGGGCGAGATCGCATTTTGGAGCGTCTGTGGAGAAATCACAAGATCGCCTGGTCCATGGCAAGAGCCAATAGACAAGGCGTTGCCGAGTACTTGTGCGATGTGGCACTTGAGAGCACCGGTCCATTGGAGAGCGATCAATTCCACACGTGCACACAACGAGCGATCATGTGGCATCGTTCAGGTTCACCCGACTCTCCCATTATTTCGGAGATCGTCTCAGCAAGCCTTCGGTCATGGCTTCCACTTCATACCGCAGTGCCGGCCCCGCCAGACATCTGTAGTTTCAGGGACCACCGGGGAGTTCCGATAGATCCAAAGGAATTGCTCGCCCAGTTCACCTTGCGGATCAAGTCCATGTGGGTTCCCGAGCTGCCAGGGTTAAGTTCATGGGATCTCGCTGAGAACTACAGCGAATACCTGGGGTTCCGGTCTGTAGAGCGATGGGCAAAGAAGAACTGTATAAACGGCTGGCTAACCAAGCAATGAAGCTGACGAATGGTTACCGTACAATTGTGCCAAGGTAAAGGCGCCACTCGCAGCTTATAGCCACGTTAGCCTAAAGGAGAATAACCATGGCGAAGAAACAACAGAATGCAGCGGAAACTCCGGCACAAAAGCGCTCGTACCTGAAACAGTCGGACGTGCCGATGACGACACTCGACGAAGCGCTGCGCGTTCCACAAGCTATTCTCGATCACTATGCGGGGAAACCCTCCTCGCCTCTTCATGTCGCGAAGGCCCTCAATGTCGATCCAGGAGGATCTCAGTTTAAAGTTATCTCAGGAGCCTCGATAGCCTTTGGCCTCATCGACGGCGGGGCACAGGCAACTGCAATTAGCGTAACCGACCTAGCACGGCGCATTCTACGCCCTAAGGCCGAGCACGACGATCTTCTCGCTAGACGCGAGGCAGTCTTGCTGCCGCGCGTCTTTGGTGAGTTTCTTCGCCAATACGATGGACATCCGTTCCCACGCACTGATATAGCCCAGAACGTGCTTGAGGAAATGGGTGTGCCACGGGACAAGACGACTGAAGTATTGGACAGGATTGACTCGAGTGCACGATCCGTCGGCTTCATCGAAGAGATCAAAGAGAAACTCTACGTTACCCTGCAGGACACGGTGCCGGCTTCTCCGGCGGCGGAGGAGCCGGCCGGCGACTCAGGTGGAGTTGTGCAGCCGGTACTCCCTGAAGTCAAGACACCGATAACATCGGTTATCCAATCGAAGCCCCTGCCAATCACTTCGAAGGTATCCCAAACTGGCAGCGACCTTGCGGCCGCGATAGCGGACGACTTCCGTAGACGACGGGTTTTCATTACGCACGGAAAGAACCGCGAAATCGTTGAACCAATCAAAAAACTCCTTGAGTACGGCGAATTGGAGCCTGTGGTTTCTGTTGATCGCCAGTCAGTCTCGAAACCAGTTCCAGAGAAGGTCATGGACGACATGCGGGGGTGCGGTGCCGCAATCATCCACGTAGATGCCGACCAAACCATCTCCGGCAAGGATGGAACTGAACATGTGTTACTGAACCCGAATGTTTTAATAGAAATTGGCGCGGCGATGGCGTTCTACGGCCGTCGATTTATTCTCCTCGTGCGAGAAGGAGTCAAACTGCCATCCAATTTGCAGGGGCTCTACGAGGTCCGTTACAGTGGCGACACTCTCGATGCTGTTGCAACGATCAAACTGCTTGAGGCAATCAAAGACATCAAGAACTACGCATTACCGACAGCGACTGAGCAGAACGAGGGCTAACAAGGCGGTGGAACACTACGCCGCGAAGCGCGGCGAGGTTCACCGCGGCCGTTAGGCCGCAGAAGAAATATTTCTCTCACTATCATCACACATAGGAGGTCACATGAAACGAGTCACTGGCATCGGCGGCATCTTCTTCAAGGCCAAAGACGCTCCATCACTGCAGGCTTGGTACAAGCGGCACCTGGGAATCGATGTCCAAGTCTGGGGCGGAGCTGCCTTCACTTGGACCGACGCCGAGGGCAAGCCGGTTGCAGGTACAACTGCCTGGTTAATCGATCCGCAGGAAAGTAATCACTTTGCTCCGAGCTCTGCTTCCTTCATGGTCAACTACCGAGTGGAAGACCTCCACGCCTTGGTCAAGGTCTTGAAGGAAGAAGGCTGCAATGTGCTCGAGAAGATTGACGAATCCGAGTATGGGAAGTTTGCCTGGGTC
>JBGQBO010000077.1:0-15416 GCA_041494885.1 Terriglobia bacterium
CCCCGCCCTCGCCCCGCAAGAAGAAAAAGCGCGGGGCTCAGACGGGGCTACATTCTTCGAGCCCTCCGGGCCTAAAGGGACAGCCGCCTCGCTCGAAAAGCATGGACCGACAGAACAGAGTCAGATGTCTCTCCCTCTTTCTCCGGTCCCTTAAAGGGCGGAACAATTCCATTCTTCCTTCATTCCATCCCAATCGATTTGAATCGAAGAACCGATCGCTTAGATGACGACCTTAACTTCGGAATTCAGCCCGAATTGGGGTGGTGTCGGACGCCCAAATGCTCTCTTGCTGGTCATTTCCCGGTCATGCATTCGGGACAGACCCTCCGCCCTCATATATCTGGAAGCTCCTATAAACTTGGTGTCTGTAAGTTCTTTTCAGGGGCAGGATGATAAGGACGGGGCAGTTTAGCTGGCGGCTTGTTCTTTCGTGTCTGGTTTCCCGGGCTTCTGATTCAACTTCTTGCGCTCATAAAAGTCATCTAAAGCCACCTGCGTCGGCGTATAGGCGGCTACATTCAGAGCCTTGAGTTCCTTCCGGAAAAAGTCGGTAATGAATTCGAGTTTGTGGTCAGGAGTGAGGGCATTGAATCTCGAATTGTTCATGAAATCGAGGAGGATATAAGGGAGGGCTGAAATCTTCTTGGCAAGGTTGCCACGCTCCCGCTCCGACTCCATCGTGGAACGGTAAAACCAGAACCCTCCGGCAAAACCGATCCCGAGACAAACGACAGCAACAACGATGGTCAACCACATTGTGCCACCCCTGGACTTAAGAAGATATGGCTGTATGTCGAACTCTTGTTCTTTAAATCTTGAACCGCAAGAGGCGCTGAGATTGCAGGAGTCGTTTCATCCCCGAAGCCTTGATTCACATTCTGCGACCTGAGCTGCCTCTGCGGTCCATTGCTTACCGACTATTCGAGCACGTGGATACTCTTCTTGTGGCACATCTCCTTCAGGATCTTCGGCCACACGGTGACGCTGACCTCGCCCAGGTGTGCCTTCTTGAGCAACAGCATCTGGGTGCGCGACTGCCCGATGCCGCCGCCGATGCTGAGGGGAATTTCGCTCTTCATGATGGCCTGGTGGTATGGGAACTTGAGGAAATCCGTCAGACCGGTCATTTCGAGCTGTTTTTGGAGCGTCTGAGGATTGACGCGGATCCCCATGGAAGTGAGCTCATGGCGGCGCTTGGTCACCGGGTTCCAGACCAGGATGTCGCCGTTCAGGCCATGCATGGGCTGACCACTCGCGGATACCGTTTCAGTGACCCAGTCGTCATAGTCGGCGGCCCGCATCTCATGTGGATAGCCGTCCTTGAGCGTCCAGCCGATCCCGATGATGAAGACGGCCGGGTACTTTTGCAGGACAGCCGTCTCCCGCTGCTTGCGCGGCATGTCCGGATACATGTCGAGGATCTCTTCGGCATGCAGGAACTTGAGTTCTTCCGGAAGGTCGGGGTACTTGTCGGTTTTCAGTTGCGGGAAGAGCTTTTGGGCATGTACCTCGGCGCCCTTGAGCACCTTCCAGATTCCCCGGACAATGCCCTTCAGGAAATTCAGGTCGCGCTGCTCGGCCGTGATGACTCGCTCCCAATCCCACTGATCCACATAGCAGCTATGATCGTGGTCAAGGAAGTAGTCTTTCCGTACAGCGCGCATGTCGGTGCACAGTCCCTCACCCACCTTCATCCCGAACTGTTTCAAGGCGACGCGTTTCCATTTGGTGGCGGCCTGCACGACCTGGGCGTCAATGGGATGCTTGTTATAGTCGTTCGAAATGTGGAACTGGATGGGCGTGCGTGAGCCGTCGCGGTCGAGCATGTCGTTGACGCCGCTCTCCACGTCCACGATCAGGGGGACCTGGACCATCATCAGGTTGAGTTCCTTGCACAGGTTCTCCTCGATGTAATTCTTCACCGCAAAGATGGCTCTCTGTGTTTCCTTCGGATCCAGCAGCGATCGGTAATCACTGGGAAGAATCTTCTCCAGGTCTTCATAATTGCCGATTCCCGGTCCCGCCAGGTCCGCTTTCTTGTCTGCCACAGTGCTCATATTAATTAAGTCTCCTTTGGATAAAAGTGCGCAAACTGAGTTTCAGGCCTATACGTAAAGTGAAATTAGGGCATCCTGCTGAACTGCCGATATGCGAATCTCCATTTCGAGAACGGTAGATCTGATCGGAGAAATCTTGACTAAGAACATGGGTTTTACCCGGGAGGAAGGTCGGCGCTCGAAAGGCAAGGCTAAGCGCTGTGAGAGGTAACCTCCACTGCGAATCTTATATCCGTAAGGCTGCCAATTCAAGTGAATCCTTTAGGATGGGCCGCCCGGTCACGGAACTTTATCTTGCTCTGCCTCGGTTATCATTAAGAAATCTGACAGGGCTTTGACTGTCCGATCCGGAAGTTACTGTTCCCCGATGGAATTGGGGTTGGCCGTAATGGCCGATCGCTGTCGCCCCAGCCAATTCCCGGGTAGGAGTGATCCATGGAAAGGAGGATGGAAGTAACTCTTGCATGATGGAGTCGCATCTATTTTAGGTGTTCGTATCACAGGTTGGTCGCCATTTTCAATAAACGTGTTCCGTTCGGTCAAACCGGCGACGCTTCACATCCTGTTCCGACATTGGAGGCACCTTCGAGGTGCGATTCTCAAGATCCCATCGTCCCACATCAGCCGGAAAAATGTATAATGGAGATGCGATCCAATACGGTTCACTTAAGTAGACTTTCGTCTCAAAAAGTGCCCAATCGAATGGGGAGTCTTGGCCCGGGTTTCCTTAACTGAACTTTATCGAGATGCCATCACATGATGTAACCCATGCTCTTGACGGTGGCCCAGCCGGGGTTCGTAGTCCGTTCGATGGGCTGTGAAATGAAACACGAGGAGATTATACCGATCCGCATAAGACGCCATGATAAAAAGCAACACGGGACGGAAGTCGATGATATTGAAATAATTATTGCAGTAGTATTCGTCGTATCGACGGCGCATTAGGCGGATCAATCCATTTAATGTTAGGTAGCAGCTGGACCACTATGCCCGACCTCGACCTGATAATCCGAAGCGCCGCCGAGGAGTTCGTGGCGGCGGTCTTCTCTTCGCGCTGGCGGGGTCGAGAACGCGAAGCAATCAGTCTGTTCGCGTTTGGGCACCTACTGCGCCGGTGCGCGGCAGGGTCGATCCTCTCCCATCCAACTCAGATCGCTATCGAGGCCTGTGTTCCAGGCGTGCCTCAGCTGAACCCCAAGGGGCGGGTCAATAAGGACCTCGTGATCTGGCCGAGCCCCAGCATGAGCCTCTGGGATGAGAGCTGGCACGAAGTCCATGTGCCTCTGGCGGTGCTGGAGTGGAAGGTGTTTCGGGAGGCGACCAAGCCCCCATCTCTCTCTCGGTATGACTTAGACTGGCTCCAGAAGTTCTCAGCGGGGCGGGCGGAGTTCATCGGCTACGCGGTTTGGCTGGACCTCGCCCAACGGATTCATCGGTTCACCGCCGCGCGCGTCCAGAACGGGCGCGTGGACGAGCGCTGGCTAGTCCTGTGAGCGCTGCTACCTAACTCGCGCACAAGCTGCCAGCGCGCGCCGGTTTGCGGCGTGACTGACCGAGCGTTACCCAAGGGGTGTGGCTGGCAGGATCCCGTTCGCGCGCTGCAGCTTATGCGCGAGTCTGTTAGCCCATCTAAGTGATGAAAATCATAAAGTAGAGATTCAGGATGCCAATCTGGCGGACCATCTCCTTAATTTTTATGTTGCTCGTTGTGAGCCTAAGCCCTGCAGCCCAACCACAACGCGTCTTGGTTGCAGTGCACCTGGATGCGGACGGAAAAGTCGTTGGTGCAGCAGCCGAGAAGGGTGATCCTGTCCTGTTCAAACGAGCAATAGAAATTGCGAAGGGACTCCAATATCAGCGCAATTGTGACTCCAAGGGGAATCCCAGCCCGTCAACGATCAAGATATGGATCTTGTTTGACGAGAATGGTCATTTCACAAAGGCCGAACTTCCGATCGTTGTGGGCGAGATACATGTGGAACACAGAATTATAAAAAAAGTAGACCCAGAATACCCTGACAAGCTAAAACGCGCGGGGATCAAGGACGTTGTGATTCTCGAGGTACACGTCGACAAACAGGGGACAGTTACCAAAGCCGAGGTTTTTCGTGGGGACCCGCAACTCGCGGGTTATGCTGTTAAGGCTGTCCTTCAGTGGAAATATCTGCCCGTCTACCTTCGCTGCGAATCCGTACCTATGGTGACGACTGTAACTTTGAATTTTCCGAGGTGATGGAAGAAGAAAAGATTCTTGTCGCGTTTGCCGCGACAAAATCCTCGGAGGAAACCTTGTACGCAACTCCGACTTTGTTTTGTTTGATTTTGTGGGCAATTCTGGTCCCTGGCTATGTTATTTGGATCCGCTGGTTTCGGCGGGTCTCCCAGCCCGAGTTGAATTTATCCCGTACGTCCTGGCCACCTGTCGATGTCATTGTGGCGGTTCACAATGAGATTCGATACCTCGAAGGCAAGATTGCCGATTTGCAGCGACTGCAATATCCCTCTGGGCGGGTGAGGTTCTGGATTGTTGACGGTGCTTCGTGCGACGGAAGCGCGGAGTTAGCCGAACGCCTGATTTGCGGTGACGCGCGGTTTGAAATTCTCCGACTCCCCCTTGCCCATAAAGCTTCGCAGTTAAATGCCGCGCTGCGATTGAGCCGGGGCGCATGGGTATTAGTGACCGATGCGGATGCACGATTGGCGCCTGAAACGCTCATGAAGCTGGTGGCAGCGGGCGAGGCAGAGGCCGAACTTGCCGTTATAGGAACCCCCGTAAAGCAGATTCATGCCTATCCCCTGGATCAGTTGCATTGGGAAATTTCTGATCACCTGAGGATGGTGGAAAGTGAACGGGGGTTTTCCTCTATCGTCACGGCCCCCTGCTATCTGTTCCGGCGCGGCCTGTTTGATTCCTTCCCCGGGGATGGCTACGCCGATGACGTTTACACAGCTTTCTCAGCCGCTGTTGCTGGCCGCCGTGTCAGATACGTCGAGGCTGCGACCGTGGAACTCCGCTCGCCTTTGGACTTTCCCAGCTTCCTCCGCCACAAATTGCGAAAGGTCAATAACTATCTGATCGAGGTGTTTCGTTTTTTGCCCAAGGCCCTCCGGATGCCGGCGCCTGCCCGTTGGATCTTTATGTGTCACGCCGCGCAGATGACCCTCGCGCCCGTGCTTTTCGCATCCGCGCTTTTATTGCTGACCCGGGGATTGATCATCGCGGGCAGAACCATGCTGGCCCCATCAACCCTGGTATTCATGGGGGGCGTATTAGCAGTCATCGCATGGCTTATCCGGCGGCGGTTCTTGATCGGGGTGCTCGGTCTCACCATGAATGGGGTATTGTTAATCGCGTTGATCCTTTACCCGATCCATGGGCGGACACGGGCTCATCACGGATGGAGGTTATCTGAGGGGCCACCGCGTGATTCCGGGAGTCGGGAAGTTGGGATACAGCACTGCGAAGAAGACAAGGATCGGGCTGAGGTGAAGGGAGCCTGAATCGAGTGCCGGGGTCGCTTCCCTTCTTTGTTCGCTCCGCTCTCGATTTGTGCTCTGCACCCTGACCGACATGGTCTTTGTTTGGATCGGCGACCGGGAGGCGATGTTCGATTCGGCGGTGAGTCTGCACGAGGTTGGCGAGTTGGGAATCACTCCGGATGAGATCGATAACAGCACCGGTGTGAGCAAGACGTCTGAGTACTAAAGCCAATAGGGCGCTTATATGCTTCTCGAACGACACATCACTTGCCTGGCTGCAGCACCCCCGTGAATCTTTTTGAAGCATGCTAAATTGTTTCGGGCACGTGCTGCTGTAGTATGCTTCTTGAGAGACTGGAACCTCCGGGAAGTTTGCTGATCCTAATGAGCAAAGGATCAAAATCAAAACGCGTTCAGAAGCGTGAAACCATCGCTGCAGTGAACAACTGCTCGGGCACTGATCACGGCGATGTGAAGTCAGTCATACATCCCTCAGGCATGCCCGGCCCCAGGCGTCTCCGATACGTCCACCTCTTCACTCTGATTTGCTTTGTTTATCTTTCCACCCTCACCGATAAGGCCTTCGACTGGATTGGCGATGGACAAGTGATGTTCGACACGGCGGTGAGTCTGCTCGAGTTTGGGGAGTTGGGAATCAGTCCGGAATGGATCCAGGACCCCACTGAGGGCGGTGGAACCTCTGACTACTATGGGAAATACGGGCTGGGGCTTTCCGTGGTAGAGCAAGTGCCCCTGTGGTTTGTAAGCAGCGTCGAGAAAATTTTGGGCGAGGGAAGAAGCAACGTTCTCTTCCCGATGATGAACATGGTGCTCACCGCATTGACCGCGGTGCTCGTGGCACTGTGTCTCCACGTATTAGGCCTTCGCCTCCGGACGCAATGGTTGGCGGCGATTGGCTTTGCCTTTGCCACCCCTGCATGGGCTTATGTGTCGTATGATTTCAGTGAGCCGTTGCAAGCGTTATGCCTGGTTGCAGCCTTTTGGTTTGTCCTTCGTCTAGCGAAAGCTGATCCACCCTCTTCCCTTGATTCGGCGTTGGCAGGGTTTTTCCTTGGGTTCGCCGTCCTCACCAAACAGCAGCTCGTGATTCTGATCCCGGCTTATGCGCTCTACCTGTGGATGTGCGTGGGCGGGTCCAAGCGACAAAGGCAGCGCAGTTTGGGATGGTTTGTCGTTACGCTCGTCGTTTGGGGAGCGGCGATTGCCGCTCTCAATCACTATCGGTTCGGCTCCCTATTCGCATTGGGCTATGGAGCGGTCGGTTCAAAATTCACTACCCCTCTGTTGACCGGGTTGTACGGCCTGTTGCTCAGTCCAAACAAAGGGATCATTTTTTATGCACCCCTCAGTATCTTGGCGCCGTGGTCCCTTTGGAGGATGCGTCACAGCAACCGCAGGGAGTTGACATTCCTTGCGTCGGTTTTCGTGATCCACGTTCTGTTGATCTCGAAATGGATGTCCTGGGAAGGAGGGGCGTCCTGGGGTCCGCGGTTGCTGATGCCGGTGATCCCGCTGATGATAATCTGTGCCGCCATGCTGCTGGAAACGGTGCGTGGAGCCCTTCCTCTGTTTGCGGGTTGTCTGGCGGCTGGCGTCCTCATCAACCTCCTCGGGGTCCTGGTGAATTTCCTGGTATGGCTGAATGTGGTGAACACCAATGAGATCCGTCTTCCGTTGGAGAATCATGGGTATCCACAGAGCCGGGACGAAGGGCAGGATGGGAAACAAGGGGTTCGTCCTTACACGGCAACCAACTATGTGCCGTCGCTGAGTCCGATTCTCGGTCATGCGTGGCTGTTGCGCCTGCGTTATTTCGGGGTTCCATTTTCGCTCGAAGCGCTCAAAGAAGGTTCTTCAACTTCGCCCCCGGTGGTGCCGTATCCGCCCATTGAGATCAATCTCGGCTTGTTGAGGGATCCGTTCTTCCGGTCACATCTTCGGTCAGCGCATTTTTGGATGTATGAGACCTTAGGGCATCAACCCCGGGAGGAGATTTTCACGTATCCGGTGTACGGGGTGTCGATTGAGAGGCAGGGTGATCGGGCGGCGGCGAAAGGGGACCGGGATCGGGCGACAGAGTGTTACGCGCGGGCGTCCGGGCTGATGCCGAACTACGCGAGTCCGGCGCTGAAACTGGCAAGGCTGCAATGGGAGCGAGGGATGGCGCGGGAAGCGGGAGAGACGTTGCAGCGGTATTTGTCACAGGCGGGAAAGAACCGGGATCAGGAGCGGTCGGTGCGGTTTCAACTGGGACGCATCTATGAGGCGGCGGGGTATCGGGAGGCGGCCCTGGAGCAATACCAGCGATACCTGACGTTGCAACCGAGCGAGCAGAATCGGGTCGACATCGAAAAGCACATCGCGGCCATGACGGCGACGCATCCGGAGTGAAATCCTGGCCGTTTGCTTCGTGGTTCAAGAAGGAAATAACCCGGCATCAAAACGGACGAGGGATCGCGGGGGTCCCATCTCCGCAATGCTGGACCTCGGTGGAGGGATAAATATATGAAGCAGATCAATGGATTTTTCCCGGCGGTCGTGATCGATAACGTTGATCCTGATAACAGTGGACGCGTAAAAGTACGGATTCCAGAGGCAGCCGCAACAGGACAACCCGACTACGAAACTTGGGCTCGTATTGCCACCCTGATGGCGGGCAACAACCGGGGCTCATGGTTCATCCCTGACGTGAACGACGAAGTCCTGGTTGTGTTCGAACGGGGCACGGCGAGGCAGCCCTACGTCATTGGTGGGCTATGGAGCCAAACCAGCCCGCCACCGGAGAAGATGGACACGAACAACAATAAAAAGCTTCTGCGTTCCCGCAACGGCGTGAAGATCACCCTGGACGATCAAAGCGGCCAGGAGAGTTTCATCGTCGAGACCCCAGGTGGCCAAAAGATCATGCTCAAGGACGGCCCCGGCGCGCTCGAGATCACGGATAGCAATGGCAATTCAGTAAAACTTGAGACAACCGGCATCATCGTGAACGCCTCCGCAAAAGTCACCATCAATGCCAGCCAGGTTGAGGTCAATTCCGGCATGGTCAGCGTGAACGCCGGCATGTCGAAATTCAGCGGAGTGGTGCAGTGCGACACGCTCATCAGCAACAGCGTTATCAGCGCCAGCTACACTCCCGGTGCGGGAAATATCCTGTAGTCATAGAGCCCCTTCGGTAGTAAAAGAGAGGCGGATGGGGAGTCAGGTCTTTTCAATTTTCAATTCCGATGAGTTGTTGAACCCAGACTCCTCGAAGGAGCTTCTCCAGACCAAAATGAAAACTGAAAAGATTTGACCTTGGGCATGGTGTCACCGAGGATTATTACCGACGATGCGAATTACATCAACCGCGATACCAGCAATTATCCTTGCTACGCTCAGCTTCGCTTGCGGGCATAGTGAGCCAACATCAAGAGAAGTCTTGAACATAAACTCTGACCTCTCACAACGCTGCGTTCAGGCTCTGTCAGAGCTTGCAAAAGCACCGGGCTTTACCCTTTCGACAGATCGTGACCGAATGCGAATCGGGAATGATGAACTTCGCTTGCGCGCGCGAATCGAAAACGACCAGCGAGCCGAAGGGCGGCAGCTCATTGGGTTGGTTGTTGACGTCTCGGTCAATGGGATTCTTGAACCATTTACCGCAGGCTCAGTGGGAATAGGAGCTACAAGAAATGAAGCCCTCCAGACAGCTATTGACGAATGGGCACAACTCGCAGGCATCGCGTTGCTAGAAACATTTGGAATCAAGAAACCCGAATCGACGCCTCTTACGAGGGGGCCCTTTTCTGTCCACCGGGGGGCATCAGGAATCAGAGGAGCGCAAGATGTTACGTGGCCAGCAGAAAGAGAGAGGCAGCTTCTCGATGCCCTGAATCCTGTTGTCCTCGGTTTGGAGTCGTCACCCGCTGAGTTCCACTCGATCTTGATAACGGTGGTGGTTGACGCCAGAGGTGTGACTCGTGGTGAGTGCAGGATGGATGGAAGAGTCTCGCAGGCCGTATTAAAGGCCGCACAAACGTTCCAGTGGACTACGACATCAGGAACCTACATGTTCAAGCAGTTTTATGTTCTTCGCCGTATGAAATAGCAACTGGCGGCCTAACAACACACACCGCGGAGCGCGGGCGTTGGTTATAACGTGCCTCTGGTCAGTTCAACTCGGAGGCGGCTACGCCGGGTCAGTGAATTTCTTTCGCGAGACTGGAAGATTCGGAGACTTCACGTATGAAACCTGAGCAATTGAAACTGAGCGGCATCCTTTTCTTGATTGCCGGTGTCGCATTTATGGCAGCATATGTATTCAGCAAACAGGTGGCATTTATTGGTGTTGGTGCGGCCTTCTTCGCCATCGGAAGTTCTTTCATTGCGAAATCCAGGAACACCCCTCCTGCCTGACCCCTCATTCAACCCGGACGCCGGTCGCGGCTTGCCGCTTGCAGCATCACAAGCCCCATCTCACAACCGCGGCGGTTAACTTCCATCTTGAGCAACTTCTAGAAAGAGTGAAAAGAAGAAGGCAGAAATGAGGGGATTCTTTCACCCCTCCGGGGCTCACATCTTTTTCGGGCCCTTACCCCGCCCTCGCCCCGCAAAAAGGAAAAGCTCGGGGCTCAGACGGGGCTACATTCTGGGGGCCCTCCGGGCCTCTGATTGGAAATGGACCATCGACTGGAATTGAACCGCCGACTTGGAATGAGATTCTGATCAGAAATGAAACGGGCACATGATCAAGATGTTCGAGAAGTTCGATACAGTCCCAATACCGTTCAATAGGATTGTGGGGGTCGCATCCTTCCATTTTTCAGTGTGGCAGTAATCCATCCTATCGAACCCTTTCAGGGTTCGGAGGGTTCAATAATGATTTCTGACCCAGGGTTGCCCGAGGGGCAACCCTGGCCTAATGAATGAATCCCTTTCACGGATTGGGCCAATTTAAGCGTTCGGGACATTCCCCCATCCATCGTACTAGATCTCTCTGTTCCCGAATCACGGCGATGGATCAACCGCCTTTGCTTTCCTGCTTCTCGACTGCCAGATCAAATACGCCGGGGCGCCTAACAGCACTATGCCCAAGCCCACCAACGCGTTGAGGGGTTCCGCAACAATCGTATTGCCCACCAGGGCCGCGGCCGCAAGAATGAAGAGTAGGGGTGTCCAGGGATATCCGGGAACACTGTAAGGGCGAGATGCATTCGGTTGACGCCTTCGATAAACAAAAATCGACGCCGCTGCCAGTGCGTAGAAAATCCAGGCGATGAAAATAACGTAGGTGAGCAATTGCTCAAAGGTGCCGCTTAACGCCAGGACAATGGACCACACGGAACTTGTGACAATGGCAAACGCGGGCGTCCCAAAGCGGGGATGCACTTCCGCCAACCGTTTGAAGAAGATCCCGTCGGTGGCCATCGCATAGTAAACCCGCGTGGCGGTGAGGACGGTGACATTGGTGGCGCTGAAGATGGAGATGAGAATTGCCAGCGCCACCAACTTCGCAGCCGCCGGCGTGAAGATGACCGCCATCGATGCGGCCGCCACACTGTCGGACCGGGCTACATCCACGGGACCAATCCCCGCCAGGTACGCCACATTGGCCAACATGTACAGAGCAACGCACGCCGCGGTTCCAGCGGTGAGCGCGCGGGGAAAGTCCCGTTGTGGATTCAGCGTTTCACCGGCACTGTAAGTTCCAAACTGCCAACCTTCGTATGCCCACAGGACGCTGACCATCGCCACGCCAAAGCCGGAGGCGAGCGCCCCGGAAAAATGCAACGGCCAGAGGTAGGGCCTCGATCCGGCGAACCCGTGGCCGAGCCACAGCAGCGCGATGCTCATTCCGAGAATCGCCGCCACTTTGACCGCGGTCGTCCAGTTGGTCAGATCGGCACTCCGGCGCGTGCCCCACACGTTTACCACCATAACGACCAAGAGCATCGTAGCGGCAATCAGCTTGGCCATCACCGGGGTCAAGGGAACAATCTCACCCAGGTAAGCGCTGAAAGCCACGGCAAGCGTGGCGTTGGTTCCGCTGCTCGTGACAAAGAAAAGTGTCCAGCCAAACATAAATGCAAAGAATTTTCCGAAACAGTCACGGATGTAAACATACAAGCCGCCCGCCGACGGGTTCATCGCGCTCAATTCGCCGTAGGTCAGGGCACCGAGCAGCGAGAGAATTCCACCCACCAGCCAGACCAGCAGCGCCACACCCATTGATCCGCCGACCTGCCTTATCACCGGTCCGGGAACAAGAAAAATTCCCGATCCGATGACGGACCCGATGGTGATGAGCGTGAGATCACGGAAGCCCAGGGTTCGGGTTAACTGGGGCATTCGAGGGAGCCTTTGAAGATGAGATGTGGAGTGTGGCTCTCTAAGGTAACCGTGCGATTGAAAAGCACCGCAAAGGCCTCTATTCAACTGTAATCAAATCGTTGTTCTTTCCACGGATCGCCGTACATGTGATAGCCGTTCTGTTCCCAGAAGCCCGGACGATCGCTGGCCATGAACTCGATTCCGCGGACCCACTTCACACTTTTCCAGAGATAAAGGTGGGGCACGACCAGTCGCAAGGGGTAGCCGTGCTCGGGCTCCAGGTCCGCGCCATCGGCGCGGAGGGCAAACATGACGTGGCCGCGCAGCAAGTCCTCAAACGGGACGTTGGCGGAGAACCCTTGTTCCGCGTGCACCAGGACAAATCGGGCTTGCGGCCGCGGCTTGACCAATTCTTGAATGACCTTGAACGGCACCCCTTCAAAGCGCGTGTCAAAACGAGACCAGCGGGTGACGCAATGGATATCCACCGTCATCTCCGCCTTCGGAACCGCCATGAATTCGCTCCAGCTAAAGCGAGTGGGGTTCTCGACGAGTCCGGCCACGCGAAAATCCCATCGTGAGGGTTCGAACGGCGGCACATCGCCATAGTGGAGGACCGGCCACTTCTCAGTTAACGACTGCCCCGGCGGCAGCCGATGCGACGCGCGCATTTCTGCTTCTTTTCTCTTCCGTTCGGAGTTAAACATCCTGCTCCGTCACCTCTCCTTATTTGAAGCCGCTTATTGTACATGAATCCATCAGGCCCGCATCAATATTCCCGGGAGAAGGAGTTTGCCCTTGCTCCAATTCCTCCGGTCATGCGATAAAGAGATGTAAACTCAACCCGAATATCAGGGATCTGCAATGTCGCTCCATCTGATCGACCGTCTTACCGAGGAGCAAATCCAGGATCTGGAGCGCCTCTACCAGGCGGAATGGTGGACCCAAGGCCGCCAGTTGCCGGACATTCGAAAAATGCTGGAAAACACGGATGTGCTCGCCGCCTTTTGCGACTCCGACAGTCAAAGGCTCATCGCCTTTGCCCGCGTAATCACCGATTACACTTACAAAGCTTTGATCCTGGACGTCATTGTGGATGCCTCTTACCGGGGGGAAAATTTGGGTCGCGCTCTGATGGACGCGATTGTCGCACACCCGCGGTTGAAAGGTGTTAAGCACTTCGAGCTTTATTGCCTTCCTGAATTGGTGTCGTTTTACAAGAAGTGGGGATTTACCGATGAACTGGGTGAGCTGCGGTTCATGCGGAGAGTAAAGCCCATCCAGGCATCCTGAATTGACAGGAAAAGACGACAGGTCACAAAGCATGTGGAGTCACTAATAGGGGGTCTCTCGAATGTCTGAAGCCAAAATCGCACCCTACGGCTCCTGGAAATCGCCCATCACCTCGGATCTCATCGTCGCGGGCACGGTCGGGCTCGGTGAAATCACGCTGGATGGCGAGGATATATACTGGATTGAGAGTCGCCCCACAGAAGGCGGCCGCCAGGTCCTGGTCAAACGAACTCCCGACGGACTAAAAACGGACATCACCCCTCCGCCTTTCAATGTCCGGACGCGAGTTCATGAGTACGGGGGCGGTGCCTACGTTGTGGTTGAGGGCACCCTCCACTTTTCGAATTTTACCGATCAGCGGGTTTATGAGCAACGGCCCGGCGAGCCGCCGCGCCCTCTCACGCTTGCCGTCGACATGCGCTATGCCGACGCCATTTTTGACCCGCACCGAAACCGCTTGATCAGCGTCCGCGAAGACCACACCGTCGAAGGGCGTGAAGCTGAGAATTCCATCGTCGCCGAAGGGACAAAACAGGCGGTTCACACTGCGGGGACGAGTGGGACCGTCGTGATTTCCGGGGATCAAGTGCTCGTTTCCGGCAACGATTTCTATTCCTCTCCGCGCCTTAACCCCGACGGGACCCGCCTTGCCTGGCTTTCCTGGAACCACCCGAATATGCCCTGGGATGGAACAGAATTGTGGGTGGGCGAGGTCAATCCGGACGGGTCATTGGGTCATAAACACCGGATCGCCGGCGGAGCGAACGAATCAATATTTCAGCCGGAGTGGTCGCCAGACGGCTCACTCTACTTTGTCTCTGACCGCACCGGATGGTGGAATCTCTATCGCTGGCGCCCCGATCGTATTGAACCGATGTGCGAGATGCCTGCGGAATTTGGCTTGCCCCAGTGGCTCTTCCGATACTCAACCTACGCCTTCGAATCTCCCGATCGGATCATCAGCACCTTCAACCAGGACGGGAACTGGCGCCTCGGCATACTGGATACAAGAACCAAGCGGCTTGATCCGATCGATACCCCTTTTACTGAAATCCGATATGTGCGGGCTGCTCCGGGGAAGGCAGTGTTTTGGGCCGGCTCGCCCGTCGAAGGCTCATCGATCATCCAGCTTGATCTTGCCACACATCGGATGGAGGTCCTACAGCGTTCAAGTCACATCAAGGTCGATCCCGAGTACCTATCCATCCCCCAGACGATCGAATTCCCAACGGAACATGGACTCACGGCCTATGCCTTTTACTATCACCCCAAGAATCGAGACTTCTCTGCGCCGACCGGTGAAAGACCTCCGCTCCTGGTCAAAAGTCATGGAGGGCCGACGGCGGCCACGACAGCCGTCCTGAATCTTGGGATCCAATACTGGACGAGCCGCGGGTTTGCGGTACTGGACGTCAATTACGGGGGCAGTACCGGATATGGGCGCGCCTACCGTCAACGACTGAACGGCCAGTGGGGGATCGTTGATGTGGACGACTGCGTGAATGGGGCGCGTGATTTAGTGACGCGCGGTGAGGTTGATGGACAGCGGCTTGCCATTGACGGCGGGAGTGCCGGAGGTTATACCACCCTGTGCGCTTTGACCTTCCGCGACATTTTCAAGGCAGGCGCCAGCTACTACGGCATCAGCGATCTGAAGGTCATGGATGAGGACACGCACAAATTTGAGTCGCGCTACTCCCACAGCCTGCTGGGATCTTATCCCGCGAAAGAGGAAATCTATCATGACCGGTCACCGATCCATTTTATCGACCGGCTGTCCTGCCCGATCATCCTCTTTCAGGGTCTCGAGGATAAAATCGTCCTCCCAAACCAATCGGAGATGATGTTCGAAACCCTACGGAAGAAAGGGTTGCCGGTGGCCTATCTTCCTTTCGAAGGGGAGCAGCATGGCTTCCGCCGCGCCGAAAACATCAAACGGGCGCTGGATGCGGAGTTGTATTTCTTCTCCCGGGTCTTTGGATTCGAACTGGCCGATCCCGTGGAGCCAGTGAAGATAGAGAATCTGTAGAAATTAGAGGATCCACAAATTTCAAAGGATTGGGTCGCAGGCATGGCAAAGAGCGCCATACCTGCGGCACCCCGAGCGGAACATCTGCACGCTGTGTTTCAAAGGACGCAAACGTGAATGGCACGCAGGCATGGCAAAGAGCCCATAACAGCTGCACCCCACGCGGAACATACGCACGCTCTGAATACAAGGACGCAAACGTGTATTGCACGCTGGAATGGCAA
>JBGQBO010000078.1:0-15401 GCA_041494885.1 Terriglobia bacterium
AGTTCGGGAAAAAGAACAGTCTGTGTGTTATCTTGAGTCGTCACAAAAACCTCCTGCAATGCGTTTTGAGCCTGTCACCACTCGCTTTAGACGCATCGGGAGGTTTTTTGTTTCATAGATTCATGAATAATCCGGGTTAACACCTTGATTTTCGATTTGAATTGGGTGCATTCACTTTATGATCCTGTCGTATTTTTTTATCCTTTCGGGTCTTGCCCCGAGCGGGATACTCCCCGCCTCGTTGTCCTGCGCGTCTGGGACAAATTCAGCTATCTCATCTCTCCTTTTCTCCTTCGTTGAAGATCGATCTCCAGGGACCACAGTTGACGGCTGATGGAAGGTAATCCGTCGGTTCCTGCCGTCTGCTGGCAATCCTGAGGCGGAAGTCGTTGTCCCGACTCAAACATCATGACCTTTGCGGATTGATTCTCCATATGAATCGGCTTTCTACCGAAGTCTCGACTTGGGGCCTGTCTGAACCACAAGGGAAGAAGCTCGCCTCCCTTTGGCATTCGTGTCAACACCGGCTTCCAATCTTCGCAGCGACCTTCCTATTCCTCGGACTGGGGACGTCTCAGGGTGCTCCCGACAATTCTACAGATTCCTCCGAGGTCATCCAGTTTCTTAACCAAACCATAGATTGGTATCGTCAACTGGACATCGAACGACAGATCGCCACCGAGCCCAACGATGTCCTGACCGTGAACGACAATCGGCGGATTGCCGACCCGATTGTCCGGCTGGCGTTTGATTTCGCCAGAGCCAAGGCACAGGCCACGGCCAAAGGGACCGGTTCGAGCGCAGCGGAAGGTCAAACCACAGAGTCATCCCGCTATCAGGCACTTCTCGAATACTCAGTGAAACTGGACAAACAGGTTCGGGACACGCAGGCCGAATTGGAATCGTTTCGGCAAAAACTGGAAACAGCGGAGGGACGGAAGCGCGAGGCCCTCCAATCGGCCATTGCAGAGACACGGAGTGAACTCGACCTGGTGAGCGCGCGCCGGGACGCCCTCCACAGCATGGTCGATTTCGTGGGTGGAACCAACACCAGTGGCCTGGGAGCCACCGGGCTGCGTGCCCAGATCGAATCCCTCGCCCGTTCGCTGCCGTCGGCTTTGAGCGAGCCCCTGACCGGCAAGGAGAGTCCCTCTTCATCCAGCGAATCGTTTAACCCGTCCCTCGCCGTGGGTGCCAACAAACCAGAGCCCACCGGCATCTGGGGCCTGGCGATCGATGTTTTTTCGCATTACCGGAAGATCCACGCGCTTGACCAAATCATTCGTTCGACGGACGCCCTGACGCAGAGGTCAAAGCAACTTCGGGCGCCTCTCATTACCCGTCTCAAGGAACTGTCCCAGCGGGGCGATTTGCTTGCCAACCAGCCTGAATCGGAAGATCGGGCATTCCTGGCACAACAAAAGAGCGATCTGGATGCCCTCACCGCGCAGTTCAGGCAGAATTCAGCGTTGGTTCTTCCCTTGAGTAAGCAGGGGATCCTGCTCGGTCTTTACCAGAGAAGCCTGACGCGTTGGCAAAGCACCATAAAGAGCCGATATGCGGTAGAGTTGAGGAGCCTGCTGATTCGGCTGGCTCTTCTTCTGGTCGTTCTCGCGGTTGTCATCGGGGCCGCGGAACTCTGGCGCAGGACCATCTATCGCTTTATCCAGGATCCGCGACGGAGACACCAGTTTCTCCTGCTGCGAAGAATTGTTCTCTGGTGTTTAATTGCCATCATTATCTCGTTCGCCTTTGCCAGTGAGATCGGCTCGGTGGCGACCTTTGCGGGGCTCCTGACCGCGGGCGTTGCCGTGGCCTTGCAGAATGTCATTCTTTCCGTGGTCGGCTACTTTTTCCTGATCGGCAAATACGGAATCCGGGTGGGAGATCGGGTCCAGATTGCCGGAGTGACCGGTGAAGTGATCGATATCGGACTGGTGCGGATCCACCTGATGGAGTTGGGCATCAGTGGGCCAAAGACCCCGAGCGGCCGCGTCGTGGCGTTCTCCAATTCGATTGTCTTCCAATCCACCGCCGGCCTCTTTAAACAGATCCCGGGCACCAACTTCCTGTGGCACGAAATCAGCCTGACCCTGTCTCCGGACAGCGACTACCGCGCCGTCGAAAAGCGCCTCCTCGGCGTGGTGGAAGCGGTGTTCGAGGACTACCGCGAGGCCATGGAACAGCAGCGTCGCCTCCTGGAAAAAACATTTCGAGCCACTCCTGAAGATGCGCTCCGGCCGAAGAGCCGTCTGCGCCTTACCCCGGAAGGGTTGGAAGCCGCCATTCGCTATCCTGTCGATTTGCACAATGCCACGGAAGTCGATGACCGGATTATGCGGGAGTTGCTGATAGCCATCGAACAAGAACCCAAACTCAATCTGGTCGCCTCGGGGGCTCCCGGAGTCAAGCTGAAGACTGACCTGTCCCAAGCCAGCGCACCTGGCAGTTAAGCATTCCTGGAGTGTTTAACGTTTGATCTTGACGCTTTGGCAACGACGAGCTGAATGGCTCAAGCCCGGAGGGAAAGTCCCCAACACCCGAAGGCAGACCTCAAGTCCGAAGGCCAGGGCTCTTCATTGGAGCCGCATCCCGCCGTTGAAAAAATAATCCACCGTAACTTTTTTGCATTCCGACCGTTTACCTGAAGAGAGGAAAGATGGTCGCCAAACAACCTCACTTGAAGGCGTCCTCGGAGGACGCGGAGGAGCAGCTTCTGGTCGAAGCAGCGCAGAAGGATCCCTCCCGGTTTGGCGAGCTCTATGTAAATAACTTTGAACGGGTTTACGCCTTCATCGCGAGGCGCGTCGGCAACCGCGATGAGGCCCAGGACCTGACCTCCGATGTCTTCCACCGGGCCCTTGAGAACCTCCCCCGTTTCGAATGGCGCGGCGTACCTTTCTCCGCCTGGCTCTTCCGCATTGCCACTAATGCCATCACTGATCGCTTCAAACGCGCGGCCCAAGAGCCTTCCACCTTGGATGATTCTTCAGGGGAGAATTCGGCGAGGGACTTTGAAGAATTCGACCACCATGCACGACTCTTCCGCTTGGTCGAAAAGCTACCCGAAGATCAGCGCCGAGTGGTCGAAATGCGTTTTGCTGAAGGGAAGAGCATTCGCGAGATCGCGGGAGAGCTCGGTCGGACCGAAGGCGCGGTAAAACAGCTTCAGTTCCGGGGCCTGCAGACTTTGCGGGAAAATCAGGGACAGTCACCCAAACTCAGGAGATCCTTGAAGTGATCACGCGACAAGGTGTCCGTCCCTTATTTCGAGCGGGGTGAACCCAATGGCGAGGCGCAGTTTAATCGAACAACTTGATGATGCGGTCGAGACGATCCTCGCCCACCCCGATGCGCCCCTGCCGCTCGTCAACCCCCGTATCACTCCGCTCATTCGCGTGGCCGCGGGACTGCGCAGCCTCCCCCACGCAGGATTTAAGGCCCATTTAAAAAGCGAACTTGAAAGGAGAACAATGATGTCATCTGCGGTTAAATCTGCAGCAACTATCCAGCACGCCGTAACCCCCTATCTCGTGGTGAGGAACGCAGCCCGGGCCATCGATTTCTACAAGAGGGCATTTGGAGCCAGCGAATCCATGCGCCTGACGGACCCCGGCGGCAGGATCGGCCACGCGGAAATAGTGATCGGTAACTCGCCGATCTTGCTTTCCGATGAGTACCCGGAATTCGACGCCATCAGCCCGGAGACTCTCGGAGGCTCACCCGTCAAGGTCCATCTCTATGTCGACGATGTGGATGCCCTGGCGAAACGGGCGATCGATGCCGGTGCCACAGTGGTTCGACCGGTGGAGGATCAATTTTATGGCGACCGATCCGGACAATTCGCGGACCCCTTCGGCTACATTTGGATACTTTCCACTCGCAAAGAGGTGGTTTCGTCAGCGGAGATGCAAAGGCGTTTCGATGCGCTCATGACTCAACCTGAATCGAAGAAATCCGCCGCCAGCCCCATCCCCGAAGGCTACCACACTCTCACGCCCTACCTCGTCGTCCAGGACGCACCGGCGTTGATCGAATTCGTGAAGCAAACCTTCAGCGCCGAGCAAACGCTTCGCACCACGGGTTCCGCGGGAGGTGTCCACGCCGAAGTCCGGATCGCCGGTTCCAGGCTAATGATCGGGGGTGGCAGTCCCGAGCATTCCTGGCGTGGCGAATCTCGGCCCGCTGCGCTCCACGTTTTCGTGAAAGATACCGATGCCGTGTACCAACGCGCCCTGGAAGCAGGCGCCGTGTCACTCCAGGCACCCGTGGATCGGGGGTTTGGCGAGCGCGTGGGGGGCGTGAAGGATCCCTTGGGGAATCACTGGTACATTGCCACCGGGCTGGGGAAAAGCCACGTGCCGGAAGGTCTGCGCACGGTCACACCGTTCCTGCATCCGTTGAGGGCGGAGCCGGTCATCAACTTTCTCAGGCGTGCTTTCGGCGCCCAGGAAATTGTGAAGCATGCGTCCCCGGACGGCGTGGTCCATCATGCCAAGATTAAAATCGGAGACTCGGTCCTGGAAATGAGTGAAGCTCGCGAACCTTATCAGCCGATGTCATCCACATTCTTTCTAAACGTTCCGGATGTCGATGCGGCATACCGCCACGCACTCGCGGCCGGCGCCATTTCGATAGCCGAGCCCGCGGACCAACCCTATGGCGATCGCACCGGCGGAGTGAAAGACCCGTTCGGCAACCAGTGGTATATCGCCACGCATATCAAAAACGTGACCCCGTGAAGAGCCATCAACGTCGGGTGCCGCAGGCATTGCTCTTTGATGCCTGCGAACCCTGAACCACAATGTCGTTGGGTGGTGGGTGCCACACACCTCGCGGGTGCCGCAGGCATTGCATTTTGATGCCTGCGAACCCTGAACCACGCTGACGGCGGGTCTCAACGGCATTGAAAGAAGCACAATGTCTGCACCCCCTCTCTGAGGCCCCCCGGAATCTCACTTCGAGCGGCCTCTTGATGAAAGTATGAAACGGAAATCTCTTCGACGCGTACAATGTAGGGTATAGTGGATTGGGGTGCCCGGCATGCCGCCGATCGCCGCCACCGCACTCATCACAGATCGAGGGCGTGCCCTCCACGCGCTCTCAAAATATCGCTAACTCGTCGGACCATCAGGAGAAATGTGAAGGAGGTTTTAAATGGAAAGCAAGAGATCGGTTTCCACCTTGAGTCTCATTACGATTCCAGCGTTAATTACCCTGGGTATCACGATTCTTCGCCTGACTGGAGAACTCCAGCATTGGTCTTCCCTGTGGTTCAACCCAACGCCTGGCGGAGGAGGCGCCCTCATTGGAATCTCCTGGTTGCCAATTATTTTCGGTCCCTATTTCGCCGTGAAGTTGGCTAGAGCGGGCGATGGTCCAACCTCTGTGGGCAGGTCAGTGGGATTTGCGGTCCTGGGATTGGTGGTGTACGCGCTTGGCGGATTTTTGTTTGTCTTGACCGCTCAGCATCCCAACATTCTCACGCTCCTTGCCTCTCTGCTGATGCTGTTTGCCGGCTTTGTTCCGCGCCTCGGTTGGGCTTCATTAAATGATACCTTGCTCTCTTACGCTTTCGCTGCTCGTATCCCGGTGCTGGTCGTGATGTACCTCGCCATGAGCGGGAATGGAGGGGCGGGTTGGGGAACACACTATGACGGCGTGCCACCCATGCTCACTAACGCCTCGCTCTCGGTAAAGTACTTTTACGCGGGAGTATTGCCACAGATGACACTGTGGATTGGTTTCACCGTGGTGGTGGGCTCCCTCATCGGCACTATCGCGGCTGCTGTCGCGCAACGAGGAAAACGATCTGCGCAGGCGGAAGCGTAAGCCCCGAACCTGATGGGGGTGCCGCAGGCATCGCCCTCTGATGCCTGCGAACCCTGAAACCTATGGGTTGGGCCGTTTGGAAATTCCACTTTAGGGGTCGTAGATGCGGAGAATGCCGAAATCCCCCCCGGTCACAATGCTCGTCTCCTACTATCCCAAGAAGGGGAAGGAGAAAGTGTTACTTGCCTTAATTAAGAAACAATGGCCAACACTCCACCGTGCGGGCCTGGTTTCGAGGATGCGACCGCGGATCTGGCGAGCCGTGGACAAGCAGATGAATCGGACGTTCTTTGTGGAGGTGTTTCAATGGAAGGACGCCCGGGCTTCTGACATTGCTCACCGAACACCCGAAGTCATGGCGATCTGGGGCCTGATGGAACCTTTTCTTCAGAATCTCCAGCTTTCGCGCATCGAGCCCATTTCCTTGCCCTCTGCGCGTTGAGTCCAACCTCACCAGATGAAATAAGAATTCTTCGATTGAAGAGATTTCCCGGTCACAAGCCCTCTGCCCCGCTGCGCCAATGGCGCAGTGGACTAAAGCCCAGCGTTGGCCCGTTCTCTGGGCCTACGCTGGGTCAACGCGTCCAGCCTCCCTGACAACCCCAATGAGGTTGTGTCGTCCCCTTTCAAAATGGTAGAAGGAACTATTTTCTTAATCCATCCGGATCCTTCTTCCCGGGTGCCTCCGCCATTTGGCCGCGCCTGCGCAAGACTAATTCCATAGCTTGATAAGCCTCCGCAGTGTATTCCGCCTGGTTTTGAATGGAGAGCAGTTTTAACAACTCTTCGCTCTCTTTCTTATCCATGACCTCGAGGAGTCGGTTCATCTCGGACTCATGCAAAGGGAAGGAACCCGGCGCCACTGAAATCTTGTGCCGGCTGCTGAAGAAATGAGCCACGACAAGGACCACCCCCAGCGTCAAGAGGCTCATCGCCGGGACAAGCAGAATAAATGATGTTTCCTTCAACCAGAGCCCTCTCATGAAGACAAGGAAGGCATCATCGCCCGGGAGGGCCTCCCGGCTCTTCATGAGGAGCGTTTGACTACGGAGACTGAAGACGCCAATTGAAGAGAGCAGACACGCGATGCCGTACCATAATCGCCATTTGGCCAAGAGCATCGAAACGACACGGCTGAATATTGCGGCCAGGACCAACATGACCACGCTTAGGGATAACATCGGCTTTCGATCCGAATATCTCGCTTCAGCCTTGCTGAATTCTACCAACGTCCCCTTCGCAAGAGCCTCCCCATTTTGAGAAATGAGCGTGATGTTTCTTCCGTCGTCAAGGCGAGCTTGAAATTGACGGGAATCAGAAGTAAAGAATGGTGAAAAGTAGAGAATGGCTCCAAATAGACTGCTTACTGCAAAGAGAAGCAGGATCACACCACATACTTTTTTGACGGCCATGCTCCACCTCATCAATTGTGGTACCGGTTGTCTCAAGGCTTGACTGTTGAATTAAACCGCAGGTACCCGGAAAGAGGAGCTCTACCATCACAGTGTTGCAGGAAGTTGGCGGCGAACCTTTTTATCTCTCGGGGTGTGCCTTCGGACACCAACTCCAGTATCTCGAACCTCCCACTTATCTTGTTGCAGCCGCGGCTGTGCCCGGAAACGTCAATCCCTGGATTTGAAGGGCCTTGAAAGGGATCCCGTTCGGCATTCTCATACATGCCGGCGGCCCAACCTTGCCCTCGGGCCGTTACAAAACTAAGATCCCAACTGTCTCCGCCCTCGCCCACCTTCGCTTTGACCCGATTTCCATCAACCCCGCTGAGTTCAACTGAAATCGTACTGGACCCGGGAAGGTGAATCCAAGTCTTTCCTTCCCCAATAAAGTCCCCCTTCTCGCTCATCATGCACAGATAGGTGTTGCCGCTGATCTTGCCTCCCTCGTAGGCACGTTGACAGGCCGGAACCACTATGGATGTAGTCAATGTGGGGGGAGCTTTGAGGGATAGCGCCTGGCCGGGTTTTGAGACTGGAGTTGAAGAGACTGGAGCGTCAAGTGAGGGCAATGTGGTATCACTGCTCTTGCATCGCTGCGGAGTGTCTCCGAATACGCCCCCGACGGCCGAAATATTGTATTGAACAGTATTTGTCATCGTATCGATATGGATGCTTCCTCTAATCCGATAAGTGTTCTTGGAATCAACATAAGTCAGCTTCTGGTTCACACTTAGTTTAATGACCTTTCGTTGTCCCTGGGGGCCATATTCGAATTCGGTCCTATCCTCCATCATTGTGTCTACACGTCCCGCCTCGCACGTGACGCCAAACTTATATCCCTCCTTGTCGATATCGCATTTGAAGGAGCAGTTCTGTGATGGCTTTGCCACCGGAATTGAACCCTTTAAAGGTTCCTGGCCCAATGTGGTTCTGGTCGCCTTCCACGTGGCAACTGCATTCCCTTTACAGGACGAAGTGGGAGTGGTTTTGAATTCAAGCGTTCCGGAAGCCGAACGGTCCGGATCAAACGCTCCCGTTATCTTCACCCTTACATCTCCCGAGTCCTGGCTCAGTCCAAATTTCTGATCGATGATCGGGATGGGGGAATTTTGAGATCCCGGTGGAAAATACCAGGTGTCGATCCCTCCCCGTTTGGTCATTGCAATTCCGGGATGTACAGGGTCCGAGCACGGTTCAGTGAGGGGAAGGCTCCAATTCAGCGTCAGGGAGGTGATCGCATTCGATTCAATTTTGAAGGAAATTGTCTCCCCTTGAGAAGTGGTTCCAATCCAGCTTTCAGCGGGACCCCTCTTAGCTTGATTCTCCTTGTTGACATCGCCACGGGGAGAGGCCAGTCCCTTAAGTCCACCCTCATGGGAGCAGGCGGCCATCGCGATCAAGCTCCCGCACATCAGGATCAGTAAAAGGCCCAAATGAAAGATTTTCATGAAACAAGCCCCCTTTCGATAAAATGGAAGACACCTAAGATGGGAAGAAAACGGTCACACGACTGCTGGTACGCATAATGAAGAAGGAAGCCATGAGTGCGTGGTGTTCGGTCGTTTCAGGTCTGAACCGAACTTCTTGTTGAGAAACATGCTAGACTCTTTTGACCGTGAGGGCAAGGAGAGAAGGCCCGCGAAATGCAAAGATGCATTGGCGGCGGCGCTGTGTGTGCGCGTCTGCTTGAGATCATCTCGCCATCCAGCTTGGGGTGAGGGGTTTTGGGATCCTCCGGGCTCGATGCGCGGGCGGTCCCCTTTTCAGAAAAACCTTTTCAGAAAAGCGTTGAAATCTCCCCTGAAAAGGGCTAGTCTGCGCTCACTTCCCAAAACAACCATCGGATTGCGGGCAATGATCCCACAATCGAAGGAGGATTCTATGAATCTGGGTAGATCCCATCGATCTCGCTCGTCGGTACGTCTGTCCTTGCTGGTCGGGCTGTTGGCACTGATCGCTTCGGGGACTGTATCCCTGGCAAGCAACATCCTGGTGTTTCCTCAGCTGGCGGCTGGAGGCGGCTACACCTCGTTTGTCACGCTGATGAATACCAACTTCAATACCCCTGTCAACGGCACCCTCACGATTTATAACTCCGACGGGACGCTACGTTCCGTCGACATCGTAGGTCAGCCCTCCGGATCCCAATTCCAGGTCACTATTCAACCCGGATCCACCGTTGTTTTGACCGCCTCCTCATCCAGTGGAAACGTCACTGGGGGGATGGCGAAATTCGTTTCTGATTTTCCAGCAAGCGGTGTGCTCAGATTCCAGTTTACCGGCGGACAGGTCGGGGTTCCTGATTCGGCCGCTCAAACGTTTGCCACGTTGCCTCTCACCACCAGTGGTGGAAACGACACCGGGCTTGCCATCTCGAATGCCGGATTAACTCCCGTCAACATTCGACTGGTTTTTGCCGATGCAAATGGAACGCCTGTGCAGACGGTCGATCCGCCGGATCTCAATCCCCTGCCGGTCAACGCGCAAGTGGCAAAGTTTGCCACCCAGTTTGGATTGACCCAGGCCGCCAATCAATCCACCGGCAGTATCCAGGTTCAATCCACTAATGCCGGGACGTTCAATGCGCTCGCCCTATTGCTAAAGGACGGGTTGCTTTCGACAACGGCGGTCGTCCCCGGGGTCGGCGGTGTGTCCACTGCTCAGGATCTGCCGCAGTTTGAAGGAAGTTACACGGGGACTATTCACGATACGTCGACCGGCATGGACTCGGCGGCCCGTATCATATTCGCCCCCGTTCAGTCGATCAAGACCATGGTTTTTATACTAACCTTCGATAGCAACAATGGCCCCTCTGAAATCCCGCTCTTTGGACCCTATGACACGAACGGGTTAAATCTCCAGCAAGACCTTGGCTTCGGCCCGATCGCTTTGACGGTGAGTTCGAGTGGAACTATGACCTTCACGGCGATGGACACTAGGCCACCCGGACCCAACCACAACATTTCGACCATTAACTGTACGGGCCAGGCCCATTCAGACAGGATTACTGCAAATTGTACGACCGTGTTTAGGACATGACGACCGCCAACTCCACCATGTCACTGAACCACACGAATCAATAATGCCTTTGCCTGGCAGATGCCAGGCTTTAGATTTGTGGGTTCAGGTCCCGGATCTTGGGTACTGTTTGGGATTTGGCTCAGAGGAGAAAAGGAACTGACCCCGGCTCCACAGGGGTTTCGTGGTTGACGGAAGTAAGGTGTCTGTCCCTGATCATCGGGCAGGCTCGTCGACAGATCGGGTGTCAAGAACGTGGAAGGCAGGATTTTTTCCAGTTGCTGAAACCATCCGGGCTGGACGAACCTGAATAATCGAGCCGCTACAAAAGGGGGTTTTATGGTAGACCTATCAAATCAAATCATGCTGAACATTGATGCCGGGCCGGACACCGATACGGAGGATGTATCTGAACTCACGCATCGACTTCGAAACGAACTTCTGGAGTTGGACGTCGATGGGGTGGAGCCGGTCCGCGGCGGGGCGGCACCGGCAGGCGCCAAGGGAGATCCAATGACGTTGAGTGCGCTCCTGGTCACCCTGGCGCCCGTGGTTCTTCCCGCGCTCATCACCACGATGCAGTCATGGCTTAACCGCCATGACCGTACCAGCCTGACGCTGGAGAGAAACGGTGAGAAGGTCGTCCTTACGGGAAATCCCTCCAAGCAGCAACAACAGATCATCGACGCCTGGATGAGCCGGCAAAAGGCCGCCACCGCATGAGCAGCGTCAAGAGCGCCCCGGCGATAGCCAATTCACAGTACGAACACACGGGCTTGTGACAACTGACCGCCCCCACCCGGGATGCGCCGGCCTCAGCGCAGGTCTTGGCTGACCCGGCGATCGGGGGATTTGAATATCAACCTGTCCCACCTCCAATGGTTGATAATTCACAGTGCCATTCTCATCCACGAAGGGTGAATTGCGAAGGCTTGGGTAGTCAAACTCCTTCGAGAGCTAGGTTAATTCTTCACTGTAAATCATCTCGCGCGATGGCTGCAATTCCCCTTTGAAATTTGGGTTTTATTTGGACTTTGGACTCTGGATATTATTTGGAATTTGGACTTTGAGATTTGGAATTTCTCACTCGCCTCTTTTGCCGGATTCTCTTAGTAGCGCCTCAAGATGATCCTTCCAAACCTCTGGCAGCGAGTGAGTCCCGTGTCCCCTCGTCTTATCGCTGATCGGGATCAGGACGAAGCGTCCCCGCTTCACCCGCTTGATTTCCTGTTCCACGATGCCCAACTCCGGCGGATTCACCTGGTCGTCGGCGGAGTTGACGGCGACGAGCGGCGCCTGAATGTTTTCCAATTGGGACGACGGATCGTAGTCGCGTGCGGAGTCGAACTGGTACAGCATGTCGTTGGCATCGGTACGGCCGAGCCGGAATTGCACCAGTTCGTCAAACATCTTGTCGGCCGCCTGAATGGTGGGCGCCTGCTGCTGCCAATATCGCGGGGTGCTGGTCATAAAGATTAAAGTGTAGATGGCGCTCGTGAGACCGCGAGGCTGGGTCTTGTACTCCCCCATTTTCCATTCGGGATCGTTTCGAATGGAATCGATGACCATGCGCCGAGTCATGCGGTTGCGGCCCGCGATCTGGACCGGCAGGCTGGCCAGCGGCATCAGCGCATCCATGAAGTCCGGATACATCTCCCCCCACATCCACGTATGCATCCCGCCCATCGAGGTTCCCAGAACCAGGCGGAGATGGTTCACGCCCAGGCCTTCGGTCAGGAGCCGGTGCTGGAGGACCACCATGTCGTGGTAGCCGTAATGGGGAAAGCGCGCGTGCAGGCCATCGCTGGGCTTACTCGACTGACCGTGGCCGACGTTGTCGGGCAGAATAATGAAATACTTCGAGGCATCGAGCAGTTGTCCCGGCCCGAACAGGACTCCCGCAAACGTGTCCGACAGAAACTGTGTCCCTGCCCCGCCGGTCCCGTGCAGGACCAGCACCGCATTCCGGACGATTCCCTTTTCATCGCGGATCGGTGTTCCCAACGTCCGGTAATGCAGCTTCAACACCGGCAGCCTCTCCGCACTCTCGAACTGAAAGTTCTTGATCGTGAAGTCGCCCTGAACGGGGGTCGGATAGCCCGCCCCATTCACGAACGCTGGTAAGATCAACAGCGCAAAAACCGCACACAACATTTTCCTCATCATGGTTTTCCTCTCTCCAACGAGTTCGAGCGCACATCGCATACAATCTGGCGCAGGAGTCATCCGGCTTCCCCTCACCCAGTCCTCTACCTAATAACCACTTGACACTGCTTCAAGAGTGGCAGTAGGCTTTGAGTGTTGTCCCCCAGACCCAAATTTCAAACGATTCTAAATCGCGTTCGTTGATTGTTGACCTCCCCCATTCCAGCTACTTCCCCCGGAGTTTAAACGCGGCCGTACCCTGTGGAGAATGGGGTTGTTTCTCATGCTCCGATTCCACTCTTCACCTGTGAACGCAATCGGCTTGGTCCAGACTCATAACATACTACGAGAGGTCTCTCATGCGAACCAAAAACAGTCATCTTGATTGGAACTCCGATCTACCTCGAGGGGCAAAGGTTCTTACCCAGGAGAAGCCAACCGGCCCGGAGAGAGTTTCGAACGCCCCTCACAAGCCCACAACCCCGATTCTCACCGACGAAGAGTTGATTGACCTCTACCTGGGCCTTCCCCGCAAGGAACGCGATGGAATGTTCGCCGACACGGCCCGCGCTGCAGAAATTGTCGGGCTCTCGCAGCGGACCATTCAATTCTGGATCGAGATCGGCCTCATCCGAGCCATCCTGCTCGGAGGAAAATACAAGATCTGCCTGCCCTCACTTAAGAGCTATCTCGTCAGTCGAAACGAGCAACAAGCGGACTGAACCCGGGAAAGAGACGTGAATAGCGAAAAAGCTGTAATTCAAGTAATTCACGCCGTCTACGTTTCCACGGAAAAGAGCGCGAGGCAAGGGATGATTTCCGGTTTACTCTTTTTTCTGGAGCGCCCAAGAGTCGGGAATTCGCCCAAGAGTCCAACCGCAACACGCTCCCGGTTCGGCCCGATTCCCGAGCAAGGTTCGGCCAAACCGGGAGCCCGCCCAAGGAGGACGGGGGGATCAGACGTGCAGAGTCGCTCCCGGCTCGGATGCTCCTTTCGATGGCCCACACTCTCGATTTTCCTTCAGTTGTTAACGAGAGTATTGACCACCATTCGATGCTCCGAGCTATTAAGTCCAGTTAAGCCAATGGTCTTGATGATCTAAAAATCCAAACTATAACTTTTGACCCAAAACCTCCCCCGGCACTGTTTCAAAACCCAATCCCCCGAAATTCAAAACCCAGCAACAAGAGGAGGGTTCATGAACCGAAGAGAAGCTGTTAAGCTAACGGGGATTATGATGAGCGGTATGGGGGCTTTGACAGTATTACCCGTACCGATGTTCGCGAAGGACCGCGATGCTTCGAATGTGAAGCTGGACCCAACGATATTGAACTTTGTCGAAGATGAAGCAGCCAAGGTGGTCAACCATATCCACGCAGGGGGAAGGCTCAAGGGCGAGCATCTGTCGAATACTTCCGCCAACCTTCGGTTGTTGTCGCGGCACTTGGAGGATAGCGGATGCGATGAATTCTTCAAAGAGAGATTCCGAACTCACAGCGGAAGCATAGAGGATCCGTTTCAGCCTGAGTTGCTGGAACCCGTCAAGCGGCATTACAAGGAGAAGCACATTCTGATTAGCGATGATGACCTAAACAGTTTCGTTCGCGGGGACCGATGGGGAAGGCATCGCGAGGAAGCCAAAGCCCTGCTCCACCACCACCGCGGAAGTCTCAGCGAGCTATTGAGCCAAACATCTCAGGCGATGGAGTATTATGCGGGAAAGCTGCGCGAACGGGAAGCGAGATTGAACCCTTCGGTCGTACTCGTCCAGAGACAATTTCCTCCCGAATACCCAGGTGATTGGTCCGGTGGCTATGGATATGAGCCGGGCGAACCTTGTCGTGCGCTTGAGGTACTGCAGGGAACCTTGACCCTTCTTCTCGCCTTTGCAGCCGCGGCATGTCTTATTCCTGGGGTGAATGTGGCCCTTGGTATTCCGGCAGCCATCCTGGGCGTGATAGTAGCGCTGCTTGCTGCGATCGATTCGTATTTCTGCTAGGAGGCATTGATGCGAAAGCTTACCATCATTCAGTATGTGCTGACCGCGCTCGTCACCTTTAACGGCCTTCTGTTATACGTTAGGTTTCAAAGCCACTTTCGAGCGCCGTGGACCACGATGGGATTTTTCTCATTTCTCTTGATGGCAGTCCTGCCGGCCCTCGCCCTGTGGAGAGGTGAGGAACGCGTGAAATTTCAAATCGTGACACTGGTAGCCATACTCCAAGCATTAATTGCCATCATGGTGATGCGCTTCTTGGTGGCCTGCTAATGATGAGATGTCGACTCGGGTCGGACTGAGCCATACGGCGATCCCTTGGGACAACCCGGTGCTGGCTTTGAATGGCAATGGATACAGTTTTTGGTGATCTTTGATTCGCTCTTACATCGTCTGACCGCCTTGCCGACAGCACTGGATTCCTATCGACCGACCCCAGGACGCACCTGTCTCAATGTCCGGCGTCCAAGGTCTGATCCCTTAATATCCTTTCGTTGTGTGCATTCCCTATCAACGGTCGATCGACGAAGGAGGCTGTATGGGTGAATATGACAAGGAACTAAAGACCATTACTGAAAGCCTTCAAAGGATCGAAGAGTCGCTGAATGCTTTGCGCGACCATTCGAGGAGCCCCACTCTTTTCAGTAAGGGAAAAATGATTGCGTTGGCTGCATTTGTTCTCTTGGCCATATTGTTGTTCTTTTACTACGGGCGAATGTGAAGAACCTGGGACAGCCTCCTCTTTCAAGGGGGTCGTAGCCAGAAAAATAGGTGGCTGTCCTTGGCTTTCTGTCCAATGTCCCGACCTTGCCATCCTATAGAGAATGATATAATATAGTGACGCTAGTCAAACAACCCGGCTTGTTTCCAGAACGCGGTGACCAGGCGTGGACGCTGGCGCATGCGACCGAGCGCCCGGCGCGCTTCCCGGCTGAGTTGAGCAAAGTCCTTGGGA
>JBGQBO010000079.1:0-14005 GCA_041494885.1 Terriglobia bacterium
AAGCTCCTGGCCATCTGCCAGCATGCCGATGGAGACCGGCCCGAACTTCAAGACGCACGCTCGCTATTGGCCCAGAAATGAGCTGGCATGCCAAGGGTCGGACCAAGACAAGTTATTAGAGAATAAGATCTTGACTCAAAAAAATGAGTAGTTTTGGGGCTTAGAAAGCCCATTTTGCCCCTAAAATGGGCTCATTAACGAACCATCTCGTTCCGCTTATTCAACCTCTCCCGGCCATTTCTTGGGCCAAAAAGGCGCCTATAAGCATGAAAAACAGCCATTTTCAGTGGCGATCAATTGTCATTTCAACTACTTGTCTTGGTCCGACCCCATTGATCATAGTAGTGCTTGCGGAATCCTGGATGGGGTCCACCATATGTTGATGAGGTTCCGCTCTCTTCGGGGTCATCAAGTAACGAGATTAGGTCGTCGACTGCACGTGGCTCTTTGAACTGGCCGACCATTCGCGTAGCAAACTGGCGTATTTGTCGGTTCGGGTTGTGGAGGGCGGCAAGGCACCTATCGAGAACAACAGTCGGAGCTGTCTCGGCGATTCGCTCAATAGCTCCCTCGGCTATCTTTGGGGCAGAGCAAAAGCCATACGAGGTTGTATCTCTTCCCACCGCAATCAGCAGAGCTTCGACAGCACTCGGATCGCCTATTTCCCTCAGAATGTCCGCAGCTAGCCGACACGTCTCTTCGTCGTTGTCGCTCAGTGCATCGATGAGCGGTTGGACACCCGGCGCACCGAGCGCGATCAGCTTCTTGAAGGATGCCTCTCGAACGGCCGTATTGAACGATCTATATTCTTTGAACAAATCGAGGATCTCTTGCCGGACCGTCCCCTGATTGGCCGATTGTTCGGGCAGAAGCGCGGCTCCCCCTTCCTCCTTTTTGAATAGCTTTTTGAAGAATCTCATCGCAAACTCCTTGTCGATTGGAATTCTTTCCCGTTGCATCCATACAAAGCTTGAACCGCGCTAAAAATCCTGCCCCTCCAGCGAGACCCTCAACGAGAGGACCCCGCGTATTTTACCTATTGGCTCGCGCCGGATTCTCGTGTCTTGTAGCTGTTCGGTTTGTCTCAGAAGAATCTTACGCCCATCGAGGTACAAGCCATCGGTCCGACGCTCCAGAGCAGCGGTCACTGCGCCAAGGTGTACCACTACTTTGGCATCTTCGAACGGATTCGTGGGCGCTCTGCCTATATCGACCTCACGCTCGCGATGCCGCGCGGTTCCGTCATGGCGTCCTCCGCGGCTGGACGAAAACCCAGCGAGTGTCTGGCTTTGTGAAGCGGTCAGCGTTCACCGAGATGCCCTTCTTCCCCCACATGGGTCCGACCCCGAATCTCTCCGGGACACCTGCGAGGTTTTCGATGGGCTCCATGGCGATGTCGAGCCACGCATCGGGTTTTTGGGCGATCAGGAGCGCCGGCCCGACCTCAGCCGGACACAGAACGAGTCCGCGCTCGAGTGCAGCGGTGAAGAACCTGTCAATACAATCGTAGACGTTGACGCCCGCATCGGCAGGCGTCACGATTACGAGGTCTACGTCCTGCCGCGTTTCCGAGCATTTCGCCTTGGCCAGGACCTCTTCGGCCGAGTTCGCAAACAGGGCGTTCATGTGCCTCAACGCCTCGAGGTACGGGTATCCCTTCTTGAGCCTACCGAGCGTGATGGTCGCGAAAACCGGAAACGAACTGGGCTCCGGCATGGCTGCCTCCCTTTTCAAACAGCGGACGGGCTATACCAGCAATTTTACATATCGTCAAAGTATAATGCCGAGGGTCAAGTCTAAATTTTCAATGGTTCTCCTCCACAAACATCAAAATAATGCCGAGGGTCAGGTCTCCGCAATCTTCAATTGCTGGCAGGGGAGTGCCAGCACGGAGGTTAGTTGAGGATCGCGAATGCAGAGAATGCGGAGTTGCCTCCTCAATTACAGATTGCGGAGACCTGACCCTCACCATTACTTTGCCGGTACAGGCGAACCACGGTCTTTCATAACGGAGGGGGCCGGGTCTCAAAGATCAACACGTTGAATTGTGAGACTTGGTTCTAGCCTCCTGTTGGGGATCCTTTTTGCTTCTTCATCCAGATCTGCCGAGGTGGACGGCCATATTCATCGCATCAATTTTCCCAAAAGATCGTTCAAACACCTCCATTTTGCAGCGGGTACAGATATATACTGTCCCGTAATTGCTTTGCGCATATCTCCATAGAACATCGAGAGGCGCCCCACAGTTGTTGCAAAGTCTCTTTTCAAAAACTCTCGTTCCGCGTTTGGAGGTTAATAGAATTGGTTTGGGATCATTCCTCATTTGTGATACTCCATTCCGGAGAGTGTGAACTTGAGCGAAGGACCTACCTGGGCCAACCACGCACCCGAATAGTTCTGGTCTATGGGAGCTAAAAAACTCTCCGTCCGTTTCTCCAAATCTGGGGAGGGGGCCCGCCTTCTGGTTCGTTCAGATGTCCTCTATCAAGATGCATCCTCATCTTTCTAAAACCGGCAACGTAGCCGCATCCATGCGGACAGCGATACAGGGTGGGCCCGTCTTTTCCAATCGGTTGAAGTGGCTTCGCTATTCCGATACGCCCCGGGCAGTCGAACGGGTTTGTTCGTTTGGAAGGTTTCCTGATATCTTTCTTCGAGGAAAAATGATCAGTAATCAAATCAGGGATATGTCTGGCCAGAGCAAAATGTTTCTGTATGAATCTTGAAGAGCTCTTGTACACTCGTGCTGCCTCCTGAAATACAAGATGGCAATGCAACACTGCTATGGCTTACGAACGTCGATGTAACTCTTAGTGGCAACCAGCGAATGGATTCAGGCATTGTGGATAAAGGGCTTACAGTTTACAAGGCCAAGAGGGTACGCTCGACTTGAGATGACCGATTCTTTTTTTCGCTATCCATACCCGAATGTTCCCCTTGGACTCAAACAACCTGATTTGTGGATCGATTGCCTCCAAAGATACATCAGTAGAACCCGGGGACGCACAGCCCCCGACTGGCAGAAGTGAATTACACACCTCCTTTGTCACGAAAGTTTAACAAAACCAGGGAGGGATCCGGGATACTCCGGACTGCCTTGATTTTCCTATCCCCACGGATCATAAGTCTCACTTTACTTTGTCCGGAAAGCAAAGCGGCTCGTCGCGGTGGGCCACACTCCAAATTTCTCCCGATTCACCTAATCCCGTAATCTCAGCTTTCGAACGATATGGAAACTGAAACTGCATAACCCCAACTTTATCCTAAAGTTTCCATGTAAACATTCCGTAAAGATTGTAAGGGAACATCAGCATCCGCTGGGACGAGGAAGCGGCCAGAGAAAGGTTTACGGAGTGTCCGAGCATCCTCGCTGAATCCACGAAATTGAGTGACCCCGATACTCGCACCGCTTTTCTATAAACTGTCGAATGACGAGCCTTATCCCACTCCTTCTAAAAAGAAGGCCGATGCGAATTCGATCGGGTGCGACGCCTTTACGTGTCCTGCAATGGCCCAGCGTGCTCAAATCAACAAATCCCTGAAAGCGGAGATCCTTGGAAATTTTGGACAATCCTGAATTTCTCATTTGATTATCTGGATCCTTCCCGCAAAGAGAGGCTTTAATGGCAATCAAGTACATACCATACAAAGATCTTATGGGCTCAATCCGGGAGCTTTACCAATTCGGAGGAACTTATAAAAAAGCTGCCGGCACAGTCCAAATGATCCTTGGAAGAATTGCCAGTGGGGACAGCGATCCTTTCATGGGTATAACTCTTACAAATCACGGCGAAAAGAGAATAAAACACTGCTTGAAGTATGACTTGGAGGGGTTCTGTCGCCTCATCACCATCAAGGACAACGGCTTCTGCGTTCTCTGTTACGTTGGCAGACACGATGATTGCGACAGCTGGATCGAAAAGAACAGGGGTCTGACATTGACTGTGAACCCAAAAGACCAGCTTACCCCGGTGTTTGTATCCAGTGACGTGTCTCAGGAACCTACCCGTATTAAGTCAGATACCGATTGGTCAAATGGGTACTTGTTTGCAAAAATACCCGGGCGATATTACGACCGGATTGCTGCTGGGGTGAGTAGAACTGTGCTTTCAAGGATGGAGAGATTACAGTCGATTTCTCCAGAGGAGGAGATTCTAAACCTTGCATGTCAGATTGAAGACTCCTCCAAAGCAGGGCTCTTCTTTGACGTTTTCTCATTGCTCCGCAAGGGAGATATTGATGGAGCCAAGAAGAGAATCGATCTATTCACGAACGAGATGCTCCTACTTGAGAATGTCACGCCGGAGAGGATTGAGGAGCTGGTTGTAGGTGACAGTTTTATTGACTTCGAGAATTTCGAGCCAGAACTCATTAAACACCTCGTTGAGACTGCGTCTTTTCAGCAGTGGATGCTCTTCATGCATCCGGAACAGAAAAAGACTGTAGAGCAAGATTTTTCAGGGCCTGTCAAGCTTGCTGGAGTAAGCGGTTCAGGCAAAACCTGCGTAATCGTCAAGAGGGCAATCCGACTTGCTCGAAAATACCCCGGAGAGGATGTTCTCGTCTTAACCCTCAATAGATCACTTGCAAAGTTGATCCGCAATCTGATCGAGTATGCTAGCCCTGCTCAACATCGCCAAAATCTTCATGTTATGTCCTTCTGGCAACTGTGCCAGAGTGAGTTGCGAAAGTTCGAGCCCAACAATGCTCGGCTTTATGATGAGTTGACTTGGAAAATAAACGAACACGTGAGTGAGATTTGGGATGAGTATTATCACTGCCGATTAAACAACAACGACGCCGAGGTTTTGTTCCCCGTCCATCAGTCCCTGCTCACTCGAAATGTCTTTCCAGAGGATTATATCAATCAGGAGTTCGACTACATTCGGAGCGCCTTGGGGCCCTCAACTCGAAATGAATATCTTGACTTGGATCGACAGGGCCGGGCTCTGATCTTTGATAGGCGATTCCGCGAATTCATTTTAAAGGGACTTCAGAGCTGGGAAGACAAAATGAGTTTTGTGGGGGTGATCGACTACTTGGGTTTGGCTTCGGCTTTGCATCCCTATCTGAACCGGATCAGCCCCCATTACCGTTGTATCCTGGTGGATGAAGTGCAGGATTTTGGGACGATAGAACTCCAGATCATCAGGCGCTTGGTGAAGGAAAATGAAAACGATATTTTCTTGTGCGGTGATGTCGCGCAACAGGTATACACCAAACATCATAAGCCAGCATCAGCTGGAATCAATATCTCGGGCCGGTCCTTTGTGATTCGAAAGAATTACCGGAATAGTCGTGAGATCCTTTCTGCAGCATTCAACATTTTGGATCGGAATTGCTCGCAGGACGTAAGACAAAATAAGCAGTTTGAAATCCTAGAACCTGAATACGCAAACTTTTCTACACCGAGGCCATTGCTTCTCCAGAGCGATAGCTTGCAGACTGAGTTTGCCTCAGCATTCAATTATTTGAAGGAAAAACTCTCTTCGATCGGGAAGCAGAAGAAGTACTGCATAGCGCTTTGCGGTTTCTCGCTCAACGCGGTGAAGCAGATTGGAGATGCCCTGTCACTTCAAGTGTTAGATGGATCAACGGATATAGACAAGGATACGATCTTCCTTTCTGATCTGGAACAGACGAAAGGATTCGAGTTCGATACCATGTGTATCGTGAATTGCAACTCAGGTGTCCTACCCAATCCCGATTTACCACGGGACGAGTGCTACAGGGAGCTATCGAAATTGTATGTGGCGATGACCAGGGCTAAGCAGGAATTGATCTTGTCCTACTCGGGCGAATTGTCTGAGTTTGTAGTGAGTTCCCTGGATGATTTTGTCAAAGCGAAATGGAGCGAACACACCGAGTCATATTCGATCCCGAACTTTGTTTTTCCGGTTACCGTGGGCCGAACCTCGGATGATGGAAAACGAGGTGGGGATCATCTCCGCCTGACTGGAAAGGAATTCCTGTACACACCTGAGGCTGTTGGAACACCGATCGAGGTGCAAGACAAAATGGTGGAGCTCATTACCGGCATTGACCGGTCCTTGAACGGCACGCAGGAAAACTGGAGCAACATTGGCCATGCGCTTGAGTCTCGTCATGTTACGCGGATGAGCTTCTTGATGGGGAAAGAGACTTTTCAACGGTTCAGGAAAGTGTTCGGGTATTTGGAAGATGGGGACGATTGGCAGATGGAGTCAAAAGGGCCGGATACGTCGGGCGCGATAAATGATGCTTCCCCGACAATCCCGAATTCGGTACGTGAGATCTCATCTGGTGAATTTCGGACAGTCCCGAATTTGTCAGTGAGAGGAGATAGCAGGGAGAGGTTCACGGTTGTGGGAACGGTTCCGGAGTTCGGCGGTCTGGAGTTCAGCTTGCCCGTCGACAACGGCGATGAGCTGTTGGCGTGGTGGCGCGCCCAAGGGATCACTACGATTATCGCTCCTTTTGCAGGGAAACCCAGCATCAAGATCAGAGATCCGTTCTCCGCTAAGTGTTATCCAGGTCAGAAGATACGTCACACGATAGAGGTTTACGAGCGGAAGGATGGGCGGGGTATTCGCGGCTTGAGGGTTGAACCCGCACAGCAATCCACAAAAAATTCGGGACAGTCCAGAATTTCGTCTGACGATTCCTTGGCGATCCCGAATTCGGTACTTGAGTTCTCACCACAAGCGGCAGTTAGAAATGACAATGCAACTAAGCGACTGGAAAAAGGGATGGGTTTTCTAAAAGGGCAGTGTGTCACACACTCGAATAAGCCGGAATGGGGTATAGGGAAAGTCTTGGAAGACTCAGGCAGTGGGATGATTCGGGTGCTTTTTGAGCACGGGGGCGAAAGGAAGCTAATAGTTGACAATGCCCCGTTGATTTTAGTGGAAGGGGAAAGGGCGAAAAGCGTTGCGGTTGAACGTCTGGATGAACTCCCCCATCTCAACATAGCAAAGGTAAAGGAATTGTGTGACCAATTTTATTCTGAAATGAAAGACAACAGGCGGAGCACCAATGACGGAAAGCTGGCACTGAACGTCATGCGTGACCTGAACCAGCGGCGCAAGCTTACGTTAGCCACTCGAAAGCAATTGGCTGCCTGGTGTCACACAAATGGAACAGTTTTCCAGAGAGGCGTTTCAATAGCGCAAAACATTTCAATAGCCATCTTTGGGAGGATCATTGATCTGGAGCCGTCAATAGCAAACTCATATTCGCATTAGAGCCCCTTCGGGCGAGGCATGTTATGGAAGCGAAAACGGGTCAGACCTGGACATAGGACTTTGAGACAAGTCGGGAAAAAATTCGGGACAGTCCCGAATTTTGGAGTGGACCCCCAAACTGAGACATGGATAATAGGGACAGTTTTCAAGAAGGAGAGCCATGTCCCAGAAGAAGAAAGCGCGGGTTTTCAGTCGGGAGTTTAAGTGGCGGGCGGTGGAGCGAATGCTGGCGGGAGAGGGTGTCAGCCGTCTTGCCCGGGAGCTGAAACTGCGGCGCAAGTTGCTGTACGAGTGGAAGGATGCCTATCAGTGCGGCGGGGTCGAGGCGCTGCGGACGCGAGGGAGGCCGCGCAAAGGCGAGGGGCGGGTGCGGGCTCCTGAGGCGAAGACCGAACGAGGCGCCCTGTTGCAGGCCCGGCAGCGGATCGCGGCCCTGGAGCAGAGAGTCGGCCAGCAGCAACTGGAAATTGATTTTTTCGCCGAAGCCTTGCGGCGCGTGGAGGCCGTTCGAGCAGAGCGGAGCGGCAGGAAAGAGCCGCGGTTTATTCGCTCATCGCAGAACAAGCCCCGCAAGGCGGACTAACGATCGAGCAGATGTGCCAACTGGGCCAGGTCAGCCGAACCGGCTACTATCGTCGCTGGAGGGCGAGCGAGCCGCGGGAGGAGGAAACGGGGCTGCGGGATCGATTGCAGACGCTGGCCTTAGCTCACCGCCATTATGGGTATCGGCGCCTCGGCGTCTTGTTGCGACGGGAGGGATGGCAGGCCAACCACAAGCGGGTGCTGAGGCTGCTGCGGACTGACAACTTGTTGTGCTTGCGGCGGCGGGCCTTTGTTCCCCCGACCACCGATTCGCGGCATGGCTGGCGCGTGTGGCCCAACCTGGCGCGTTGGATCACAACGACGGGGGTCAACCAACTGTGGGTGGCCGATATCACCTACCTTCGCTTAAACGAGGAGTTTGTCTTTCTGGCGGTCGTGCTCGATGCTCATTCGCGATGCGTCGTCGGCTGGGCCTTAGAGCGGCATCTCGGCACGATCCTGGCCGTGCGAGCTCTGCAGAGGGCGCTCGAGAGCCGCCAACCCGAACCGGGCATGATCCACCACTCCGACCGCGGGGTGCAGTATGCGTGTTCGGACTATGTGGAAATGCTTCAACAGCACGGCATTCAGATCAGCATGAGTCGCGTGGGTAACCCCTATGACAACGCCAAGGCAGAGTCGTTCATCAAGACGCTCAAGCAGGAGGAAGTCAACGGCCAAAAGTATCGGCATCTCGGCCACTTGCGGCAATCCCTCGCCGAGTTTCTAGAAAACTTATACAATCGCCGGCGCTTGCACTCAGCGCTGGGTTACCAATCACCCCGGGAGTACGAGGCCAGTTTGATGAGATCAGCAGCGGAGGACACGATACAAGGGAGAGTGGAGAAAGGGGGCGGCTGCCCCCTTCCCCCACGCCCCCATCCCCCGCAGAACCTTAACTCTTCTGTCCCTGTTTTCTCTGTCTCAGAGTAAGGGTGCAGTCCAGGTCGGACCAAGCTAAAAAACTCGGGACAGTCCCGAATTCGGAGAATTTCCACGATGAAATTTCGAATTAAGGGTTTGAAACCGGCGGGTATCTTTATTGAATCAGCAATCTTTCCTGGTCATGGGGCAATGGGGCTTTTCTCTTAGGATGCCCGACGGCATAAGAAATCGAGGGTCAGGTCTATTTATTTTTCAATTGGCAGTCTCGCAGTCTGACGTTTCGCATCACTTACATCAGAAGAAGCAAAAGGGGTCAGGCTGCGACATTCGACTATTGAGAGACCATGGCACAAAGAGCAATCCCATCCATTCAATCTTATCCGGTTTTGTCGATTGTCGCGGCCTGACCCCTTTTCTTAGGTTTGTGGATACCCGATGGGTCGGCAGGAAGCCGGGGAGTCCCGAATCCTGCTCTGGAGCAATTGCAAAACAATATTCGATTGTTCCATTGACGGGAACCACACATTTTGACTAATCTAAGTCACCAAACTGTTGAGGCGTGGCCTTCCTAAGTCTCGTAGATTCCGCCAGGGTAGCTCCTCTTTGGGTGCTGTTGCGCGGGGACGTTTCTGACGCGTAAACTTTGTGCACATGCTTAAAGGGGCTTGAGACAAGAAAGCAAACAAGAAATACCCATGACACCTTCGACGGGGACACCCCCGGATTTCGAATTCGCCCGTCCGGTTGGTCGTCTCTGAGACACAGAGGTCCTTCCTAAACAAGCGGGTAGGGTCAGGTCCCTTCCGTAGATTATCGAAGCTGAGAGCAATTCAAGGCCAGCACTCATACAGCTGGCCTCGATGCTTTCGAATTATCGTAAATTGAGACCCGACCTTTCCGCTCACCTGCCAAGCTTCTAAAAAAGGAGGTTGTATGCGACCCTGCAGAATGCTCCTATTCATCATTGGCGTAATGCTCCTAGTGATTCCTACAGCGGCACCCGCCAAGGTCGTTAGTGCAGTCCTCAACGCGGCGCCGGCGGAGTATCGTGGCGGCTGTCCCGCCGTCATTACCTTCAATGGCACCATTACGGTCGACAAACCCGGAAGCGTGAAATACATCTTTACGCGCAGCGACGGGGCAATAGACACAATCACCAAGACCCTCCTGTTCAAGGCCGCCGGGACCAAGCCTGTCACTGAGACTTGGACCCTCGGTGGCGATGTGCTGCCTTACTACAATGGCTGGGAGGCGATCAAGATACTCGGTCGACCTCCCGTCTTTTCAAAGCAGGCAGGTTTTAGCGTCCGCTGCAATCCACCCTTAAACAGCGCCCTCGCTGCCCACGGCAACACCGATTGGCACCTCAACACGGCGAACGAATTTCTCTTTGGCACCGACATGGGCGGGACCGTGATGTCGCCCAACCACGCGCCCGATCCTTGGACCAAACGCCACATCCACGTCGGTCTGACGAATACCTCAAAGTATTACTACGACAAGAGCCACACAACCGCAGGGGAAGACACCAACGGCACCAATGGGATTGATACACCCATGCTCTTCTTCTACGCTGGCCATGGGAACCCCAATCTCTGGAACACGCTGGGCGACAACGCTTCGCAGCCGAACATGGTGCTTGCCAACGTCACCGATAACGGAGGGCGGCTGCGTTATTACTGGCAGTGTTCCTGCGAGGTTTTTGCACACGGGCCCAGAACCTGCTCGGGCACTAGCATGGAGTATTCCTGCCCGGGCAGCTTCACTGGCGGGCCGGCCTCGCCCGACACCTATGATATGCGCAACGTGTTTGCGCGCTGGGGGCCGGTCCTTCGGCCGGATCTAAGAATGGCTTGTGGAGCTTCCACGCTGGCTTACTGCTGGTACGACAACGTGGACAAAATCTGGGACGACTTCAACAACCATGGTATGAGCGTTGCAGAGTCCTTCATTGACGGATTGAGCGGTGCTGGTGTGGTGCCTTTATGCATCACCATGGGTGGATCGGACATCACGAAAACACCGTTGTACGATACGGCCTTCACTAACGAGCCCAACACCTCCGGCACTACCCATTACCACATCATGTACCTGGGCGGCGCGGCTGGCGTCTGGATTCCGGGGACTCTGGCACAACTTCCGCACATCCCCAAGATGCTGCCGAAGTTCCGTATTATCCCGCCCGAGCCTCCGGCCCGGCTGCGTGCGCTGGATCTGCGCGGCGGGAAATCGGTGGTTGCCGATTTTTCCGCATTTGTCGGGGGCAAAGCCCAGGTGCGCCGGGAGGAGGTCAGCGGAGCAGTCTATCTCAAGAGCGTGCAGCAGCCTCCCGGCGTCGAGGCGGCCCTCGAGAAGGGCGCTTACATACAGCGGGCTAATGCTCTTGTCCATGAACTCGGCTGGGAGACCAAAGAACTCGGGGAACCCATCGTGACCCCGGTGCTCACCGCCAGTATGCCGATCGGCGCCAGCGCGAATGCTGCGCGTCAGGAACAAAAGAGCGTGCTGGTCACTTATTCGCGCCAGATCGAGGTGGAGGGCCAGAAGGTTGACGTGATCGGTGGGGGTGGCCTGGTCCGGGTTTCGTTAAGCAACGCCGGTGTGGTTCTGCATGCCTCGCGCGTCTGGCGGCAGATCCAGGCGCCGACGGCAAACGTCAACGTCAAGAGCTTCGAACAGGCTCGCGACCAAGCGGTGCGAAGACTCACTGATCCGGGTGCTTACAAACTCGACCAGTGGAGATGGGGCTACAAGGAGCTGTCCGGGACCACCAAGCAGGACGAACTGTTCATCGTCTTCCAGTTTGGTTTTGTTCCCAAGGATTCGCGGGACATCCTGGAGCATCCGCCACAACTCATCGAGGTCCTCGGCGAAGTGGAATGACCCAGGATTGGAGCCGTGGGGCGACCGCCGTGCGACGATGTGGCACGAGCTCCCTTTGGCCTTGCAGGGAGCGCGTGGCCCCACCGACCCCACAATTGTCCAGATGTCCGGATCTGATATACATCTCAAAGTTGTGGAGTGAGTTTATCGCTTTTGGGCAAAGGAAATCCCGAGGAAGGCGTACCATCTTGGTAGCACCGGGAGGATAGGGCCACGCTGAAGAGCGACCTGAGCGCCGCGGTGCCGGCGGGGGAAATCCCCGAAGGCGGGCCTTCCAGCTCGGGCCCGCCCCAGAAAAAAGAGCTGTCTTTTGCGAAGACAAAAGACAGCTCATTCCACCATCCCGTCAAAGGGGATGGAGAAAGCGAGAAAACACGCCATGAGATTGTACGCGGCCATCGACCTTCATTCCAACAACAATTATCTGATCGTGAGCGACGAGCAGGATCAGGTGGTGCTGAAGCGCAAGCAGGCCAACGTGCTGAGCGTGGTGCTGCCCGCGCTGGAACCGTTTCGGGAGCAACTGGTCGGGATCGTGGTGGAGTCCACCTACAACTGGTATTGGCTGGTGGATGGCCTTATGGAAGCGGGCTGGGCCGTTCACCTGGCCCATCCGGCGGGCAACGAGCAGTACCGCGGGATCAAGTACACCAACGATTGGAGTGATGCGCAGTGGCTGGCGCATCTGCTGCGTTTGGGTCTGTTGAAAGAAGGGACCATTTATCCCAAGGCGGAACGGGCCGTGCGCGATCTGCTCCGGGAGCGGGGTCGGCTGGTGCAAGAACACAGTGCCCACGTGATCAGCCTGGAAGGGTTGGTGTCGCGGGTCACTGGGCACAAGCCCAGCGCCGACGAAGTGGAGCACCTCGAGGCCGCCCAGTTGGAAAAGTACGGACTGAGGGAGCCGCTGGTGCGCGAGGCGGTGGCGGCGCGACTGGCGGTGCTGGAGCGGTTGAATGAACAAATCCGGCGGCTGGAAAAACAAGTGCATCAACAGGTCAACCACAACGCCACCTACGAACGGCTGCAGACCGTGTGGGGGGTGGGCAAAACCCTGTCCCGCACGATTCTGCTGGAAACGGGGCCGCTGAGCCGTTTTGCCGAAGAAGGGAACTATCTCTCCTACTGCCGGATGGTGGAAAGTCAGCGCCTGACCAATGGAAAAAAGAAAGGCCAGAACAATCGCAAATGCGGCAACCGCTATTTGTGCTGGGCGTTTATGGAAGCGGCGCATTTTGCGGCGCGCTACCATCCCGAGGCGCGAGCCTTTGTGGATCGCAAGAGTGCCGGCCGACGGCGGGTGCTGGGACTGAAAGCGCTGGCCAGTAAGCTGTGCCGGGCCACTTATTTTGTCATGCGCGAGGGGGTGGCGTTTGATCCGAAGCGGTTGTTTGGATCGAGCGCTCGATCCGGATCCGGGAGCCGGGTGCTGGGGGTTGGGGCTGTGAACCCGCAGGTCTGATTGGCCCCGGGTCTGGATCGAGAGCACTACACCATCGGGCTTGGAAGCAGGTCACGGAGTCGCCCATCCCTGGAGCCGCTGAAGGGTTGGAAGGTCTTCTGCGGTCACGGGAGACGAACCACGGTATCTGATCGGCCACCGAAGGTGGCCATCGCGTGGACCAGGGCTGGTACGGAATCATTTCTGGGGCTCGCACGGGAGCCAGGGGCCGGAGAAAACCGAGAGCTGGCGGTTGTCTCAGAAAAGCCTTGATCCGGATGTGTGACTGAACGAGTCCGTGGGACTCGGAATCGCTGAGAAGAAAGAACCGGTGCGGCTGCAGTGATCGCCAGCCCAGGCCGATGGAATATGAGGTTGTTCGAACAGACAGAAAATCAACTGACTCGCGACCGGGGGAAACGCACACAATACTCGGCTGGGCATCAGGGGTTGTGTTGCCTCTTGACACAACTTTGAGATGTGTGACCCCCTCCCTCATTTGGTCCACCTAACCGTATGGCGATCACCTGTGGGCCGCAGAGCGGACCGTCAGTTGCATGTCCGGTTTAGGCGATTCTCCCATCTCGGCTCGTGGGCCCGATGATGCATCCAACGGCCCTGCGCCTGAAGATTTGAGCAAAGTTCCAGAATGAGTCAAATGTCTCGAACATCCAGTTGATGCCGCGTGCGTCGGGGAATCGACGTTCAGCGAAGACGGCCGCAGAAACGAGTTCAGCCTGAACAGGCTCCGAATGGATGACCGCATTGCCTGGGAGAACATCGGCGTAGTGAATTCCACTCCTCCGCGGCAAACCAGCACTGGTCGTGGGCAACGAGATCGCGGGCATGAGGCCGACGTCAAGCAACCACGACTGAACGACGACGTCCGGATTGCTTATCAGTTCCAAATCTGTGCCAACAAGGGGAAACACGTAAAACACGGAACGCGGAAAGCGACGCGCGACGCCCTGAAGTTGCAGGAGTTGCAGAT
>JBGQBO010000080.1:0-13874 GCA_041494885.1 Terriglobia bacterium
AGCGCAAGGGCATTCCCGTCGTCGTCAAAGAACGAAATGAATCCCGTGCTCGTGGTATTCACCGAAGGGTTCATCAAAAGGATCTGCGTCGGCAACCCACCGCCATCCACCACCTGCGGGAAGATTAATCGAGTGGCCCCCAACGACCGACTCAGATCCGCCAGCGGCAACGCGCTGAACAGCGTCTCCCCATGGCCATTCGACGCCAGCCGCAAGTTCACCGCCGCAAACGGGCTGGCACTCGACAGTGTCAATGTCCCCAAGAACGGATTCGGCATATTCGTAATTAACTGGCTCACAAACTGGGCCGTGTGCCCCTTCGCTTCCAGGGAAATGCTGGACGATGACACGAACTCCCCGCGCTGGTTCCGCAACTCCGCATTCACCTGGATGGCCGTGTCATTGGGATTGACCAGCGCCACGCCACTGTCCGAGCCCGGGCCAGCGTAATCCACAAACAACCGCGTCGAGTTGAAGGGCGCACTGGCCGGGACTCCTACTTCCGTCACCAGCACCCCATCCTGCGTCAGCCCAAAATTCGCCAGGGCCACAGGCAATGACACCGCCGAGGCATTCATCACACCATACAGCACCGAGAGATTCCCTTGACCCGACGACACCCGCGACATTCCTCCCGCCGTGGGCAACGTGGCCTCAAAACAGAGTCCACTCCCCGTCGAGCAGGCTTGACTCGTACTCGTCTCCGAGATCGTCGAGAACGAGAAGTCCGTAGACACGGCCTGGTTTCCACCTGAATCCAGCGAATGCACCCGATAGTGGTACATCGTATTCGGAGTCAAATTATTTAATGTCTCCGAATGGGCGGTGACAAAACTCGAGTCCATCACCGTGGAGCTTCCATAGGCTGTGGTGGTGCCGAATTCCACCTGCGAATTCGACGCGATACTGGTGGTCCAATCGATGGTCGCACTGGTCGAGGTGACCGATACCGCGGCCACCGAGGAGATCGTCAAGGGCGTTACCCCCGTCCCCGCTGGCGTGGTCGCTGAAGCCGCTGTCGAAGGTGCAGAATTGTTTCCTGCCGCATCGAATGCTGAAACCGTGTAACTGAAGGTGGTCGAAGCCGCAAGCCCCGTGTTCTGGAACGACGCCGTTGATGAGGTGGCCACCTGCGCCCCATTGCGGAAGATCTTGTAGCCTGTCACCGCGACGTTGTCTGTTGAAGCACTCCAGGAGAGGTTGATCTGGCTTGAACTAACTGCCGTTGCCGTAAGGTTTGTCGGCATCGACGGTGGTGTCGTGTCCGTTGTGGCTAAGGTCATCGCCGAAGCGGTCGCTGATTGCAGGGAATTATTCCCCGCCGCATCGAAAGCTGAGACCGTGTAGTTGAAGGTGGTCGAAGCTGCAAGTCCCATGTCCTGGAACGAAGTTGCGGTTGATGTGGAAATCTGCGTCCCATTGCGGAAAACCTTGTAGCCCGTCACTCCGACGTTGTCTGTCGAGGCCGTCCAGGAAAGATTGATCTGCGAGGAACTGACCGCGGTCGCCGTCAAACCAGCGGGTACGGAGGGTGCTTGTGTATCAGGGGCCACCTGGGTTTTCGCCGACGCTGCAGTCGATTGCCCTGAATTATTCCCCGCCGCGTCAAAGGCTGAAACCGTGTAACTGAAAGTGGTCGACGCCGCGAGCCCCGTGTTCTGGAACGAGGTCGCCGTTGAGGTGCTTATCTGAGTCCCGTTGCGGAAGATCTTGTAACCCGTCACCCCGACGTTGTCCGTCGAGGCGGTCCAGGAGAGATTGATCTGCGAGGAACTGGCCGCGGTGGCCGACAGGCCCGTGGGAACCGAAGGGGGGGTGGCATCGACGAGTGCAGACACAGTTACCGAGCCGCCCGTTCCCGTCGTGGGAACATTGATTGTCCCCGTGGGATCCGAGGCGGTAATATTCGTGATCCCAACTGCCAAACTCCCTGGCCCCGTCCCACCTGCGATGGTCAAGTTGACAACCGCCACCGCTCCCGTCCCGATCGTCGTTTGATTCAATCCGAAGATGAGGACCCGCACGCCCCCTGTGACGATGCTTCCGGAGGCGCTTTTTCCGGCTGCTGTGGCAGCAGAACCTGCGGTCACGGAAGAGAACGAGAGCGCCGCAGGCAACTGCAGATCAAACTGTAGAGTGCTGACGCCCGTCGCCCCTCCCGCCGTAAAGTTGACGGTGAGGGCCACGGTCGCGCCCGCCGCGCCCGTGGCTGTCCCCACCGTTACCTGCTGCGCCCAACTTAATGTCGAACACAGCGTCCCCCATAACAACATGAATCCAAAAAGTAAAAATACGCGACCGCTGAACCTGAAATTCGAAATTGAAGAAAACCCGCGTTGAATTATCCTTCTCATGGTGGACAGGTCCCTGAACCCAGGATGACGTTATTAAGGGTCTGCAAATCCAGCACGTCCACTTTGCCGTCGCGATTCATATCGGCGTTGGACAGATTGGTGCCGGAAAGGATGGCGTTGATGAGCATTTGAAGATCGAGCGCGTTCACCGTCCCGTCTGCATTCACATCGCAGTGATTCACAGGGGTGGTGGCTGTGACCAGTTTGGCCACTTCGTTGGACAATCCGCTCTGAACCCCCACGTTGTTGTAAGCGGTCACTGCAAAGTAATACGTTGCCTGTCCCAATCCGGTCATCGTATAAGTGGTCACATTCCCGACGTCAATGGGCGTGCCATACGTGCCCGAAGTAGTCCCGAAATAAACTTTGTAGCCAGCTACTGCATCGGTGTTGGGATTCCAAGTCAACGTTGCGCTCTGCGCAAAAAGAGCCGTGCTTGACATCGCAAGGAGAAAGAGAACGGCCCCAACGACAAGGAGGCACTGAAATCTGTTTCGATATCCATTCACACGGGGAATCGGGGCGCCCTCCCTTCTCGGCGAACTGTCTTGGGAGAGAGATAACGGGGTTCCAAAGAGCATTCCCAGGTTGCCCTCATGCATCCTGCGGCAATTCATATCGGAAACCTCACACGACGAATTGACGTCTACTGGCCTATAAAAATGGCGGAGATCTAAGCGGATTCGGCAGTGTAACGGCACGAAAAACAGGACTTGGGTCGCAGGTCAGAGCGAAAAGTTCATGAGACCCTTAACCATAAAACTGACGCCGTGCACTCGAAGTATTCAAACGATCAAAAGGGACTGACTGAAGATCGGCAGATCTTTCAGATTTAAAGATAAACCTGCCAACTTAAGGGGCTAAACCGCGATGGCTCTGGGATTGACTAACCAAAAAACGTCGTTCCCGAGATGGAAAACTTCATGGACTTGTGCTGCCAAGTCTCAGGAGGGACTATCGACTACCCTAAAAATGATTCCTTAATATGCTTTCATCTCTTTCCGACGACTCCGGCAGCAGGGTAAGCACGGTGTAAGATTGAGTCCATCCACATACTTTCACACCATACCCCACTGCTCGATTGGCAATCTCCTTACCAAAGAGACCAGAAAAATAAACTCTTGATAATAAACGCAAGTAGGGCGAATTGGAGTAAAGGGCAAAAAAGTAAAGGTCTCGAAGCGGGAAAAAATCCCCGATTTTTGAAGGGGGAGACTCTATGGAGAGTAATGCGAATGCGGAACAGTAGCGACATGAACCCGAATCCATCAGGCAGGGGGACGCATTCGAGCATCCTTTGAGGAACCCAGGAGAAGGATCCTTAGCGAGGTGAATTCAAAGGCGCAGTGGCCTCGCCATCTGGCGACTTGTTGAAACTGAGGTCGATTCGGTAGGCAAGAAGCGGGAGACGAGAAGAAAATAAGGAGGCTCGCTGATTTAACGCTTCCTGATATTCATTCAAAGTGATCTGTTGTCAAAGGGTGTTTGCTTCCCTAACACCTGGTACCTGAGACCCGACACCTGAGTGCCCCCTATCACCTACTTTCTATCCCACTCGCCGAAGCCACTTGTCCTTCCAAAAGAAGTAGCAACAACGGTCACATCCTTCTTTTTCGTACATCCCTTGACCCTCACAAATTGCCCCCTCCAGAATATACGTATCTCTGATGCGCACCATTCTCCACTTGCGTTCGTCGAAAATGCTCTGGACGTGCTTTTTGACGACCATGGGTCGACCGCAATAGACGGCCATCCGGTCCATGAATTCGAGACTCTTGCATCTCCTATCCTTGTCAAGAGTCTCTTCAATTTCCTCCCGACTCATGACCATCACTTTTTCTCCCGGCTTAAAGATTCCTCCGGGCTTGCCTGCAGGAACCATTCCTCCCTCTTCGATTCGGGAGATCTCGAAGTTGGGACTTGCCTGAGGGAGGACAAGGTCCTTCTGGCCAAGGGCACCACGTGCTCTATAAATTCTTCTTTCCAAAGCAGTTAGCATACGCAAAGCAAAACCGCGTAATCGGTTGCGCGCGGTAAGGTCGCTTCCAGCGTTGATAAGTTCTTGAAGTTGGCAATCAGTCGACAGTTTTGGGGCCTCCTGATTCATGGGATGATCTCCTCTGCCACAACTACCCACATTCCCTTTGCTGGGTTTTTCACCTCACGCACTCCTGTCCAAGAACTGTCTACGGATGGTTCCAAGAAGGGGTCGCACTCCGCGCACCTCCCTCACCGCCTTCCGCGCCTTTCCCGGCAAATAACCACACGTCAAGGGTAAGAACGAATGGCGGTAGACCCGCAGATTGCGATAAGGTCTCAACAACATTTGCCAATTGCGGTTCCAAGGGTAATCGGTGAGACAGTTGATTTCATCGGTGTCCCCTGAATTGAAGGCCCGTTCAATCGTACTCGCCATGAGAACATTTCCAGGAGCAAAGGCGGAGTAGGCTTCGTCGTAGGCGATCTTGTATAAAACCAATGAGCGACCCATCTTGATCCCCATGTGGCCAGCCAGAGTTTTCCCATCAGCGACCAGAAAGTGCCATTCCAGCCAGCCCTTCTCAGCCAGCCGTCGCACTAGCACCTCGTAATAGGCCATCGACCTTGCGGACCGCTGGATCGCATTCCCCATTTGCCCTTTCCAACCGGAAGCTTCGACTTTCATGAATCGTCGAAGGTGCTCTTCGGGAGTTTCACTCCCCAGAAACAGCATTTGAACCTCACATTGCTGGTCGATTTTCCTGCCTACACGACGCAAGTTGCGTGCGAAATGCGGGCTGAGGCTGTTGAGGAACTCCGGGTAGGTCCCCTGAATTTTGATGAAGGAACCCTTCCCCGCCGGACCATCCACACAAAATCCAGCTTTCTGAATGCACTCGACATACTTCATCGTGGCTGACTCTTCCGGCAACTCATCGAATTCAAGACAAAACCAATTCGGAGAATTTTTTTCCAACGCTGAGAGTAAGGTGGCGATGACCGGGCGCTCCAATCCTTCAGCGATCACCATATCGGCGTTCTCTAATAGATTCAACCGCAGCCTGGCACATCGAGTACCCATCACACGGCAGGATTCGATGACTACGGGGAGAACCCCCACCAACTCGGAATCGTCATTGTAGGCAAACAGACATACCCAAGGAATTCCCGGTGTCAGGTAGTATTCCAGATAGGTGGAAATCCAGGCATGGGAGAGCATGGGCAGTCGCTGGGGCGAACAGAAAGCCAATCGATCCCAAGCGGCAGCATGAGATCCAAGACCCTTCAGACTGGTTACTTCAACAACGCGCAATGTTCCACTCCTGTAAGGTCACTCACACCACGGTCAAAGGTTCTCTCCACGGGTTTCACCTGGCGTCCCGCCTTAATGCACCCTCCGGATGGCTTCTCCCCCTTGCTCGTTCCTCAGTACCTCCTTAAGAAACATCCGACCGGCCCGGTAGAGGGGTCGGATTCCTGGCAACCTGCTGACACCAAGTCGGGCCTGCTTGGGGAGGTAACCAAAAAACAGAGACAGCGGGCGCCTCGGATAGATCTGGATATCCAGGTATTCCATCTTTTCCATCCCCCATTTGTCATGCCAGGCCATATCGGTCAAGCAGTTGATTTCGACGATGTCAGGTGAAGCAAAAGCCCGCCTCGCAGTTTCTTCAAACAGCAGGTTTCCAGGGGAACAAGACCGGTAGGATTCATCATACCCGATCTTGAGAATCGTAAGCGCACCCCCCATTCTCACCGCTAACTGACCCGAGATCGTCCTGCCTTCGGCCTCCAGAAAGGTCCATTCGAGCCATCCCAACCTCGACAGCCGTTGTACGACAGCGGTATAGAAGGAAACCAGTTTCGGAGATTGCTCTATGGCTGTTCCTGCGCGCCCTTTCCATCCTGACCCTTCAACTTTGAGAAAGCGCTCCAACTCCTCAGGCGTTGCTTGACTCCCTGTCAGAAACCTCAATTGGACACCTGAAAGGCGAGCCAGCTTTTTTCTTGATTTCTGATGGTTCTTCTTAAAATTCTGGCTTAATCTGTCATGGAACCCTTCAAAACTCCCTGTTGTTTTGAGAACGGATCCTCTTCCCGAAGGAAGAGTTCGAACAAAGGCCTGTTCGGCCGCGACACCCAAGGTGAGTACCGTGGGTGACATCTCAGGGATTGCACTCAATTCAAGGGAAAAATACTCCGGCTGGGCCCGGAGCACAGCCGACAAGAGCAACCTTGTGACGAACGCCTCGCTTCCCAAGGCCACCACCAGATCGACCGATCGGGTGTGCTCATTCCCCGGAGTGCGCAAGCGAGGACAATGAATCCCCGAGACACGATGCGGCGACATAACGAGCGGCAAGACTCCCACCAAGACCTCTTCCTGGAGGGCCAGAAGAGCAAACCAGCTTTCATTAGGTTGAAGTTGATGTTCCAGGAAGGAGGTCACCCAGGCGTGGGAGAGCATGGGAAGCCGCTGCGGCATCTGGAGGGCGAGATCATTCCATGCCTCTGCAAAGGGTGAAAGATCATCGATGGATTTGGCCTGCACGACCCTGAAAGGACCCGTCTCCAGGAGAACAGGAAGGTGTTTTGGCTCTACGAGGGTTGGCGACATGATCTGAATCATCTCCGGAGGCGAGCGCCGGTCCCCGGGGAGTTCCCTTTCTTCAGGACCTCCCCTTGTGACAGCGGCGTGTCCCCATGGTCTCTGGCCAACTTCGGGTGTCGCGCGCAGAGAGACTTCAAGCCATTGTTGGTCGGGGATGCCTTCAACTCAGCTCAACGGCCACCCCTGCGGGTGAAGTCACACGACTCCCGCATCAAAAGGTACGCGCAAACCATGTCAAAAAAATTACGCAAGGGTCGCTTGAGGCTCAAATCGACTTGGCTGGGAATTCAGAACAGGATGTTTGTCCAAAAGTGGGTTTCGAGCACAAGCCTCCAAAAAATATCAACATTCACACAGAACTTGATTCCAAGCCTCATTTGGTCCCCGGGTAATGGTGCGGGATGGTTGCTGCTGAGGTGGTCTGCAAGTGAGAGTCGCGCAGCCCACGAGATTTTTGGGACGGCAGGGTGCTGAAACATTTTTGTAATAGTGTGAGGTGAAAATCTTCGACCGGGAGGTCCTTTCATGCCGCTACCGCCGACCCGCGTTCTATTGATCTACCCGCCATCACGGACGCAGAGCCATGAGGTTTGCCCGGAAGGAATCCTAATGGTAGGCACGGTCCTCGAAAACGCCGGCTACGAGGTTCGCCTTGTGGATGCTAACAGCAAGGCAAATCATAAGAGCACCGAAGAAATCATTCGCCTTGCAGAAGATTGGAAACCCCAGATCGTCGGGGTGACCCTCGTGACCCCCTTGATCCAACCCGCCTATCAACTCGCCGGCGCATTGAAGGGGAGTGGAGCAAAACTGATCGCAGGCGGACCCCACGCCAGCGTGCTGCCAGAAGAAGCCCTCCACTATGGTTTTGACGCCGTCGTCGTGGGAGAAGGGGAAGTGACTGCGCCCGAGGCAGTCGAGGGCTTGCTCGGTCGAAGGTCCCTGGAGGACGTCTCGGGAGTCGTCTTCAAGGGACTGGACGGAACGCCCAAGCGTACACCCCCCCGCCCGCCCATCGCCAATCTCGACGATCTCCCGATCCCGGCCCGTCACCTCGTGAACCCGCTGGATTACGGTTCCCCGGACAATCCCGAGTTGTATAAGAACCTGTTCAGCTCGAGAGGATGTCCGGCAAGGTGTTCTTATTGCTCCGGGAGTCTGTTTGGAAAGAGATTCCGCTTCCGGTCAGCCCGGAGCGTGCTGAACGAAATGTTCCACGTGCATCGCACCTACGGCACCACGCACTTCCATTTTGTCGACGATGCCATGACGATGGATCGGAGACGGATTTTCGAGATTTGTCACGGATTGATCAAAAGCGGCTTCAACCTCACCTGGAACATGATGACCCGCATTGATTCAGTCAACGAAGAAATTCTCTCCCTTGCAGCAAGGGCGGGGTGCACTCAAATCGACTATGGGGTGGAAAGCGGCCATCCGGAAACCCTGAAAAGGATCTACAAACCTCACACCGTGGAAATGGTGCGGCGCATTGTGCCGCTGACCAAGAAAAAAGGGATCAAGAGCTACGTCTTTTTTATTCTGGGATTTCCCTGGGAGGGGGTGGAAGCGATTGAGGATAGCCGGAAATTCATGAAGGAAATCTCTCCGTACGTGGAGTGTTTTCACCCGGCGGTCGCCTCTGTCCTGGTGCCCTTCCCGGGCACCGAGGTTTATGAGAAATACAAAGATCAATATGGATTTGAGAACTGGTGGTTGAGCTCTGAACGGAACTATGACGCGCCTCGACCGAAGAAACACACCTACTTCGAATCACAGGTTTTTCCCATGGGGACGGTTCTGGATGCCGACTTCTTCCATTACCCGCCCGAAGTGAAGCAGAAGATCTATGAAGTTTTCAAGTTCATGTACTTGCACAACCTGAAGGAACGCGGATATCTGACCCGCTGGATGCGTCGTCCCCTGCTTCATTTCTCGGAAGGGTTGGCGTGTGTTTCTCCGTCCTTGGAGCGGTCTGTATTCACAGTATTCAATCGCGCTGTCAGTCGGGCAAGGCGGCTCCACAATCTTGGCGCAACCTACCCCGGACGTCCCCTCATCAAGTCCGCTCTAAAGTGGGCCTCAACCCTCGGGATGGCTCTGCTGTCTCGCTTGCCGTGGAAACGGTAATCCAACCGTCAAGGCTCCAGATGCACTCGCGACACCGACATCCCTCCCACACGAGGAATTACCGGCTCTGGCGAGCGGCATGAAAAAGCCCGTGATTCTCCACCGTGGCACGGGGTTGTGGTCCTCTACACCCGCGAGAATCCTCTCATCGTCCGAGAAAAGTTTTCAGCGTATTTTTGAATTCTCCATGGGTGCCTGCGGGCACCCCGCCTGATGAACTTTACGGGTTTGACGCGACCGGACCCACGGTCAAGGATTTCACTCGAATATCAAACTTGGAACCATCGGTCTCCGTCCAAATGACTGCAATTTTCCCGTCGCCCGCCTTTTGGTATCCGGAAAGGTGCCGCTTGATTGAAGAGCCGCTCTCAAGCGCCGTCCATGTTCCCCAGGTGTCGCTGCCGACGTTGAATTTGTTATAGCGAATTGTATTCGCCGGGTCGCTATCCACCACAAACACCCAGAGGTCCCTCCCATCGGTGGCGCAAAAAACGCCGCCATCAGTGTTAAGTTGGCTCTTTTGATCGGGCGGCGGCGCCTGGGCTTCCCAGGAAGCGGCGGCAAACTTGAGATGCTTAAAGGACGCGGCATCCGTTTTCTCAATCACTCGGACGTCGCTGTCGTTCACCTTGACTATGCACGCATCGGGAATGTTCTGGACGGTCTTTGTACTGCTCATCTTGACCAGCCCCGAATTGATAAAGGGACGAAGAAGTTCACGCATGTAAGCGCTCTCCAACGAATTGTAATTATCTGGTCCATAGTTCCTGACGATAAAAGTCAGCATTCCCGTGGGACCGCTGCTTACGAGAGCGCGTGAAGTACTGCGGTCAATCGCACCGACCGTGGTCACGAGAGGGCCCCACTCGGCATCCCAAGACTTGCCCTTATCCGGCGACAGGGACCGGACGGTGTGATCGTCGCCGATGGAGCTTCCCGGTGCCACAGCGGTTTCATGCCAAATGTAATGGTCGTCATCGATTCCCAGGTTTGGAGCGAGGGGTTGGTACGTGTATTCCGTGATGGAATTTTGGGCCACCACTGTTTCCGGGCTGTCAACAATGAGGTGATGGCTGGTCGGTTCAATGTGGCCCCGGATGTGGGCGCTCGAATGATCGGTGGGACTCATCTGGTAATCAACCACAATATGGACCACATCGTAACCCTTGATGTTGGTGTAAAGGACGGCAAAATTAGAGGCGTCGCGGTTATGCTCATTGGCAAGGGTCAATGTATTGACCGGCCCCCAGGTGGACAAATCCACGGAGCGTTTCCATTTCAATTGATTGAGGTCCATGGAATCGAAGTAAAAGCACCACCACGCCCCGTCCTTGACGGCGTAAAAGATATGATTCTGAAGCGGCCGCCCTGTGGCATTGGATATTTTACCGACCGATGCGATCGTGCTCGGTTCTGAAAATGCGGGGATGGAAAACAGCAACAGTAAGAGTAATACAAGTCCCTTCTTCATTCAGTGGCTCCCTTTATGATCAATGAAACACTGTTTTGATGATATCAGTCCTTGCCCGAGAATACCGGACATTCATTCATACTTGAACTTTCGATGCGCATTCTTCAATCCCAAAATTCGTTCACTCCATGATCCCCCGTTGCCACAGCTCTCGCAGTCAGAACCTCACCAAGGTAACCCGACATCTTTAAGATATAATGTCAGAGTTTAGGGATTTGAGGATCTTTCGGAATGAAGTCGAAAGGCGAGAACGACCCTTGACCCGTCCTCGGAGGATTACCAGATGCTTGAAATTGCTCCGTTATGGGAAGGGTATGCGATGACGACTACAGGAAACGCCAGGACGGCTCAGCCCGATTTCCACTTCGACGCTTTGGAGAGGACACCCGTCGACTATTGCCTGAAACCTCCTCGGGGCATGTCTCGCTCAGAACTTCCCGCTACCGCGTTTCCCTTTCTGGTTCTTAAGAGAACAGGACACAGCGGCAGCCGGGCCTCAGACGAATTCCGTTTTCGTTTCCGCGAAATGCCATTTTCGCTTCATCGATGACCGCTGACATTTTTTTGTACTGTCAACGACAGCCCGTCATCTCCAAAGAAGTTTGCCATGCCGCTGCCCGTATTGCCGGTGCTCAAGAAGATGAGCTGCGTTTGATAACCTCCTCCATCAGCAATCTGTGGAAAAAGAATGGGACTTGGGGCAGGCCGCTCAAAATCCGCCACCGGAAATGTCGTCAGCAAAAAGTCTCCCCGCGTGTTGGTCAATGACCGCAAGGTCAACGCCGCAAACGGCGCCGTGGAGGTAATGTCTAACACCCCCGTGAATCCGCTCGGGAGGGTGTTGATGATCTCATCCGCAAACCTGGCGATGTGCCCATTGACGTTCAAGTCTATGCCTCCACTCCCCATCCCCGTCACCCCATCTTCCTGAAAGGCCGTCACCTCCACATGCATCCCATTGTTACTGGGTGCTGCAATGGCTAATCCCGTCTGGTGACCATTGGATTGGTCGATATAAACCCGCGCATGAGTGGTCATCACCGCCGCGGGAATTCCGGACTCCGTGACCAGCATGCCCAGGGGGCCATAACTGAATACGCCCGCGCCGACCGGAGCGGGGCTCCCGGCGTCCGGAATCACTTGCAGTGAACCCACGTTAACGCGGGGAGCTGAGCCGTCTGTCTGGAATAGAAACAGACCTCCTGGTGCAATCGTGTACGTGAACGAGGTCGCAGCGGCACCGTTGAGCTGGTGAACCGCAAGGGGGGAACCCTCGTCCCCGAACATCAGCAGTCTTCCTGTCTCGGCAATCCCCGAGGTATTGAGGAGCATCACCATGGTCCTGTATCCCCCGCCGTCGACGAGTTGTGGAAAAAAAAGGGTCGCGGTGGGCACAGGCTCGGTCAAATCTGCAACTGGCGTACTTGTGAAGAGGCTCTCGCCCCGGGAATTGGTGGTCAGGCGCAAAGCCAGGATCGAGATGGGCTGGTCGCTTCTGACCTCGAGTGAGCCAAACTGGACGACGGATGGAAAGTCCGGCGCAAGCTCGAAATCAGGGGCAATCTGTTGGAGTTCGGAAATGAACTTGGCACGATGCTGATTGACCGGAAGCTCCCCATGCCCCATCGGACCCATGCTGCCTCCAGATGAATCACGAAGCAAATAGGTGATGTGGGCTGTGCCTTCTCCTCGATTCACGATGGCAAACCCGGTATTGACGGGGTTCAGCAGGGCATCCCTCCGGGACGTCTTTCCAGGGGATGGTAAGCGGTAGTCTATGAAAATTCGAGCGGCCAGGGTGGGCGGTGAAGCAGGGACTCCTACCTCACTGACGATCACATCATTCTGGGCGAGGCTGAAAACCGCCGTGCTGTAAGGGGTATCCCCCGAATTCAGAGTGACGGTGGCATACCCGGCCTGCACAGTGCTTGCCGTTCCGGTTGTTGAAACCGCGTCGGCGCCTCCCCGATTTACCTTGATGATGCCTGCGTTATTCAGCATCTCTTGATCGGTGAAAGGCGGGACCGAAAGGCCCAGGTTCTTGTTCAGGGCATCAATGAAAAGGTTTGCCAACAGCCCGCTCGGCACCGTGCCGGGATGTCCCAGATCATCACCCAATCTCCCATTGTGGGGCTCATTCCCTTTGGATAACGTATTAATCAGCTCGCCACCCACATTCAGAAAACCATTGGCATCTATCCGGCCTAACATGGCCTGAACAAATCCCTGGCTGTCGATGATCGTCACCCTGCGAGAAGCCCCTAAGGACTGAAGTCCGGCATTCACCTTTGTGATTGCGTCACTCACCCTCTGACGTTGTTGGGGGATGGGGAAAAGCGCAACAATGTCGGGCGATATCGCGGGATCCAAGAAATTCATGATGGCGATTTGGACACTTCCCGCCTTCTGAAGCGTATCGACCGCAAGGGTGATATTCGCGATGATTCCATCAATCTTCGCCTGCAGCGCCGCTCCCGTGAGAGTGCCGAAGTAGATTTCATCATAGGTGCGGTTCCAGAAATGGAAATCGTTGGTTCCGATATAGATCAAGGCGCGTGTGACTTTCCCATTGGCCACTTGCTTTGCCAGGCCCGTGTGCTGCCCGGAGCTGATCATGTCCGCCGTCGTGGCGCCGCTGCGGGCCCAATTGTACTCATACCCGCTGCGGCGCGGTTCTCCCCGACTCCCCCACGGGCCGAAATTTAACCCGCGCCGTCTGACCAATAGTTCCATCCAATTGAGCGTCGTGGCCGCGTAGCTCCCGCCGCGGTTGTCGTCTGCACGGTATTCATCGGAGTTGCTATCTCCAAGGATCCCGATGCCCGGGCTCGCCGGAGCGCTGGATTCGCCCTTCATGATCGGGTGAGTGCCGAGATCCAATAACAGCAACGAAGCCGCAACCAGAATTATCGTAGTCAACCAGTGGCGGAGGATGATGGGGGGAGACTTTGACCCGTTTCGCATGGCAAGATCAATTTTAACTCAAATCACTTCGCGGGGGAAAGGATTCCTGCCCCGGCCGCTCATCCCGGCGCCGTTGCCCTGAGAGGGCGATCCGCCGAGGGCGGAGGGCACCCCATTCATTCGGACCAACCCGCACATAACCACGATTCTCACGATGGCGGAGCTCGCCCCAGGGCGTTGCCCTGGGCTTTCGAAGGTTGCCCTTACTGGGCAAAACCGAATTTGAATATTGGTTGATCATCCCAGGGCGTTGCCTTGGGCTTTCGAAGGTTGCCCTTACTGGGCAAGAATCCTGGAGTCGGTAGCCATGCTGGGAATGGATCCAGGCGCCGGTGCCCCGTAAGGGCCGTCTTCAATAGCCCAG
>JBGQBO010000081.1:0-13688 GCA_041494885.1 Terriglobia bacterium
TCTTCACGTGGCGAGGCCGTTTTGATCCTATTTTCGGTTCTGAGACATGTTCTTGACCCCGCCTGTGGATTTCTGAACCCGAATCGATTCTTCGAATCAAAAAAGTGCTTTTGAGCAACAGCCCGCGAAGATGTGACCCTCTTCATTATTGGATGGGAGAAAACGACCCTAGTGCTAGCTGGGCACGGTTTGGTTGGGCGATCAGGCTCACACTAGCTGCGTATGTTCAGACTAATCCGGCCGCTGCGGCTAAGCACGGTCTTAACGCCGACAATTATGAGCGAGAGGCGAACCGAAGAATTTCTGTTTTTATTGATAGCTATTACATCATCAAAGGTGATCCAGTGGCGGAGGACTCCGCGAGACAATGTGCTCTTGGAAATCCTGCTGCATGTAACCACTGAGTCGGTATTGAGGTGAACGAATGTTCAAAAGACGGATAGTATGGGCGATATTGTTGACTCTGGTCCTATATGTTTCGGGGATATTTGTCGAAAGTCGTGTCGATATCAACAATAAAGCGTGGAGGCGCTTCGAGGCTGTAATGAATTTTCCAGGAGGTGTGTTGCTAATGCTGGTCGGGCCCGGACATGGCATTCCACAACTCGTCCTACCATTTATTTTCTCCCTCGCATTTTATATAGCCGTGTTTTGGCTTCTCATCGTCCTTTTTGAACGATTACGGAAGAAGAGGGGTGAGTGGCCCAAGTCTGAATTCCGAGAATGAGGGTGCTCGAGGTCTCGCTCTTGAAATCTGCGATTACATTTACGACACCAGCTTCACTTCTATGACGCTCTTCGCCCTATATTTAATCACCACGGCATCAAACTGCTGGCCCTACTTCAGAGGCAAAGAACGCGACGCAGCACGGTGACGGATCAGGCCGGCAAGCCGCGGCGCAGTCTGACTGATGCTTTGGGAAGGTTAACCCGAGTGGATGAACCCAACAAAGACACCGGCGCGCTGGGCGATGTCACGAGTCCGGTCCAGCCGACTTCCTACAGCTACGACGCGCTGGACGATCTGAAAACGGTCACGCAAGGCGGGCAATCGCGCAGCTTTTTCTACGATTCCTTGAAACGCCTCACGAGCGCCACCAACCCCGAGAGCGGAACGGTGAACTACACCAGTTATGATGGAAATGGGAACCTGCTTTCGAAGATAGATGCGCGCGGGATGACGACCAACTACGTGTATGATGCTTTAAACCGCCTGACGAATAAAACGTATCAGAACGATCCGTCCGGCACGCCCGCCGTGAGCTATACTTACGACGCGACCAGTGTTTCGAATTCGAAGGGTCGATTGACGCAAGTCAGCACGACGGTGTCGGCGACGAACTACACCGGTTACGACGCGATGGGACGGGTGACGGCAAGTTCGCAATCGACGAATGGGCAGACCTACCTGCTGGGGTACGGGTATAATCTGGCGGGAGGGATGACCTCGGAGACGTATCCTTCTGGACGAACCATTACCACGGCATTCGATGCGGCGGGACGGATTAATGGAGTGACGGGAAGCGGCAACAAGACTTATGCTTCCTCGTTCAGCTACTGGCCTCACGGAGCAGTGAGTTCGATGACGCTGGGGAACAATCTCATCGAAAGCACCCAGTTCAACAGTCGTCTGCAACCCACGTCAATCGGCCTGGGTTCGCTGGCGACGTTTGCGTACACCTACGGGACGAGCAACAATAACGGGAACGTGCTCACTCAGCAGATCATTGCCTTGGGTTTGAATGTGATCCAGGGGTACTGCTATGACAAATTGAATCGCCTGACCGGGATTTACGAGCCCGTGCTGCCCGGCCAATGCCAGACCTCGGGTTGGAGTCAGACGTACGATTATGATCAGTACGGCAATCGGACGAATGTGCAATCCCCTCCCTATCTTTCAAACCCGCCCACGCTGGTTCCCCCGCCCGCGATCGACAGCTCCACCAATCGATTCCAAGCGGGAACCGGCTTTGGTTATGACAATGCCGGCAACTTGACCCAGGCCCCAGGTGGTGTGAGCTACTCCTACGATGCCGAGAATAGGTTGACCAATTTCGGTAACGGCACAGCAACGTACGCCTATGATGGTGATGGACGGCGAGTCAAGAAAACCGTTCAATCGGCAAATACAACCACCGTGTTCGTTTACAACGTGCAGGGGCAATTGGTGGCGGAATACTGCAGCGGGCAAGGATGCAACAGCATTAGCGGCACGGAGTTCTTGACCGCGGACCATCTGGGGAGCACGCGGGTGGTGACGGATGCGTCCGGCGGAGTGATCTCTCGCCATGATTATTTGCCGTTTGGAGAAGCGATTTCCGCCGGTATTGGTGGAAGAACGGGCGGGATAGGATACGAAGATCCCGACGGGATCAACCAGAAGTTCACTGGCAAAGAACGGGACAGCGAGTCGGGGCTCGATTACTTCGGGGCGAGATACTGCAGCAGCAATATGGGCAGGTTCACTAGCCCTGACCCAATCAGTGTCAGTCGAAAGTTACTCGATCCCCAAACCTTGAACAAGTATTCCTATACTTTTAACCGGCCCACCATTCTTGTTGATCCGGATGGCAAATGGCCGGCATGGTATCACCACGTCATCAATCAGGACACATTTGGCAATCTCGGCGATCATGCTGTCGAAGTCATAAATGCCGCAAGTGACTGGGTCGACAGCCCTGATGCCGGGAATCAAGCTCCTGAGCGCTCATTCATGCACGCGATGAGTGATGGAACACATAATCAAACGGTAGAAGAAGCTATGAGTCTTACCGAAAACTATATTAGCACTGAATTGGGCGCGGGCGTAACCGAGCAGATGGCTTACGAAGCAAGAGGTGGGCGGGGTTTTAACGATGACGCTTTGACTCACTTCGGACATGCGGTCCACACAGTTGAAGATCGTACGAGCCCTGAACACGTGGGCTACCAACCATGGAGTTGTTTCTACTGCTGGTCAGCCTGGAAGCATCACCGCATGGAGGAAAGATCCGCAAGGTCGTCCGAACCGGCAGATGCTGAGGCCCGCCACAATGCACATATTGCGGCAGCCCAGCTCTGGAATCGGTTTATGAGAGCCCTTCAGGAGGCTCGCAAAGAGGAAGAAGTGAAGATGAAGAAGAAAGAACCGAAACCTCGGAAAACTTCCTAACAATGGCCCTGTTGAATTGATTGTGTGATGGGCGGAGAGAACTCAGGGAGCATCATAAAGGGGTGTTCAGTTGAGAGAGGCCATGCAATCGCTCCAGAAAGGCTGAGTGCTCCATGGAATGAAGGCATACACTGACGGTGATTGAAGCTTCGAAGAATAGAGGGACATATGAGGAGCCGAACGGTGTTTGGTCTTAGCGCTGTGTTTGTATTATTATTTACATTCCTGCAATGGTTTTGGCCAAATGTTGTCATCTTTTACCTACTCTGGCCAGGAAACGTCATAGGCTTAATGATAACGGGTATCCACGGCGGCACATTAGCTCAAGAGCAGACAGCTTCCATTCTTGGTTTTCTGGTGAATGCAATTGTGTATTTGTTTGTAGGGCTATGTGTGCACAAGATTTACCTTCGATTCTTTGTCAGTCAAAAGACGGACATAACTTAGGGCCCATTCCAATCTGTGGGTCAGACATTTCCATTGCGAGACATATCCATCGGGAAGGGTCGTGAACACGAGCTATGACGGGGCGGGGAGAGTGAACGGGGTGACCGGAACGGGCAGCAAGAATTACGCCACATCCATCTTGTATGCGCCACAGGGGGGCATGACCTCGCTGGCCCTGGGAAACTTGCTGACCGAATCCACCGCTTACAATAACCGCTTGCAGCCGACCTCGATCAGTGTGGGAACACGGGTGAGTTTGGGCTACGCTTACGGGACAAGCAACAATAATGGGAACGTGCAGTCGCAAACGATCACCGCGCCGGGGCTCAGTCTGACGCAGACTTACGGGTACGATTGGCTGAATCGGCTGACGGGGATGAACGAGACGTCAGGCTGGTCGGAGACCTTCAGTTACGATCCATATGGCAATCGCACCGGGGGCAGTTCGAGCTCGCCTTACATGCCGCTCCAGATCCCGACCATTAACGCACAGACCAACAAGATCACGGCGGCGAATCACAGTTATGATGCGGTAGGGAACCTGATCCAGGGGCTCGGAGCCGATCAATTGGTGAAAACCTACACTTACGACGCCGACAATCGGCTGGTGACCTTCAACGGGAGTGCGGCCACCTACAGCTATGACGGGGACGGTCGGCGAGTGAAGAAAGTGGTGGGTTCCGCGACGACGGTGTTGGTCTATGATGCTCATGGCCAAATGGTCGCGGAATATTCCAATCAAGCGCCCCCGACGAGCGGCGGTACGAGCTATGTCACGGCCGACCATCTGGGAAGCACCCGTCTCGTGACGGACTCGACGGGCACGGTGATCGCGCGTCACGACTATGCGCCGTTCGGGGAAGAGATTACTTCCGTGATCGGAGGCCGCAGTGGGGTCGCTGGGTATGGTGTCGACGAAGGTCTCCGGCAGAAATTCACCGGCAAAGAACGCGACTCCGAATCCAACCTCGACAACTTCGGGGCACGGTACGACGCTTCGAGTCTCGGAAGGTTCATGACGCCCGATCCACTTGGCGGGAAGCTCGTCGATCCTCAGACTCTTAACAGGTACAGCTACGTCATAAACAATCCGCTCCGCTGCACCGATCCGACAGGGCTCTACACCTGCAAGGACGATAACAATCAGTGTAAGACCAAGCAGGACACCCAGTTTGAAAAAGCTAGACAAGCTGACTTAGCTAGGGGAGGCGATGCTGCCCGCGCTGCAGCCGCCTATGGCGATCCAACAAAGGACAACCACGTGGCTGTCGGTTTCGCCGATTTAGACAAAAAGGGTGAGGGTGGCGTAACGCGGTCAACCCTGGGTGCAGACGAAAAGGCAAATCTATTTGCGCAATCGGATGTGACCATCAACTCAAAGCTCTCCGGGACTGCATTTGAGGCAGCCGTCGGTCACGAGGGCAGCCATGTGGCGGATGCTCAGGATGTTGTCAGTTCCATCTCTCAAACTACCACTGAGCCGTACTTCAAAGTTGGGGCGGACATTACTCGATACCAGTCCGAACAGCGCGCTTATGCGGTCACAGACTCGATCTTGAAATCATCGAACGAAAACTGGCACTTCGCTTGTGGCCTTAGCGATTGTGTTCTCGGCACAGGAATGCAGATGCTCGGACAACGTCCTGGAGTGATCGATCAGATTATGGCCAATTCGCCGCTGTACAGAAGCAACGGACAGCCGCTGTCTCCCAGCAATCAGGGAGGCTCGGTCGTGTTGACAGTACCGCATTAGCAGCAAGGGAGCCAAAAATGCTGAAGACCTTTTGCGTGTCAGTTTTGCTCACAATGAGCTTATTTGCGGTGGATTCCTTGGCCCAAACCGTCGCGTCAAAAACGGGTCCGAACACGGCATCTTTATGTGATTTGCAAAAGAGAGTTGCCGAGGGGGAGCATGAAACGGCGCGCGTTTCGGGCTTGTACGGACCTGGTCTGGACCGTACGGTTCTGGAAGACGTGGGATGCTCAACCGAATCAACATGGATAGAACTTGATCTACGTTCTCGGGAGAACAAAAAGAAATTGCGCGAGCAGCTTGATCGTTCGCGCCGGGCTTACGTTGTGGTCGAAGGTGAATTTTACGGCCCGCCCCTACCTGATCCCAAGCTGCCTGAGGCCATCAAGAAAAACTACCATCCGGGCTGGGGCCATCTCGCAGCATTTAGGACCAAGTTGGTTGTCCATGTGATCTGTGAGGTGAAGCCAGCAACTTCGCCTACGACGCACTGAGCTACATGTACGGTTGCAGCCCGACATGTGCCTATGAACTACAAGTTCACCGGCAAAGAACGGGATAGCGAGTCGGGGCTCGATTACTTCGGGGCAAGGTACTACGGCTCCACCATGGGGCGATTCGTGTCCACTGACCCGGTAATCCTGGATTCCTTCAGGTTGTTGGACCCTCAGCAGCTCAATGCATATGCTTACACAAGGAACAATCCTCTGCGCTTCACCGACCCAACTGGTGAAAAACTCTCGCTATCGGGCAGCATTGATGAAGCCAAAGCTCAACTCTGTGAAATGTTGGGTCCTGCGTGCAAGGACGGAGGTTCAAACATCACCTATGACTCGACGTCCAACACGTTGAGCGTCGATCTGACTGGGGTGGACTTAATTCCTGGGGTCAGATCCGGACAAATGGACAATTGGGGATTTAGCTCCAAGCAAGATCGCAGCCATCTCCTCACTTTTCTCGATCCTGCCTTTCATTCGTCGAATGGCGCCGGACACGATGATGTAGTCCAACCTTCCTACGCTACATTGAACAAAGGACACCTTTCCCTTCTGGAACTCCCAAAAGCCAAAGAGGTGTCTGTTCCGGCTTCCCTGAGTTGTATCATGTCACTGAAATGGAAATTGGAAAGGTCTGACTCCCTTTATTTCGGCACCTCACCGATCGCGGACTTCTTCGTCTTGCGGCTGGTGTTAAGAGTCAGCGCGGTCATGGGTTATCCGAGGAGTTTGATTACGTCCGCGAGGAACACAGGCAGATATTTTTCGCCGAGGTATTGCCGGTCGTCAGAGAGCGTTTTGTCGAAGCCGGTCCGTTCGATCGCGGGGCGCACTTCGACCATGAGTTGGCGCAGGACGGAGGACAACGCGAGCGGTTCGAGTCCGTCGAGTTTCGGGTCGTGGATGCGCTGCCAGATGCGTTCGAGGGCGCTGAAGTACGGCGGCCAGCAGACCCATTGCGGGAGCGCGTCGGGGCGCTGGAGCAGCGTCCGCCACTCGTTCGTCCGCAGCCAGTAGTGTTTCTCGCGACCGCTGGGGCGGATGTCGACGACTCCCGACCGGCTCATTTCGACGAGGGCGTCTTGGACGGTCCGTTTGTGGTAGTAGGCGGCCCGGGCGATCTCGGCCGGGTGGCCCGTCTCGTGGGTAAGCAGGTAGGCGATGACCTCGGCGCGAACATTGACGCCGCACAGAGCGCGCAATTGAACGACGAGATTGCGGCGGTCGAGTGGCCGGAACGGCTGGGAGTGGCCGCGCAGCCGCAACGGGCCGCGCTGGAAGCCGTAGTTGTCAAAGTGCGGCTCCGGTTCGCCAACGACGGGCGATGGCCGGCCATCCTTGAGGCGGAACAACTCCTCGGGCGTGGCGTTGCGCGGGGGACGATTCGACAAGCGCCGCCATTTGAGCGTGTACTTGCCAGTGCTTAGTAATCCCGCCACGGCGGCAAACACCGGCGCGCCGGTCCATTGCTCGTCGCGCAGGAGTGTGGACAGCCGTTGGGTGTTGATGGCCCAGCCGTTTTTCTGGAGGCAGTCGAGCGCCTCGTCAAACAGGCGCGGCTCGTACCGGCCAAAGCTGCACGTAGCCAGCAGGAGAGCTTCCGGATCGATGAGCCGCGGGTCGTCGCTGGCCGAGTACCCGGAGACACCGAGCGCCGTCCACTGTCCCCAGATCAGGTCCAGCAGCTTGTCGAGGAACAGGTTGCTAAATTCGCGCAGCGACGGATTCATAACCCATCCTCCTCAGCAGGTCTTGCAGGAGCTTCCGGTAACCTTCGGACACGTCAATCGTCATCACCCACCGGGCCGCTTGCTCCAGTTCGTCGTTGGTGGGATGCAGCGCCAGCAAGTCGTCCACGTCCACGCCGAGCCGGTCGGGCGCAGCGTAGAGTTTGAAATAAATCTGGTCGAGTTGGCCGATGAACCAGACCGTGAGCCATGGTCCGTATACGCGTTCGGTCAGCCGGTCGGCAAACCCTGCCGGTAATCCCATCTGGAAGAGACCACCTTCGCCCCAGCTCGGATGGTTGTTGAGCCAGTTGGCGTCCAGCCCCATGTCGCGGGCGACCGAGGCCGCGGCTCGAAAAAGGAAATCCGGCAACGGAACTGGCGCGGTCAAGATTCGTCGCCAAGAGCTCAGCGCCTGATCAATTCTGGTGACATCGAGTTCTATGTGGATAATTATAGCACCTTTCTAGGCGGGTATAAAGCACTTTTTAGAATAACTTTAGGTCCTCCAAGCGCAATTGTCCAGTTGTCCCCATAGCAAAACTCGGGGGTGTGTCTAAGTGAACAGACGACAATCTTTGCGGCCTGTAGCATAATGGATGAAGGGAACAGCAGGAGGACTGCTGTCGAGGCCCGTCTGCCCGCTTCACCCTTGTTCCCTCGGCGTGAAACCTGCACTGTAAGGATAGCCAACACTTACGCTCTCTTAAGAAGGGGGAGTTATGGGATCATCTTTCGGCATTGGTTTTTTCCCGATTGTCATCATTATCCTCGTGCTCTACCTGCTCAGTTCCGTCAAGGTTCTTTCGGAATACGAACGGGGTGTCATTTTCCGGCTCGGGCGGCTGTTGGAGCAGGCCAAAGGCCCTGGCCTGATTTTCGTTTTCAAACCAATCGACCGCATGGTGCGTGTCTCTTTGCGCGTCGAGACGCACGAAGTGCCGGCGCAAGATGTCATCACTCGTGACAACGTCGCTGTCAAAGTGAATGCCGTTGTGTACTTTCGGGTGATCGAACCACGCAAAGCCATCGTCGAGGTGCGCGACTATTTCTTCGCCACGTCGCAATTGGCGCAGACCACATTACGGTCCGTGCTGGGCGAAGTGGAGCTGGACGACCTGCTCTCCCAACGCGAAAAACTGAACGACCGGCTGCAATCAATCATCGACCAACATGCCGGACCGTGGGGTATCAAGGTCGCCCTGGTGGAAGTGAAGCAAGTGGACCTTCCGGAGCAAATGCAGCGGGCCATTGCCAAACAAGCGGAGGCCGAACGCGAAAAGCGCGCCAAGATCATCCATGCCGACGGAGAGCTGCAAGCCTCGCACAAACTGATGGAAGCGGCAGAGGTCTTGTCGTCGCAGCCGACGGCCATGCAACTTCGATACCTCCAAACGCTGACAGAGATCGGGGTTGAGAAAAACACAACCATCGTCTTCCCGCTGCCCATCGATCTCATCAGCGGCCTGGCTTCCCTGATCAAGAAGTAACGCCGTGCTTGAAGAAGCGGAAAGATGTTCAAGAAAAGTGATTTGTTCGGAAGGGAGACTCAACATGGAATTAGAAAAGGCCTTTCAATTAGGCGTGATTCTTGCCTGGGATGACCTGGTGAAAGTTACGACTCCATGCTCAGTGCGGATTGAATACGTGAGTGAACCGAAAACACCCTTGGATAACCTGAGCGTCTGGTTTGGTAAAACCGGGGGCTACGATGATCGGGTGTGCGACTACTGGAAGGAGATGTCTCCGGCCCATCCACCCGGGATAACCTTCGCCAATGGATTCAGTTCTGGAGTGTTGGCTCAAACACTTGACTTCATCATGAAGCATCAGGAGCAATTCACGCGTCGCCCTGAGGCTGGCCGTCACGGCCTGGTCCTGATCTACCCGCCGGCGGGAGATGAATGTACGGAAGCCGCCACATGGATGAGAGGGGTTCCCGAGCTCGCCAATCACTTCAGCGGCGCTTCGGGTCAAAATGCCCAGTGACACAGAGCGTGGGTGACAGATTCCGGCCGGGGAGCGTGTCACCGTCAAGTCAATTGCTGGGTGGCGTAATGACCGCTCCAGATCGAGGGGAGAAGCTGACATGACAGGCGAAATCAAAACTGGTACCATCCTGATCAGAGAGGACACTCCTTTGCCGGAAGGTTTGCAGTTTGAAAGCGAGCCCTTTTCGAAGGGCTGGAGATTAGTCAAGAACCTCGATGGTTCCGCCCCGGATCGGAGAATCACCCAAGCGGGATGGACTTTTTTCTACCTGGCGGGTGAATTCAAAGTGAGCGTCTTCGGCTCTGACAGAGACAAGGCGCAAGGGCGGGCAGTCTGCCGGATCCTGTCGCGCATGAAATCGGAGAAGTGTAATTGCCTGGAAATCACCCAAGTGGCGGCAAAGCGTTTTCTGGGAATCCCTTATGTGACGGTTTCAGCCAACGCGCGACATATTCAGGAAAGTGTATTTCTATTCCAAGGCACACGCCTTCCAGAATGGGATCGAGCCAAATTAGCCGCTGCCTGATTCGACAATCTAATCTCACAGGGATTCCGTGAGACCCGGAGGCCGACCAGCAATCCGCGGCTTCTCAGGAAAGCATTTTCAGTTTCAGATCAGAGAGGCTAGTTTAATTCTCCGCTGGACCGATCCATCGGGACGGCCCTTCCGCGGGAGGGAATGATCTTTTCATCACCTTGGTCGGAGTGGCCAATAAGGAAACCCGGATTATGGAACCAGGCTCAACCAGTTCAACCATCAGCCGCATTGCATTCATCGGTAACTACTTGCCGCGGCACTGTGGTATTGCCACCTTCACAACCGACTTATGCGAGGCCATGGCTGCCGAATATGCCGGAACGACGTGCATTGCCCTTCCCGTCAACGACACAGAAGATGGCTACGCCTATCCGACCCGCGTTCGATTTGAGCTGACAGAGAAAGATATTGACTCTTATCATCGCGCCGCTGATTTCCTGAACATCAACAACGTCAACCTCGTGTCCCTGCAATTTGAATACGGCATCTTTGGCGGGCGGGCCGGCAGTCACATCCTGGCTCTCTTGCGCGAATTGCGGATGCCCATCGTCACGACCCTGCACACCATTCTTCGCGATCCGGATCCCGACCAGCGGCGGGTATTTCAAGAAGTGGCGGGTCTGTCGGATCGGCTGGCCGTCATGAGTGACCGCGGCGCGGAATTTTTGCGGGAGATCTATGCCGTGTCACCGGAGAAGATTGATCAGATTCCACACGGCATCCCCGATGTGCCTTTTGTAGACCCAAGTTTCCACAAGGACCTGTTTGGCGTCGAAGGCAAAATCGTCCTACTCAGCTTTGGGCTGCTTTCGGCGAACAAAGGGATCGAAAATGTCATCGCCGCCCTCCCTAAGATTGTGGCCCGCTATCCGAACGTGGTGTACATCATCCTCGGAGTGACCCATCCCCACGTGATTCAGTCCGAAGGCGAGACGTATCGGTTGTCCCTCCAATGGCTGGCTCAGGAGAAGGGGGTGGAAGGCCATGTGATTTTTTACAACCGATTTGTCAGCCTGGAGGAACTCATCGAGTTCATTGGCGCGGCGGACATTTACATCACCCCCTATCTCAATGCGGCCCAAATCGTCTCCGGCACACTGGCCTATACCCTGGGCGCAGGCAAGGCCGTGATCTCGACTCCGTATTGGTACGCGGAAGAGATGTTGGCCGAAGGACGAGGAGCGCTGGTGCCGTTCCATGATCCCGCGGCATTGGCCGAGCAAGTGATTGACCTGTTGGACAACGAGGCCAAACGTCACGCCATGCGGAAGCGCGCCTATCTGTTTGGCCGGGAGATGATCTGGCCGACAGTGGCGCGTCGTTACATGGAGAGCTTTGAACGCGCCCGGGCCGAGCGCCGGCATTTCACTCCACCCGGCTTCACTGCCAAAGTGCTTGACAAACACCTGGGTGAACTCCCTCCTCTCAAACTGGATCACTTGCATCACATGACGGATGAGACCGGCATTCTGCAGCACGCCATTTTTACAGTCCCCAACTATAGCGAAGGCTACACCACCGACGATAATGCCCGCGCGCTGATGGTGACCGCGCTTCTGGAGGCACTGGGCAACACAGAGTCCTTCGAACTGGCATCCCGTTATCTCGCCTTCATCTGGTATGCATTCAACACGGAGACCCGGCGGTTCCGCAATTTTATGGACTACCAGCGCCACTGGATGGAAGACGGCGGTTCAGACGACAGCCACGGTCGGGCGCTGTGGGCGTTAGGCACGATGTTGGGCCGCTCGAACTCTCCCGCCCTCCATAGTATGGCTGGCCGGGTATTCGAGCAGGCCCTGCCCGCCATTCGCGACACGACCAGCCCGCGGGCCTGGGCCTTCGCGCTGCTCGGAATTCATGAGTACCTTCGGCGATATGCCGGGGATCGGCAGGCCAGCCAGGTGCGGGAGGAATTGGCCGGGCGACTCTTGACGTTGTATCAAAGCCACCGCGCGGATGATTGGCACTGGTTCGAGGAAGGGCTGACCTATTGCAACGCGGCGCTGCCACATGCCCTGCTGATGTGCGGACAATTTATGCCGGACAGCAGCATGACCACGGCCGGACTGGAGTCGCTCCGCTGGTTGGCTGCCTTGCAATGCTCTGAAGTGAATGGAGGGCATTTTGTCCCCATCGGCTCCAATGGCTTTTATCAGCGGGGCTCTGAGCGCGCCCGCTTCGATCAACAACCCGTGGAGGCCCAAACCATGGTCTCTGCCTGCCTCGAAGCCTACCGAATCACGACCGACAAGCGGTGGCGGAAAGAAGCCCGGCGGGCCTTCGAGTGGTTCCTGGGACGCAACGACTTGAACCTCCCGGTTTACGACCCAACCACAGGGGGTTGTCGCGATGGTCTGCATCCCGACCGTCCCAACGAAAATCAGGGGGCGGAGTCTACGCTTGCCTTCCTTCAATCCTTGCTGGAGTTGCGCCTGGCTGAGAATGCTATTCTTACTGTGGAGACACACGCTTAATGACCCAACAACACCCCGAACTCTTCCGCCGTCATACACTCAACCCCATCTTGACCGCCGCCGATTGGCCGTATCCAGTCCACACCGTTTTTAACCCCGGGGCCGTATTACTGCCCGATGGAACCACCTTGTTGTTATGCCGTGTGGAGAATCGGACCGGACATTCGCACCTCTGTGCGGCGCGCTCCGCAAATGGCGTGGACGGCTGGACCATTGATACCCAACCCACGTTATTGGCGGACCCCGAGCACTTCCCGGAGGAATTTTGGGGAATCGAAGACCCGCGCATCACCTTCGTCCCCGAATTAAACCAGTATGCCATTGTTTATACCGCCTACACCCGGGACGGTCCAGGCGTGGCCCTGGCGCTCACGGAAGATTTCTCCCACTTCAAACGCTATGGTTTGATCATGCAACCGGAAGACAAAGATGCTGCTCTTCTGCCTTATCGGATTGGCGGCCATTGGGCATTGATCCACCGCCCGGTCACTGCGCCCGTCGCGCACATGTGGATCTCCTACTCCTCCGACTTGCGCCAATGGGGCAGTCACAAGTTGATGCTTGAGGCCCGAAAGGGTGGGTGGTGGGACGCGAACAAGATCGGTCTCTCGCCCCCGCCCATTGAAACCCCTCAAGGATGGCTGGTGATCTATCACGGTGTGCGGCAGACGGCGGCCGGCGCCATTTACCGTCTGGGATTGGCACTGTTTGATTTACACGCACCTGATCGTTGTTTGAAGCGCAGTAACGAGTGGGTCTTTGGACCCGAGGAAACCTACGAGCAGGAAGGGGACGTGGACAAAGTCGTGTTTCCTTGCGGGTACACCATTGCCTCCGATGGCGACACCCTCCATTTGTATTATGGCGCCGCCGATACGAGCATCGGTCTGGCCACCGGCAGCGTTCGCGCCATTCTTAAGTGGCTGGAAGATTCCAGGTAGACAGGCTTTCAGGATTACATATCACAAGAAACAAGAGGTGTGCGCCACGCCGTCCAAAGCTTTACATTGAGGAAAGTTCTGGTCGCCTCGCCACGTTTTTTTGTGGCGGGGGCACTTGTTGGCAGGGTGCAGAGAACCAGGTTCTTTGACGCATTGAAGGGAAAA
>JBGQBO010000082.1:0-13259 GCA_041494885.1 Terriglobia bacterium
CCCTGCTCCAGCAGCGGGATGGCCTTCAAGCGGCGGCGTTCCAACTCCACAAAATCGCGTTTGACTCCTTTTGGGTTTCCCATGAAACCCAGCTTATCACACATCAAGGCAAATGTCACTATATTTTATCATTCTCTATAGGTGAGCTCTTTCGAATCAAGCACGGTTACGCCTTCAAAGGTGAATTTTTTGCTGCTGCCGGGCCTTACGTCTTACTCACGCCAGGCAACTTTTATGACGATGGTGGCTTCAAGTTCAGAGCCGAGAAGGCCAAGTATTACACTGGTGAAGTCCCTTCTGACTCTATTCTGAGTAGAGGGGACTTGCTGGTCGCCATGACGGAGCAAGCAGAGGGCCTTCTAGGGAGTTCAGCGATCATCCCGGAAGGCAACCGGTATCTTCACAACCAACGACTTGGCTTGATCACTGAGTTAAAGGACGTTGAACTCGATAAGAATTTTCTGTACTACCTGTTCAACACGCGTTCTGTGAGAGCACAAATCCGTGCCAGCGCCAGCGGCGTGAAGGTCCGACACACCTCGCCATCACGAATCTACGAAGTTAAAGTTTCAATCCCCCCTCTGGCTGTGCAGCGGAAAATTGTGGGGATTTTGTCGGCTTATGACGATCTGATTGAGAACAACTCGCGGCGGATCGACATTCTGGAACAGATGGCGCAAGCGCTTTACCGGGAGTGGTTCATCCACTTCCGCTTCCCCGACCACGAAAAATCCAAATCTGTCCCTTCCCCGCTCGGCAAGATCCCAGAGGGGTGGGACGTGAGATCTTTTTCAGAGGCAGCCGAATTCATCAATGGATATGCGTTTAAGCCCTCCGACTGGGAATCATCAGGGCTACCAATAATCAAAATCAAGGAGCTAAAAGAAGGAATCACAGCTCAAACACCCAGGCATAACAAAGGTCTCCCTTCAAAATACCTCGTCGAAAACGGTGATGTGCTTTTCTCTTGGTCCGCTGATTTGGAAGCTTACCTGTGGTCGTTGGGTCAAGGGTGGCTCAACCAACATCTTTTTGTCGTTCTTCCACGCCATGGCATGAGTAACCAATTCATGTATTTCGCGCTTAAAGATCGTATGCCAGAATTCAGGGCCAAAAGCCTGGGGACGACAATGAGACACATAAAGAGATCTGCGCTGGATCAGGTTCCATTCCTCGTGCCTCCCAATATCATTCGTGGGCGATTCGATGAGCATGTTTCGGCCCCACTCCAGCAGGTCCAGAATCTGCGGACAAAGAATATCAATCTTCGCACGACACGCGATCTCTTGCTTCCAAGGCTGATTTCCGGAGATGTGCATGTGTCATTACAGGAGGAGGCCTCATGCGTCTCAGGGGGAGGTTAATCTTTCTGGCTTTGTCTCTAATTGTGTTGATTGTTATTGGCCGCATCATCACGGGGGGATTCGGTTTTCTGCTTAAACAGTTTTGGTTTACAGCGGGGCTTTTTCTCTTGATCTTGCTGGTGTTAATCGACCAGCCATACTTCTCCAAAGACGCAAACATATTTGTAAACGGGACAACTGGCTGGGTCTCGCTGTTGTTGGTTGACCCCAAAGATCGCAGTTCAATCTGGTGGCTGTTCTTCATTTGGGCGACATACTTGATCCTATCTAGTTATGTATTGATGTGGGCTAGGTCCCGCCCTTTAGCGCGGGAGCCGCAAGCGGTTCAGGCATTCTCGCGCGTGAACCGTCAGATCGGGAGACCAGAAGCTTTGTTCTCGGCTTTCTTCCTTTGGGGTTGCATTCAAAATTTCGGGATGCAATCAACGCGACTCAGTGCCTTCCTGATTTTTTGGGCTGTTTTCATGATCCTTAACGTTCCTAGTCTCGCTCAAACAATCGATAGTTTGTTTGAAATCAAGATCGGCGGTGGGGATGAAAAGGCAGGGGCACTTCTCGGTGTCATAAGCCCTAGAATTGCGGAAATCGCATTACGTGCCGATCTACCTGATGAAATTGTGGGCAGACACGTAACCATAACGACCTTCGCTGGAAAGGTTGCCGCATCAGCTGTCCTCATCGATGATCGTATTTTGGCAGGCCAAAGAATTGGCAAGGTTGCCATTACTTCCACAGAGCAAGCATGGAGCGCAATAGGTGTCGATTCCGGCCATCAGCCGACAGTTGATCTCGTAGAAGACACCGGGATCCATACAAGAGACCAATCACCTGTAAGCGTTGTCGACGTTGGCTCGGACATAAGCAAAATGGTTTTTCATGTTCACCCAAACCTTGTTTTGCAGGCAGGCGAGGTCCTTTGGGTCCAGATAGACAAATCCAACAAGGCTTTTTACCAGGTGGTCGCAGGCCAAATCGCGCAGGTCGGACTGTCACAAGGAAATGCCGCACAGAGCGTGCGTGTTTCTGCAAGCCAGCTGGGCGTATGGGATCATACACGATGTCGATTCGAGCCAGTGACTTGGGTGGCACCAGCGGGACAACTCGTGTATCGAGCTACGGCGGCATCCGCCCAGGAGCAGAGAATACCATCTGGCCATGTCGTGGTAGGGAAAGTCCCCAATTCTGATTTTCCTGTGCATGTCAACATCCAAGATACAATTACACACAACACTGCGATCATTGGAGTGACGGGGAGTGGAAAATCATATCTCGCGTTTCACCTCATCGAAGCCATGGTTGCCGCCAAGATTAAGGTGCTGATTCTTGATTTGAGCCGCCAACACTATTCTTACCTCGGGCAATTGACCCCTACACCACTGAAGCAAGAGACAGACGTGGGTGGATGGATGAATAGCGAGTCTCTCATAGGGATTCATCAATATGCACTGGATGCCGGAGGGTATCCCCTTGTCACATCTAAATTCGCGGGAGCAGCATTTGCCGAGCTTTCGAAGACTAAACTCACTCCTGGGATCAATGAACCAGCCAGACTGTGCGTTGTTTTCGAGGAAGCCCATTCACTGATTCCAGAGTGGAATCAAGTTGCAGAGAAAGGTGACGAGCACCACGTAAACAAAACGGCGCGCATTATTCTTCAGGGGCGTAAATATGGCATGGGATCCCTCATAATCACTCAGAGAACTGCGAATGTGACAAAGACGATACTGAATCAATGCAATACGATCTTCGCTCTCCAATCCTTTGACCAAACAGGGCTCGATTTTCTCAGGAACTACATGGGCGATGACTACGCGCAAGCAATCTCTACACTCCCCGCTAGAAACGCAATTCTGGTAGGCCGGGCCTCGTCTTCTGCACGGCCAATTCTGTTCTCAATTCCAGATTTTTCTGCCCGTTGGACCGGGCCTCCTCAGGAGACTCAACGCGCTCCATCAGGAGCAGTGGCCGATTCAGGTAGGGAGAGATGAGCAAGGATTACACAGAGGACGCCCTGAAGCAACAACCCGCATTCAAGCTTTTCTTTTACCTCTGCTGGGGGTCAACGAACGGCTTCGATGAGTTCGGAGAGGCAACGGGATTCCGGTTCAAGCAACTTCACTCCGCGTCCTTCTAACAATAATGCGGGGTTTTCCATACTCCGAGATGAAAGCGAAAGCCGACGCTCATGCCATCTGAAATACGAGCACCGCGATTGTATATCGTGGCAGGACCCAACGGTGCGGGAAAAACAACATTCGCCATCGAGTTCCTCCCACTGTATGCTGAATGCACCAAGTTCGTGAATTCTGACTTGATCGCAGAAAGTCTCTCGCCATTCTCCCCAGAAACAGTAGCGTTTCGGGCCGGACGATCGATGGTCAAGCAAATCCGAGGCCTAGCGGGGGAACATCACGATTTCGGGTTTGAAACGACATTGTCAGGGAAGGGGCATTTGCCTTTGTTGAGGGAAATGAAGGAGCGCGGCTATAGTCTGCATGTGTTCTTTCTGTGGCTGCATGACGTCGAACTTGCTCTTGCCCGAGTGGCCGACCGCGTCCGCCAAGGCGGTCATGATGTGCCAGAAGCTGTCGTACGAAGGCGTTTTGACAAGAGCCTCCGGAACTTCTTTAAGGACTATCAGCGCTTGTTGGACTCTTGGATCATCTTCGACAATTCAGCTGACACACCCCTGATCATTGCCCGAAAAGAAGGCGGTCACATCAAGGTCTATGAACCCACACTTTTTTCTGCATTGAATGCGGAGGTTCAGTAATGAAGCTTCCACGAAGGGAACCAGCAGGAACGTCAATTAACACTCTTGCAATAGAGGCGATGCGCACGGCCGTGGAGAAAGTCATCCAGACACACCGCCAGCTGGGGTTGCCGTTGGTGATTTGGCGCGACGGCAAGGTAGTGCAAGTCCATCCGGACCGATTACCTGTGCGAGAGTCGCCAAGACGTTATAAGCCGCGGAAATCGTCCAAAAGTTAAGTGCCAGATCATTTCCATCTTCTCAAATGTCTATTTTGAACTTTTCCGAAGACTCTCTTATCGAACAACCTGCCATCCAGCTCTTCCGTTCACTCCGCTGGGAGGCGGCAAATTGTTTCCACGAGTTCGAACAGGCAGGCGGGAGTCCGCTGGGACGAGAGACGCCCGCAGAAGTTCTATTGGTTTCCCGATTGCGCCCTGCGTTGGAAAAGTTGAATCGCGATCTGCCAAAAGAAGCGATCACGCTGGCAATCGAAGAGGCGACGCGCGACCGGAGCACCGTCACAGCCGTCTCTGCGAACCGCGAGATGTACCGTCTTCTGAAGGATGGAGTGAAGGTTTCCATCCGCGGCACTGGGGAGCGCGAGGAACAAACAGTCGAGACGGTCAAGCTGATTGACTGGGATGAGCCCTCAAGGAACGATTTCCTTTTGGCTTCCCAGTTCTGGGTCACCGGTGAAATGTATAAGCGCCGGGCCGATCTCGTGGGTTTCGTGAACGGGATTCCACTGGTCTTCATCGAGCTCAAAGCCTCCCACAAACGGCTCGAAAACGCTTACTACCAGAACCTGCGAGATTACAGGAACTCCATCCCACAATTGTTCTGGTACAACGCCTTCATCATTCTTTCCAATGGCAGTCAAAGCGGAGTCGGCAGCACCACGGCGGAATGGGAACATTTCACGGAGTGGAAGAAGATTAACGACGAGGGAGAAGAAGGAATCGTTTCGTTGGAAACGATGATTCGAGGAACGTGCGAGCCGGTTCGGTTGCTGGACATTATCGAGAATTTCACCGTTTTTGAAGAGAGTAAACGCGGGCTGATCAAGAAGGTTGCCAAGAATCATCAGTACCTTGGGGTGAATCGAGTCATTCGTGCATTATCGACCGTACGCGCGGTAGAGACGTCCCGCCTGAACGTTTCTACAACACCGGGGCATGGCCGATTGGGTGTCTTTTGGCATACCCAGGGCAGCGGAAAAAGCGTCTCCATGCTCTTTTTTGCGCAAAATATTCTCCGAAAGGTTCCCGGAAATTGGACGTTTGTGATCGTGACCGATCGGATTGAACTGGATGACCAAATTTATAAACAATTCGCCGCGTGTGGAGCAATTACTGAAGAGGAGGCGCGGGCAACCAGCGGCGAAGAGCTGAAGCGGCTTCTTACTGAGGACCATCGCTACGTTTTCACCCTGATTCAGAAATTTCGCACAAACCAGGGCGAGACCTTTCCAAAGCTCTCTGACCGGTCAGACATCATTGTCATCACCGATGAGGCTCATCGCAGCCAGTACGATACCTTTGCGTTAAATATGCGGAATGCCCTCCCCAACGCGGCGTTTATCGGATTCACCGGCACGCCACTCATGGTGGGTGAAGAGAAGACCAAGGAAGTCTTCGGCGACTACATCAGCATCTACAACTTCAAGCAGTCGGTGGATGACAAGGCGACCGTTCCACTTTATTACGACAACCGCACTCCCGAATTGCAGCTCACCAACGAAAATCTGAACGAGGATATGGAGCGCTTGCTCGAAGAGGCTGAGCTCGATGAGGAACAGGAAAAGAAGCTGGAGCGCGAGTTTGCCCGCGAATATCACCTTATCACGCGCGACGACCGGCTGGAAAAAGTTGCGGAAGACATTGTGGCTCATTTCATGGGCCGGGGATTTCAGGGCAAGGCCATGGTGGTTTCCATCGATAAAGCCACGACCGTCCGAATGTATGACAAGGTCCAAAAACACTGGAAGCGATACCTCGAAGACCTGCGGCGCAAACGGCCCTCGGCAAAACCAAAGGACCGCAAAGAACTTGATGAAAAGATTGCTTTAATGACTGAGACGGACATGGCTGTGGTGGTATCCCAATCGCAGAATGAAATCGAGGACATGAAAGCGAAGGGACTCGATATCGCTCCACATCGACGGCGGATGGTAAAAGAAGATTTGGATGTGAAGTTCAAGGACGACAAAGATCCCTTTCGAATCGTATTTGTCTGTGCCATGTGGATGACCGGTTTCGACGTGCCCTCGTGCTCGACCATTTATCTCGATAAGTTGATGCGCAACCACACGTTGATGCAGACCATTGCGCGGGCCAATCGGGTCTTTAAAGATAAGAATAACGGTTTGATCGTGGATTACGTCGGGGTTTTTCGGAATCTGCAAAAAGCGCTGGCAATATACGGCTCTGACCCTCGCGGGGGGTTGAAAGAGGGCGAGATGCCAGTGAAAGATAAATCAGCCCTCGTTGAGGAACTTGAGGGGGCCATTGAGGAGGCAACATACTTCTGTACTGAACGTGGCGTAATTCTCGAGCGGCTCCGGGCAGCCGAGGGATTCGAGCGGGTCAAACTGTTAGATGACGCCGTTGAGGCAATCATCCTGAATGATGAGTTGAAGAGAAGGTACTTATCCCTGGCAGCGAGCGTGATTCGGTTGTACAAGGCAATTTTACCCCACCCCACTGCCAATCAGTTCAGCCCAGTCAAGACTCTCTTTGCCGTCCTGGCGGAAAAAATCTATTCCCTCACACCGGAGGCGGACATTTCAGAAGTCATGGGGACGGTCGAGGGCTTGTTGGATGAATCGATTTCAAGCCAAGGGTATGCAATCGCCGGCCCTCGACCCGGATTTAACCCGGACGCGCTCGTTGATCTCAGTAAAATCGATTTCGAGGCGCTCAGGGCCCGGTTCGAATCAAACCGGAGAAGGACTGAGGCGGAGAAGCTGAAGAGCACTGTCAGCATCACACTCAAGAATATGATCCGGCTGAACAGAAGCCGGATGGATTACCTGAAGAGATTTCAGGAGATGATCGACGAATACAACTCCGGATCAATGAACGTTGAGTTGTTCTTCAAGAAGCTGGTGGAATTCACAAAGGAATTGAACGCGGAAGAGAAGCGCAGCCTCGCGGAACAGCTCACAGAAGAGGAACTGGCCATCTTCGATTTGCTGACAAAGCCGGAAATCACATTGAGCAAAAAGGAAGAACAACAAGTAAAGAAAGTGGCGCAAAGCCTTCTGGAGACCCTAAAGCGAGAGAAGCTGGTTCTGGATTGGCGCAAGCGCCAACAGTCTCGGGCCGACGTGCGGTTGTGCATTGAGGAAACTCTCGACCGCCTGCCCCCGGTGTACGACCCGCCGCTGTACCGGCAGAAGTGTGATGTCGTGTACCAGCACGTCTACGATTCCTATTACGGCCTGGGACGCAGTGTTTACACGTACGTTATGTGAGCGACTTGTGTCAGCGCTCATTTCCGCGCTTGTATTCCTGTTTTCGCGTTGCAGCGATTAGTCAAAGTACTTAACGGCTGCGATTTTTCCTCTCGGAGCTGCGCCAAAAAGCTACATTACCCCTTACCCTTGCAGAATATCGTTGGTGTCAACCTCTCATATCGGAGGCAGTCTTAGGCAATAGGCAATGCTGATCTGGTTCCTCCTTTCTTTGGAGTGAGCGTAAAATTGTACTGGGGAAGAAAAGATGAAAATAAGTAAGAAGAGTCAGGATGTAGCGAGGCTGGAATACACGAAGCGGAACGACGAAATTTCGCAGAAACACCTTGATATGGTCACTCATCACATAAAGACAATGCAACGTGGCGGTGCTTTGGAAGGCGCAATAGAAAGAGAGTTCATTCAGATGGCGGAGGCAAAGGTTCAGGCCAGGATGGAAATCTACTTATCAGCATTTCGACATGATGGAGTTACGCCTGATGAAAGCGACATTAACGAGATCTGCTCAGAGATAGAGAGTACCGTTAAAGCAATCTCAAACAGAACGCATCATCCACCGCATCCAAGCTCAAGGGAGTATTATTCAAACATTGTCATTACAGCCCGCCGGGATTTGACTCTCGCTAGGATGAAGATGCAGCGTGAACAATCCGGATCAGAAGCAAGGAGGTCACATGCGGACCAACCAGTACCGAAGAACCTCGACCGCCAATGCATGGAGTTAGCAATTACTGAGGCCAAGAAGAGCAGAGCTGAGGATGGACGCATCCATCCAAAAGTTGGTGCAGTGGTCGTCAAGGAGGGCAGGATACTCGCCACGGCATATCGAGGAGAGACGGGACTAGGTCACCATGCAGAATTTGGAGCGCTGGAAAAAAAGCTGGGACACGAGGTTGTTTCGGGGGCGACGCTCTACACGACTCTGGAACCTTGCACGACCAGGCGACATCCCAAAGTCCCCTGTGCTCGCAGGCTTCTTGAACGAGGTATCAGACGTGTTGTGATAGGGATGCTTGATCCTAATCCGATTATATGCGGTAAAGGAATACGCATTCTGCGCAGTGCAAAAGTTGCGACGGACCTTTTTCCTCACGATTTGATGGAGATTATTGAAGAGATAAATCGCGAGTTCGTACGGACCCAGGAAAATGCTGAGGCACCACAAGTGGCAAGTCAGCCAAGTCCAGTTGACCCTTGGCTCAAGCTCAGAGGTCAATGGATAAGCCTAGAACCACTCTACGACGAAACCGGACAACCAGCACCATACCCAAGGTTTCGAGTGGAGGAAGTGACAGATTCTGATGTGAAATTGAAAAAGGAATCGAGTGACCAAATGGTTTTCTTACCCTTGGCCTGCCTAAGCAATCCGTGGCGTGCAGATTCTTATGGCGCTATGAGCGCGACCATTGACAAGGGTAGACTGTATTTTGACTCTACTACTCAGATGTGGGTATATAGAGCATAATTGGAAATCTTCTTTCTGTTCAAATCAATTGGGGAGGCCGCGTTCGACAGACATGGGTTTTTAGCTTGTGTGCGGGGGATCGCGAATCAAGCGTCAGTTTCCGCCCCGGACACGCGGCGATGGCCCACATTCGTCCGCGTTTGTTGAAAAGGCTCGAAATCTTGATTCGACACGCATGTATGAATAGAACACATGCATGCAGTACCCAGTGCTTCTTAAGATATCCATTCTGAGGTGTGGGTGGTCAAGTGGAGGTCGAACACATGAGATCGTATTGGGTGGTATCGCCAAATGTGAGGTATAACGAAGCAACGGTTTCTGAGTGGAGGCAAGCATCCGTCCTGGGACATGCGGCATTTATGGGATGGGGGCCGCGCCGTAAGCAGATTGGCTATAGGTTCGCTCATAAGATAGCGCCGGGAGACGTTATTCTCATCGCTAGACGCCACAGGAACAAACCAGAGATCGTTGGGTTCGGCATTGTCTCAGGGGAATATAAACGGACCATCAAGGGGCTTAAAACTCCTGACAGCTTTGGATCAATACGGAAACTTTCACCGTTCATTCCGGTAAGCGAGGCGCCAGAGCGTATAAATCTCTTGGATGCTCTTCGTCACAGCTCAGCATTAGCCAGACTTCATCCCAAACGTAGAGATCCTCGTTACAAGGCTCATTCCTTGGTGTGTGACTGGATGGATCAGCTACTTTCAAGAAACAATAAGACGGGTTCCAATAAGACGACCCCAGCAACGCTCGCGCCCCCAAAGATAGTAAGTGCACAAATAGTGGCCCCTTCGGGAAACAATCAACTTGATTACACCGTCCGTTCAAAGAGCGCCGTTAAGAAGGCCAAGAAGAAGGAGGCTCTCTTGCTCGTTGAATATCTCCGTTGGTTGGAGCGGCAAGGCCGCGAGCTCAAAGCGGTAAAATATGGAAAGCTTCAGTGTGACGGCTTCGAAAGTAAACGCCGAAATTTGATTGAGGCCAAGAGTTCAACCAGCCGGGAACACATACGCATGGCCGTCGGCCAGCTCCTCGATTACGCCTTTCAAATCAAGAGCAAATTCCCTAATCCCAATATGGCTATCCTGCTGCCTAAGAGACCCAAGCCGACCTCTGTTGACTGGCTGTCCCAGTTGAACATCAGTATCATCTGGCGTGAGAAACAGACCTTCCTTGATAACGCGAATGGCCAGTTCACGTAGTCTTCGATGGATGCCATTGTCTAGCCAGTTCTGTCTCACCATGACGGGCTGAGATGAGGAAAAGACAAGGGAAATTCGAATTTTAGGGTCAGGTCTAAATTTTCAATGGTTCTCCTCCACAGGTATCAAAATTGAAAATTTAGACTTGACCCCATTTGTTTGAAATTCGGGACAGTCCCGAATTCGAGGATGCCGTGCCGCCGTCGTCAAGGCGTCCCAGCGGAGTCGGGAAAGTTCATGCGGCGCAGCATGTTCTGGAAGCGCGGATCAGAACGCAGCCCCCGGAAGACAGGCTCAACGTTCAAGAGCACCACATAAGGATGTCGTTCAGTAAAGCTCTCCTCAATTGAACGAAAGGCGGATTCCTTATCTCCCAGGCCCGCGTAGAGAACTGCAAGAAAGTAGGGTGAGACATACGATCTCCGGGACCGGTTCTTCAGCTCGTCCAGGATTTTGAGTGCCTCGCGTCTGTTCCCCGCGACCGCGTAGGAATACCCCAGGGTGGCGACGGCCCGCGTATTCCCTTCTGAAAGAGCAATGGCCTTCTGGATTTGCCCGATCGCTTCATCGTATTTTTTCTTTTCCAGGTTTGCCTGACCCATCCACAGATAACCCCAGGCAAGATTGGGGTCAAGTTCGAGCGCTTTGCGGAAGTACACGATCGCCTCGTCATATCGGCCCGCGTAATACAACGGGTAGCCGACGTCGGCGGTTCGGTAAGCACTCAACGGGTCCAATTCCCGGGCCTGCTTTCTTTCCGCCACGGCTTCGTCGAAGTGTCCCCGCGCCTCCAGGAAGAGCCCGTATTCCTGATGGGCATCGGCATTGCTGTGATTCAGAGCGAGGGCGCGCTGGTACTCACGCTCGGCGGCTGGCCAATTCCAATCATATCTCCATCGGACATCGGCCAGGACGGTATGTGCCTCGGAGAGCGATTCGTCGAGCTCAATCGCCCGCTCGGCCGCCGCCCTCGCCTTTGGGTAATAGCTCGATGGAGAGTAAAAGCCAAGGACTCCGCCGAGGCTCGCGTAGGAACTGGCGAGACCGGCATATGCCGGAGCATAGCGGGGGTCAATTGCAATCGCCTGCTCAAAATATTCGATGCTTTTTTTCAACGACTCCTCGGTGCGCTTGTCCCTGAGAAAGACTCCCATCAGGTGGGCTTCGTGAACTTTGGGATCCAGGGGACGCAAAGCCACACCCTGTGCTTTCGTCTGCTCGATGGGGGTGAGGCGCACGTTGATCTCACTGGCGATTGCGCGGGCGACTTCGCGCTGAAGGACAAGGACGTCATGCACGTCGCGCTCGTAGGCCTTGCCCCACAGGTGCCGGTCAGCGGCGGCGTCTATCAGCTGCACGGAGATGCCGACCTTGTCTCCCGAGCGTTGCACGGACCCTTCGATAATGGCATCGACTCCAAGCTCTTTAGCTATCTCCGGCATGGACTTCCTGTTCTTCTTGTAAAGCATCACGGAAGTACGGGAAGTGACTTTCTTCAAACCGCTGATTTGCGCCAGTTCGGTGATGAGCGCTTCCGTCATCCCGTCCGCGAAGTATTCCTGCGCGGGATCGGCGGACATGTTCGTCAACGGGAGCACGGCAATAGATTCAATCCGTGGCGGCCCCGCCGGGCGGCCCAGCAAGCGCTCGCGCACGCCGCCCGCGTTGAACATGATCAACAGCGCCGCGAGCCCCCCCACCGCGACGCTGCCGATAGCCACGCTCCGCCAGAGCTTTGTGTAGGGTTCTGTCCTCGGCCCCGCCACCGGCCCCAATCCAATCGCTTCGAGCGCCGCTCTCACTTCGCCGCCCCGCTGGTAGCGCTGCGCTGGTTCTTTCGCCAGGCAGCGCTGGATCACCGCGCGGAGGCCCGCTGACACGCGCGCCGGCAGTGCCCGGATCGGGGCATGCAAAATTGCTGCACTCAGCTCAAATCCCGTCGCGCCCTGGAACGGCAATTCTCCCGCCGCCATTTCGTAGAGCACCACGCCCAGCGCCCAGAGGTCGCTCCGTGCGTTCGCCTCTTCGCCCCGGAGCGTTTCCGGTGCCATATAAGCCAGGGTCCCGCCAATGCCTCCGGTCGTGGGGAGCGAGACCTTTGACTGTGTGACCACGTCCAACTCCTTTTTGGGCATGCGCTGCGCGAGACCGAAGTCAAGCACCTTCACCCGCCCCTCCGGCGTCACCACGACGTTCGCGCTTTTCAAATCCCGATGGACGATCCCGCGCTCCTGCGCGTGCGCCAGCGCGTCAGCCATCTGCAGGCCGTATCGCACGACCACCTCTTCCGGCAGGCCGCCCGGGGGGATCAATCGCGCCAGCGACTCTCCTTCGACATACTCCATTGCCACAAAAAACTGCCCGTCAGCCTCCCCCACGTCGTGGATTGTGCAGATGTTCGGGTGATTCAGGGCCGAAGCTGAGCGCGATTCATTCTCTAATGCTCGCCGCGCGACCTCGCTCCCCAGCGTCTCCATGGGGAGCAGCTTCAGCGCCACGTCGCGGCCCAGCCGCTCGTCGTGTGCCCGATAGACCACACCCATTCCGCCGGCCCCGATCTGCTCAAGGATTTTGTAGTGAGAGAGTGTTTTGCCGATCATTCGCACCCCTGATTGGATCGCGCATCTTAGGACGCCCCGCCGCCCCCCGTCAAGACATGCTGAGGGAATGTTAGTTATATTTTTGCGGTCAGACCAATCCAATTTCCAATCCGGGAGATCGGCGAAGCGGTCCACTGATTAGGCAGATTACACAGATAACAAAGTCCTGCATTCCGAGGTGGCAGAGCGGTGGAGACGATTCAGAGCGCGCGCAGGTCCGCCCTGGAGGTTGGACTTGAACGATCCCCCGACTTCCGTCGGGGGGATGTGCGCCTGAAAGCGCGTGAAGTCAGAGAGGTGAAAGTCCTCTCCAGGCCGACGCTCACGGCCTGAAACGGAAAGTAACTGCGGAGCCCGAAGCCCCGTGGGGAGCAACTGGAAGTGAACGACCCGTC
>JBGQBO010000083.1:0-12798 GCA_041494885.1 Terriglobia bacterium
GTCCCGCTTTGCTATAATCCGTCATGGCCAATCTCCTCTCTCTGGGCTTCTAAGCCCGAGTTGATTCTTTTCCTTGGAGACCATTGTACCGGTACTCCGCGGAGATTGGCCTTCTCATCCTATCTACACTCTGACGGCCCTCCGGGCCTAAAGCGGAGCGTCCCGCCACGGCGTCTTCGTCAGGTGGGGCTATGTGCCACGGCGCAAGAGCCCTTCGGGCCTGAAGGGGAGCGTCCCGCCACGGCGTCTTCGACAGGTGGGGCTATGCGCCATGGCGCAAGAGCCCTTCGGGTCTGAAGGGGAGCGTCCCGCCACGGCGTCTTCGACAGGTGGGGCTATGTGCCACGGCGCAAGATCCATTCGGGCCTGAAGGGGAGCCCAGGCGAGGCTATAATCTGAGAGGCCTTCGGGCCTAAAGAGACAAAAGGTTTATTTGGAAAGTATCTACTAATGGGGAGCAAATCTCCCTCCGACTTTGATCATGACATTCAACTTCGGAATTCGGGTTTAGTGCTCACAAAGAGGGGAAGCTCAAAATGGAGAGCAACAACGTTCCGAGTTCACACGGGTCTCGATCCTATGAGGGCACATTCCTCAAACTACAATTGAAGACTTGGGGTAAGGAAAACCCGTCAGGACTGCGTGTAGCCAGAGCACTGCGGCACAACCGTCCTTTGCAGCGAAGGCGATCCGGTGCCATGAGCTTATTTTTGTTCCTGGGCCTCCTGCTGCTGGCGCATGGGTCATACGGCCAGGAACCGCGGGCGCAGATCAGTTTACAGATCGGCCGGCTTGAACACGCCATAAACTCCGCGCCCACCTCCGATCAATCCGCGGATGACACAGCAAGTCTTCAACAGGTTAGAAAAGGCCTCGACGCCGGCTACGTATACGCCAGCCTGTATGGCCTTGAACCGCCCATGCTCCACGTCACCACTCTCCAATACACCCTTTCCAAGAGCGCCTTGGAATCCAAGGGCCTGGACGTCTTTGAAGAGGAATGGCAAAGGGTAGGGACCCAGCTGAACAAGGAAGAACAAAACTTGACCGGGACACGGCTCTCATCGCTCCCTTCAGCGGTAAGGGCGCTGGTTGAGGCCGCCCAGGTGCAGAGTCGCACCTATTACCAGGCGGCGCGGCTGTATGGCCGGGAAACCACCCCAGAGTACGGACTGCAGTACCTCGGCCTTTCCAAAGCCTATCTCGACTTTGCCGTCTGGTGTGCGCAGTTGCATTTTCCCGCGAGCCCATCTTGGATGGCCCACTCCCCCGGGGACGATATCGCGGCACTGGAAAAGGACGTCATCCGATCCTACAGCCAGCCCCAGGCGTTGAAACAAAATGAGCAGTTTATTGGGATCAGCTCGCGGTTGAATTTTGCCAGGGAACTGGACAAACAGGGAAAATGGGAAGCCGCGCTGCAGGTCTACCTGAACGCGTCCCTCGCCTTTGGCCTGATTGACGCGCCTTCAGCAGAAGACTCGAAGCTCAGCATACTGCAAGAGGAAAGCAAGGGCCTCCGCAACCGTCTGGCCGCCGTCCATCTTGACCAGAGCCTCGGTCAAATGTACTGGGAGATTGCCCAGCTCGACCTGGAGGGGCCGGCAGACAAAAAGATCGACAACGCGAACGCCCATCATGCCGGCGTCATTCTGAAGGAGGTTTTGCCCCGGTACCTGCACTACCTCGAGCACGGCGCGGTCACGGCCGCCGCCACCCCGGCTGCCGCTAAGGTCACCATCACGCTGGTCCGCTGGCCGTACACTTGACATCTCTGCGATCCGGCAAGTTTGCTGGCACAGGACGTCATCCAGCGGTACGGCGACCGGGTTCGTTTCGTAAGCGAGAACTGGGGAACCTCGAAACTGGCCGATCGTTTTGGCTTGAAGCGGTATCCCGTGGTGTTTGTGAACGACGTACTTCTTGCCCGCTCCGAGGATTTTGGGTGGTTTGGCGCGAAGGGCCGGTACACGCCCTGGCTCAAGCTGGAAAATCACGAGAAATTCAAGAAGGACCTGACTCACATGATTGACCTGGAGCTCAAGGGGGACACGCGAGCGGCCCGGGAGGCGCAGTCGCCGGCCTCACCAGAGGAGGAACTGGCGCGTCTGCCCCAACTCAATGCGAAAGACCTGGCCGGATCGACCGTCGACGCGGCCTCCTTATCGGGGAAGATCGTTGTGGTGGAGTTCTGGGCCACCTGGTGTCTGCCATGCCGGTCTACCCTGCCGTGGTTGGGAGAATTGAAACGACGGCACGGGGACAGGATCGAAATACTGGCGATCGCCGTGGACTCGGAAGAATCTGAAGTACGGAAGCTCACCCAACCGATGGACCTTCCTTTTCACGTCGTCATGGGCAGCGCTGGGTTGGCGGAATCGTTCGGCGATCTCAGCAGCGTCCCGACGATGTTCATTTTCAAGCCCAACGGCACGACGGCATCCATCCTTTACGGTGCTCCCCAGGACTTGCACGACCGTGTCGGCCATGCGATTGACGCCTTGCTTCAGGAATGAGTGATTGAAATCAGGGCCCCCTCAGGCAGTCTTGACGCGGGGAATTTCATCCGCTATTCTGGGGCTGGAGCACTTCAGGGTGCCGCCAGCTCGCGGAAAGGGCCAAGCCCGCCTGAACGATAACTGAGTGTTCGGACATTCGACTGTCCTTTCAGCCTGACCATGCGAGCCATCGGGCGCCACTGGGCCAACGGCCCTGAAAGGAGGTCGGAATGACTACTTCTCTACCCCCGAATCCTTCGATTGAAAACCTGAAAAAGCAGGCTAAGACGCTCAAGAAAGCGTGGCAGGCGGGGGAAGCCGGCGCGCTCGATCGCATCCGCGCGGTTCATCCACAGTACCGCAACACACCGGTTGACCACCTGCGAACGGTGAAGCCGCGGCTAACCGATTGCCAACTTGTGCTCGCTCGCGAATTCGGCTTTGAGAGCTGGCATTACCTGAAGATTGGGGTGGAAATGGAACGCAAGGAATTGCCGGATCAGTTCGTCAGTCTCGCCTGCCTCTGCTATGACGATCCGCACTTTGACCACCGAACATTTCATGCCCGCGCACACGAGATGCTTCGGCGAAATCCGTGGCTGGCGGAGGCGACCCTATGGTCCGCGGCGGCCGCCGGCAATGCTGGCGCTGTGAAGTCCATTCTGGACAAGGACCCGGGATGGGTGAACCGTCCCGGACCGCATGGATGGGCGCCGCTGATCTGCGCCTGCTACTCGCGGGTCAAGCCGGTCGACGACGCGCACTCCACACTCGATGTCGCCAGACTCCTGCTGGATCGCGGCGCCGATCCCAACGCCTGCACGATGAAGGGCAACGCTGATGATCGGTTGGACCAGACCCCACGCCGCTTCACGGCGCTGACCGGTCTGTTTGGAGGCGGCTCAACCGGCCTCGCGAATCAACCGCCGCATCCGCGCTGGCGCGAACTGGCCGAGTTGCTGCTCGCGCGCGGGGCCAATCCCGCCGACGAGGAGGCCCTTTCGATCAATCAGGACGCCTGCCTTGAAATGCTGCTGCGACACGGACTGAAGCCGGATGCAAGGGGGCCGGACGGCATCACTCTCATGGGACGTGCGCTTTCTCAAGCCGCTCGGCATGGTCACGTGAGCCATGTGCGGTTGCTGTTGGCTCATCATGCGCGGACCGATGAGAAATTTGAGGGCAAGATACCCTGGGAGCACGCCATGAGGCTCGGTCGTTTGGAAGTCGTACGGCTGCTCGAAGAAGCGGGCGCAGCGGTTTCTGAGCTCGACGAGGTAGGACGATTCGTGTCGCGGTGCATGGCGGGCGACGAGCGGGGTGCCCGCGCCATGCTGGAGCATGCTCCCGACCTTTCGGTTCGCGCCCCGAAAGACATGGTGCACCGGGCGGTCTGGACCCAACGAAAAGAAGCCGTCCAGCTCGTGCTCGCGCTGGGCTTCGATCCCAACTATCAGGAGGACAACGCGGCGATCACCGAGGTCGGGGTCCTTGCCAAAAATGAAGAGATCCTCCGAATTCTTCTGGCCCATGGAGCATCTCTGACGTTGCGCGATCCGTGGTACGACAGTACAGCGATCGGATGGGCTGATTTCTACGACTATGCCGATCTGCGTGACCGGCTGCTTGACGAACCCGGGATTTGCTTGTTCGATGCCCTGAACTTCGGCCGGATTGATCGAATTGCCGACATTCTGGTGCGCGATGCGGCTGCCCTGAACCGGCCTTTTGCCGAGTGCATCTCTCGTAAACCCAGACGCGAGGATTGGACGACTCCTCTGGTGCGGATGGTCAATCAGGGCCAGGTTGAAGCTGTTCGCGTCTTGCTCGAACGGGGCGCCGATATGACCGCCAGGGATCCCGATGGCCGATCGCTCTTCGAGGTCGCCCGCGACAGAGGGTTCGACGAAATCGCCGGTCTGCTGGAACGGTACGGGAGATGAAGGGGACTGACACCTTTTTCGATATCAATCGGAGGCTGTCCTAAATGCAGGTGTCTGTCCCCGCATGCTGATGCCTGTGGGGGGCTATCAAACAGGCCGCTCCTGACGGTCGCAGGGGCATAATGCTCTCGAGTTCCGTGCATCATCTCAGTGCGACCATGGGTGGTGTGGATTCGGGCAACACCCCGTTGAGACCCGGCCCTGCCAACCCTTTTTTGTGTGTGGATTACTTCCTGCTGCGCGTCATGAAACCGATTGTTCACAGAGCAGTTCCGACAGAGTCCTAACGTCATTCGCCCGCCAGCGCGGGAACTACTTCGTAAGCGCCACTCGAATGATGACGCCATTGTTTTTCCCGGGAACCAGCAAATAGTCGAGGCAGACGGTCCAGTTGTTGTTGAAGGCGTCACGCAGCAAATCCAACATGCCGCTGCGGGTGGGGCCGTTGGCGTCAGTCCGAAGTTGAAAACCGAAAGCCTTAGGCGGATCGCTCGCAAACTTTGCCACTACTTCCACATCAATGAAGTCACTGGGGGGACCGAATCCTGTACCTAGGTCGTGTCCGCGGAGAAAGTTGAGCTTCCCGCATTGCCCCATCAGGACTGGAGGTGGGAAAACAGCTAAAACTTGGGCTACAGCAGTTCGAGTCATACCCGAAGGACCGCTCCCCCGGAGAGCCACGCGGTAGGTTCCTTCTTGAGCAGCGGTGAAGGACGTCGTACTTGGCGAGTTTTCGCTCTGGGATGTGGCGGGGGAAAGCATCGACGTCACATCAATCTCTGCACCCCCAGGAGGCTGGAACGTGAGTGACCAGGACACCGGCGCCAACGTTTCCGTTACATCGCATTTCAGGGTGAGCCGCACCAGCCTGGCCACACCCGACGCTTGCACACTCATCCCGATCCTGACCTGAACCCCGGACTGGGCCGGATCGACGTCAGGTCCCGCGCTGGCGCTGACTTGCAAGGAAGTTGAGGGCGTGCAATTGGTGCCCGTACCTCCCGGCAGTTGTGCCATGCTTAGGCGGGCACACCCGACAGAAATAAGGCCGAGCACTATAAAGACTCGTAAATAGACAGCGATTCGTTGCATGGCAAACCTCCCTGCTTCTCATTGAACTATTGCTACCCTGATGATCCTTCCATTCCGAAACCCCGTCCGGATGTAGTCAAGATGAACGAGCTGATTCTTGCGAAAAGCTGCGCGCAGCAGATCCAACATTCCCGCGTGATCATGCAGGTCTTGGTCGGATCGCAATTGAAAACCGAACCCCTTGCCAGGCTGGGCATCCAGCAAGACGATTACTTCGGCATCCAAAAAATCGTAGGGGGGACCGAAACCGGTCCCGAGATCGTTTACCCGCAGGAATGTGATCCTGCCAGAGGCGCCCAGCAAGGAGCCGATGTGGGAATCGGTGTTCACTTCATAGGCGCTGCGGCCGTAAGTCGCGGCCCGCAATACTCCTGTGGTTGGGTGGACCTCAAGGTCCGTCACATCCGCGGGCGGCATTCCATTGTTGTAAGGTGTCCACCACCACGTATTGCCCCCATCGCTGGTTCGTCCACAGTACACTCCGCGACTTGTCCCTGCGTAGATCGTCAGCGGCAACAGGCGGTCAACCGCCAGGGCCCCACCGCTAGCGAGGCCGAAGACTTGTCCAATCGTGAGCCCGCTCGGCAGATCCGAGGTTATGTCCGTCGCGGTCATGGACGTGGGCGCTGCCGATGATCGCCTTAACCGGTAGACGCGGCCCGCGCCTGTACCCCCGAACGCCACATAGACAGTCGCAGGGTCCTCTGCGTCAATCCTCACGTCACTGACGCTAGAGCCGGACGGATGAGTGAATACGGTCTGCCAGTTGGCACCGCCAGGCCCTGTATAAATCCGACCATCGGACGAGGCTGCGTAATCAAGGTTGACGCTGGGATCCACTGCCGAGCGCACGATACTTCCAGACGGCGGCCTAAACAACAGTGACCAGAAGCCTGGGGGCTGAGGATTGGTCGTCTGATAGAGTGCGCCACACGGCCCAGGCGGCGAGACTCCTGGCACCGGTGAAGCTAAGAGCGTCGTCGGCTGGCTTGGATGAACTTGAAAATAAGTATTGTAAACCGCACATCCACCCGTTGCGCCCACACCTGCGGGAAGTCCTCCTGCAATGTTCATGAAGGAATTGCCGCCATCCGTTGATTGCGCAAGGCTGTCAATACCCTGGCCCATGGCGTAGAGAATCTGTGCGTTAGTGGGATCGATATCGACTGTCGCACCATCACCGAAGCCGTCCATCTGGTTCCACACCGTACTGCTGCCGTCGTATTTTATATTCCCATTGTCCTGCGTTCCGCCGATCACCAGACTGGACTGCGTTGCGGCGTCCGCAATGTCATAGAGCTCGGCATTCGAAATTCCTTCCCCCCAAAAAGTCCAGCTATCGCCACGGTTCGTAGATTGGTAAATTCCGCCGTCGTCTCCCACGTAAATCAAGCCCGCAGTTACGGGGTCGTTCGCGAACGCGTGGTGATCACCGTGCGTGCCGCTTAACGGAGCGAAGTTTGCACCGCCGTCGGTCGAACGGTAGATACCTACACCGGTGATATAAACCGTGTTTGGATCTCCGGAATCCACGCCGATCGCGTCATTGAATAGGCCAGAGAACGGCGCAGTGGATTGCAGCGACCACGAGCTTCCGGCATTCGTTGTGCGATACAACTGAAAACCCGACAATCGTGAATAGCCCGCGTAGAGTGCGGTTGGGGTGCCGCGACATAGCGCAAGCGTGATCTGTGCTATGTCGCTCGAGGGCAATCCTGCCGTCAGTTTGACCCAATCGCTGTCACCGCCGGCTCCGCCAGTGTTGGTCCGGTAGATGCCGTTGCCAAACAGCGCCGCGTACAGAATGTTTGGATTCGTTGGATCCATCACCAGGTCAGTAGCTTCGCCGCCGGACTTCGAAAGCTGCCATGTACCGCCGGAATCGCCGGAACGATAAACACCGGCCGCAGACGCGACATAAATCACGTTCGGACTCGTTGGATTAACCAGCAGCACCCCCCACCGCACTTCCGCTTGGAGGTCCCCCGATATTTGAGTCCAACTGATACCCGCGTCCGTCGAGCGAAATACTCCAGAGCCCGCCAAAGCGACGTAAATACGAGACGGCATCGATGGATCGACGGCGATCGCTGCGACGTCCAGCGTCGGCAGGCTATCCGTGATAGGCGCCCAGGACGCGCCGCCATCACTTGTTTTCCAAACTCCTGAGTGGAAGGCGCCGACGTAAACCGTTGAGGGAGAGGTCGGATCTATGGCGATCGCAGTGACCCGCCCGTTGGCGCGAAAACCTGACGGGCCACTTGTTATGAGCCGGGGCCCGATGGAAACCCATCGTCCTGTCGAGGGAGTCGGATTCTTGAATTTCGCCGTGGCGATATTTCTCGTCCCATTCGCCAGTTTGATCTTGTGATCTGCATCAGCTTCAACGCGCACATCGAATTCGCCCAGCGGTGATATGATCGTGCGCGAGACGTAAATCGAGCTTCCAGCCGCTAAGCCATTCGTCGTCAGATAATACGTATCGAGCGGCTGGGCGTTGTCCGATCGGATCGCTCCGGGAAAAATTGCGGTCCGAAAGGTCTCGGTGATCGCATCCCGCCCGGCGTTTAGAATTCGAAAGCTAATCGTCACCTGTCTCGGCCGCTTCGGATCAAACTGGGCCGCAGAAATCGAGAGACCTTCCACCACGAGACCAACAGATGGCCGCAGGTCTCGCGAGAGCAGGTTGTCGTCCGTCTTCTTCTCCTTGGCGCGAAAGCGCGGATTGATCTCCGCCGATAGCCGCCCGCGAAATTCTTCTGATGACCACGGAATTTCCACCGTGAGTCGCTCGCCGGCGCGAAGCGCAACCAGCCGCCGCGCGGCTGTCCGTCCGTCAACCTGCAGCACGAGCGGCGCGCTTCCCGCGACTTCTCCACTGTTTTGCACCATTGCACGGATCAGAGACGGTTTTCCTTCGACCGTTACGAATTGCAAGTCTGAAGCTGCAAAGTCGGCCCCAGCCGCTGGCTGTCGTGCGACAACAACATCGAGAGACACCTGGTTGTCCCGTCGGTCCAGCTCCATGTGCGTCTGATCAGGATCGATTCGCAGCGTAAGTGTGATTGCGCCTTCCTCTTTGGGTCGCCAAGAGAAGTGCAACGTACGCGTCTCTCCCGCGTTTAAGTCGATTGCTTCTGAAGCGATTCTCGTGCCACCTGCGAACAGAGCCACAATGACGTTCCGTTCGTTGTGGCTCGCACGGTTGCGAACTCCCGCCGTCACATCGACCACCTCGCCCGGTAATGGATAGAGAACCGAAGGCGACAACCCAGCAGCGACGAGATCCGTCATCTCGTCTGGCCGCAGTGCCTCACGAGGTTTTACCTCCTGCGCCAAAAGCGGACAATTGAATAGACCGATTCCTTTAATGGCGAGTAGGCTCACAAGAAAGGTGCGCACGATCCACTTCGCCCTCATCGACACCTCATGCTCCAGGAAACAGATCAATGTAGCTTTCGTTTTTTTCTGATGCAGGCCCGCGCGCAGCTATTGAGACGGCACCCCGCCTCGCTTTCGTGTTTGCTCCTCCGGGAATGTGCTTTGGCGTTGCAGGTCTCCGCACTAACGTGTCGCGCTTCGCGCCGGGCCTCCGCTCGCAAACTCTCGCGCCAGTCGCAAAGACCTCTCCCGTCACTCGCGTTGCTATCCGCTGCAGCCCGGACCAGCAACGCCTTTCGCTCGGAGTTCTCCCGGTGTCGAAATTTGTCCCTCGTCCTCGGGTGAAGGAACCAAATCTCGACACTGAGGCGAGAACTAAAGGGTAATTTTTCTTTTTTCCGTTCTCTTCACACTTTAGTTTATATGAGATGAGAGTGCCAGTCAATCAAGCGGGGGGGATTCAAACGCAGGTATGTCCGGAGAGGCAGCGGGCCGGCGCGCGATGCGGCTGCCCTGAACCGGCCTTTTGCCGAGTGCATCTCTCGTAAACCCAGACGCGAGGATTGGCAGACACCTCTGATGCGGATGGTCAATCAGGGCCAGGTTGAAGCTGTTCGCGTCTTGCTCGAACAGGGCGCCGATGTGACCGCCAGGGATCCCGATGGCCGATCGCTCTTCGAGATCGCCCGCGACAGAGCGTTCGACGAAATCGCCGGCCTGCTGGAACGGTACGGGAGATGAAGGGGACAGACACCTTTTTTCGACATCAATCGGACGCCTCCTAAATACAGGTGTTTGTCCCCCCTTGAACCAAATCCCCCCACCGGGAGGTGGGGGATAGTTCAGATCCGGCCTGTCGCTGAGATGGAGGGATGGAGGGGACAGACACCTTTTTCGATATCAACCGGAGGCTGTCCTAAATGCAGGTGTCTGTCCCCGCTTGCTGAATCCTGGTGCTGGAGCGGGTTGAGACAATTCAACGAGCGCGCGTCGGGCGGGGGAGGTGGAACCTGAACTATCCCCCGACTCCCGTCGGGGGAATTATCATGCCTAGGGGCGGCTTTTTCAGTGTGAGGGGTGAGCACAGCTCGCACTAAAGAAACTCATTCGGGCATATGTCATGAATCGATTTGTAGAAGAGTTCAGACCTGACACCATATGAGTTGACGCGTTTATCCTGTGTGTGGGTTACTTCCGGGTGCGCGTCATGAAAACTATTGTTCACGGAGCAGGTTGGCCGGGTCGACGTGCAGGACGCGTCTCACTGGACCGGCGACCGAAAGTGATCCGGTCAGCAGCAAAGTTAATGCAACAGCGGCAAGTACGAATGGATCCTGTGCTGTGGCCTGGTAGACGATCGCCGAAAGCAGACGGCTTGCGGCCACGCCGAGCAGTATGCCGACAACCGAGCCGCTGGCAAGCAGGATCAGCATGCGGCCGAGCGCGGCCGAGAGAATCTGCTTCGCCTGCGCACCGAGAACGACACGAATGCTCAATTCGCGCAGTCGCTTGCTGACTGTGTACGAGGCGAGGCCGAAGGTGCCGGTGATCGAGAGCAGGAGTCCAAAAGCGCCAAAGAGGCCGAGGGCGACTGTAGCCACCTGGGATGGAAAGAGACTCAGCGCAAGCTGGCTGTTCCAGGGGCCCGATTCCTGAATAGGAACGGCGCGGTCAAGATCGCGGACCACTTCGCGAATGGTGGCTACCATATCGCCCGTGTCGCGCCGGGTCCGGACGATGAGCGACGTCCTGGTGTCTCCTACTTGCGAGATCGGGAAGAACGCTGCGGCTTCCGGATCTTCACTGAGCGTAAAGTGTTTTCCATCTGCCATGATGCCCACGATCTGGATCGACGCCCCGGAGCGGTTTTTAAAATAGCGTCCGACGGCGTGCTCGGAGTGGAAGAGTCGCCGGGCGAACTGCTGGTTCACAATGGCAACAGGCGGCGTCTTCGCCGTGTCGGTAAAGCTCACATCGCGTCCCTCGAGCAGGGGTGTTCCAGAGGCGGTCAAATATCCAGGTGAAACGTCGTAGATATAGGTTTCAAATGCTTTCTTTGAGGGTCTGAAATCGCTACTTTGTTGAGAGAAGACAGCAGAAGCGCTTTGCTCGAAGGATAGGGGCGTAGTATTCGCGTAGCCTGCGGCTTCCACTCCCGGGATCTCGGAGACCCTTTCCAGTAACTGACGCTGGAAATGGTCGGCGGCGGCATCGTTGGTATAGCCCGCCCGGCCCAGATCGAATTGCGTGCGCAAAGCATTCTGCGGATTGAAACCCAGGTCCATGGTCAGAGCCTTGCCCAGGCCACGCAGCGAGACAAAAGCAGCCGTGACGGTGACGCAGCAAAGCGCGATCTGTGCCGCCAGCAGGACATCGCGAAGCGCCCAGCGGCGTCCTGCGGAGAATTGGCTTCCACCGCTCTTAATTGCGTCATTTGGATCGGTCTTGAATATCTGCCGCAGTGGCATCACTCCGAACAGAACGGCGGCGAGCACCGAAATCAGGAACGCCGTCAGAATCAACGATGGCTGCGGCAGCACATGGAACTTGAAAGGGAATCTGCTGGGCGGATGCCAGCTAGCCAGGTCGGTGAGGGCCATCCACGCCAGGCCGCAGGCGCACGCGCCCCCGAAGATCGAAATCACAAAGGCCTCGACGAGGACCTGGCGGAGGATGCGCCAGCGGCTCGATCCAATGGCCATACGGATGGCAATCTCGCGCGTGCGGTCTGCCGTACGCGCTGCGAACAGGCTGCCAAGGTTTTCGCTGGCGGGGAGCAACACCTTAGCGGCCATACCCATCAGCCCAGCCATAAAACCGCGCGCCGGCCCGCCGATAAAGTCGCCGATCATACCGGGACGAGCCAACTTCAAAGCCAGGCCCTCTTCCTCCTTCGGATACTGCCGGGCAATGCGGGCAGCAATCGCGTCTAATCCAGTCTGCGCCTGGGACAGAGTGACCCCGTCCTTGATGCGCACGATCGAAAAGAGATTCTTATGACTTCGCGACTCAAGCCAGTTGACCCCGTCCAGCGATCCTTCATTCGCCATCGGAACGAACACGTCGAGCTGGGCAAATTTTTCGGTCCCGTAGAAGCCTTCAGGCGTGACCCCGACGATCGTGTACGGATGTTTGTCAATGCGTACCGTCTTTCCCACGATGTTGGGGTCCGCGCCAAAATCACTCTTCCATGCAGGCCAGGAAAGCACCGCAGCCTCTGAGGCTCCGGGATGATCGTCATCGGCGCGCTCGAGCAGCCGCCCGAGCAGCGGCTTGATACCGACGACCTCGAAGTACTGCCCGCTCACTTCGCATCCCCAGACGTGCCGGGTGGCGTCGTTGGCTTCCAAGCCAAATTCCTGCAACTCAACACCGGCTACAGCAGTAAACAGCGTATTGTCATCACGCACATCGCGCATTTCCGGATACGAAAGAAAGGGGCCACCGTCTTTGGGCTGAAGCGTCATCACCCGGTCTGCATGCGGCAAATCCAGTTGCCGCAGGACTAATGCCTGCAGGACGCCGAAAACGATGACATTGGCGGCGATGCCGAGCGCCAGGGTGAAGACCGCGGTGAGGGCAAAGCCGGGATTTTTGCGGAGCATGCGTAGAGCGAAGCGGACATCCTGCAGTAACTGCTCCAGCCAGACGAAACTCCACACCTCGCGCGTTTCTTCCTTGACCCGCGTCACATTGCCGAACTTCCGCATCGCGGCATAACGCGCTTCTTCCGGCGACATGCCGCGCTCGATGTTGTCCTTTGTCTCCCTCTCGATGTGATCGCGAATGTCCTGGTCGAGCTCGTCCAACATACGCTTGCGTAGCTTCATGATTTGCCCTCCTGCTTCGCCGGCCGGAGAATTCGTGCAATCGCTCCGGTTAAC
>JBGQBO010000084.1:0-12282 GCA_041494885.1 Terriglobia bacterium
CGCGGGGAACCGCTCGGGAACGCCAATCTGCAGCCCGTGAAGGAGATCTGGAACAATGAAAAGATGCAGAAGTTGCGGCAAGCGCATCTCGATCGGAAGATTGAGGCCTACCACGACTGTGTCCATTGTCATGCGCCGAAGCCCCGCCTGCTGGTGATTCTGGGGAGCTTCGTCATCAATAGCCTCGCCGTTCGTAAATGGATTCCCATCTTCGAGAAGCTTTCCTTGCTTTTCAAAATCTCAGTGTTTGAGCACCGCGCAGCCGAACCCCCCAAGGTTGACGCCGACATTCGCGGTTGAAATTCACTGACTTCGCTTTTTCGTCCAGCCCCGGTGCCCTGATTCCGAGGTTCCATTCTCCTGAATGACTCTCCTTCCCCTTGCGTTCGGTCCGTCCTTCGGGTACGCTTGAGCAGATTTTTCATGTGCTTACCTTGTGGTGTGTCCCGGAAGGAATCAAGTTTCAGGGTGATGGGACGTCGGGTGAGCCAGCAATGGCTGATCCATGAGTGAAAATGCGTGCCCACTGTGTTGCCAGCAAGAAACGACGTTTTTCGCCCTCAGCACAGACTACTTGCTGAATACCACGGACAAAATGTTTCCGCTTCGTGAGTGCAGGTCGTGTGGGATTATCTTTCTTGCTCCCACCCCGTCGGCGGAAGAAGTGCGTGCGTTTTATCCAACCGGGTACTGGTGGAGCGAAACCGGACCAGCAGTGGGTTTCCTCTCCACCCTCGGGAAACGATTGGAATCGATATACCGCCGGGCGGCGCTCCAGGGCCATATCCATTTTGTTTTGGAGGCGGCACATCACGTAAGAGAAGAAGGCCAATCCGTAAACTTGCTGGATGTAGGCTGTTCCGGGGGAACACTGTTGCACGAGCTATCCCGACGGGGGATCTCAGGGCAGGGTCTGGACTTCTCTGAAGAAGCCGTGGCGCATGCCCGCCGGGTGTATCAATTGGACTGCAGTGTGGGCGATCTGACTGAATCCGCTTGGCAAGACGGAAGATTCTCGCTCCTCACTTGTTTTCATGTTTTGGAACATGTCTCAGGGCCCCGGGCGTTTCTGAAGTCGGCGAGGACCGCTCTGGGGGAGCACGGTCGGATCGTTGTCCAGGTGCCCAATATCCGTAGCTGGCAATTTCGCGTCTTTGGTTCCCGCTGGTACGGTCTGGACACCCCGAGGCACCTGGTCAACTTCAGCGACAGGGCATTGATTCAACTACTCCGGGAGACAGGATTTGAGATCATACGACAGAAGAGATTTTCTCTCCGCGATGATGCTGCGGCATGGGTTTCCAGCTTGTTTCCTTCGCTGGACCCCCTGGCTAGACTGGTTCGCAAGACCGCACGGCGAAGCCTTTCCGGACAGCTTCCAACCCTTGGTATTCTTAAGAATTTCGTCTATTTTCTGTTGGTGCTCGCTGCCACTCCGCTCGCGTTGGGCGATTCGCTGGCGGGACGGGGTGCGACCATCACGATCGAAGCGCGGCGATCTACGATACCTGCCGCTCAAAACCTGAAAGAAGACTCAAGGACCACACCTCCACCGGCCGCTTAAATGGAAAATGAAAAGTCCGTAACGGTCATTGTCGTGAACTGGAACAGCCGTGATTTGTTGCGTGAATGCCTCTTCTCGCTCCGGCGCCAGACGTATAGAAATTTTCACGTCATCGTAGTGGACAATGGATCGATCGACGGATCGCTCGAGATGCTGGAAAGTGAGTTTGGGGGGTTCGCCTACCTGATCAGAAACTCGCGAAATCACGGGTTCTGTCGGGCGGTGAATCAGGGCATCCTCTCATCAAAATCAGATTACGTGGCACTGTTAAACAATGATGCCGAGGCTCAGCCGACCTGGCTGGAAGAGATGGCCGCTGTGATTGGGCGCGCGGATGATATTGGCATGTGCGCGTCCAAGATCCTGAAACACGATCAACCGGATGTGATCGACAAGGTGGGACACCTCATTTATCTCGATGGGCAGAATCGAGGCCGCGGGACGGGCCAGAGAGACCGCGGCCAGTTCGACCGCGAAGAAGAAACCCTCTTTCCGGACGGTTGTGCCGCACTCTACCGCCGTGCCGTCTTTGACGCGGTGGGATTATTTGATGAAGACTTCTTTGCTTACGGGGATGACGCTGAACTGGGGCTGCGCGCCCGGCTCGGCGGATGGCGCGCCCTTTATTCTCCGCAAGCCGTCGTGTTTCATCGCCATTCTCAAACACTCGGCGCCTTTTCCCCCGAAAAGATTTTCTATGTTGAGCGAAACCGGGTGTGGCTGGCCGTGAAGCTCTTCCCCCTCCCGATCCTGTTATTGAATCCGTACTATGCCGGGCTCCGTTTCTTCGTCGGGATGGTGGGCTCCGCGCTCCGCAAGGGGCCTGCGGGGAGCTTCGTCCGGGAGTATTCCATCCTCCGGTTGTTATGGACCGTTCTTCGCGCGAATTTGGCCGCGTTGATACTTGTGCCTCGAATGTGGAAGAAAAGAGAGGGGGTCAAGCGCCGGCAGAAGATATCGGATGAGGAACTCCGTCGCTTGTTGTTTCAGTTTCGGATCAGTTTAAAGGAGCTGGCCCTGGAATAGAAGAGGTGCATGGTGGGGTCTGTTCGGCCCCTCCCGCCGGCGGTCGAGGCGTTGTCTCCCATCTTTTTGGTCTATTTTATTTCAAAGGGGCCGCACGGCGCGCAGGTTGGAGAGCGGGAGAAGGAGGCGTGAAGATGCCCGCGGATCTGTAATTTAGTTGCGCTTGTTGCGTGTGAAAATTGTGTTTATCTTCGATGCCACGGGGTGATGCGAGGACAATCGCCCAGGATGTTGAGGGTGTCCGTATCGTGTAGAGCGAGGGGAATATGCTAAATGCCCGTGTCCGCGCCCTGGCGAAGCAGTGCTTGCCAAAAATTTTGCTTCGCGCGCTGGATCCGTTCGACGCTCGCGTTTCAGATCGGTTGGCCGCCTTTGTCACATCCCTGCCGGAGCATTCGCTTGTTTTGGATGCAGGGGCAGGTCAATGCCGGTATGCATCGGTCTTTGCCCGGCATCGATACGTGGCCTTGGATAGTGCCGTGGGTGACGCCTCGTGGGATTATTCTCGCCTGAACGTTCTTGGGGATTTGGAGCAACTGCCGATTGCATCGATGGCCTTTGATGCCGCTGTCAGCATCGTTGTGCTGGAACATGTGCGCGAGCCCGGGGAGGTCCTGCGCGAAACCGCGCGCGTCCTTCGACCTGGCGGCAGATTTTTCCTGGTGGCTCCGAGCCAATGGGAAATCCATCAGGCCCCGAACGACTTTTTCCGATTCACGCGATACGGTTTGGAATACTTGCTGGTGAAGAGCGGGTTCCAGGTGCACAGGATAGAGGCCGTCGGCGGGTTTTTCTGGCTGATGTCCCGTCGATCTTTCAATTTACTGACGTTCTTCCAGGGGGGAATGAAATGGCCGGTGTTTGTTCTGCTGGCGCCTTTCTTGGGGTTTTTGTTTCCTGTCCTGTTTTACTGGGCTGACCGTCTGAACCACCATCGGGAACTAACATTGGGGTATATTTGTGAGGCAAGTCGGTTGGACACGGAGTGAGAGATCGACTTCAAAGGGAGTCCGGTCAGGCTTTCCGGCATTAAATTCCACGCTACTTCCGGGCTTAAAGACCACGCCAGTTCAACGGGCCCTGAGCTTAGCGCTTGACAAAGAACAGCTTGTCGTATAATTTTGCTGCTTTCGCCCACGGGCGCTATTCGGAGTGAGGGTATGTCAACGCATTTTACAAAGGCTTCAGAGATTCACAGCAGATGGTATTTGATCGATGCCAGTGGGGTGGTGTTGGGTCGCCTCGCCACGACAGTCGCCAAATTATTGACAGGCAAGACGAAAACCAATTATGTCCCGTACCTTGACGGCGGCGACCATGTGGTGATCATCAACGCGGATAAGGTAAAGATTACCGGCAAGAAGCTGGAACAAAAGTTCTATCACCGGTTTTCCGGATACCCCGGCGGGATGAAGTCCATTTCATTGAAGGATCAGTTGGCCAAGCACCCGACCCGCGTCGTTGAAGATGCGGTGACGGGAATGCTGCCGAAATCAAAATTGGGCCGGGCGATGGCGAAAAAGCTTCGCGTCTATGCGGCCCCGTCGCACCCTCACGCCTCGCAGAAACTGGAAACGTTTCTCATCAAGGGCTAGGGTCTGCAGTTTTTCCAAGGAGTTTGAATTTGTCTACAGAATTATCCACACCGAGGGTTCAGTACTACGGAACGGGCAAACGCAAGACCGCGGTCGCCCGTGTTTTTTTGCGTCCGGGGTTGGGTCAGTTTAAGGTGAATGAACTGAAAATTGAGGATTACTTCAAGACCGAGACGTTGCGAAAGATTATCAGTCAGCCGTTTCAAGCAACAGAGACCGCGGGGAAGTTTGATGTCCTGGTCAATGTCCAGGGGGGTGGTCTTTCGGGCCAGGCCGACGCAGTCCAGTTGGGGATCTCGAGGGCCCTTCTGGAATTCAATGCGGAGTTGCGCAAGAGGCTGAGAGAAGGCGGATTCTTGACTCGGGATGCTCGGATTAAGGAGCGGAAAAAGTACGGGCAAAAGGGCGCCCGCAAACGCTTCCAGTACTCCAAGCGGTAATCTTAAAGACCCTTCTGGAGCAGATGTTTCGGTCTGCTCGCTTCACCCAACAGTCAAGGCAGACGAGGGCGTCTGCTCCACCACCTGAATTTGACGCTGCAGGCCCGGGGACTGGAAAAGCCTGTGGCAGTTTTAAATTTCCCAGCGGGGGGATCCGAGTTGGATCGCGCCGTTTATCCAGCAATGAAAAGGGGATTACTTGATTCAAGTCACGATGAAGGAACTGCTTGAAGCCGGCGTGCACTTCGGGCATCAAACAAGACGTTGGAACCCGAAGATGAAGGAATACATTTTCGGGGAGCGGAATGGAATATACATCATTGATCTGCAGAAGACCCTCAAGATGTTTAAGGAAGCCCTGCAGTCGATCACGGAACTGGCTTCCCATGGGAAGATCATCTTGTATGTGGGTACCAAGCGTCAGGCGCAAGATGCGATAGCTGAGGAAGCGCAGCGTTGTGGCATGTATTTCGTCAACCAGCGCTGGCTGGGAGGGTTGTTAACCAACTTTGCCACCATTCAGCGTTCCATCAAACGGTTGAAAGATCTGGAGGCCATGAAGGCCGACGGGAGTTATGAACTGCGCTCCAAGAAAGAAGTCGCAAGACTTGAACGGGAGCGCGCGGCCCTGGAAAAGAATCTTTCCGGTATCAAGAATATGCCCCGGCTGCCGGACGCCCTTTTCGTCGTCGATTCCGGGAAAGAAGAGATTGCCATTTCAGAGGCCCGAAAACTGGGGATCCCGGTATTCAGCATCGTGGATACCAACTGCAACCCGGATGTTATCGACTACATCATCCCCGGAAATGACGACGCCCTGCGCGCCATCCGGCTGTTTACTCAAAAGGTGGCGGACGCAATTCTGGAGGGACAGCATTTGCGACTCGCCCAGGAGGCGGAAGCGGAAAAGGTGGCCCAGGAACAGGCTTCCGCTGAGGCCGCGGGCGAACTGAAACCGCAGGTTGAAGTTGAGGTCACCGCCGGTGCGGCGGGAGTCGGGGTGGAGAGTTCCACTGCCGGACCAGGAGGATCGGAAGGCGGAGGCGGACTGGACGAAGCGGGCCGGAAGCGTCGGCCACGCCGACCGCGCCCGTTAACGCAATCATCGACGGGTCGCTAATCCCGTCTCTGACGGATTCGCGAGCCCCGGATTCACCTTTCTGTTGATGGTGAAATCGAGAGCCACCGGGTGAATCAAACGAGAGCATTCATCCAACCTAAGAATTGTTCGCCATTCCGAAGGGTGAACAATTTTTAGGTTTATTTTTGTAGAGCAGCGATCAGCCATCAGTTTTCAGCGATCAGCAAACGAACCATCGTCCGACCGATTTGAATGGATATTAGCCTTTTTCGCTGTAGGCGGGGGACACAAGCCCGCAACATTCTAACCTAACAGTCAAAGGGTGTTTGTTGACCTCTGATAGCTGGCAACTGAAAGCTGATGGCTGAAAGCTGACTGCTGACAGCTGACAGCTGAAAGCTGACTGCTGAAAGCTGACTGCTGATGGCTGATAGCTGATGGCTGACCGCTATTTATTTGGAGGTATGATCAATCTTATGGAAATTTCAGCAAAAGACGTGAAGGAGCTTCGGGAGCGAACCGGCGCCGGCATGATGGAATGCAAGAAGGCCCTGTTGGAGGCCCAGGGAAACATCGACGAAGCGAATACCATCCTTCGCAAGCGGGGTCTGGCCAGTGCCGCAAAGAAAGCGGGTCGTGTCACGGCAGAAGGCCTGGTCGATGTCCGGGTCGCCAACGTCCAAGGGACTTTCGTTGGAGTTATTGTCGAAGTCAATTGTGAAACCGACTTTGTGGCCCGCACCGACGACTTCAAGAATTTTGTGTCCCAGGTAGGAGAGCACATTCTTCGGGAAAAAGCCGCCTCTCTTGACCACCTGCTCTCACAGAAGTTCTATCCTGAGGGGGCGAAAACCGTCCATGAGGTTCTCTTGGAGAGAATCGCACACATCAAGGAGAACCTCTCCATCCGCCGCTTTGAACGGATTGAGTTGAAAGGCGAAGGAGCATTGGGAACCTACATCCATGCAGGCGGAAAAATTGGCGTGCTCGTAGAGTTGGGTGCCCCCGCCGGGACCGAGACCGGGGGAGAGGCATTTCTCAGCTTGGTTCACGACGTCGCCATGCATGTGGCGGCTTCGGACCCCAAGTACCTCAGCAGCCACCATGTGCCCTCCGACGTGCTGGTCCGTGAGAAAGATATCGCCCGGGCCAAGGTTCCTCCCGGAAAACCTGTCCCGGTGGTCGACAAGATTGTAGAGGGCCAACTGGCAAAATTTTACGGCGAGGTGTGTTTGCTGGAACAACCTTTTGTGAAGGAGCCGGGGATGTCGGTGGGTCAGTGGTTGGCCCAAAAGGCGACCGCGTTTAAGGGGGTGGTGGAAGTTCGCCGCTTCGTTCGTTTCAAGACGGGTGAAGGGATCGAAAAGCGTCCTGACGATTTTGCAGCAGAAGTCGCCGCTCAGTTGAAGTAGAAGAACCGCGGGGTGTCAGCCCCTCAGGTGAGGGAAGTGGTGAGTCGGACTTTTTCCCGCCTGGTGTGAGATTCAAACGTTGGTTGTCGGGAGGAGCCGCGCAGAATTTCAGATTTTTCTTCGCGGCGTTTTCCTCATTTGTAGTGTTCCGAATTCTTTGCGCCTAAACACGAAGTCCATAGGTCTCAAAGCGATCTCTCATGAGAACCCCTAAAGCCAAGTACAAGAGAGTCCTGTTGAAATTGAGCGGTGAAGCCCTGATGGGTCGGCAGGGCTATGGTGTGGACCCGCTGGTCGCAGCCAGCATTGCCGAGCAGATCAAGGAAGTTCACAAGCTGGGTGTTGAATTGAGTATCGTCATCGGCGGAGGCAACATCTTCCGCGGAGTGGCGGCAAGCGCCAAGGGGATGGACCGGGTCTCCGGAGATGTGATGGGGATGCTGGCCACCATGATTAATGCCATCGCCCTTCAGGATGCGCTCGAAAAAGTAGGTATCATCACCCGAGTCATGTCGGCCATTGAAATGCGCGAAGTCGCTGAACCCTTCATCCGTCGGCGCGCCATGCGTCACCTGGAAAAAAGACGCGTGGTGATTTTTGCCGCGGGAACCGGAAACCCGTACTTCTCCACGGACACCGCCGCGGCCTTGCGGGCCATGGAGATCAAAGCCGAGGTGATCTTGAAGGCCACTCGGGTGGACGGCATCTATGACAGCGACCCGCTGAAGAATCGCCGCGCCAAGATGTTTCGGGAGATCTCTTACATCGACGTGCTCCGGAAGGGCTTGGCTGTCATGGACACGACGGCGATCTCGCTGTGTATGGATAACAAGCTGCCGATCATCGTGTTTAACCTGCTCAAGCGGGGCAATATCAAACGGACGGTTCTGGGGGTCGCCGTGGGAACCCTCGTTCATCTCTAAACTGAGCTCGGAGTCAATCCCTATGATAAAGGATATCCTCACACAGACCAAGGCTCGAATGGAAAAATCCGTGGAAGACTTCAGGCACACCCTGTCGTCGATTCGGACGGGCCGGGCAAATGTCGGGCTCATTGATCATCTCAAGGTGGATTATTACGGCACGCTTACACCGCTGAACCAACTGGCTTCTCTGGCAGTCTCCGAGCCCACCTCTATTTCGGTTCAGCCGTGGGACATTTCTCAGCTGGGTACCATCGAAAAGGCGATCCGGTCGTCTGACCTGGGATTCAATCCCGTCAACGACGGCAAGATCATTCGGGTCCCGATTCCCCCGCTTACGGAGGAACGGCGCCGGGACCTGGTGAAACACCTGCATAAGATCCTGGAGGATCACCGCACCGCGATCCGGAATATTCGACGGGACGAGAACGAGCGGGTGAAGAAGGCCTTGAAGGACAAATCGATTTCCGAGGACGATGAGAAGAAGACGCTCGATGAGATCCAGAAAGTGACCAATCAGTTTATCGAGAAACTGGAAGGGTTTGGGAAAGGGAAAGAAAAAGAGATCATGGAAGTTTAGTTCAGAGCGTGTGCGGTGGCGAGGAGGCCGGCTTTCAAACGTCCTTCCCCGCAGGGAGACAGCCCACAAGTTAAACGGACGGGCGGGGGTGGGTTGGAGTTTTAGCTGGGCCAGCGGATTTCCGGGGCGCGATGGCAATTTTTTTTTTGCAAAGGGTTGACAAATTACGGGGCTGTCGATAAACTCGTAGGGTTTGTCAGGTGGTGGGTTACGCCCCAGTGCGTAACGTGGTGTGTAACTTTGGGAAGAGAATTGTAGAGGGATTCGGTGCCAACTTTTAGTCAACTCGTGAGGATAGGACGCAGACGACCCCGGTACAAAACCAGTAGTCCTGCGTTACAAGGCTGCCCGCAAAAACGTGGAGTGTGCGTGCGAGTATACACGACCACGCCTAAGAAGCCCAATTCCGCGCTGAGGAAGGTCGCGCGTGTGCGACTGACCAACGGCATTGAAGTAACCACTTACATTCCGGGCATTGGGCACAATCTTCAAGAGCATTCGATTGTCCTCATTCGCGGGGGACGCGTTAAAGATCTGCCCGGTGTTCGATACCACGTCGTTCGCGGCACGCTCGATTCGGTAGGAGTGGCTGAGCGTCGTCAGAGCCGTTCCAAATACGGTGCGAAAAGACCGAAAGCCTAAAGTCCAGACCACCCTTTGATTACAACTTGATCAGGTCACGGCGAAAGTAGTTGCAGCGGGTCCGCCGAGAGCGGGTGTTTAAACGCCGCAAAACCTTTCGATTCGAAACTGGCCTGAGAATGACATCAACGTGAGGTTTAGTCTATGCCGAGAAGGAGAATTGTCGCCCGTCGGGAAGTCGATCCCGATGCCATTTTCAACAGCACCCTGGTGGCGAAGTTTGTGAATTCCCTTATGAGTCAGGGCAAGAAGACGGTGGCGGAAGGGATCTTTTACGGGGCCATGGACCTCATCAAAAAGAAGGCAAACGACGACCCGCTGAAGATCTTTAAAAAGGCGGTGGAGAACGTCAAACCGGTCTTGGAAGTGAAGACGCGCCGTGTCGGGGGCGCGAACTACCAGGTGCCGGTGGAAGTCAATCGAAACCGCCAGCAGTCGCTTTCCATTCGCTGGTTGATTAATTATGCGCGCGAGCGCAATGAGAAGTCCATGCGCGAGCGACTGGCCAATGAGCTGTTGGACGCCTCGAATAACCGCGGCGGAGCAATGAAGAAGAAGGATGATACCCACCGGATGGCAGAGGCCAATAAGGCCTTTGCGCATTACCGCTGGTAAAGACACGATCGATTTGGAACTGAACATGGCACGGACGACACCACTAGAGCGGACCCGGAACATCGGCATCATGGCGCACATCGATGCGGGGAAGACGACGTGTACCGAGCGGATTCTTTATTACACGGGCGTCAACTACAAGATCGGTGAGGTGCATGAAGGGACCGCCACGATGGACTGGATGGAACAGGAACAGGAACGCGGGATTACGATTACGTCCGCGGCCACGACCTGTTTCTGGTCAGGGTCTGAGAACCAGTTTGAAGAGCACCGGATTAATATTATTGATACGCCCGGGCACGTGGACTTTACTGCGGAAGTCGAACGCAGTCTCCGCGTGCTGGATGGGGCCATTGCGCTCCTTGGAGCCGTCGAAGGCGTGGAACCTCAGACCGAAGCGGTCTGGCGCCAGGCCGACAAGTACCGGGTCCCCCGTTTGGTGTTTGTTAACAAAATGGATCGCGTGGGCGCCGATTTTGAGAACTGCGTGGAGATGATCCGGACGCGAGTTCATGCCACTCCCCTCGTGATTCAAATTCCCCTGGGCAAAGAAGATAAATTCACGGGGGTCATTGACCTGATTCAGCAGAATACAATTGTGTACAAGGATGAAACCCTGGGCGCGGCCTATGAAGTGAAGGAGATTCCCTCCGGATATGCGCAGTCGGTGGCCGCCTACCGGGAGAAACTGATCGAGACGGTGTGCGAATGCGATGACATCATGCTGGAGAAATACCTCCACGGGAAGACAATGACAGCCGAAGATTTGAAGGCTTCAATCCGCAGATCCACCATCGCCCTGAAGCTGGTGCCGGTTTTGTGTGGTTCCGCGTTTAAGAACAAGGGAGTGCAACCGCTGCTGGATGCGGTGATCGACTACCTGCCTGCACCCGTGGATGTGCCCCCTGTGGAAGGGATTGTCGAAAAGGAGGGCGAAGAACCCCCGCGTCGGGGGGCGAACGACGAGGAGCCCTTTTCAGCGCTGGTGTTCAAGATCATGACCGACCCGTTTGTCGGGCAATTGGCGTTCTTTCGCGTCTATTCCGGCAAGATGAGTACCGGACAAGGCGTTTGGAACTCCACCAAACAGAAGCGGGAGCGGATCGGAAGATTGCTGAAGATGCACGCGAATAAGCGGGAAGAGATCAAGGAAGTGTATGCCGGGGACATTGCGGCGGCGGTGGGTCTGAAAAACGTGCTGACTGGCGACACGATCTGTGATGAGGAACAACCCGTTGTCCTGGAGGCCATGGATTTTCCGACGCCGGTGATTTCGCTGGCCATCGAGCCCAAGTCGAAGGCGGATCAGGAGAAAATGGGGTTCGCACTGCAGAAGCTCATGCAGGAGGATCCCACCTTCCGCGTCAAGACCGACACGGAGACTGGCCAGACGATCATTGCCGGCATGGGCGAGTTGCACCTGGAAATTATTGTCGACCGCATGATGCGTGAGTTCAAGGTCGATGCGAATGTCGGAAAACCGCAGGTGGCCTACCGAGAGACCATCCGCAAGAAAGCCGAGGCCGAGGGCAAATTCATTCGTCAAACCGGAGGCCGCGGCCAGTATGGCCACGTGAAGATCTATGTGGAGCCGGCCATGCCCGGCGAGGGATTTGTTTTTGAGAATAAAGTGGTCGGCGGGGCGATCCCGCGGGAATACATTAATCCCGTGGAAAAAGGCATCGCCGAAGCCATGGAAACCGGTGTGCTGGCGGGCTATGAAATGCAGGATATTAAGGTGACCCTGTTCGATGGCAGCTACCACGAAGTCGACTCTTCGGAAATTGCCTTCAAGATTGCCGGATCCATGGCCTTCAAGGATGGGGTGGCGCGTGCGCACCCGGTGCTGCTTGAACCCATCATGAAGGTGGAGGTTGTCGTCCCCGAGGAATACATGGGGGATGTAATTGGTGATTTGAACGCGCGCCGGGGACATATCGAGCGGATGGAACGACGTGCGGGTTCGCAGGTGATTACGGCGCGGGTCCCGCTCTCGGATATGTTCGGCTATGCCACGGACCTGCGCTCCCGGACCCAGGGCCGGGCCACACACTCCATGCATTTCCTCCGTTACGAGGAAGCGCCCAAACTCGTGGCGGAGGAAGTGATTGCCAAGGTGACCGGCCGGGTGGCACGGCGTTAGTCTTCTCCCAACTCCGAGGAGTTGGGATTTTTTGTGAGAAGGCGTCCGGGTTTAGCTGATTTCCGGGTGGCTCGGCGGCAGACGCGGGACTTTGACGCTTCCGAAGGAAGATTGGATAAATCGACTTTCTAAATTTCGATAGGAGACGGACATGGCGAAGGAGAAATTTGATCGATCCAAGCCGCACATCAACATCGGGACGATCGGGCACATCGATCACGGGAAGACGACGTTGACGAGTGCGATCACGAAGGTGCTGCA
>JBGQBO010000085.1:0-12003 GCA_041494885.1 Terriglobia bacterium
GAGGTCGTTACAGCCGGGCGCAACCACAAAAAGGCGCTCCTTGTCAACTCAGCACCACGACACTGCTCCACAGACCGTTGACATAGCTTAGAACCGAGATTAAACCGGTTATTCGGTCAGGTGGTGAGAAATCCGGGCTAGTCTTGCATCCAAGCAAAATGGAGATCCGACCCGCCAATTCCTACGCTGTCCTTTCAGGCCAGTCTCACCTCCTTGATACAGAATTCCCTGCGAGGGACCTTGCGCGCAGGCAGTCAGCGGACACTTTTTTCTTGGGCGCTCCTTTTGCTGGTCTTTGAAGGCACTGGGCGTCAGTAATGAACTTTCCCCCTTGGGATAGCAAAAGGGCTTCAGTGGAGAAATCAGAGCCTTCAACAGTGCGTAAGAATTTAGCCTGGAATCAGCTTGTCGATATTTCGAAAGGCCCAGCTCTGGACTGCTGTCTCGATATGCTAATCCCAATCGCAAACCTCGCGTCAACGTTAGACAAAAATTTTCAAGGGGTGAGCTGATTCTCATTGCGTTCTCGCCTTATGAGTTGAGGCGGAGAGATCCCGCCGCCGCAGTTGGAACTTTCCCGGCAGCAATGAAGAGACGGCGTTGACATTCCCTGGGTTCGGTTAAGGATGGGTTTGTCATGCATGCGGCTCTTCTTACCAGGTCCTGAAGCCAAGCTTAAAGATAGATAGATATGAACGATCGATGCGCACCAACGGAGGTTCTCATGTTGCTGTCTCAGATTGTACCATTTTTCACGAAGTACGCGTCCCGTAGTGACTCTCCCAGACAGCATCGGCATTCGGACACTGGACTGAAGGGACCTTTCCTGGATTTGAGAAGAGCCCCGGGAGTCCTCTGTTGTTCGATGGCATGGCTTACTTTGTTATGCGCGCTAACAGTGGCGTGCCTGCCCGTGGTTTTGTCGGCCCAGTCTCCTCCTCAGCCATCGAAGGAATACATTTATGTCGGCGGAAGGCTTCTGGCTATAGAAACACCCAACGACACCACGCCACCGGGCATCTCGGCGGTGAGTGCTTCCTCAATTAGCTCCAGTGGAGCAACGATCAGTTGGACAACCAATGAAGCCTCCGACTCTCAGGTCGAGTATGGCACGACGACAGGGTATGGGACATCGACCACACTGAACGCGAGCATGGTGACGACGCATTCTGTTCCCTTGTCGGGCCTGACCAGCCTCACCCTGTACCATTATCATGTGAAGTCCAAAGACGCCGCGGGGAATCTGGCGACGTCGGCGGATTTTACTTTCACTACCACGAATGGGCCCGATACGACCCCCCCAGTCATCTCCGTTGTACCCGCTTCGTCAATTACTTCCAGTAGTGCATCGATTACCTGGACGACGAATGAAGCCAGCGATTCGCAAGTGGACTACGGTACCAGTGTGGCGTATGGAAGTTCATCGCCGCTCGATGGGGCGATGGTCACCAGCCATTCGCAGTTGCTCTCAGGCCTAACGGCGGCGACCGTTTATCACTACCGCGTGAAATCCAAAGACGCGGCCGGAAATCTTGCGACATCAGATGATTTTAATTTTGCCACCTTGGTTGCAGGAGACACCACTCCACCCTCCGTGCCGACAAGCTTGACGGCGACCGCGGTGAGTGCCAGTCAGATTAATCTCGCCTGGATCGCATCGACCGATAATGTCGGAGTGACGGGCTACAAGATTTTTAGGAATGGGTCGCAAGTCAACACCGCAACTGGAACCTCATACCAGGATGCCGGACTCACACCCTTAACCACGTACAACTATACGGTTTCCGCCTATGATCTGGCGAATAACAACTCGGCTCAATCCTCCCCGGCATCGGCCACCACTCAGAGCGGAGAGGACACGACGCCCCCTTCGGTACCCACCAATTTGGTAGCAGTAACCCGCAGTTCCGGTGAGATTGATCTTGCCTGGAATGCCTCCACCGACAATGTGGCCGTGACAGGCTATAAGATCTATCGCAGTGGCCAGCAGGGGATGGAGCAGATCGCCACCTCCGCCGTGCCCGCTTTCCATAACACCGGACTGGAGCTGTCAACCACCTACACCTATATGGTCTGCGCCTACGATGCAGCCGGCAATGATTCGGCTTACTCCAACACAGCCCAAGCCACCACGTCGGTCAATAGCTCTCTCTCGCTCAACGGGTCGAGCATTGTCAACGTGCCGTACACCTCCTCCCTCAACATTCATGGATTGATCACCGTCGAGGCATGGATCAATACCACCTCCAGCAATGCTACTCAATATATTGTTGACCGCGGCAATGCCTACTCGCTGCGCCTGAGCAATGGAAGACCACGATTTTATATCTACTACTCGGGCAGTTCGTCCCATTACATTCAAGGCACCACGACGGTCAACAATGGTCAGTGGCACCACATCGCAGGGGTTTATGATGGGACGCAGCTTCAGATTTATGTCGATGGGGTCGCTGCCGCTGCCCCCGTCGCGAGTGATCCTCCTGCAATCAACAGCAACGCCCTCACCATCGGTGGCCTGACCACATCCTTGTATACCTTCAACGGGTTGATCGACGAGGTGCGGATCACAGCCGCGGCGCTTTACACCGACACCTTTACTCCCCAAGCGCATTTAACAATCGTGACGGGTACCAAGGCCCTGTGGAAGTTTGATGATATGAACCTCTATGATTCGTCACAATACGGCAATCATGGGGCCGGTCAGGGCGCCGTCAATTGGGACGCCAGAGTGCCGGTCATGTCGCCGTCCATTACCAGCATTACGCCGACCCTGGGAACCACCGACGGGGGAACCGCCGTGACCCTGTATGGGTACAACTTTATCGCTGGCGCCCAGGTGAGCTTTGATGGAGTGCTCGCGACGAACGTGACTGTAGCGGATAACACTCGCCTCACCGGCAGCACCCCTGCTCACGCTGCCGGCGCAGTCAGCATTGTCGTCACCAACAATGATGGACGGAATGGGACGCTTCCCAACGGGTTTACCTACACCGCCCCGCCCAAGCCGACCGGCGTGTCCCCGAACACGGGTCCCATCAGCGGCGCAACTCCGGTCACTATCACCGGGGAGAATTTTCTGTCGGGAGCGACGGTGAAGCTGGGCGGAACACCCGCAACCAATGTCACATTCGTCAACAGCACCTCCCTCACCGCCACCACCCCGGCTCACGCTGCTGGTCTTGTGGATGTTCTCGTGACCAATCCCAACGGAGTAAGTCGAGCTCTCACGGGGGGGTATTCCTATACCAATCCGGTGCCGCAAATCTCTTCCCTGGTCCCTTCCAGCGTCTTTGTCTCAAACGGGGCGTTTACTCTAACGGTGAATGGAACCAATTTTGTCAGCGGCTCGGTGGTTCGGGTCAACGGCAGCGACCGCACTACGACGTTCTACAGTTCGATAAAAGTGACTGCTCAAATTCTCGCGGGTGATATCGCCTCAGTTGGAACCGTGCCCATCACGGTGTTCAATCCGCGCCCGGAGGGAGGATCTTCTATCTCCGCCGATTTGACAGTGAACGCCAACCCCGTTCCATCAATAACGACCATCGATCCTACGAATGTGGGCGCTGGGGGGGGACCTTTTAATTTGACCGTCAATGGCAATAACTTTGTGCCGAGCGCGACGGTCTGGGTCAACGGAAATCAACGTTCCACGACTTATGTGAGTGGCCAAAAATTGACCGCGCAGATCGTCAGCACCGATATTGCCAACCCAGGCTCCTTGACCATCACTGTCGTCAACCCCGCTCCCTGCCAGGGCCCCTCCAATGCCGCCACCCTCACCGTGGACCCCGGCAACAACTCGCTCTCCCTGGATGGAAACCATAGTTATGCCCGAGCGCCTTATAGTGCTTCGCTCAACGTCACGGGACCGATCACGGTGGAGGCCTGGATCAAAACGAGTTCGACTGCCTCCGCTGATCTCGTGGAACGAGTCTGTTCCGGCACCTGCAGCGAGGGCGGCTATGCCCTGCGCCTCTCCTCGGGGAGACCACTATTCTACATTTACCAGAACTCCTCACACTACAGCTCTGCCACCGGGTCGAGCAGTATTGCAGATGGGGTCTGGCACCACATCGCCGGCATCTACGATGGCAGTATGCTCTGGCTTCGGGTCGACGGTGCGCTCAAGGGCAGTGCGACGGCTTCCTATGCATTAGGGTCAGGAACTTCGGGACTGGAGATCGGGATTGCTGCCAATCTCTCATCCTACGCCTTCAATGGTCTGATTGATGAGGTACGCGTGACCGCCGATGTGGTCTATCCCAGCGCCTTCACCCCGCAGCATCACCTGACGGCATTGCCCAATACCATAGGGCTCTGGAAGCTCGATGGGTTCTCTACATTGGATTCCTCGACCAGTCACAATAACCTGACGCTTTACGGCTACGCCACCTTCTCGACGGATACGCCATGAGGAGACTCAAGAGTGTGGAGGCGTGATGGGAAGTAATCGGATCTGTGTGGGTTCTAAATAGAACAAGGGAGCAGGAGCCAGAGAACAAAGGTCAACACAGAAACAGGAGGATGTCGGAGATGAGAAACAATCCTCTTGGAAAGGATGAAGTCATGAACAAGGGCCAGCGGTCTCACCCTCAGCGGACGAACTCAGAGAAAGCACATCATGGAAAATGGTGTGCTTTAATCCTACTGCTGTTGACCTGCCTCACAGGTCTGGCTGGCGCACAATCCCAGTCCAGCGCCCCCACGTTTTCGCTCCTCAACCAGATGACGACTGCCAGCGGGTGGACCCGTCTGAAGATCCCTGTCGATGTCCTGGCGACAGGAACTCTGACCCAGTATGACAGTACGACTCCGACCGACACCGATTTCGTCATCAAGCAGAAGGGATCGAGCCTGTCCCGCATCGAGATCCAGGGTGGGGACCTTGTCACGTTGACCAACACGGATCAGGCGACGTATGTCCACAGATATGGGGCCCAGGTGCTCCCCTTCTTCGCGGCAGTCTCCATGCGCGCATTCCACTTCCCCTTTTATTCGGATGTGATCGCGCTGACAGATCCTAAGATCACGTTTGCTAATCCGGGAACGGAAATGCTGGCAGGCCAGTTGGCCCACCGCATTGAGATTGACCGTGAACCGGCGGCGAATGATCCCCAGGCAGCCGCCCGACGACGGGTGGGGCACGTGACCGTATGGATCTCCGATGCGTCGCACCTTCCCCTTCAAGTCAAGTTCTCGCGGGTGTCACCCGATGACCTCACCGCCGTGGTTGAGCATAGCCTGATGTTTTCAGATTACCGCCCGGTGGGAGATGTTGCGATCCCTTATCACCTGGAGGAGTATGTGGGCACGGAGAGGATTTCTGCGATCCAGCTCAATGACGTTCAGATCAATGTGGGCTTGTCGGATGCGAATTTCGTGTTCCTGGGATTTCAGAAATGACCGAGGTTCATCGTGGGGACAGGCAATCATTCCAGGCGAGGTGGCAAGGTTCGTTTTACAACAAGGGGGAAGGTCGATTGCGGATGTCTCCCGGTCCAGAGGGTCGCGCTCCGACTGGTCCATCGAAACTCCCAGATTGTGACTTTTGGAGATTTTTTTGTTCCCGTTGCAAGAACCAGGCTCAGATGCCGTGGTCACAGTCGTCGAGGAGGAACCGTTGGGTAGGGTCGAGAGAAGAAGCAATAGGGCGTTTTCATGAAATTAACCAGGCAACAATCAAGCCACCGATAAGAGAGGTCATATGCAGAGCGCAAGATTAAAGACACTTCATACAAGAACACTCAAAGAAGAGAGACAAAGGCCCCGTCTCGTCTTTCTCGACTCGATGCGCGGGTATCTTCGATCTCGACGGAGGGCGATCATTCTGTTTTTTGCCTTCATTCTGATCCTGTGGGGTTTGAATTCCTCGCTCACCTCAAGGGTTTTTGCCCAAGGCAAAGCCAATACGATTCGGCTGCAATCCCAACGGGTCACCTTGCGTCGAACCGGGTTTAGTCCCACTCAGATCGTGCGGCCCAAGGGACCATTCGTCCTGATCATCGAGAACCGAAGCGGACTGAATCAAGCGGCTTTGCGCATCGACCGAGTGGGTAAAGAACATGTTAATGCGGCGAGTCTGCCGCGGAAACGGGCCCTCTGGAGCAGTGTTCTCGATCTGGAGCCGGGGCAGTATGCGCTTACGGAAGCAAACCATCCCGACTGGGTATGCAGTTTCACGATCACTGCGCATTGAAGGCGGGCAAGATGCGTTAAATCACAAGGTGTCCCAGTTGGTCAACAGCCCATGGATAGACGTGAAACCGTCCATCATTCAACGCTCGGCCTTAAAGGATAGGATTATGAGACAGCTCATTTCGTGGAATCGGAACAAAGCGTCCCAAGCCGGCACTCTGTTAACCTTAGTGGTGTGCGCAACAATGGTTCTGCTCGAGGCACGAACCGGCATGGCCCAAGGCACACCTCTGGAAACGACCACCAGTGTCACCGATGGTTACACTCCGGTCGGGTTATCCCCCGGAGCGCCAACCGGCGCCTATCCCCTCAGTGGATTTGAAACCATCAATCCGTTTAATGGGAGCTTCAGTTTTCATCTGCCTCTCGTCCAGCTGGGAGGCCGAGGTGAGGTGTCGCACACGATGCTGCTGAGAATCGAACGAAAGTGGCGATTACTTCATTACGTCAAGGACTATAGGATGCTTCCACCAGCAGAGCAGCAACCTGCAGTGGAGAGTTACTCAGTCACGCCCAATTGGTGGAGCAATACCCTCGAGTCGCCATACTCGATGGGATGGATCGACGGGCGTCAAGCCGGCAAGGGGGCCCATTTGTGTGATTCGAATCACCATGATTACGAATATGACTACACCTTGACCCGTCTCACCTTTACCGCGCCGGATGGCACCGAGTTTGAGCTTCGCGACCGTTTGACTCAAGGACAACCACAATACGTGGCTGTAGATGGAACGTGCGGACATACCTACAATCGAGGGATAGTCTTTGAGACCTGGGATGGCACGTCGGCCACCTTTATCTCCGATCAAGCGATCTCCGACGATGCGGTGATCCCCCGGTCCGATAACCCGGAGGTCGACATGGCCGGCAACATCACTCCGTCCGGGTATCTGTTTCTTCGCGATGGGACACGCTATCGCATCGTAGACGGGAACGTGATGGAGAAACGCGATCGGAACGGCAACAAGATCACTTGGACGGGCCAGGAATTCATCGATTCCGTGGGTCGGCGGGTCGCGCTTCTAGGAGGCGGCACAACAGAACAGCCGTCGCAGCTGATAACGCTGCTCCACGTGGGGGGCGGAGTTTGGAAAACCATCACGGTCAATTATACCCCTCTCTCGAACTCTCTCCTCCCAGGGCGCTCAAAACAGACCTATCATGAGCTGTTTGGAGCCTATGGCGACGGGACCAACGGGGTGGGGGAAGGGGAATTCAACGACCTGGTGGTGGCTTCGGTGGCTTTGCCCAATGGAAAGTCTTATCAGTTCCTGTATAACGAATATGGAGAACTCGCCCGCGTTGTTCTCCCTACCGGCGGCGCTTTTGAATATAACTACGCTGGCAGCGGGTGCGACGACCCGACCGTCCGGGGTTTGGTCGAACGGCGGGTCTATCCCGATGGAGGCAGCGGAGACGCCTACGAAAGCAAAACCACTTACAGCAATGGGCTGGTCCAACATTTCGCGCGGGTCAATAACCAGGACAGCTTGATGGCGTCTGAACAACATTATTATTCTGGAGCTGTGTGTCCGCTGCCAATTCAGGATGCCACCCGGTACCCGGCCTATACGGACGGGAAGGAATATAAAACAGAGGAAGGGCCGGGCCTGCGTCGGGTGGAATACACTTGGGACCAAGTGACGCCTCCGCAATGGTTGGACCATGAGGGCCAAGTGATCTGGTCCTCGCGATCCAATAACCCACATATCAAGGACCTGAAGACGACGCTGCTGGAAACGGGGCAGGTCTCCTTGCAACACTATGAGTACGGCCAGTACAATAATAGAACGCTTGTGGAAGAGCACGATTACGGGCAGGGGGAGCCCGGAATCCTCTTGCGGCGAACGGAGACGACGTATCTACAGTCTGCATACGACTCACCCAATTTGGATCCAATGACCGCAGATCCAAGCGTTGTCGTTCACCTGCGTGAGCTGCCGGAGACCCAAATCATCAAGGATGGCTCCGGCAACGCGATCGCCCAAACCCAGTTTGTGTATGACTCGGGGACGCTCTTCCCCTCAGAAGCAGTTCAGCTCGATGCGGTAGGCCCGAAGCGGGGTAACGCTACTGCGGTGAACCGATGTCTCTCGAGTTCTCCTATCAATAGTGGCGATTGCCCTCCATGGCTAACTACATACCACCAGTACTTCGATACCGGCAACATTAAGCAAACCACCGATCCGCGGGGCAATGCCACCACATTTGAGTACACGGACGCGTGGGGGAATGCCGCGTGTGCGCCATCTGGCGGCCAGGCGGCAGCGTATCGGACGAAGGTGACTAATGCCCTGGGGCACTTCGCCAGCTACACCTACGATTCGTGCCTGGGCAAACCGCTGTCCAGCACCGATCCCAACGGTCAAGTCAGCACGCTGATCTACGATGATCCGCTGGACCGGCTGACGCAAATTATCCGAGCGTATGGCAGACCCATTCAGAATCGTACACTTTTCAGTTACGACGATACTAACCTCATTGTCAATACCCAAAGCGATCAGTACGCCTATCAGGATGGGGGTTTGAAGAGTGAGACCGTGTATGACGGCTTGGGCCGTGTTTCTGAAACACGCCAGTACGAAACAGCTTCACTTTTCATTGCAGTGGACACAACTTATGATGCCATGGGCCGGAAACATACAGTCTCCAATCCGCATCGACAAACTCCCTCGGCGACTGATGGAATCACCACCTACGGCTACGACGCTCTCTCTCGCGTACTCACAGTCGCGGCCCCTGACGGCTCGGTGACCAACACCAACTACTGGGGCAATCAAACGACGGTTTGGGACCCCACGAACAAGCAGCGTCGCAGCATCACCGATGCCTTGCGGCGGCTCACACAAGTCGATGAGATGCAGGAGCATCCGAGCACAGCGGTCTATGCCACCACGACATATGAATACGATGTGCTGGATGATTTGACCACAGTGACCCAGGGCGTGCAGATGCGAACATTCAGTTACGATTCCTTGAAGCGGCTGACCAGCGCAACAAATCCCGAGAGCGGGACCATCGGCTATACGTACGACGATAATGGCAATGTGACGACCCACACCGATGCGAGAAATGTGGTCACATGTTATGGAACGTGGGGAGGAAGCAGTTGCGACACGAGGACGGGGTACGATGCCTTGAATCGCCCCATGAAAAAGACCTACTCGGACTCAACACCAGGAGTTACGTACACCTACGATGATTCGAGCGTCTCCAATTCGAAAGGCCGGTTGACGCAAGTCAGCTCCACGGTGTCGAAGACGAATTATTTTGGTTATGACACCATGGGTCAAGTCATTGGCGGTTATGATGCAATGGGACGTGTCACGGCGAGTTCGCAAGTGACGAATGGACAGACATACACCTTCGCTTACGGATATAATCTAGCGGGGGGGATGACCTCGGAGACCTATCCGTCGGGGCGAACCGTTAGCACGGGCTACGATACGACCGGACGGATTAATGGAGTGACGGGTAGCGGAGATAAGACCTACGCCTCGTCATTCACCTATTGGCCTCATGGAGCCATGAATGTCATGAAGCTGGGGGGCACGACAAATCCACTGTGGGAGCATGCCGAGTACAAGAGTCGGTTGCAGCCGACAGAGATCGGGTTGGGGACGAGCGGGACCGATTCGAGCACGCTGAAGTTGTTCTATGACTATGGACTGAATACGAACAATGGGAATGTGCTGAGTCAAAGGATCACCATTTCCGGGCCGACAGGATTGGATCTGACTGATAATTATAGCTACGATTGGCTGAATCGGTTGACGGGGATCAGTGAGAGCGCGGGATGGAATCAGACCTACGGGTATGACCGGTATGGGAATCGAAATTCTGCTGAATCTAGCACCGATTACATGAAGGTCCAGAGACCGAACATCAGTCCGTCTACCAACCGTATCACTGAAGCAAATTATGCGTATGACATGGCAGGGAATCTGACTCAAGGATTGAATATAGATGGGGCCGTCCAGACGTTTTCCTATGATGCGGAGAATCGCCAGACGCAGTATAAAGTCAATGGGGTAGTGAAGGGAGAATACTCCTACGATGGCGACGGGCGGCGGTCCAAAAGGGTTGTGTACGACACGTCGGCGAGCACCAACATTTATGTCTATGATGCGCAAGGACGAATGGCAGCAGAGTATACGACCCCGGCCCCGTCAAGGGGGGGAGGGACGAACTACTTAACGGCAGATCATCTGGGCAGCACGCGGATGGTGACCGATCAAACAGGAGCGGCTGTTGCCCGCCATGATTACCTGCCGTTTGGCGAAGAGATTCCGTCAGGCATTGGCGGGCGAACAAACGGAATGGGCTATGCCGAGGACGATGGCATCCGACAGGAGTTCACCGCCAAAGAACGGGATTCCGAATCCGGGTTGGACAACTTCGGGGCACGGTACTACGGCAGCACGATGGGACGCTTCGTGAGCCCCGATGACATATTCGCAGATCAGCATCAGGAAGACCCGCAAAGCTGGAATCTCTACAGCTACGTTCGCAATAATCCCTTGGCTCACGTCGATCCTGATGGTAAAGCTTGTACTGCCCTTAACAGCGGAAGCGGCTTCTGCCAACGAGCGGAAGCGTACGCGAATTTCGATGCCTTGGTTCACAGCAAGACTCGATTTTTCGCCGCTGCGTCAGCAGCTACCCAGGCAATGGCGAATGTAGCTGTTTTTGGTCTCGGAACCGCTGGGACTACGTCTGATACCCGGAGATTTCTAGAGAGCACGGGAGAGACTCTGCTGCAAGTGAATACAGAGGCGGTGGGCAAGATCATATCTGGCCAAATGAGTGGTCCGGATCTCGATGCCAAGATGGTGCACATGGAGCAGACAGCAGTCCAAAAGGGACTTGATGGCCTCAAGGGCACGGATGCTTATGGCGCGGTCATCAAGGAAATAAACGGTCTCTTGAATGCAAAATCCACCATTCCTGCCAACGCTCTTGCAGCACTAGGCGGTGTTTTCCTCCCTAGCGACAAAGCATACGCCCAAGTCCTCGCCGGGGTCCGAGAGAGCCTTGGACATGACATCAATTTTGCGAATCAAAAAGATCGCGAAGCGATAGGAAATGCGCTCGTGAAACATATACGTGAGACAGGCGGATGCGTCGTGACGGACGATAAGGCACACGGATGCGGACACTAAAGCGCATCGTCGTATGGTTCATGGAAGTCGGAGTTGAAGCGCTTCTCTTGGGCTGCTTCTTGGGTGTTTTGGTCTCCAACCAAATTCACCTGCTCTATGGCGTGATCGGATCGGTTCTTGCCGTTCCGGTCGTATTGTTCCTGCATTGGTACTACCTTACTAGAGCGCTCGCCGCGGTGGTTTCGAGGAGCAGCCGGCCACGGCTATACCCACTGATTGCGGCCACGCTTTTCATGATCCACATGCACATCGTCTTCGCTCGTTTGAAACCAGACATGAGTTCCCTGGGGAAAGCCAAGGAGCTTCCATTCCTCGCAGGTGGCGCGTGCATTGTATTTACTTGCGCGTTTCTCGGCGAGCGATTTCTACGGAAATGGATGCAAAAAGATCGCGAGTAAAACATGGCAGTAAAAGGGGTCAGGCCTGGACATAGGACAAAGTGGGCCTGGGCTTGTGCCACCAGCCTTCCCATTGCACACGCAACGGCCTCGCTACAGAAGTTCCAATCACGGGAAAAGGATGGAGGGGGAATGACGTGAACGCGTTTACCTTGTGGATTCGCTCATGAATTATACACTCGCTCGCTGCCAGTCCACGAAGCGAAATGCTTCTCTCTTGAGCAACCTGCTTATCTCGACTGACC
>JBGQBO010000086.1:0-11840 GCA_041494885.1 Terriglobia bacterium
AGGCTGACATTCACACAGAAGAGCTTCTCCTGCGGCGGATTTCCAAATCCCATCATGGGATCGGCCTCCAAATTTTGAGCGGTGAACTTTCAACAGGAGTATATCATCGAATACAAGAGGGGTATTTGGGCAACAGCCTGCGATGATGTGACCCTATCATCCACCCCCCTGCACAATTTGCAGGTGGCGAGGCGTCCGATGGATGGCCCGTTTATACAGACCGCATAAGACGGGGAACGGACCCCGGGGATGGGGTCGAACACCTGGACGCTCCAAAGGGTTAAGGGGGACGAGCGGTCGCCGCTGGCCGGTTTAGGCAGAAGTGGACAGCTGCCTCAACCGGCTTATACAGACTGTCCAATTGTTGTTGACCGACCAAAACGATTTGCGACATGGCCCGCCGCTCGACAGGATCGTTCTAGGCGCGCCGAGCGCCGCGTCCCATACTGGCTTCGCCCATGAGAGCGGTCATCTGCACGCGTTACGGCCCACCAGGGGTGCTTCGACTGGCGGAGGTCGAGCGACCGACGCCGCGCCGGAACCAGATCTGCATCCGGATCTTCGCGACGGCAGTGACGGTGAGCGACTGCGTCGTCCGTGGTCTGAAGGTGCCCCGCCGGTATCGGATCCTGTTCCGGTTGATCGCGGGCGTGAAAGGTCCGCGCCGGCGCATCATCGGGATGGTGCTCGCCGGAGACGTCGAGTCCATCGGCCGGAGTGTCACGTCATTCAAGGAAGGCGATCAGGTATTCGGACTCAGCCGTTGGGTGTTCGGCGCCTATGCGGAGGAGGTCTGCTGGCCGGCAGACAGTCTCTTGGCGCCCCGCCCGACAAACCTCAGCTACGAGGAGGCTGCGGCCCTGCCGTACGGTGGCCTGCTGGCGATGCATTGCCTGCGCAAGGCCAGGCTCCAGCCCAGCCAGCGCGTGCTGATCTACGGCGCGTCGGGCGCCATCGGCACCGCGGCCGTCCAGCTCGCCAGGCACTTCGGGGCCGTCGTAACCGGCGTGTGCAGCACCACGAATCTGCAGTTGGTCGAGTCGCTCGGCGCCGAGGCGGTCCTCGACTACACGCGAGAGGACTTCACCAGCCGGGGAGAGCGCTACGATCTCATCTTCGACGCCGTGGGAAAGCGCAAGAGCGCGGGTGCAATGCGGGACGCCGGACGCGCACTGACAACGGGCGGTACGTGCATCTCGATCGATGACGACTTCCCGAGGCCGACCCACCAGGATCTGGATCTGCTGAGGCGGCTGGCCGAGTCGGGAGCGCTGAAGCCGGTCATCGATCGCCGCTATCGGCTGGAGGAGATCGTCGAGGCCCACCGGTACGTCGAGCTGGGACACAAGAAAGGCAACGTGATTGTGACCGTCGGGCCGCGCTCCTGAAACCCAGAGGAGAGATCCTGGCCGGGTTCCTCACCACGTCGTTGCGGCGGTCTAACATCTTCGCAAGTGTGCGCCTCAAACAATGAAAGGAGAGCAACATGCACCGGTACACCATCCTCATCTCCGTCTTGCTCGTCTGCTTCAGCGGCTTGGCTTTGAGCGCCGAGACGAAGCTCTCAACCTCAGAGACAGCGGCAGCGTTCAAGGCAGCAGGGTTCAAGCTCAAAGGCAAGAAGTGGTTCGCCTGCGCTGAAGGTCAAGTCTCCGAGGTCCGGGATATCAATGGCGACGGTCTTCCCGAAGTCATCATTACCGAAAGCGGAACCGAATGTCACGGGATGGCTGGTGAAGGCTACAGCCTCGTGAGTAAGCAATCGAACGGGACTTGGAAGGTTCTCTCGAGCAGCACGGGCATCCTGATGTTCCTCAAGGGTCCAGTTGTCAGCGGCTGGCCGGATATTCAGATTGGTGGTCCAGGGTTCTGCTTCCCCGTCCATCGCTGGAACGGCAAGACGTATGCACTCAACCGCTACGAGTACGAAGGTAAGCGCTGCAAGCCCTGAGGTTCGGAGCAGATGCTGGGGCTGAAAGTGCCGCCTAACCCTTCGTTCCAGCGGACTGCCTTCGGCAGCCGCTGAACTCAAACGTTAGCCGTCGGTCGGCGTAAAGGAGGCCCCCATGCCATGGCAAGCTATTCTTAGTGGAGCCACAGGTGGCGTCGCCGTCGCGATCGTCCTTGCGGTCCTGTTTGTCACGTCGCTAACGCAGAAAATCGTCGACGCGGCACAGAAGCGGTTTGAGAGCGCTCTTAAGCGCGCTGAGGAACTGCATAAGTCGACGCTTGCTATGGCGTCCACGGTCGACACTGATCTCCGTGGGCGTCGAATCACCGCATATACCGAACTGTGGAAGAAGACTGGTACCTTGCCTCAGTGGCCGCGCAATCGCGAGCTCACTTATCAAGATTTGCGCGCGCTCACGGACGAGTTACGTAAGTGGTATTTCGAGACCGGTGGAATGTATCTATCGACGACTGCGCAGAAGGCTTATGCTGAGACGCAAGAGTCGCTCACGTCTGTTCTCGCGAAGGACCAAGACGGCAAAGTCAGCGACCCTGACTATGATTCTATCCGCGGCAAGTGCAGCGCGCTCAGGGCAGAACTTACTGGCGACCTACTCTCTCGACGTGAAGCCCCCAATATCTAGGACGGCTAACCCCGCGATGCAGGGGACCGCTTCCCAGAGTCGCTTCGCTACGCGCCGCTGATGCGGCCCCTGATCGCGAACGTTAGCTGCTCAAGAGAGTCAGTATGGACAATCTCCAGCTCAAGCAGGTGCCGAGGACCAGAACCGGAATGCTAGTCCGCAAGCCTGTCGCCGATGTGTTCGAGGCCTTTGTCAACCCGGACATCACCACGAACTTCTGGTTCACCAAAAGCAGCGGAAGGCTCGAGGTCGGCAAGCAGGTTCAATGGGATTGGGAAATGTACGGTATCTCGATTCCGGTGACTGCGAAAGCCATCGAACTGAACAAGCGCATCGTCATCGAGTGGCCGGGATACCGTAGTCCCACCACCGTGGAATGGATCTTCGCGCCTCAAAAGGATGGGACAACGTTCGTCAGCATCACGGAAGCCGGCTTCACCGGCGCCGGGGACGAACTCGTGAAACAGGTAACCGACTCGACTCAAGGGTTCTCTTTGGTGCTCGCGGGCCTTAAAGCGCTCCTTGAGCACAACGTCAGACTGAATCTTGTGGCGGATCGTTATCCCAAAGGGATCGAAGAACACTAACCGTGGATTCCTGAATTCGCTTCGGAGCAGCTAACAACCGGTTGCAGCGGACGGCGCTGCGCCCCGCTGAACGCGGTCGTTCGGCGTCGGCTTGATCATTTTGTGAAGACTTATGATGCACTCTGAACTTGACCAACGGGATATGCTGCTCGCCGCGTGGGGAACCAACAACCGCGTCACCGTCTTCCTTTTCGAACACTTAGCCCCCGAGCTATGGGGAGCGACGGTGCCGGGGGCTCCCCGACGAACCGTGAGGATGATTGCCGGCCACATCCACAATGCGCGGTGCATGTGGATCAAGACGCTAGGAAAGGAACACGGTATCGCGGTGCCGCGAGCCATCAATCGACACAAGGTTGGACCGAAGGAGCTGATTCCAGCACTTGGTCACAGTAGCCGCGGCATTATCAGTTTGCTGACGCTCGGTTGTGACCGAGGGGGCGTGATCCCAGCCTCGTCGTCGTACACTTGGCGCAACCTTCCCCTCGACGTCGGGCATGTCCTAACCTATTTCGTCGCTCATGAAGGTCATCATCGCGGTCAGATAGTCATGCTCGCCCGACAGTTGGGCTACCGTTTGCCCGCTGAGATTACGGGTGGCCTTTGGCATTGGTCGAAGCGCGCCAAGGAGTCTCGGAGCTAGATTTCGCTGACCCCATATTCTTTCTTATGAAGCGCCGCCCGGGCTGCATGGATGTATCTTGATTCTTGCCTTTAGGTCAAATACGAGGAGAGAAAAATGAGGAATTACGGTCTAAGACTTGGCATTGGTCTATCGGTGGCACTCGTCATGATGACATGGTCATGCAGTCCCGCAATGGCAGCTTCCCCATGCAAATTCACAGGGACCTCTGGCACCTTCGGAGCGAAGGGAGATTCAGCAGCACTGATTGCGAACAACTTTGTCAATGTCAGCACGCCTTCTGTATATACGACGGCTTTTACAGTAGACGTTGGCGTGTGGGTGGACGATGCTTTGGTGAATGTGGCCACAGACATTCCGTCTTTAGTCCTTACCTATTTTGAACATGCCAATTGCATTTATGCAGAAGGAATCAACAAAAATACCAATCAAGGTATTCATGAAATGTCGCTTCGAATCTTCGGAAGCCGGATTCACTATTACAAACAAACTACGCCAAAGATACCCGGCACCAATGGAATCTGGATTCAACAGGCCCACCACGACTGGGACAAGGCAATCAAGGCGCTGGGATCGGCGGCGCCAAAAGTAAATTTGCTTTTCTCGGCCAGCGATTATGTGGATATTGGTAACCCCCCGACAAAGAGCGACGGATCAATTAATTGGGTCGGTATTGGTGGTGCATCGAATGGTGTTGGGCAAGGACATGCTTTGGCAAGGGTTGATCCGCTGGCCTATAGGAACGGCGGCAAACCCTATAATGAAGACTGGTGGGGGGTGATTGCCGCCCACGAGCTCGGACATGCGCTCGGTTTTGGCGGGCATCTGGATCTTTATTTCGACAACATGTGTTGCATCACACCCTATACCAACGAACCCGGAAACACGGAATCGTATAAATTTTCTCTATCGCAGGGTCCCTGGAATTCGATTGTTGCGAACAGCGCGAGCAATACAGACACTTACGCAGACCCGTATTCGACTACCCCGAATCCGGTCACGCATGAGGTATGGAATGTTCCGCAGGTTCACGGGTTTCTCATAGCAAACAACTTTGCCTATGCGATCATTTGGCGTTATACCGGGACGCCTTGCGGCGCCGTCTACTGTGACGGCTGGCAACCGCTGGACTACAATCATAAGACCGTTGCCATCACTGCGGCAGACGGCCAGTTGTACCAGCTTCATAATGACGGCATGATCTGGCGCTATACCGGCCAGCCCTGCGGCGGCATCTACTGCGACGGCTGGCAACAGCTTGATAAGAATACGAAGACGATTGCGATTGTCGCCGCCGGAGGCCAGCTGTACCAGCTTCACAACGACGGCACGATTTGGCGTTACACCGGCCAGCCCTGCAGCGGCATCTACTGCGACGGCTGGCAGAAGCTCGACAATAATCCCAAGGCCAAAGCCATCGTCGCCGCCGGAAGCCAGCTGTACCAGCTTCATAATGACGGCATGATCTGGCGCTACACCGGCACCCCTTGCAATGGCGCCTCGTGCCCGGGTTGGCAAAAGCTCGACAGTAATTCCCAGACTAAAACCATCGCCGCCGCCGGAAGCCAGCTGTACCAGCTTCATAGCGACGGTAAGATCTGGCGTTATACCGATACACCCTGCAATGCCAACTCCTGCCCCGGTTGGCAAAAGCTCGACCAGAATGCCAATACGCAGTCGATCGACGCTGCCGGAAGCGAACTTTACCAACTCCATAAAGATGGAAAGATCTGGCGCTATACCGGCACGCCTTGTAGCGGCACTTCCTGCCCCGGTTGGCAGAAGCTCGACCAGAATGCCAATACGGTGGCAATCAGCGCAGGAGAAAGTAATTTATACCAACTCCACAACGATGGCTCAATCTGGCGCTATACCGGCACCGCTTGCAGCGGCACTTCCTGTCCCGGCTGGCAGAAGCTCGACAATAATCCGAAAACCAAGGCGATCAAAGCGGCGATAGACCTATACCAACTTCATGCGCAGTAAGGCCTACAAAGAACGGCGGCCGCGTAGACCGGGTAACGGCTTTATCGTTGCCCGACATTTCCAAAGAACAGACCGGCCTAACATGACGCCCTACCCGGTCTGCGTCCGCAAGCTATTTCGTTTTTTCATAATGAAATGCAGATTGCAAAGATGCGTCCCCTAGCTTGTATTCTCTAAAAAATAACCAGGCTCGGATCGGGACGTTGGACAATTGAGCATCGCATAGACGAAGTTGCATTGATAGCCCCGATTTGGGACACAATGGCAGTGTCCCAACGTGATAGGCATTGTTCCAGCTATCTCCAATTGTCCAAGGTCCCGATCTGACCCCAGGCTGTCTCCTCCTGATCATTCTTTCTCTCGTGCTTTCCCTCGTGGGCGCCCTCATGGCGAGGTATCCTTTCGCCGTCGCCGCTCGCTCTCCTTTATGATTTCGCTCAAATCCGCAACCGGCCGTATCTCAATCGGTCCAAGTCCATACTTAAAGCCCGGTAGCTGTGAGACAAGCTGAACGGCATGATTGAGGTCTCGCGCCTCAAGGATTTGAATGCCGCCGAGCTGTTCCTTGGTTTCCGCATAGGGACCGTCGGTCGTCGCGACTTTGCCGTTTTTCCAGTACAGCGTCAACGCGGTCTCCGGGGGCTGAAGAGGCACTTCGGCAACAAGATGTCCGTTGGCGCGCAGATGGTCATTATGCTCAAAGCATGCGTCGAACACTGCGTGTCGCTCGTCCTCGGTCATCCCTTCGAATGTTCCTGGCTCGATGTCTCCCAAACAGATGTGTTTCATCAATCGATGATCTATCGGCGGACCAAGAACTTGCGCCCCGTGCATCTGCTGTTAGGGCACCGCAGTTTGGAAAGTACCGTCCGGTACCTGGGCATCGAGATCGACGACGCCCTAGAAATGGCCGAGCAAACCGAGGTTTAGAGCCTGAAACGGGTGGCGGCCTGGCCGGTGCCGCTGACCACGGCAAATGGCAACCAGTCCCCAGTTTCCGCTTTCGGCAAGTCCTGACCCAAAGCGGACCTGACGCCTCGGCGCAGTCCGTCGGGCGAGTCGCGCGATTAAGCGGGAACGTACGTCAACCTAATCACGTCCTCGGCAACGAGATCGCTGGTCACAAGGCGGAGCGGCGGCCGGGGGCCGGCGAAGAATGGCTTGCCGCGACCAAGTACGATGGGGTGGAGGTAAAGTCGATACTCATCAATAAGACCAAGGTTGGTTAGGCTTCCTGCCAAGTCCGGTCCGGCAACGTCAATCTCCCCAACTGGCTGAGTCTTCAGCCCACGTATCACCGCCTCAATGTCATCCTCGACAAGTGTGGCGTTGGGTCCGACCGACTTCAACGAGCGCGACACAACCCACTTCGGCTGGCTCCGCCACGCCGCCGCGAAGTCGTGTTCCTCCGCGCCCCACTCCGGGCAGTCTTCGTCCCAATAACGCATTACCTCGTACGTGCGGCGACCGTACACAATGCCCGTCAGGTCGCGCACTTGCTCTATGAAGTGACGAAAGAGCGCCGGGCTTGGCCTAAACTCCAGATGGTCGACGTAGCCATCCAAGGACTGGTTCAATCCATAAACGAGCTTTGCCATGGTACAAAATCTCCTTCCCAGGTTCTTCAGAATAGTATGTAAAGCGGTACTCAATATTGTTGTCGCCGGGTTGCCGCGACAGTGCCAGCAGGCCGGCCCCGGCCATGGTCCCGATCATTTTCCCCTCGTGGGCGCCCTCATCGCGAGGTATTCTTTCGCCGTCGCTGCTCGCTCTCCTTCATCATTTCGGTCATATCCGCGGAAGGACGTATCTCGAACGACGATCCATACTTCACTGCAGGATGTTGAGACATGAGCTGAATTGCCTGATTCAGATCTCGCGCCTCAAGCACCAGAATCCCACCCAATTGCTCCTTGGTTTACGCGTAGGGACCGTCTGTCACTGCAACCTTTCCGTTCTTCCCATACACGGTCATCGCCGTGTTAGGGGGCCCAAGAGCCTCGCCCGCGGCAAAATGTCCGTTCCTGCGCAGCTCGTCGTCGTAGCTGAAACACTCGTCGAACATGGTGTTGCGCTCGCTTTCAGATATGTTCTCGACCTCGCCCGGATCGTAATATCCCAAACAGATGTATTTCATCGTTCTTCTCCTCTTGGTTGGAACCAGCAGCACAGCCCTGCGCGCTGGATCGTTCATCCTATAGAACCACTTGCAAAACTGGCACCTCGAAGAGGTGCGCTGGAGTTTGGCCATTCTCAACCCCAAATGCCTTCGCTCAATCAAGGCCCCGGCTCCGCCGCCTGATGTGCGGTGGTGGCTTCGCCCCACCGGGACCCTCCAACAATCATGTCGGGGCTACGCCCCTCTGAGCCCGCAGCGCCGGGGGCATAGCCCCGAAATTTGAGACAGGCTGCTATCGGCGGGGCTCAGCCACCGCCTCACATCAGGCGGCGAAGCCGCTCTGGAGTTTGGACATGCGGCCGAGCACCCCGTAGGGGTGACCTATGAAGATGATGTTGCACTGGGTGAAATCTCTTGCACCCACTCCGGGGTGCGGGTTGAATTTTGCCGGGTTTCCGGTGGTCTTCGCCGACTCCGACCACCGGCTACTTTCTGGCACCTCTCCGAGGTGCTTAGCGCCCCCTTCCTCCTTGCTATTATGGTGCGGGGCCATTGGTTGGGCTCTCCCTGCTTGAGTTTTGCAAGTGCCTCTATAGTCGTCGCGCACGGAGAAAATCGACAGGGCGCCCCACCCGGCCGAATGTTTATACAAAACTCCCGGTTCGGACTGCGCCTGCACGCTCGTAATTCATGAGGATGACGCCACTCGAACCGACAATGCTTTCCGTCACCTTGAACGCGGCCGGGATCGTTCCCTCGACAAACAAACGTTTTCCCTCGCCCAAGGTGATCGGATAGATCATCAACCAGAAATTATCGACCAGATCATGCTTCATCAGCGTTTGCAGGAGATTTCCACTACCCCAAACGTGCAGATCGGGCCCTTCCTGCTGCTTGAGCTCGGCGACTTTTTTCGCAACGTCTCCGTTTAAAAACACCGACGGCTGCCACTGGTGAGAAGTCATCGTGTTCGAGGCGACGTACTTGGTCGCCGTGTTGACGCGGGGCCAAATGTCCCCATGTTGCGGCCAAAACGCCGCCCAAATATCGAAGGTTCTGCGCCCCAGCAACAGGTCGATCGGCATATCCAGCATCTTTTTCACAGCCGCGCCGATCGCCTCGTCGTCAAAAGACGCTGCCCATCCGCCATACGCAAAGCCGTCGCTCGTATCCTCGTCCGGTCCGCCGCCGGCTTGTATGACGCCATCAAGGGTGATGTGTTCAAGTACAATAATTCTTCTCATGTCATTTCTCCTCAGGTACCAATAGTACACGTTCAAATGAAGCCGACTTTCCCTTTTACTGAATCGAACAGTTTCTTTGAGTTGTAACCGACACCATTTCGGAAGACGTACTGAACCTTTTGAATGTCATTGATGTTTTTTGATGGGTCGCCGTCGACGATAAGCAGATCGGCTGATTTCCCAGGCTCAATTGTCCCGATTTTCTTATCAAAACCCAGGGCAATGGCTCCATTCAGGGTTGCAATTGTTATGGCTTCGAGAGGCGTGAAGCCGTCGGCGTCGACCAATAATTCTATCGCCCGCCAACTGCCATAACCGGCCAATGTTCCACCTGTGCCGGTTGGATCGGTGCCAACCGTCAGAAGACCGCCCATGTCGTAAAACATCTTTTCCATTTTGGCCGTTTTTGTAAAAGCTCCATCGCCCTCAACGGGAGTTTTCGCCGACTTCATAGCTGCAGACATTCTTAAGTAAAAATCTCTCGTATCGGGCGACATCGCATTAAGAGCTTCATCCGACGCGGTACCTTCAAAAACGGCCAGGGTCGAATCAATGACAACTTTCTTACTGATCAAGCGCTGAAGCAATTGTTTGACGCGGTCACTTTGGATATCCAGATCTGCTAATGATTGGTTAGCGCTGGCGTTTGAAGGACATTCGTTTTCTTTCTTGTCAGTAACGAAATCTGTACTTACACCGAATCCGTGTTCCAGACTGTCAATACCTAATTCAGCAACTTCGCTGTAAGTAACCGCACACAGATGACCAGTAATTTTTAACTTTCTTTTATGAGCTGCATCGATGGCGGCCTTTAACGTCGGCTTATCAACACCCACATATGCCTTAAACGAAGTGAAGCCCTGATCGGCCCAATAATTCACAAAGGCTGCGGCTTCGGCCGGCGTCTTGTTTTCCTTCATCTGCGGAAAGAGGGCGTTTTCCCCCTCGATGTATGGGGCCGTTAGTTCAATAAAAGGGCCGGGCAATAAGCCGAGATCAATATCCTTCTTTATTCGAATATCCGAATACGGCTCGATGCTGCCTGCTGTTCTAATGGTTGTCGCTCCGGCTGCGAAGTAAAGGCGAGGGAAAGTAAATGGCAATTGTCGGGCATTGAGGTAGAAAGGATCCGTTGAGAAGGCCGATATGTACATATGCTCATGCAGCATCACCAGGCCAGGCATAAGTGCTTTGCTGTTCAGATCGATTATTTTTCCATCTCGCGGCGCTGACGCTTTTGCATCATCACCTATCCAGTCGATCTTGCCGTTGCGGATAATGACGGTTTGATGCGGTTTGGCCGGGTTGCCTTTGCCGTCAATCAAAAGTGCATTCTTGAAAACAGTAACAGGGTCGTTGTAATCGATATATTTTTTGGTTTCGTCGCTAAAAGTTATTTGCGAGAAACAAAGATTCGTGGAAAGGCAAATTGTGATCGCCATCCAAAGTAACGCTTTCATAATTTGTTTTGCCGAAAACTGAACTGCAGTTTTCCGCTCGATTGCAAACCGAGCGGAGCTGGCGGAACAATTATGTTTTCTCATTGTGTTTCTCCTTAAAATCCAATGGTACCTGTCTTGACTTCTCCAACTCGCTTCAGGTTGTTGAATGTCATTGTAGATCCTTCCCGGAAACCCATTTCAATCATCTTCTCAAAGCGGGCGATGTCGTCACCAACCAGGCCACGGTTTACCAGCAGTCGCACCAGGACGCCGCGCCGCATACAAACCCGTTCTTGCCTTTAACGGTTGTCTCGTATCCCTGCCGAACCAGAACCAGGATCGTGTTCAGCGTGCAGTGTTCTGTCTCCGTCGCTGCTCGCTTGCCTTCATGACTTCATTCATGTCCGCCGCTGGCCGAATCTCGAAAATGTTGCCATACGTCAGAGCCGGATGCTGGCCGATGAGCTGTAGAGCATGATTCATGTCCCTCGCCTCAAGGACAAGAATGCCGCCGAGTTGTTCTTTGGTTTCGGCATAGGGGCCGTCGGTCGTTGCCACCTTGCCGTTCTTCCAATACAGGGTCAGGGCGGTCTCCGGCCCCTGAAGCCCTTCTCCACCGGCCCAGTGCCCGCTGGCGCGAAGATGGTCGTCATATTCAAAGCATGTATCGAACATGGCGTTTTTCTCGCCATCCGTCATGCCGTCAAATTTGCTTTTGTCGTAGTATCCCAAACAGACGTATTTCATTGTTCTTCTCCTCATAGCGGATTGAACGAACCGGCAGCAGAGCGTTGCGCCGGCTCGTTCATCTCGTCACCAGGGCGCGTGTTCTGAGGCCGCAGTGGCCAGGTTGTTTACTTGCTTTCGCCGGGTTCTTGTTCCGGAGCCGGGTAGAAAAGAAGCTCGCGCACCTCGCCCACCGCATCGCATGAGATGGCACCCTTGCGCGCCCACGCCAGCGCCTCGTCCATATCGGCAGCTTCCAGTATCCAGAAACCGCCCATATGCTCCTTGGTCTCGGTGTATGGCCCATCGGTGACGAGCACCGTACCATCAGGCTGCTTCCGCACCGTCTTTGCGTTGCTGGCCGGGGAAATGCCGCAGGCGAATTTCCTGGCGCCGGCAGCGATCATTTCGCGGTTGAGCGCGTGGATCTCCTCGATCATCGCTTCGGTTACGGCGGACGGGTCGAAGTCGTCGGGGAGGTAGTTAGCAACCAGATACT
>JBGQBO010000087.1:0-10763 GCA_041494885.1 Terriglobia bacterium
GCGGCTCGACTTTCCCACATTTTCCACAGGCCTCATCATCCGCACCTGTCAAGAACCAGCACGTCCGGAGGTCTATTCAACCCCGCAGCAGACTAGCTTGACTTTCCTGTTTTTTGGTCTAGACAATGGGGTACACCTTAACTTACCGTCAATGGGTATGAACCCATCTCGTGGATCCAAAGGAAACAAGACGGGATTGTTCAATACACTTATCAGGTTGGCTATCTCTCTAGTGCCGAACTTGCTGCGATACTTTTGCATGTGTGCAATTTCCGAAACATTTCTCTCGATGCTGTAAAACAGAACTTGTCGACCAATGGGGTTAAGTCTCTCGATGTGATGCTTCAGCGTGTTGCTGAGTACACACTTAAGAAGCAACTAGCGGGCGAAAGGCCTTGCCCGCACTGCGGTGTGCTCGCAGACTTCATATTTCGCGATGACGATGGACTCTACTGCTCGTCGTGCGGATGGGAATGGGCTGCTTCTCTGAAGTATGCATACGAGGAGAGAGCTAGCTTCCCGGCACGAATCCGGCGACTACTGAGAAAGAAGAGATTTTAGGGGCAGGTCTAAATTGTCAATTTGTCTCATCCGCAATAATCAGAATTGAGAATTTGGACCTGACCCCACATTGTTAGGCAAGGCCGCATTATTTTGTCCAGCATACCCGGTGATCTATACGTGCCGTGATTGGAGGAGTTTATGCGAATTGTAGCTTCGATTGCTCTTGGGGTGACTTTCCTTCTTGGGGTAAATATGCTAGCGGCTGATAAGAAAGAAGAACTCTTGTCGAAGTACCGAGGCAAGGCCGTGGTAGTGCTCAGAGAGGGAATCGCGATCGGCATCTGTCGGGATCACCCTGGCCGGAAAGGGCTCATGGGTGAAGAGGTGCCGTCCATCACCGTGAAGATTCGCGGCGAACAGTCGGAATACAAGGGGGCAAGTTTTGTTGTTCCGATGGGATGTGGCGAGGTTGTGCCGGAACCAATCAGGAAGGGAGAGGTTTTGTCCGTAAAGCATGTCGCATACCACGGCGGCTCACTGAACCTTAATGTCGAGAATGTGTCCCCCCACGCAGTAGAACGGGGTGTTGGAGCCTTCGGCCACGACAGCCCCGAGCGCGGTGCAGCATTCATTCGGTTCTTCCCCCCAGGCGGTGCGTCGAAAGAAGATCTCGATGCTCTCGCGTCGGAAGTTGAATTGTGGTTGAAACCGTTCGATTCAATCAAGGAAGCAGCCTCGTTTGGGAATACGGCAAGCGGTGTCTTTGTCAAGGAAGTTAAGATCGGGATGTCGTTTGCTGAGGTCGAAGCAGCGCTGGGAGTGCCCCAAACGCGGATAGACTTGGGAGAGAAAGTGCTATACAAGTACAAGGATTTGACCGTGGAATTTCATAACGGGAAAGTCACGGATGTAAAATAGCATTTTACATCCCCGAGCACGCCGTCGATCCGTCGCGTCGTGTTAAGGGAGAAGAGCTTTGGGTCGAGGTGACCGTCCCACGCAAAGGTCCGCCCCAGCCAATTCAGCTCGGTGTGAAAAAGGACGGTGTCATCAATCCGCTTCCACTTCATTGAGGGCTATGGCGATTTGATGGTGGGCGGAGGTTCAAGAGTAGAACAAAATGGGTCAGGGCGCGACATCTGAGAATTGGGAGTCTACGCTGGGACGCGAGAGTCCCCTTTCAGGGGACTTGTCCTAATACAGCCCGCCGGTTTACCGGCGGGAGCTGCCGAGTTGGAAGTCGTACCCCGATTCATCGGGGTTAGTGAGTAACGGGTCGGTCGTTAACGGCCGACCCGGGTAGGAGGTCAACCCCGATGAATCGGGGTGAAAAACAGATGGGGGTGGGCTTTCCCGCCGGTAAACCAGCGAGCTGTACGCACTCAAGCCCCCCGAGGGAGGCTGGGATCCTTGGCACGGGTTGCGCTGTGGCCCAGAAGCCCTGCTGACCGGGTCAGGGTAGGGAATATGCAAGTTTTACGCAGGCATACCAGGGACGCATGCCTGCGGCACCCGGATCCATGAAGACTTTGAAAGTTTCTTTTCGATGAATACTGGGAGGGCCAGGTCTCAAAATTCAACAGGTTCGAATGTTGTCTTTTGAGACCTGGCCCCACGCGCCTGTAAATTCCCAGTTACCGCCAAAAGGAAGAATATGTCGTTGCCTACTACTTGTCAGTCTTCACGTGTAATGATTTCCGTGGTGGTTCTGGCCTCTTTGCTCTCTTGTGCAACGATAACCTATTGCAGTGTTTCAGGTGGCCAGGCTCCTTCGTCGAAGGCAAGCACCCCCACTCCGGTCCAAGCGAAGGAAGGACAAAACGCCCCTCTCAAGGAAGATCCTTTCGCGTTTCTTCCTCCTGTCGAACGCAACGTCGCCGCCTTATCCTACTCGACCATTCTCTCCGACGTCGCGGATACTCGTGCCTTGGGGATGATGGAATTGGCTGACCTCATTTCAAGGAAGTACCCGCAGCGTTCTATCCCTTTCTACAGGCGGGCTTTCGAGTTTTCCAAGGATATGACGGAGCGGGAGTACCCTTCAATGGGGATGCCCGCACAGCAAAACTGGGAGTCATTCAAAAGCTGGCAGAGGGGCGTAACCCGGGAGATGTCACGCGCAAGCAAGACCCAGGTGCAGGCATCCATTGTTGAATCCCTGTTTCCTCTCGACCCCAAGTTGGCGGAATCCCTGTTTTGGCAAATTCAGCCGCCAGTGCCGGAAGCCAGTCGCTTTCCTGTCAGCGATCAGGCAAAGCTCGATTCGTCGTCCCGAGTACGGTTTTATAGAGACCCTGATGCGTATTATGCGGCCGCACACACGCTGGTGATGTCCAAGATGAACACCAGTCCCGAGGAGGCCATGGGCATCGCTTCCCGGGTGTTTCCTCACGATGATTATTTGCGCTTTAAGTACCTCTTCGAGGGGGCGCGGAAACTGCACCAGATGAAATCTGATCTTGCCCGCTACTGGATTGCCGACGCTTTTGAAAGTTTGAAATCCATCCAGTTACCCCCGACGAATATGCTTACCTTCGATGAGTTCCTTCCCGGCCAATTGACTCAACGGGGATTGCTCGGACTCATTCCATTTACCGCTTCCAATTATCCGGAGATGATCCCGGCCATGATCCTCGGCGTTTTGGAGTTCAGCGCAAAGCTGGAGCATTATGAAGATCAAGTCGCCGAGCTTAAGAACATGCATCCGTCAAGCCTCCAGATGTTTCGATTGCACAGTTTGTCGCTTGAGCTGCTCGCTCGGCTTCAGGCGGCCGTTCAAGGAAAGGACGAAGCTTGGTCCAAACGTATTGCAGAAAGGATTGAAGAGATTCCGAAGGCGTTGCCCGGTGAATCGGAAGCGAATTCCTGGCCCGGATATCCCGATGCCACAGCTTACATTCAATTTAATCACCTTGTCGGGGAGCAGGGAGGGGCAACAGCGGCAGCTAAACTTCTTCCTCAAATTCAGGACCCGCAAATGAAATTTGAGGCGGTGATGTCGCTGGTGAATGCGCTCAGTAAAGACCACCCCGAAGAGGCTTTGAGTCGGTTGAAGGAGGCTGAAGAACTTCTCGAGAAGATCCAAATCGTGGAGTTGCCCGGAGGGAAAATAGATTTGAGCATCGCGGAGTTTCGGCTTCGTTCGGAAATGTGGATCCTGCAGGCATATGCCGCGATGAATTCAGAGAAGGCCTCTTTATGGCTGAAGCGTTATCTCGAGGAGTTCGCAGACATCGACGGGAAAGACCCCGAGGCCGCTAAAACGGAAAATGTCCAGAGCTACTATCTGGAGGCAATCACGTGGATAGCTAAGAAGAACCCCGATGAAGCGATTCAAAAAGCAAAAGAAATCAAAGACCCGCGGCAAAGGGTTCAGGCTTTCAATCGGATTCTGCAAGTAATGCTCTCTCCAGGAAACAGCAAGAAGGAGAAGTAAAAGGGGTCAGGCACCGACAATCTACAATTGCGATGGATTGAGGAATAGGGAGGGGCAGACCTAAATTTTCAATCATAGAGAATTTAGATCAGGCTTTCCTCATGGTTCACTGCTTAATGCCCAGAAATGGCCCCAAATAGGTGTGAAAGGAATTCCTAATGACAAGATGTGGAAGAGGCGTGCTGCCATTCCTTTTGTTGGCGAACCTATCATTTGGTCAGAGCCCTCCAAGACCATTTTTTAGCCTGGAAGTCACAACGAAAGTCGATGTCCTCAAATTCTTTCCCCTAAATGTCGGCGCACAGTGGGTTTACGAAAATGAACGAAAGGAAGCCGTCGGAAAAGACAATGTGATGTTAAGAGCGATCTGGGAGAGTGTTCTCACAGTGGTCAAGCAGGTCAAGACATCGGACGGCCTTCTGGTCAAGCGTTCCTCGTCCGTCCGAAATGTCCGCTACGATTTGCCCGCCACCGCCGATCAATCATCAATAGCAATGTTTAAGATGTCCGTCGAAACCCCTCGTGTCCCTGACTACTTTGTCCGCGGAAATTACGTCTTTGAGGTTTATGACACAGCGGCAATTGAAAATCGCAATTCGTCAAAGGCCTCCCGCAACCGCGATTGGGACAACCAATGTCCTCAGTTTTTCTTTCCTATGAGGATCGGCCTTCGCTGGTCTGAATTTGCACGAGAGAGCGTGGATTTCAAACAAGCTCAGCTCTTTTGGCAGGGCAAAGGTGATGCCCCGAATCCCGGGATGTATTATTGGGTTGTCACGGATCGAAAGGATCTTGAACTGCCCGCCGGAAAGATTCAGGGAGTATCTGAGTTGATATATCGAACTAATGGAGGACCGCTCGTCGTCTGGTTTAAAGAGGGCATCGGCATCGTGAAGAGTTCTTTCATTCATTCGGGTTCCCCCTGGGAGGAGAGATCCGTTTTGAAGCAATTTGTCCCCGCTCCTGGAGGCTCGAACGATCAAAAATGAACACAGCGCCGTGTAAGCGGCGCATGCACGAAAGGGCCCGGTCTCAAAATTCAAAAAGTTGATTGTTGAGGTCAGCAACAACAATTAACAAGCTTTCGGCGCACTCCGTTAGCCCACAAAGGAGGCGCGAGCAAATGTCAACTAAACGAAAGATGGCTTGCATTCTTGTCGTGGCGGCTGTGGCCTCTGTTGCATGCCTTTCAACGCTCTGGGCGCAAGATGCACTGCTCGGCTGGAGGTCTGAAGACCGTGGTGCTCATGCGGTACAGTTGAAATCTGTGGAAGAGTCCGGGACCACGACGATACTTTCTCTCAAGAATGTTTCAGAAAAGCCGATTACGGCTTTTGTTGTGGCTTTCACGAATAGCCAGGAAGGTAACTTTCAGTCCCATGGCTGTTTTAGCGCGGAAACCAGCTGTCTTGCACCTGGCACTGTCTTCCCAATAACGTACATGACCAGCGATTTATTGGCAGTTCCTGACCACACCATCCTGATCACGGCAATTCTTTTCGAGGATGGCACCAGCAAAGGTTCAGACCGCGATGTAGAATTCATCAGCTCATTCTATTTGGGGATGATGTTTGAAGCGGAGCGCATCAAGAATATCCTCGTCTCACCGATGGGCTCGAATGTGAACAATAAGAAAGAGATTGCCTCAGCCGATGAACAGGATGTGAGTGATGAGGATTTGAACGCTATCGCAGCGGCCATAGGTTCGGTACCTCAATCACCTCAAGGAGCCATTGATTCATTGAATAGCGTGAGCCTGCCGGGCGTGTCATTGGATGACGTTCGCACAGGCGGTTCTGTGACTCGCCATGCCTTTTTTACGGGAGTTTCAAGTATTAGACAACGTGCATTGCGGGAAGTAGATGAGCTGCGCCGGAAGCCAATAACATTCGGTGTCGTCAAAGTGTTGACGAGGACCGCCCGTTTTGCCGAACTCCGGCGCAAATACGAGGAAATGAGCTTGAAACACCACGCAATCTGCGAGCGCTTACAAGGGGGTATACACCAATGAGAAAAGGCAGCGAGGAATACAGCGAGGGGGCCAGGTCTGAAAATTAAACAAGTTGACTGGTTGAGACCTGGCACTAGCAAGGCTCGACTTTTCACCGCACACCCCGATAGATCGGGGTATGCGCCACCCTGTCCTGAGCAATTTGACTTTTTACAAGCCCCAGCCCCTGTCGTAACTCACCCGGCTTCGTGCTCATCAAGAGTGCCTTGATGGTGCGATAAAAATCCTCCGTCATTGTCATTCCTCCCGGCTTGGCTCGAGATGGGGCCAGAGCGATAGGGCCAAGTCTTGTGTCTGCAGACGAGGCTATTTCTTCAACTCTGAGGTCCAGTTGGTAACCACGGTTAAGCTGGATGAGGACGACTGCGCACTGATTGCGAGAACCAACACGCGCCGGCCATCCGGCATGATCGCGTAGCGGCTGCGGGAATCAGTGCGGGAGAACAATCCTACCGGAGCTTTAAAGAGCACCTGGGACGCACCAGATTGAAAGGTACCGCTTCCGCCCTGAATGGGCACGACCATCAGCTTGTTGTCGGGGGAGAGGAAAAAAAGCTCTTTGCCGTCGCGGCGCCACTGGGGTTGGTCGCCGCCTTCGGTTGAAATCTGCCACTTCCCGGCCGCCGCAGGAAAACTCTGGACAAAGACTTCCTGTCTCCCGGTTTCATTCGAGGTATAAGCGACCCAACGCCCATCCGGCGAAATGGCCGCGTGTGTCTGATCGGTGGAACCGGGTTGGAACAGCCGGGATGTCTTTTCCCCACTCATCTGCAGAACCCATAAGGCAGTCCTCTTGTTGGCATCATTTTTTTCGTAAATCAGATACCTGCCGTCCGCGGACCAGTCCAGGGGGAATTTACCGCTCGGGGAGGAGAGGAGGGGTTCTTCATTGGCTGCTCCGTTGGAGGCTTTTTGGTAAAGGTCATACGGTCCGGAGCGGTTTGAGGAAAAGACAATGCGGCTCCCGTCCGGCGACCACACGGGTCGAATCTGCGCTTTGGGTCCAAATGTGAAGCGAGAAAAAGTCCCGCTCGATAAACTGAGCAGCCAGATGTCGGTGGAAAAGAGTTTAGGATCCGTTCGGTCAAACGCGATCCGCTGGCCGTCAGGGGAAAGAGAAGGCTCGTCGTACAGGCCGGGAGGGCCGATGTCGCTGAGTCGACTGCCGCTTCGGTCAAACCAAGCCATTTGCGTCAGCGCACTGGCCCCACTGCGGTAGACGAGCACACCATTGTTTGAAACTGCGACTGGTGCGTAGGAGGTGGGTCCAATCTCGCCGACCGGCTCGACTCCTTCCGCTATCGCAACGGGTTCTCCCCCCAGCCGTAACCTGGCGGGATCGAACGGCTGCGCCATCAACGTTTGACCGCGTACGAACAACAGATATCCCGGTGGCGCATAGATCACCATCGACCCGGCGGTGAGGACGCGGGCCGGCTCCGAGGAGTCGAGTGAACCCACAAAGATGGTTTCTTCCTCTCCACCGCCGTGCCTTGACAGGTATACGAAGTGTCGTCCATCCGGAAGAAAGAAGGGCCAGCGATGGCTGGACTCGCCCGTGGAGGGGATTATTTTTGTCACGGGAGCGGGAGCGCCACCGCCAGCGGAGACCTGGTAAAGAGGTCCAGTGGCATCCGGTGCGAAGAGGATCAAGCCTTCCGGACTCCAAGTCCCTCCCCGAGGATCCACGACATCGCAGATCGTCTGAATCGCCCCCGTGGAAATATCGACCTTTTTCATTTTCCCGCTGGAGAAGAATCCGAGGAACCGGCTGTCGGGAGACCAAAAGGGTAAAAAAGCACTCTCCGTGCCTGCCATGGGATGAGCTTCGAGGGAATCCATCGGCCGGACCCAAAGGGATTCACTCCCTTCCGAGTCGCCTTCAAATGCCAGGAATTTTCCGTCCGGAGAGATGGAGAGAGAGATTCCAAAGGAAGCCGATTTCGGTGCAGGAACGGAGAAGCGCAGGAGACTCTGCGGGGGAGTTTCACGGCGCGTCGAATATTGTGTGAGAAGAGACACCCCCAACGCAAGCAGGAGCACGGTTGCGGCTAGCCAGCCTGGATTCACCCAGCGCTTCGTCCTTGTTCCGGCAGAGGCGGACTCGCCGGACTGCGAGCCGCCTTCCTGAATCCACTTCAGTTCAGCGGCGACATCGTGGGCGCTCTGCCATCGCTCATCGGGATCTTTTGCCAAACAGGTCTTCACAACGCGGTCCAGTGCTGCCGGCGCCATCGGCAACAGCTTGATGATGGGTTCCGGATCTTTCTCCAGGATGGCCGATGCCACGGAGATTTGCGACTTTCCTTCGAAGGCACGTTTACCGGTCGCCATCTCATAAAGCACGGATCCCAAGGAGAAGATGTCAGAGCGGGCATCCGCCTCCTTTCCCTCCAATTGCTCCGGGGACATGTATTGAATAGTGCCCACCACCGTCCCGGCGGTGGTGAGTGGGCTGGCGGGAGGCATCGTGGTCGCCGCGGCCGAAAGTAACGGTGCTGAGCCGGTCAAGGCGGCCATCGCGGCCGGCTTGGCCAACCCAAAATCGAGTAGCTTGGCACCCGCTTTCGTCAGCATGATGTTGCCGGGCTTCAAATCGCGGTGAATGATTTTTTGCCGGTGGGCTTTGTCGAGCGCGTCAGCGATTTCAATTCCGATCTTCAGAACCCGGTCAATCGGCAGCGCGCCTTTCTGCAGACGATCCGCCAGGGTTTCACCTTCGAGGTATTCCATCACGAGAAAATCAACTCCCTCTTGGTGACCCACGTCGAACAGTGTGCAAATATGGGGATGATTCAGCGAAGAGATCGCTTTCGCTTCGCGCTCAAAACGCTGCTTCAAATCGGGATTGGAAGACAGATCGGACGGCAGAACTTTAATCGCCACAATGCGATTAAGCCGCGTGTCGCGCGCTCGGTACACTTCGCCCATGCCGCCCGCACCCAATGCGCCGGTGATTTCATACGGTCCGAATTTTGTGCCAGGAGAGAGGCTCACTTCTTAGGCTCCACCGTCCAGTTGACGACAACGCTCAGGCTGGTGCAGGACGACTGAGCGGTGATCAGGCCACATGACAAGACAAAGAGGGCTCGTGCTTCGCGCTGGAACCGTTCGAATCGAGCGCGGTCGCGCTGAAAATCAGCGGAGAGAAATTTCACGGCAACGAAGCGCCCCGGCCGGGGGTGCCCGGCTCTGAAGACGTGTTTCATTCCTCCCGAACCAAGCGGCTCCAGGTGCCGATAAGGGGAGACCGTGCAACCGTGTCCCATGGAAGGGCAGATGCTAACACAGCCGTGTTAGGCGTACAACCCATGTTCGACGCTTGTGTCATTAGCACATGATCTGTCCGGTGTAAATGGCAAGTGAAGTGTCCGCTCCAAGCGGCGTAAGGTAGGGCTTTTGTCAGGAGGCAGACATGAGGCTCTACCCGGAGCGCGCGATGGAGCGGGCCATGAAGATCCAAGAAGTGATGTTGAGGGCGATGGCGAAGAAGATTAACTGGATCCAAGCGGCGGAGATCATTGGGATCAGTCCGCGGCAGATGCGGCGGTGGGTGGAGCGCTATGAGGAGCAGGGGTATGACGGGTTGTACGACCGGCGATTAGGGCGGCCGAGTCCGAAGCGGGTGCCGGTGGGGACCGTGGAGCAGGTGCTGCAGTTATATCAAGGTCGCTACTTTGATTTGAACGTGCGGCACTTTCACGAGAAACTGGGGGAGGAACACGGGATCCAGCTGAGTTACAGCTGGGTCAAGAAAGCGCTGCAGGAAGCCGGACTGGTGAAGAAGCACAAGCCCCGGGGGGTGCATCGGCGCCGCCGCGAGCGGCGTCCGCTGCCCGGCATGCTGGTGCACATGGATGGGAGTCGGCATCGGTGGTTTCAAGACGCACGTTATTTCGATCTGATTGCGATTCTCGACGATGCCAGCAGCGAGATCTACTATGCGCAGCTGGTGGCAGAGGAATCCACCCGGACGGTGATGGCCGGGTTGCGGGCGGTGGTGGAGGAGCAGGGGATTTTCTGTGCGCTGTACAGTGATCGGGCCAGTCATTTCTTCCTGACGGCCAAGGCGGGTGAGGGGGTGGATCGGGAGCGGATCACGCAGGTCGGACGGGCGCTGGGGCAGTTGGGGATCGAGATGATCGCGGCCTATTCTCCCCAGGCCCGCGGGCGCAGTGAGCGCAGCTTCCAAACCTGGCAGGGACGACTCCCACAGGAGTTACGCCTGCGGGGGATCACCACGCTCGAAGCGGCCAATGCCTTCTTGCGCCAGCACTACCTCCCCGAGTTCAACCGTCGCTTTGCGGTGAAAGCGGCGCAGCCGGGCACCGCCTTTGTCTCGGCGCGAGGGCGGAATCTGGACGAGATCTTTGCCGTGCAACAGGAGCGGGTGGTGAACCAGGATAACACCGTCCGCTACGACCATCAGGTCTTACAGATTGAGCCCACCCGTTGGCACCGCAGCCTGGCCGGCTGTCGCGTCCTCGTGTTCGAGCACCTCGACGGAAGCCTCTCGATCGGTTACGGGGCTCACCGCCTCGGCCCTTACGACCCCGCCCCGCTCGGCGCTACGGCGGTGCTTCACCCCCGGTCCAGGGCCGCTGTGGAAAAGCCTGTGGATTCACAAGAAAGAAAAAAAGAAGCAAAAAAAGAAAGAAACCCGGGCCTGATGGAAAAGTGGAAATCCGAAAAAGCCGGATTCCCACTTTCCCACAGGCCTCATCATCATCCATCTCAACGGAAAGGACTCTCAACCTAAAAGCGGACATTTCATTTGCTAAAAAAAGCGGACATTTTAACTTGCTAATGACA
>JBGQBO010000088.1:0-10497 GCA_041494885.1 Terriglobia bacterium
GACACCCTCTCTCGAATTGGAACGCTTTGGTAGCCGTGATCCGCTTGCCTTTCTGCGGATCACGGGCTTTTGCGACGGGCAGGGAAAACCCCGCGATCCTCCGCCGTGGCGGACGGCTCGCAAAAACTGCCCTTTAAAGCATCGACCGAGGATGATAGAAAATAGCGACGGATGACACCCTCTCACGAAGTGGAACGCTTTGGTAGCCGTGATCCGCTTGCCTTTCCTCGGATCACGGGCTTTTGCGACGGGCAGGGAGAACCCCGCGATCCTCCGCCGTGGCGGACGGCAGAAACTGCCCTTTAAAGCATCGACGGAGGATGATAGAAAATAGCGACGGATGACACCCTCTCTCGAATTGGAACGCTTTGGTAGCCGTGATCCGCTTGCCTTTCTGCGGATCACGGGCTTTTGCGACGGGCAGGGAAAACCCCGCGATCCCAAAAAACGGGATCACGGCTACCAAACCTTGTGCAACTCAACATTAATGGGACGATGAGTGTCACTCTATTTGATCATCATCATTAGGATGCTAAAATCGAAACATAAAATTGCCTGACAAGGTTAAAGCCGGAGACATTCAATCGTGAAACTGATCATCGAGCCCGCCGACGGAGTGGGGCCGCTGCTCTCTGCCATCAAGAGCGCGAAGCAGAGTGTGGAGATTGCCATCTTCCGCTTCGATCGCAAAGACGTGGAGATGGCGCTGAAGGCGGCAGCGGAGAGGGGGGTCAAGGTGACCGCCTTGATCGCCTTTGCCAACCGCGGCGGCGAACAGGGCCTGCGCAAGCTGGAACTGCGCTGCCTCGCCGCCGGAATCATTGTGGCTCGCACGGCCGCCGACCTGATCCGATACCACGGCAAATACATCCTGATCGATCGCCGTGTCCTGTGCGTCCTGTCATTCAATTTCACGCATCTGGATATCGACCACAGCCGCGGCTTCGGCATCGTGACCACCCACGCCGACTGGGTACGCGAAGCGGCAAAACTGTTTCAGGCCGACTGCACCCGGACGAAGTACGAGCCCAGTAAAGAGACGTTTGTCGTCAGCCCGGAGAACTCCCGGAAGGTGCTGGCCACGTTCCTGAAACGGGCGAAGAAGCAATTGCTGATCTACGACCCCCAGATCTCGGACAAGGAAATGCTTCGCGTCCTCGAGGAGCGGGTGAAAGCAGGCGTCGAGGTCAAGATCATCGGCTCGGTCGCCGGGCGTGCCGCGTTGGATGTGCAAAAACTCGACCCCACACGGCTGCACACGCGCACGATTATCCGCGACCGGCGCCAGGCCTTCGTCGGCAGCCAAAGCCTTCGCACCTCGGAACTGGACGCGCGCCGCGAAGTCGGCCTCATTGTTCGGGATGCCCGGGCCGTGAAACAACTGATCGACACATTTGAATCGGACTGGACCACGACGATCGCAAAGAAAGAGGCGGCCCCGCCCTTAGAGACAGCCCCGACCCAAGAGGCGGAAGCTCCCATCGACGCGCACCCGGCAGTCTCAGAAGCGGATGCAGAGAAGGCGGTTCAAGTCTTCACGAAGGAACTCGATCCACTCGCAGCTACCGTGAAGATTGCTGTGAGAAAAGCGGTGGCCAAGGCCGGTGACGACGTGCTCCACGATAAGGCCGTCAAGGACACCATGAAGAAGGTGGTCAAGAAGGCGGTGAAGGAAGCCGTCAAAGAAGCAGTCCAGGACGCCCAGGACGCCAAAGACGCCCAGGACGTCAAAGAAGCCAAAGAAACCAAGAGTGAATCCTAGTGAGGATGAGAAAATATAGTGACAAGAAAGCCTGTCGAGTGGAAAGCCATTTTCCTTGCGGCTTGGCCGCTCATTATTGCGGAAAGGCTTGGCCTTTCCGAGGGGCCCGATCTCTTTCTCCCTTTTTACGCTGGGGCCCGCCGCGCTGGCGGCGGGCCCCAGCGTCCCATTGAAGAAGGAAAAAGAGGTCCTGTGACGGTAAGCCGAAGGCTTACCGCAATATTGGGCGGCCAAGCCGCTTGCTCTGTTCGAGCCACAGGTAAACGTCACTATATTTAATCATGATTGCAAAGTCATGAGCGGTGAACCTGCCGCCGAGGAGGGTCGAATGAGAGCAAAGAGACTGGTTTCGTACCGTGGGTTTGCCTTGCTGGTAATACTCTCCCTTGCCTCCGCCGGGGGGCTCGCGGGCCAGGATGCTGCTTCAAACAACCGACAGGCCGAAGACGCGGCGGGCTTCAAGGAGTTCATGGGCGGCGTGGAGGAGTATCTCAAACTGCACAAGGCGGTCGAAAAGCAGCTTCCGGCCCTGAAGAACAAGGAGGAGCTGCCGGAAATGATTGTCGCGCACCAACAGGCGATGGCGAGAAAAATCCGTGAGGCACGGCCCCACGCCAGACCTGGCGACATCTTCACCCATGCAAGCCGTGAAGCGTTTCGGCATGTGATTCGCAGCGTGTGGCAGGATCCTGAAACTGCCACCGCACGCGCCACCCTCCGGCAGAGAGACAGAGTCAAGGAAGTCCGCCTGCACGTAAACGGGATTTACCCGGATGCGATCGCCGAAACAACCTTTCCGCCCACTCTCTTGCAGAAGCTTCCCGCACTGCCGGACGAACTGGTATACCGTATCGTTGGCCGCGATTTGGTCCTGGTCGACCGCAGAGCGAATCTGGTGGTCGATCTGCTTCACGAAGCACTTCCGTAAATCCTGGGCAGACTGGAATAAATCATGCGACGCCGCATCTTTCTTTGTCTTATCGTCCTTACCGTTCTCATGTCGGGCCTGGGAGCGGACGAGTTCAAGTTTCCGCTCAAGTCCGATTCGGTCCGCTTTGCCGCGATTGGAGACATGGGTACGGGCAAGCCCCCCCAGTACGAGATCGCCCAACAAATGCTCAAGGCGCGTCAGGCCTTTCCCTTCGATTTTGTGACCATGCTGGGCGACAATATTTACGGTGACAGCAAGCCGGCCGATTTTGACCGGAAGTTTGCGGTGCCCTATAAGCCGCTCCTTGATGCCGGAGTCAAGTTCTACGCGTCGCTGGGAAACCACGACAATACCAATGAACGCTTCTACAAACCCTTCAACATGAACGGGGAGAGCTATTACGCGTATAAGAAGGGGAACGTCCGCTTCTTTGTCTTGAACAGCAATTACATGGACCCGAAACAGACCGCGTGGCTGGAGTCGCAACTCAAGGATGCCGGCAAGGGCGACTGGAAGATCTGCATCTTTCATCATCCCCTCTATTCGTCGGCGAAGTATCATGGTTCGGCCGTCGATCTGCGGCAATTGCTGGAGCCGCTGTTCATCAAGTATGGCGTGGACGTCGTGCTCTCGGGACACGACCACGTGTACGAGCGGGTCCATCCCCAGCATGGAATCTATTATTTCACGGAAGGGGCTTCCGGAGAGTTACGTCCCGGCGACCTCGCACATTCCGCGATTACCGAAAAGGGATTTGATACCGACCGCTCCTTCATGCTGATCGAAATCGCCGGCGATGAGATGTTTTTTCAGACCATCTCGCGCACCGGCGTCACCGTCGACTCCGGAGTGATTCACCGGACCGTCCGGTGAGCTGCGCAGGAGGCTCCGCTTGAACTCTCCTTTGGAGTGCGGCCCGCCGTGGCGGGCCGCTTTCACCCGGTGCAGCTTGCTTCTTTTGGAGTGCGGGAGCTTGCTCCCGCTTTCATCGGGCGCAGCCTCGTTCGCGCGAATTTCCACGACTCAATAAGGTTCGCCAACTCAAAGCGCACGCAAGCTTGCGCACTCCAAAGCAAATTCGACTGTCACTTCTCAGCGTATGGCAATTGGATATTGGAATTTGTCCGCCGCGGCGGATTGGAATTTGGCCTTTGTTTGGCTTTTGGAATTTGGAATTTATTTGGAATTTGGCGGTTTGGAATTTGGAATTTGCTTTTCACTAGGATTGACGGTGCCTCACGGATGCGCTATTCTGTGAGTTGTTAAATAAAGTGTTAATTTAGCAAGAAGGAGCAGACCGATGAAACTGGCACGCGACATTCAGAGCTTGAGCACCTTCAAGCGTGATACGGCCAAGCTCATGCGCCAGATGAGAAAGAGTAAAGAGCCGATGGTGCTGACGGTCAACGGGAGAGCGGCGCTAGTGGTGCAAGATACCGAGAGCTACCAGCGGCTCTTGGAAGCCAAGGAGCGCATGGAAGCCCTGGAAGGCATCCGGCGCGGTCTGGAAAGCATGAAGGCCAAGCGCGGCACGCCAGCCCGTAAGTTCTTTGCGGAGTTCTTTGCGCGTAACAACGTTCCCGAGGATCGATGAGAAGATACAGGGTAATCATTGAAGCGTCGGCACAAGCCGATGTGCAGGAGTCCTATGCCTGGGGGCTTCGGGTGTGGGGGAGGACGCAAGCGCAGCAGTGGGCGCGCGCGTTACGCGACGCGACGATGAAGCAGCTTGCAACTCTTCCCACCGGCTTCCCGCTTGCCCCGGAAAGCAAGGAGTTTCGCGAAGAAATCCGGCAAATGGTCGTCAGCCGGTATCGCGTGCTGTTTACCATCCAGGGGAGGACGGTTCATGTGCTTCACGTCAGAGGTGCATACGTTGGCAGCATGGAATCGGCGGGGAGGGAGGAGTGACCCCCTCTTCAAAAACAGGATAACAAAATCCGGAGAATGCCAGGTCTCTGTGCGACTGGAACTTGGCCTTTGTTTGGCTCTTGGATTTTGGAATTTGAGATTTACTTGGAATTTGGAGGTTTGAGATTTGGATTTTGCTTTTCAATAGTGACTCCCATGAGTGATGACATGAAACGAATTTTGGAGAGCAAGCGCGCCCTGCGCCGCAAGCTTGCCTCCCTCCCTGTGGCCGAAAAGCTGCGGATGCTCGATGAGCTTCGCCAGCGTGCGCTCACCCTCCGCCGAGCAGCCATCCGGCTGACCGCGGGATCCAGGGTTCTCAGAGATGCGCCAAGTAAATACTGCGATCCGGAGGAAGAGAAGAAGTAAGAATGCAGAAGGTGCAACAAAATTAGGGCATACTTTCGGCGATCATCGTTCAGCTATCAGCTCTCAGCCATCAGCCTCAATTCCTGCCCGGGCCGGTTCTACCATCGCTCACTATCACCTAACACCTATCACCTATTACCCGACATCTGCCAAGAAGCCGGCGGACCTTCGGCCTGGCAACGGACACCCGACATTTTCACCTGAGGTAAGATGACCTTCCCGCCGTGGAGGATTGGGATTTGAAGTTTGTTTTGAATTTGTCCGCCGTGGCGATTGAAATTTGGCTTTTGTTTGGGATTTGGAGTTTGGATTTTATTTGGAATTTGGTGATTTGGAATTTGGATTTTGCTTCCTGCGCGGAATCAAAGCGCACGCAAGCTTGCGCACTCCAAAGGCACGTCCATCGCCCCCGGCTTACTCATAGTGCAACGCAACGATCGGATCCACGCGCATGGCGCGGCGCGCGGGAACGTAGCACGCCAGCAACGACACGAGGGTGACCAGCAGGGCGATGCCGATGAAGGTGAGCGGATCATACGCCTTGACGCCGAACAGCAGGCTCGACAACAGGCGAGTCAGGGCCAACGCGGCAGCCAGCCCAATCCCGAGCCCTATAGAATTGATGGCCATTCCATGGAGCACGACCAGTTTCATGACGTCGGTGGGCTCGGCGCCCAGTGCCAGGCGAATCCCCATCTCGTGAGTCCGTTGGGTGACTGCATAGGCCATCACTCCGTAGATCCCCACCGCCGAAAGCACCAGCGCAATGGCCGAAAAGACCGCAAGCAGGATGACCGAAAACCGCGCGCGCGCGACCGTATCAGCCACCACTCGATCCAGGGTGATGATGCTCGAGACCGGCTGCTCCGGATCGACCGCCCGAACCTGGCTCCGCATCGCGCCACTCATTGCCACCGGATCATTCGCCGTGCGAAGGATGATGTTCATGAACCTGAAGGAGTCCTGCGGGAAAGGTTCGTACATTTGTGCCGGCGTGGGAGCGGCCAACCCATACTGTTTGACATCGCCGACGATCCCAACGATTTCGCTATAACTCTCCCGGCCATTGGTCATGCTGATCCATCGGCCGACGGGGTCTTCGTTTGGAAAATAGCGCCGCGCAAATGAATCGCTGATCAAGGCGACCCGGGGAGCATCCTTGACATCGCGGTCTGTAAACGTACGCCCGCGCAGCAGGGGGATTCCCATGGCCTTGAAGTAGTTCGTAGTCACGGCATAATAGTTGGCCGATGGCTCTTCCCCCGGTTTGGCCGGTGGGCGTCCCTTGATGTCAAAAGTCAAAATGAAATCATCCTGCATGGGAAGGACGTGCGAAACCCCAACAGCGACCACACCGGGCAGGGTGGAGACCTTTTGAAGCAGCTGACTGCAAAAAGCGGCCTGCTGTTCCGGCTTGGGGTACTTGGCTTGAGGCAGCGTGAGTCCAACGGCTATGGCATGGCGCGGGTCGAAGCCGGGATCGACGCCCATCAGCCGCACAAAACTCTTAATCAGCAAACCGGCGCCCACCAGCAGGACCATGGCGATGGCCACTTCCGCCACGACCAGCAAGTTTCTCACCCGGTGGGTGTGGGCTGCGGCGCCCGAGCTTCGGCCTCCTTCCTTCAAGGTCTCGCTCAAACTGGTCCGGATGATCTGGATCGCCGGGAACATCCCGAAAATAAGTCCCGTCGACAGGGTGATCCCCACCGTGAAGAGAAGCGCCCGCGCGTCGATGTGGACATGTTGCATACGGGGCAACCCTTCCGGCGCCAGGGCCAGAAGCGTCTTCAAACCGATCCAGGCGAGAAACACTCCCACGACAGCGCCGATCACGGCCAGGATGGCGCTTTCGGTGAGCAACTGTCGAATCACCCGGGCCCGGCTTGCTCCCAGTGCGCCCCGGATGGCGATTTCCTTTTCACGGGCCGTGGCGCGCGCTAACAACAGATTGGCGACATTGGCACATGCGATCAACAAAACCAGCGCCACGGCGGCCATCAAAACCAGCAGCACCGGCCTGATTTGAGTGACGGCATAATCGAGCAGCGGAGTGAGCTTCACGGACCAGCCGGTGTTGGATTCGGGATAGGTCTTTTCCATGCGCTGGGCAATCGATTTCATTTCGGTGCTGGCGGCTTTCAGTGACACATTGGGTTTCAAGCGGCCAATGGCGCCCACATAATGACCCCCATGCTCCTGCGACTGTTCCGCATTAAAGGCAAGGGGCGCCCAAACCTCGGCGTTGGGTCCGGGGAACTGAAAGCTGGCCGGCATGATGCCAATCACGGTATAGCTTCGCCCGCTGAGGTTCAGCTGTTGGCCGACGATGTTGGGACTGCTTCCAAACCGGCGCTGCCACAACCCTTCACTGAGAAGGACTTCGGTGTCGCGGCCGGGTTGGTCTTCCTCAGGGGCGAAGCCACGGCCCACCAAGGGATGAACGCCGAGCAGGTTGAATGTACCGGCTGAGACCAGCGCCCCTCGCAACCGCTCCGGCTCGCCGATCCCCACCAGATTGTAGGTCGCGCCCCGGAAAGCAATGATCTGCTCAAACACCGTGTTCTGTTTTTTCCAGTCCAGGTAATTACCGGGGGCGACGGAGAATTCGGGAAACTCGGGCAGCTTCATTTCACGAATCATGATCAGCGCATCCGGGTCATGGAAGGGCAAGGGCCGCAGCAACACGGTATTCACCACGCTGAAGATCGCCGTGTTCGCGCCAATGCCCAGCGCCAGGGCAATCACCGCGACCAGGGTGAACCCCGGGTTTTTTACAAGCATCCGCAAACTGAACTTCATGTCCCGCCAGAGCGTATCCATGGTCCACCTCAAATGGGCAACCGTTCTTGAGATTCTTTGTCCGGGTTTCCAAAGGAATATACACGAATCTCCGTGCTATTAGACTGAAAAAACCAGGAAACGGTTCGGGGATTATTTCAAAGACTCAAAAACAAATGCGGGCCGCGGCCTTCTCCGCCTCGGCCCGGGAAACGTGTAGGACGACCAGCCTGGTCGTCCTACGTTGGTGTGTTTCTCGCCCCAGTCCGGGTACGGTCTTCTTTTGACCCCAAGTGCAACTCTTCCGAGCGCTGACCGGTCCCGAGTCCGCTTCAGCGGACTTGACTTCGTACAGCCCGCCGGTTCACCGGCGGGTAGCGATCCCCCTTGGAGCAGATACCCCGATTCATCGGGGTTGATTGTGTTGCAGCGTCCCGTTAACGGGGCGCTGGGGTTCAATCCCGCATAGGAGTTGGGACCTGACAAATCGCGACTACCAGCCTTTTGGAATTTGGCGGGTAGGAATTCGGAATTTCCTTTCGTCCCCAGCCCCGCTTGCGGGGCGCTGGATCTTTAGCCCACGGCGCCAGCCGTGGGAACGCTTGTCAACAATGGCGACAAGCCCCGTCAGGGGCGAAAGATTATTCAGCTGATCATTTTTCTTGCCAACCTGAAACCCGCGCAATCTGCACGTCATTTCCATTGCACAAATCCCCCTTCCCTGTATAATCCGATAACGTTTGGTCCTGCTCATCCGGCGTGTAGCGGGAAGTAGAAGTTGAGCGGGAATCCCCCGGGAAATGTCTTTTTTTTCTTTCAATCTTGCTGATCAGAATCCCGGGAGGGGGCTTTCGCACTTGCAAGGGTCAGACCCTTTCATTCCTCTTGATTCCATAAATAAGTCTTTTGTTTTTTAGAGGGGTCTTAATGCCACCCAATCATAACGAAATCGAAAAGAAGCTTTGGGACGCAGCAGACGAACTGCGGGCCAATTCCAAGCTGAAGTCCTCGGAATATTCCGTTCCAGTGCTCGGCCTGATCTTCCTTCGTTACGCGGACCATAAATTTGCACAGGCCGAGAAGGAATTCGCTGCGGAGCGGTCCCGACGGGACGCCTCTGCCCGCCGGCGACAGATCAGCAAAACAGACTACCAAGCCCGCGGGGTAATGTATCTCCCCGAGGCGGCCCGCTTTGCGAATCTGCTCAAACTGCCTGGAGGCGCCAACATTGGTAAAGCCATCAACGATGCCATGAAGGCGATCGAGGCCGAGAATGAAGAACTCAAAGGCATCCTTCCCAGGACGTACACATCTTTTGACAATTCCCTGTTGGTCACGCTTCTCAAGACCTTCGCCTCCATCCCCATGGACATCGAGGGTGATGTCTTCGGAAAGATCTACGAATACTTTCTGGGTGAATTTGCCAAGGCCGAAGGGTCAAAGGGCGGGGAGTTTTTCACTCCCACCTCCTTGGTCAAACTAATTATTGAGGTGATTGAACCGTTCCACGGTCGTATCTTCGATCCGGCATGTGGGTCTGGCGGCATGTTTGTGCAAAGCGCGCGGTTTGTGGAAAACCATCACAAGAATCCGAATGCCGAGATCATGGTTTATGGTCAGGAAAAGACAGACGAAACTGTCCGCCTGTGCAAAATGAACCTCGCGGTGCATGGCCTCTCGGGGGATATTCGCGAGGGGAATTCCTATTATGAGGATATTCACAATTCTGTAGAGACGTCCCGAGGGGATGTCTCTACAGGCAGATTCGATTTTGTCATGGCCAATCCCCCATTCAACGTGGATCGTGTAGACAAGGAACGAATCAAGGACGACGCCCGCTTCCCCTTTGGCATGCCAAGGGCGGACAACGCCAACTATGTCTGGATTCAGATCTTCCAAAGTGCGCTGAACAAAACCGGCCGCTCAGGATTCGTCATGGCCAACTCCGCAAGCGATGCCCGTGGCTCGGAACTGGAAATTCGGAAGAAGCTCATCGAGGCCGGCATCGTGGACGTCATGATTGCGGTCGGTCCGAACATGTTTTACACGGTTACGCTGCCTTGCACGCTTTGGTTTTTGGAGAAAGGCAAGGCCGTAGAGGCGTCCCGTCGGGACGCCTCACCCCGCAGGGAGAAAGTGCTTTTCCTCGATGCACGACACATCTTCCACCAGGTCGATCGTGCTCATCGCGATTTCACTCCGGAACAAATCGAATTCCTCGCAAACATTGTGCGACTCTATCGCGGCGAAGAGCTTGAGGGCTCAAAAACCCTCCCCGACGAGCTCCCTTTCTCGGAAAACCAGGTAGCCAATCTACAATCCGCATTCCGCAATCAAAAATACATTGACGTGCCCGGCTTCTGCAAAGTATCGACCATCAAGGAAATCGAAGCGCAGGGTTGGAGCCTCAACCCTAGCCGTTACGTCGGCGTGGCGGAGCGGCCCTCAGACGACTTTGACTTCAAGGACAAGTTGGAGGAGTTAAACGAGGAACTGGAAACCCTGAATGCCGAAGCGCACAAACTCGAAGAGCGAATCGCGGAGAACGTGGCAGAGGTCCTGAAATGAGTCGGGCGCAACCTAGTGGATGGAAGCAGACGACCCTATAGAGAATGATATAATATAGTGACGCTAGTCAAACAACCCGGCTTGTTTCCAGAACGCGGTGACCAGGCGTGGACGCTGGCGCATGCGACCGAGCGCCCGGCGCGCTTCCCGGCTGAGTTGAGCAAAGTCCTTGGGA
>JBGQBO010000089.1:0-10224 GCA_041494885.1 Terriglobia bacterium
AGTTCGGGAAAAAGAACAGTCTGTGTGTTATCTTGAGTCGTCACAAAAACCTCCTGCAATGCGTTTTGAGCCTGTCACCACTCGCTTTAGACGCATCGGGAGGTTTTTTGTTTCATAGATTCATGAATAATCCGGGTTAACCCGGAGTGAAGTCGACGTGACTCAGGGAGATTGTGGGGGGTTGATACGCGAGTACGACCTCCCCTGCCGGGCGATGGAGCCCACCATCGCCCGAACACGGGCTTTTGAACTACCGTTCCGGTTCCATCGACGGACTGGACAGGTTAGAGACCAACCTGCAACGGTACAGCGTTTGTAACCAGGGACAGGTCCAAGACTAGTCAGCCATACAACTTGATACGATGACAAAGACTTAAAAGCTATGCTCACTCTTGGTGAATGTGCCGTTTGTTTGCTTGCAGCTTTGTTCGTTGTAACGCTACTCTTAGGCGCCTATGTGATGTCCCTCGCACTCAAACGGGGTGGGAGTCTCCTGGGGCTCGGAGCGCAGGCACTTGCGAGAGGAGCCATTCAACTGAAAAGCCGATGGGTGGCCGATAGAGTCTCTTCACTCGAGTAACAGTTTGCTTTCCCAGGGGAGTGGAAGTTGAGGGCCGTGGGATTATTCAGAATCGGAGCACGCCACAAGAGGGATTGTATGGCCACTCACCGATGTCTGGTCGCACTGCTCTTCCTGATTTTTCTGTCCCGCGGTGTTTGTCCTCAAGAAAGCCGACCGGCAGAGAGCCGCCAAAGCGACCCCTACACGATTCGGATGGACGTTGAAATGGTGATCCTGCGCGCATCCGTGCAGAACCACAAGGGTGTTCTTGTTTCCGGACTGGGCAAAGACGACTTTCAGGTCTACGAGGACGGGGTCCTCCAACACATCACGTATTTCACCCACCAGGATATTCCGGTCACGGTCGGCCTGGTTGTCGACAACAGTGGAAGCATGATGCCAAAACGCGCTGAAGTTATTGCCGCCGCCCTGGCCTTCGCACAGTCCAGTAACCCCGAGGACCAGATGTTCGTGATCAATTTCAACGAACACGTTTCCTTTGGCCTTCCAGCCGACACGGCGTTCACGGACCAACCGGCGCAGTTGGAGATTGCCCTCTCCCGAATTGCCTCAAGAGGCGAGACGGCGCTCTATGACGCTATGTCGGCCGCGATTGAGCACCTGAAGAAAGGTAATCGGGACAAGAAGGTGCTCATCGTGATCAGCGATGGGGGCGACAACGCCAGCAAGCACACCCTGGACCAGGTCATGGCATTGGCGATGAAGTCCGACGTCATCATATATACCCTGGGTCTCTTTGAGCCGGAGGATCCCGACAAGAACCCCCATGTCCTCCGTCAGTTTGCAAAGGCCACGGGGGGAAAGGCTTTTTTGCCGGACAGGTTGAAGGACGTGGTCCCCATTTGTGAGCAAATCGCGCATGATATTCGTAACCAGTACACCATCGCTTATGCCTCTTTTAACGAAAAACAGGATGGGAATTATCGGGTCGTCGCGGTGAAAGCTGTGGCGGCGGGTAGTGGACGCCTCATCGTTCGAACTCGTCCCGGATACTTTGCGCCTAACAAACCTCAACCCGCGCCGTCCAAGCTGAGCAACACACCATGATCCTCAGAATCAGAGGGCAGAATTCTCGTCCCAAACGAGGCCGATCGATCCTCCATTGGAGCCGAAACCTTTTTCTTGTCATCGGCGCTATTCTGTTGGTTTACGTCGGTTACGTGATGATCGATACGAGGATGTATCAGTCTCACGAAACGTGGCTATTCGAGCAGGCATCGAAGGGTTTGAAGATGTCCCCCGACGGCGATAAGAACCTTCCGCCGTCGCCCCTTCCGGCTCCCCTGGTGGAAGCAAACGGGGTGAGAGCCGTGAGCCCCGGTATGGCTGTTTACTCAGGCTCTCCTTTGGGGCGAATTGAGATCAACTCCATCGGCCTTGCGGCGATGATCATGGAAGGCACCGACAGAAGGACATTGCGACGGGCAGTCGGACATATTCCAGGGACCCCGCTGCCGGGTCAGCAAGGGAACGTTGTGATCACGGGACACCGGGACACGTTCTTCAGAGGGTTGCGCAAGGTCACTAAGGATGATGAGATCACATTGACGACGTTGGACGGCTCCTTCCGCTATCGCGTCGACTTTATCGCGGTGGTCAGCCCCGATAACGTTTCAGTTCTGGACGAATCCTCTGACGCCACTTTGACCCTCGTGACCTGTTATCCTTTCTATTTGGTGGGCCCTGCACCCAAGAGATTTGTCGTTCGCGCGCACAGGATTTCCAGTTGAGGCAAGACTCCCTCCACTTGTTTAGACGTCAAGGGTGAATTGTGCCAGGAGGGATGCATTATGAACAATAGAAGGATCAAGAGAGGGGTCAGACGCGAAGGGCGCTTGATTATGAGAACTGCAGGCGTGTATGAATCGAACTCCGAAGGGGATAAATAAGCCAAGACAGTGGGAAGGGGGAGTTGCGAAGGGACTATAAAAAAGCAAATTCCAATCCGCCTGCGGCGGACAAATTCCAAACAAGACCCAAAATCCAGAGTTCAAAGAAAACCTAAAGTCCCATCAGCCGCGCGGAACCACCAGCGCTCAGATGTTCCACGCACCACAACGCAACTGAGAATCGCAATATTACTTTCCAGGAACTGACCGCAAAATTTCTGTCGTCAATAATCCAAAAATCCATCCTGAGGAGGGCAGCAAGCTAAGAACCTACTGCCCGCCTGCAGCGATCACATCTTACCGGTCGCGATGGTTTACTTCGCCTTTGCCCCCCAGTGTGACTTCGCGTAGACGACGTTACTTCCCGTCGAGTGGCTTGCACTGGGGGATGCGGCGGTTTGTTCTTCCAAGTAATCGATCAGGGTTTCCGCGTCGGCATCGGCCAGGCGCAGGTTGGGCATCTGGACCTCGTTGTATTTCTTGAATAGGGAAATGGCGAGGGGGTCCTTCTTCGCCAGCATTTCGTCCGGTTTTGTGATAAAGCGCGACAGCCAGGCTCGCTCGCGCACGCGCGTCACGCCCAGCAAGTCGGGCCCCACACCGACACCCTTGCCGATGGTGTGGCAGGGGGCGCACCGTGTCGAGAAAAGGTACTTCCCCTTGCTGAGGTTGAGGGTGGGCGCCTCGGTGTAGCTCTTTGCAACCTCCCCGCTATCGTTTCTAAAGCTGTCCATGAATTGCCCAATCATCAGGGCAATGAATTTAGGGTTGTCCAGGGCACCGTTTTTCATCCACTGTCCGGCCGGAACGTTGCCAATCATGAGGCTGGGGGTGTGGCCGTCACGGTTCGACGGATCGGGCTCGGAATACAATCCCAACTTCTTGCTGATCAACTCAATGTCTTCGGGCTTGCCGGTGAGGAAAAACCAGCCGGGGCCGGCATTGTATTTCTTCGCATAAGCTTTGAGGACTTCCGGCTTATCGTGCTTGGGATCAATGCTGATGGAGTAGAAAAAAATGTCTTTCCCGACGCGATCCCCCAGTAATTTCTGCACCTGGGCCAGCTTTGCGGTCTCAAGCGGGCAGAGATCCCGACAGCTGGTGTAAATGAGGTTGATGGCTACGAGCTTGCCCTTGAGCAGGTCGTCGTAAAAGCGAACGCGCTTCCCATCCTGCGTAATCAGTGTAAGGTTTGGAAAGTAGTTTTTGCCCCAGTTCGACTCGTTGCCAACAACGAAGGCGTGGGTATGGTCCTTCTTCGTAAGGGCCATCCCACACTTCGGACATGTGCCATGAGTCTTTGACTTGACCTCCGGATGCATCGGGCAAGTGTAAAGAAGATCCTTTTTCTCTAAAACCGTTCGACCGATTGTGCTATCGGGTTGGACTAACAAAGGCATGCTGAAAAGCAACACGCCCAGCATCAACAGTCTTGTAAGCTTGTGGCTCATGGCCGCATCCTCCTCCAATTTGGCTCTTTTCGATTTCGGTGGGTCAACGGCCGGCGGGACCGTTTTGATCCCGCAAGGCGGGACTTTGTTACGTCCTCTGATTCTGGTTTTACATGTCGGGCCATCCCGCATGCAAACTCGCCAACGAATTCCAGTCTTGCATGACGCACTCTCAGGGCTAATCCTGGGAAAACCGAGAGCCGCTTCTCAACACTTCATGCTTCGTCCTGCTTCGCCGGTGATTCTTAGAAAAGGCTGGCGAGCCGCCAGCTAGCACGGCCCGCCAGCTTGTTGTATCGCTCCGCACACGCTCCCTTAGAAAGCGGTCGGGAGAATGTCGTCCGGTTGGACGAACGTCACACCCTGCGGCTTCGGGATCGGGGTCGGGAGCGGTCTCAGGAATGCACCGCCCGAGTCATCGATCTCCCACCGCAACAGCATGGCGTTGTCCTCGTGCACGGTGTTGTGGCAATGCTCCATGAACATTCCTCCCCAATCGCGGAACTGCATTGTCAGGGTGACGCTTCCACCTGGACGCAGGCGATAGACGTCCTTGCGTCCCCTCTCCCACGCCGGCACATTGCTGGGGCTACCGTTGCGGGCGAGGATCTGGCCTTCCTCGAAGTGGATGTGGATGGGGTGATCCCAGCCCCCACCACCGTTTTTCAAGGTCCAAATTTCACGAGTACCGAATCTCGGGGCCGCCGAGACTCGACCGAAGTCCGCGTTGAGCATGGGACCCTGATTATCGGTCTTTACGCCCCAAGGACCGAAGAAGGACGAAACCGGATCAAGGGTTGTCTGAGTGCCGCCACTGCCAAACTCAAACACGCGCTCACGTGCCACGGGGATTTTCGACAGGTCGGGGTTCGGAATCATGGTGGCAGGCACTTGACTTTGATCGGCCACCGCCGGATTCCGGACGATGCGGAACTCCAGGAACTTGCCGACGCAAGGATCGGCGGACTTGCCAGCCAAAGCATCCGACAGCGAGAGATCCGATGACGGCTTCTTCCCGTTTTGGTGCTCGCACAGGTTCACCATCCAGACCTTCTGCCCAATGCTGTACCGGGAGAAGTCGATAACGATGTCATACCGCTCGGCGATGCCCTGCTCATCCAACTGAGTGAGCGGCACAGGCTGCGGGAACAGATTTCCATCGTTCGCGATCTGAATCATGACAGAGCCGTCGCTCAGGCACACCTTGAAGAAGCGGGAAACACTGGCGTTGAGGATGCGGAAACGGTACTTCCGCCGCTCCACTTCGAAGTACGGCCTATAGGCGAGGTTGACAGTCATCACATCGCCCAGGAACCCGTCGAAATCGAAGATATCGAAGTACAATTGTCCGGCACCATCCCACGCCTTGTCTGCCAGCAGGAGGTTCACATCGTAGTCCAGGTTGCCCCAGTCTTTGGATGTGCCACTGGGCAGGCGCAGATTCACGCCGTCATTGATCGACTCGTTGCCACGATCCAGGCCGCTGTAGATGTTGAACATTGCGGCGTTCCCCTTGTACACGTTCTGGGAGGTAAAGCTGAACATGTGGTCGTGGAACCAGTGGGTGCTCATCGTCTCGTGCCAATCGCCCGGAACCTTGATAAGACCGCCGCTGCCGTCAGGTGTGCTGGCTTTGGGATCCGTGGCGCCGGTGTTGATAGAAGTCCAACCGCCCAACACAACCGGCCAGTGATAATCATAGAATTGGCCAGGGAAGAAATAGGCGCCGGTGAAACCATCGTTTTCCGCCCCGTGGTGGCCGTTGTGCTCGTGCGTGCTGATGGTATGGGTTCCAAAGCCGCCGTTCTGGCTATTGCCAAAAGGCAGTTTGTTGTGGTGACGGAAAAGAACCGGCTCAGCGTATCGCGCCTGCACCAACTTGGGCGTGATGGTTCCATTGAATGTCCACACCGACTGAGGGCCTTGAGTAGGCAGCGAAGGGTGGAATTTGAGTGGGATCGCCTGAGTCGGGTCGATGCCTGAATTGAGACTTGACGGCACCGTCGGATTGTAGACAGTGTTAGTTTGGGCCGGTGCCTGCGAGGCCTCAACAACAATTTTCGGCGGAAACTGACTAAACCTCTGGTGCGCCCAAATGGCTCCTGGAGGACGCCCTTCGATGGGTCCAAATTGATCGGTTCTCCCTCCAACCAGAGCAGGATTTAAATTTTGCAGTGTCTGGTTGGCTTGGGCTGTCGGTTGATACACTACCCCATTCACTGGATCCAACTGGAACAGGCCCTGTTGTCTCGGCGCTCTGCGCTGCAAGACATCGAAGCGAGGCATCGGTTGAGTATATTCCAACGAAAAGAGCCCCGGGCTCGGTGGAGCACCTGTCGGTATGTTGCCACCTCCTCCGCCACCATCGGCGCGCATCGACCCTACAAACGGGCTGAGGCCACCGATCGGGGCGATGAGCCCCCCAGTCGTGATAAGACCCCACTTCATGAGGTCACGACGCGAAACTTGGCCTTGGGAGTATGCTTTGACGATCTCCATCCTATTCTTCCTTGCATCCTCCGCTGCCTTTAGCCGCGCCTTTGACGCATTCCATGGCAGAAAGAAATTTCTATCGCTCATTTTCCTCTCCTTTTTCTCCTGTGTTCAACCTTGAATTTTTTGTTTTTCCCCTGGAATTTACTACCCTTTTTGCCGTCCACTGACGCATTGAATCTGGAAACGGAGGCATAAGTGTTTCATTTCAATACATTGCGAATTTCCTCACAAGCAGAACCCCTTATCGCAGGTCGCGTGCCAATGGTGTTGATTCTGAAGAACGCGCTGGGTTGAGGAATCGAAGGATTTCAATGAACACGGGCCCATTTGTGTTCCGCGGCATCCCGATTATTTTCATGATCAAGAAAAACAAACATTAGCGGCACAAAATGAAAAGTCCTTAAAGATGAACCATATGAACGCCAAGAGCGGCAAGAAAAGTGAAGGGTCAAATATCGGAGGAACGGAACTGCCTAGCGTCAGGCTTTCTTGCTTAGAGTGGTTGATTTGGGGGGTAGAAAAAAAAATTATGGAGCTGTTTCAGTAGTTTAGAGGTAAGAATTTTCGCTTGTTTCGCGAGCTTGTTTCGCAAACTTGTTTCGCTAGGAATAGACCAAATGCGCCTTGTGAACTTGCTTTAACGCGATTGTTCTTACCAGTTTGACAGTCTCTTCTGGGCTCTCAGGTCTGGATTCAACACTATGCTTGTAAATATCGATTGCGTTCAGAGTGAATCATGAAGTCATGTTCTATTGAGGATCATGCCGGGGATGAGAGGTATGTTCGATCAAATTCATTTCTGGTTCCCCCCAGTCAGCCATCGCATCACCCATATTCTTGGTCGCTTCGATTGCCTCTCTTGTGGAGAACCTGATATGCCAGAACCGCAACACGGAGCGTTCGCGAGGAGGGGGTAACTTTCGTTCCAGACAGGTGGCAGGATCTGAAATTTAAAATTTTAGGCCGGTTCTCGATAAGGGGCTGAATGGAAGCGCTGATGAATCAGCCCTGGGTGGCTCCAATCTTTTGAGCACTGAGACGAGATCGATTCTCCAAGATGATTGATGAGAGAGGATGACAGCAGGCCGCTGATTCGGTGGGTTCATCCTTACTTTCCTGAACCACTGGGACTGTCGGCTCCGTCAGGAGAGTATTATCTATAGACTTGCAAACCCAGCCACGGAGCCCAGTTCCAACAGGAGCAACCTTCTCCAGGGCGAAGGCGTCGATCTGAACTTGGTGTAACACAGGTCGGTATTGTTCGGACGACGCCATTGAAAACATATTTGGCTTGTGAATTATGGTGCTCAAGGCGGAACTGGAACGAACGTACCTTCGGCCGCCCCCGCCGGTCTGAGGATTTCGGCAACAACCCATCCACTGTTAACCTTAGCATCATGGAATTAAGGCCTGCTCAGCTTGGACCAATAGATCCCACCATTCGAAAATTCACAGCTATGCAATGATGGATTTCTAGGGTAAGACACGACCATTAAAGGTTGAGGTTTATTCGCTTAATTCGCGGCTTATTTTGAGAATTAACCAATTCAATCATAGGTTTTTCGATCTAATAGAATCATTCATTATCCTCATTGAATCAACGACTAAAGAGGAATACCCGCCATCAAGTTCGACAGTCACCGAATGTGGAACCCTGCATGCCTTAATCACTATGATTTGACGATGAGGGGATCAGAGACTTTCCGTGCAAATCAATCAGAAAAAGTGGGAGCGGTCGAGACCGTGAGCAGCGTAGAGAATCCAATGCAATTGGTGATCAGGGCAGCCGTCATGATTTCAGCCTCCGAGATCTGCCATTTGCACCAACAGGCACCCTCGCCCACACAGACTCTCGTGTCGGGTTAATGAAAATTAATGGAAGTTCTACGGCATTCTACTTAATGGACTCTGCAATAAGAGACTAAAGAAAACCCTGATGACCAACAAGAGGAGAACCACAATGAGTAAGAAAACGATCTCAGCTTTATATCAACGTACCCGCTACAAGTTGCCATGGGTGTCTGGCGCATTGACGCTTTTGTTTCTGGTCGTGCTTGCATGGACCAGCAGTGTCGTGGCCCAACTGCCCCTTCCAGTGAGCACCCAGTTTGACATCACGGGCTTCCTCCAGGAAGCCACGCTGGCCACTGCCGGTGATGCGCACTCAGGAGGCACGTTGAAAGTCAACGGCCACTTGATCACCGTGCCCCGGGAAACCATTGTGATTCTTCCCGCCAATGCGCTCACGTGGCAGGAACTCTTCGCCCAGGCGCCTGCCCCGTACACGAATGCCGCGACGGGCATGGCCATGGCCGATGTTCCGAAGCCCATTACCACGTATGAGATCCAAGTGGTGGGCAATCGCGTGGGGAACACCTACCTCGCCGGGCTCATTTACATCTCCCAGCAGGGCCTAAACGCAGGTGCCGGCTACATTAATTATATCGACTACACCATCGGCGAGATGCGAGTCGGCGGCGTGATCGGGGATCGAACCACCGGTACGCGGGTGCGAATCAACGACCCGACGGGAAAGTTCGGCAGGGCAATGTCGCCGGACATGAGGTTTACGCTTGACCCCGATAATCCGACGATTAAGGCCGGAACTGCGTTCCCGATGTGCCTGCCGCGCGTCACCGCCGACCCGACGGTTGCCGGTAACGCAGACGATCCCCTGTGCCCTCTAGGCAATCGGCCGAGAGACCTGACGGGTGCCTTTGTCGGCAGTTTCTTCACGAATGATCCGGTAGCTGCTCCAGGCGTGCCCCCGGACGCGAACTTACAGGCACCCTTCGAAGTGGGGGATTACGTTTTCTTTGCGGGAACGCTCGTTACAGATAACGCGGCGGCTCCCACCGTGGGACCCTACCCCGGAACCGCCAGCACCTATGTTTCCGCTCATACCATCACCAACAACATCGCCATCTTCACCATGCCGGGAACCAATCCAGCCTATGTGGAGACTGATGTGTACATTCTCGGCACGGGAGGACTGACGGTCCTCGGCGCCGGTGAAGCGACGATTCGAACCCGCTTCGAGGGGATGACCACCGACGTCAACCGCAACATCCACCTTTATGGCATGGATGTAAACCCCACAACGGGAGCCATTGCGGACCGTGATTGGGGAACCATTGGCGTGGATCCAGGCCCGCCCGCGGGTGCCGTCAAAGGTCGTTGGCGATTCCGCCCGCCCTGTCTACCCTTTGGTAGCGTTACAGCAAAACCTGACAGGGATTGCATCATGAACTCGATTGGCACCTTCCTGCCTCCGCCCAGAGAAATGCGGGCTGTGATCGAAGGACTTCAGTCGCAGGGCAACCCTGCCACCGCCCTCACTGCAGCCAACGGGCTTTACTATGGGCAGTACCACGCGCCGATCCTTGAGTACCTCTTCCCGGAGAACATCCCCGGAAGTCCGGTCGTTGCGAATAACTTTGAGTCCTTCGCCTTCCTGGCCTGTGGTGGATACACATCGTCCGCAGGGACCCTTGCAGGGCCTCTCAATCCCTGGCCCGGTGAAACGGCTCCGTCCCTTGTGAATTGCCCTGGGGCCACGCAGGCGCCTGTCGCAAACGCCGGAACCAATCTGACGGTGGCCTCTGGTGCGCTCGTGACACTCAACGGCAGCGGCTCCACGGGGACGGCTCCCTTAACATTCGCTTGGGTCCAAGCCCCCACGGATCTTCAACAGGTGATCCTCACAGGTGCTAATACCGCCAATCCGACCTTTACGGCGCCCAGTGTGGCAGCGACGACCGTGCTGAACTTCACTTTGACGGTGACCAATGGCGCTGGCTCCTCC
>JBGQBO010000090.1:0-9765 GCA_041494885.1 Terriglobia bacterium
CCGTTTCAGGCCGTGAGCGTCGGCCTGGAGAGGACTTTCACCTCTCTGACTTCACGCGCTTTCAGGCGCACATCCCCCCAACGGGAGTTGGGGGATGGTTCAGATTCAACCAGCTCGCGCCTCCGGCTTTCTCTCATTCAAATCCCCCCGATGGCAGTCGGGGGATGCTTCAGATCCCACCTCCCTGGCCCGACGTGCGCGCTCATTGAATCGTCTCAACCGATCTGCCGACTGGAACGATCAAGCGGGGACAGACACCTGCATTTAGGAGGGCATCGGATTGATAGCGAAAAAGGTGTCAGTCCCCTCTATCGACCCGATGACCTGTTCAGGGCTGCAGCGGCGCGTATGAGCGTCTTGAAGGCATCCTCATCTATTTCATCACCCTCATGGAAATCGATAGCGCGCCTGGCGTTGCCTTCAAGGCTGGAGTTGAATAGTCCTGAAGGGTCCTTAAGCGAAGCGCCCTTGAAGAAAGTCAGCTTCACGACGCTCTTGTAGGTCTCGCCGGTGCAGATCAGCCCAGCGTCAGACCAAACCGGAACGCCTCTCCACTTCCACTCCTCGACCACCTCAGGGTCAGCCTGTTTGATGAGAGCACGGACATGGGAGAGCGTTTTGCCCCTCCAGTCGTCCAGTTCCTTGATCCTCGCGTCGATCAGCCGAGAAGGGGATTCGCCCTTGGTCGTTGCGCTCTTTTTCATCTTGTTTGCACCTCATTCGGCTGTTTGTCTAGCTTGCGAGGTACCAATCACCACTGGGTCATGACGGGGGACAAAAGAGCTAGGGGCATGGAGAAAATGAATCCGGCTCGGCTTGGCAAGAGAACGTAACGCTCCCCGCTACGGCGCTGAAGAAGCTCGTTCAGGCCGGCTGTCGGTCTAACGACCAGCGCGTCACCCGCCCGGCGCGCTCTTGCTTCCTGCGCCGGTCGGGTGCACGCGCGGGTTAGGCACTAGCATGAATATTATTCCTTGTACTTTGATGTTTTGGGAGAAAACGAGAATATTTTCTCCCATTTTATTTTCGCAGGCCACAGCTCGGGATCATAACCCGCCTTATAGACACAGCAGGGATCCGCTGCGACGTCTCTTTTTAAAATCAACTTGTGGGGCTTCACAGAGTTGCTAACATAAACCCGATCTCTCCAAGGAACACAATAACTGAACTTACCGGAAACAGGAATGAGATCAGCCAGTGGAACGGGCTTCCCCCCGAGTTTCCAAACCTGCATCACGTCATCGCCCCTCGGGGAGCCTCTTCCATTAATGGTGAATATTAACAATTCGTCCCCTGGACCGTCGACCAAGTCAACCGGGACAACACGAAAATAGTCATATGCAGCCCAGAAGTGAAGATCCGCTACCTTCTTTCCTTCCGTACCCCTTACGTGAATCCAATAACTATCGACCTCGAAACAAGCACAATCGAATGGGGAGCACGTCTGCCCACGCTTGCAAGGCGCTTGCTCGGCGCTCACCGTGCCCTGACTCCCGTCATCCAGACGGATCGAGATTGGGCCAACCTTGAACTCCCCACGCGAGTTGTTAAGCTCGTTCATAGCTTGCCAGCCCCTTGAACTCTCCTCAAAAACCCAAGGGGCCTCCGATGATATTTGTTTGATGGTCTTAAAGGCCTGGGGCAAGCGATGTTTGCACGGGTCGTCTTGAGTCTGCAGAAAGGCCGGGATGGAAACAATGACAGAGAGTATCATCAGCAAAATAATCGCATACCTCGCCACCATACCTTTGAGAAATAGCCGCGCTTGGTTCATCCGTGTTCTTTCGAATTTGGAGTTGGATGGCCTTCCAACATATGTGCCTAACGAGTAGCGCGTCACCCGCCCGGCGCGCTCTTGCCTTATGCGCCGGTCGGGTGCACGCGCGGGTTAGGCAGCCAGTCGGGATCACTCAGAAGACCATCACTCTCTCAGTTAGCTCCCTTATCGCGATGGGTCGATTCCGGGTTTCTTAGCACGGGGCCCTCCAACACGTGTGATCCGCGTAACCCTCAGCAAGAGTGAAGTGTGGTGGTGCGCCGTGTGTGCATGGAAGAGCGGACCTTCGACGCGTACCTGTGCTCCCGCATAATTGGCTAGATTCATGCCTGATGGAGGGACCAGTGTGACCAGTCGCTGGTCGCGTTCTGCTTCCGAATTTATTTCATCTTTTGGGTCCCCCAAGACGCAAATCGCTTGATCGAGCTTCAGTAGGGCTTGGGTCTCGGCTCTGTCACCCCTCCGGATACTCTCGTAGTCCGGGGGGCCCGGAAACGTGCGGAGAACAACCTGGCCCAAGAGCTGGACAACGGCGGGCTCATACCGAAGGCAGGGTTGCGCATTGCTGAGGCTACTCCACGAGGGGAACAGAAGCATCACAACAGTGAAAAACACTCTCTTCATTAGGAGGTTCATGATCATGTCTGCCTAACTAATGAATAACCCGTATTAGACCTCAAGTGGGTCAAAAGCAAACCCCGCGCCTGGAGCGGCCTAATCGGGCCGACCGTTCTGTACTATCGTTTCACAATATGCCCACTTGCAATGATTTGCCAGAAAAAACAACTCCAGATCTGTTCGGAAAACACCGCAGTTTTCGCGGCCTAATTCGAGAAGGGTCAAAATGTCGATCAAAGCTTATCGGCTGGGCTTTGAACTCCCCTTCCACTCTCGCCTCGTTGGATCCGTCATCGGTGAGCGATTAAATTATGGGTCGCTTCATCGGTCGCGGGGGTGGACAGAACCATTGGACAGCTGAGCACGAGGAATTAGAAATCCATAGAAGGGAATCTTTAAACTGAAGAATGCATGCTTCTGCTTCGGCGAAAGGGATCTATCCTTTTGCTGATGGAGTGCCAACATGAAATTCTCGTCCAGAATTAGGAGTGATCGGATAAAGCCAAAAGACCATCGCCCATGAACAGTCAAAGAGAAGTGTCGACGAGACGGGCGGTCCAAGGTCATAAGAACTGGTGGGAGCTGTCGGAATTGATGGGGGCAGCGAAGTTCCTCTAATTCATGTCTAGCACTTGCCGCATGCGGGTTCACGAGGCTTGCCCCGGATTTCAGATCTTGATAAAGATTTTCCTCCTATAGAACACCCACATCACACCCAACCAGAAGACCACATAAGCCAGCGCCCACATCAGCGAGGCATTGACCGGCGACGCCAGGGGAGCGAAAAAGTTTGCATAGAGAAAGGTCTGAATCAGGACCCTGCTGCCGTCAGCCTGGGTGACTTTCCAGGTGACGGACGCCTTCGCCGCCAATCCGGAAAGAACGTACACCGCAATGGCATTCATCCCATAGACCACAAAAGGAGTCACCCACTTACGGCGCCCCTGCAGATCGACCAGCCAGTAACAGATCCCGAACAGCACCAAAGCCATCCCAGCCGTAAACACCGTATAAGAACTGGTCCACAGATTCTTATTGATGGGGAACCAGAAACTCATGAATTGGCCGGCGAGAATTCCCGCGGCTCCGGCCAACAGCAGGCCCCTCAGACGAGACAGCGGTGTCTTCGCCCGACGCAGCCAGTGACCTGTGAGTATACCGAGAAGCACGGACGCGACAGCCGGCAGGGTGCTCAGGATTCCCTCAGGATCCCAGGTGGGCCGGTAAATGTGGCCATGAAGCAGGGCATTGTCAATGTAAGCTGCGAGGTTCGACTGTATTGTCAGAGAACTGTGACCGATCCCGGGGATCGGGACCGCCGTCAACAGAATCCAGTAGCCCGCCAGCAGGGTGACCGTGGCTATGACCTGGCCGCGAATCTTTGTGGTCAGGTAAATGACTGCCGCAAGGCCGTAGCAGACCGCAATGCGTTGGAGCACTCCGGGGATTCGAATATGGGAAAGATTGAAATAAGGGAAGCCGTTCAAGAACAAACCCAGGGCAAAGATGATGAGGGTCCGACGGGCCACCTGTCTGAAAAGTTCGGCGCGGGTTTCGCCCCGGGCCATGCGCCGGGCAAAGGAAAGGGTGATCGAGACCCCGACAATGAACAGGAAAAAAGGGAAAACCAAGTCCGTCGGTGTCCAGCCGTTCCATTCGGCGTGCCGCAGGGGAGCATAGACTGAACCCCATGTCCCCGGGTTGTTGACCAGGATCATGGCGGCTATAGTGATGCCCCGGAAAACATCCAGCGAGACCATCCGCTCGGTGCCGAGGGAAATCACTGAGTGTCGGGGACTCGGCAAGGCGGCCGCTGAAGCTTTCTTGGATACCTGCGTGTCCGGGCTGATGGTCGTCATGGCGCCTTTTCCCTCTTTAGGGGTTGATTTTGGTAATGCCGATTTCATCCAAAGCCGCTTCGTCATCCCGCCAGTTCGGCCTGACTTTGACAAACAGTTCCAGATAGACCTTGGTGTTTAGCAGCCGCTCCAGCTCGATACGCGCCTCCGTCCCAATTTGCTTTAACATCCTTCCTTTTTGGCCAATCAGGATGCCTTTCTGGGAATCGCGTTCCACCAGGATGGCGGCATAAATCCGGACCAGCCTCGGCCCCTCCTCAAATTTCTCAATGACGACCGCCACGGAATGCGGGACTTCCTCTCGCGTGTGACACAGGATTCTCTCCCTGACAAACTCTGCGGCGAGGGCACGTTCGGGTTGGTCCGTGTATTCGTCCTGGGAAAAATAGCAGGGGCCCTCCTTTAAGACGGCAACGATGCGATCCAGGAGCAGACTCACATTCTCGCCGGTCAGGGCGCTGAGAGGAATGACTTCAAGCCAGTTCAGTTCGGTCGAGTACCGTCCCATCAAGGGAAGTAGCGCGGTCTTCTGGATCAAGTCGATCTTGTTGAGCAGAAGAAATGAGGGGAGTCCCCTCTCACGCAAGAGGTTCAGGACAAAGCGGTCCCCTTCGCCGAAGGGCGCGGAGGTGTCCACGATCAGGAGGACAAGATCCAGGCCCTCCAGCGCTGCGTACACCATCTTCATCATGCGCTGATTCATCCGGTGGAAGGGCTTATGGATCCCGGGGGTGTCGATGAAGACGATCTGGCCCTCGGGACAATTGAACACTCCTCGGATTTGATTGCGCGTTGTTTGAGGCACGGGTGAGACGATGGCCACCTTCTCTCCCACCAGGCGGTTGAGCAGGGTTGACTTTCCCGTGTTGGGGCGTCCAATGATGGCCACGAAGCCCGACTTTGGCATGGGGAATTACTCGGAGGCGGTTTGCTGCTGCTTCTTCTCCACGCGCAGCTTTCGGATTTGCTTGGACGTGGATTCAAGGATGTCGACGTGCAACCCATCGAGGTCGAGATGTTCGCCGGATTGCGGAACGCGACCAAGCTTGGAGACCACGAATCCGGCGATCGTGGAATAATCCTCGTCGCTGATCTCCATGTTTAACAACTCCTCGACCCGGCCAATGGGGAGATTTCCGGAGAAGATATACTTGTCGTCATTGATTCGAATGAAGGCGTCTGTTCGTTCTTCGTCTTCATCGTGAATTTCACCCACGATCTCTTCCACCAGGTCTTCGATCGTGACCAGGCCGGCTACACCGCCAAACTCATCAATCACGATCGCCATTTTGATCGTCTCATTCTGCAATTCCTTCAGGAGATTGGCCACAGGCTTGGTCTCGGGTACAAAGAGAACGGGGCGGACAACCGTCTTCACCAGGCGATGGGGTTCACCCTTCTCAAGCTCCACGAGCAAGTCCCGGACAAAGACAATGCCCAGAATATTATCGATATTTTCATGGAAGACCGGAATCCGGGAATGTTTTTTGGCCACAATCAAATCCTGAGCCTGTTCCAGGGTCGCAGTATCCTCGATGGCCACGATCGCAGTTCGTGGCGTCATCGAGTCCTTTGCCAGCTTGTCTCCAAACTCCACGACCGATTGGATGAGCGCGCCGTCAGATTTTTCGATAATCCCTTCTTCCTCGCCCACGTCCAACAAGGCCTGGATCTCTTCGGGGTTGGCGGCTTCGGTGGAATTCGCCTTGGGCATTTCCGGCTCTTCAAAAACACGCAGGGCTTTCAGGAGGAGTTCGGCAATGGGGAGCGCGATCGCGAAGAAGCCTTGGACCAAAGGAAACAACCGCAACAGGATGCGGTCGGGATTGCGGGTGGCGACGAGCCGGGGAAGGAACTGGTGAAAGATCGCGATGAGAAAAACAAGCGTGCCGAAAGTCTCCATGAAAGCCAGATGAAACAGGCGCTGACGGGTGAAATAGAGTGAGGCGAGCAGATAGACGATGAGCACAAGGCAGGTTTGCGAGCCCGTGGAAAGGGCGATGCGCCTCTGCTCCCGCTGTTCGACCAGTTGCAGGAGGAACGCGGTCCGGGGATTCTTTTCCTCTTCCGCCAGCAGTCGGGCGCTGATTTTTCCGAATGAGGCCAGGGCCACCTCCATCACGGCAATCAGGGACCACAGCGTCAGCACCATGAGGAATAGAAGGATTTGCAAGACATTCATAAAAGTTGCGCCCGCAGCGCATATTCCTTGCGATTCATGACTCCGCCATCGGTCTCATGATCGAATCCCTTCAGGTGGAGTACCCCATGGATGATCAGGAACTTGATCTCTACCGGCAAGGCATGACCTTCGGCTTCGGCTTGCTGCCGGGCTGTTTCGGCCGAAATGACAATCTCTCCAAGGGAGGGGACTTCACCGCCGGCGAATTGGTTCCATGATTCCTCTTCCCTGCCCGCCGGAAAGGAGAGGACATCGGTTGCCCGATCTTTTCCCCGGAAGCGGCGATTGAGGGCCTGTATGGTCCGATCACTCACCACGGTAATGGTGAAATCCGCCTCATCGTGTCCGATGGCCTCGGCCAACCTTCGCAAGAACGGACGGAATTCCCGTGCATCAATTCGAACACGTCTTTGTCGGTTAAAGAGAGGCATGATCCGTCTTTCGGCCCCGGCGCCAAAAGCTTGCCATGACATTATCTCATAGATTGCGATTTGAAATTTCCAGGGAGAGTTAAAGTGGCGGCCAGGCTGGCGATCCCGCCCGGCGTCTTTCGGCCCCTTTCGGGAACGCCAAAGCGCGACGAAGCAATCGGGCCCGTGTTGAGGATGTCTTCATACTTCAGGTGCCCATCAGACCGACGAGGCTTCATCCGCGGTCACTTGACTGAAATCGAACCCGGGATAGGCAATCCGTTCATGATAAATACCTGCAAGGGTTCGCGTAAAGGCCTGTTTCGCCACCGAGATCTCATTCAGTGTGAGTTGAGACTCATCGAGCTGATGGTCCATCATGAACCGGCTGACAATGCGATCCACCACATTCTGCAATCGCCCGGGATTGGGATTCTCCACCGTCCGGGCCGCGGCCTCAATGGAGTCTGCCAGCATGATCAGCGCCGCCTCCTTGGACCGCGGGCGCGGTCCCGGGTACCGGAACTGTTCCTCGGAAATTCCCACTTCCTCGGCGTCTTGATCTGTCTTTGCCTTGTGGTAGAAATAAGCCACCAGGCTGGTCCCGTGATGTTGCGGGATGATGTCGGTCACCCGTCGTGGCAGATGGATCCGTTTTGCAATGGCTAATCCCTCCTTGACGTGGTCAATGATCACCAGGCTCGACATATTGGGCGCCAGCTGCGAATGCCGTTGAGTCGCCTCCTTGGAATTCTCGATGTAGTAATTTGATTTTCCAATCTTGCCTATATCGTGATAGAGACAAGCCACGCGGGCCAGGAGGGAGTTGGCGCCGATGCCTTCAGCCGCAGCCTCTGCGAGGATGCCCACCAGAATACTGTGGTGGTATGTCCCCGGAGCCTCGGCGGCCAGTTTACGCAGAATGGGCAGGTTCAGATTGGAAAGCTCCAGGAGGCGGACGTCGGTGCAGATATCGAAGACATTCTCGAACAGAGGCAAAAGCAAGGACACCAGTCCGGCCACGAAAAATCCGCCCACCATGGCATTTCCAAAATCAAAAAGGAGCATCTGCCAGCCATTCGGTCGTTCTCCAAGAAGCGTCAAACCTGCCACGATTACGAAATTGGATGCCCCCACGATCAAACTGGCTTTAAGGACGGCGTTGCGATCGCGATATTGGCGCACCGCATAGATCGCGGCGAGGCTGGAAACCAGCGAGTAGATTGCGAGCAGGGGAGAGCGCCCAAGATATCCAACAAACATTGAAAAGACGACGGCGTAAATCATGCCCACGCTACTGTCCAGCAACAGGGTGACAAGCATCGCTCCCGCAGCAAAGGGGATTGAGAATTTGGAGGAAAGGGCATCGTTAAAAGGGGGGAAGGCGAAATTCTGGTTGATCACATCAAACGTAAAGAGAAGAATCCGGGTGAGTACCAGGATCACCACAAACGACAGCATGACCAGAAGGAACTGCCGCTGCGGGCTGATGCCATCACTGCCCCGTTGCGAGAGAAAATGCCAAATGAAAAAGGACAAAAGGACGACGGCCATATACAGACCGGCGAAGTATTCGGGCCGGCGACGGTGCGATTCCATTTCCCGCATCGCCTGCAAGGCCTCGACCACCTCCGAGGTGATCGGTTGGCCGGTTCGCAGGAGCCTGGTCCGACGGGGAAGGTGGATTTGCACAGGGTGAACCTCCTGGGCTGCCGCCTTCTGTCGGGCAAGCGTCTCATGCGCGTTGTAAAGGCCATTGAGGGTGACCAGGTTCTGGGCCGCCGTGGAGAATTCATCCCTCACCTCGGTGGGCAGGAGGTTCGCCTGCGATAACTGGTCATGCAGCCGCTCCCGCGATCGCGCCAGGGACGCGTTCGGAGGGACGCTGGCGAGAAGGGTCTCACCGCTTCGGTCGATGTTGAGCAGGGCAATCTTGGCGGAGGGAGGAGCTGCCTCCAGGACTTCACTATGGTTCAAGACGCCCTCTCGCATGATCTCCTGCAAGACCCCTCGCAGTGGCAACTCCAGCGCCTCATCAAAGTGACGAGCAGACAAGGCGCGGAGGAGCGAGGAGGAGGCAGGCCGACCAAACTCACCCTCAAAGGTCTTCGCGAGGGCGGCTTGCTTTTTCCCCTCAGGACCCGGGGTCGCCAGGAGGGTGCGCGATTCGGTGAAGAACTCATGGAGACGTTGCAGGGTCACCTTCAAAACCGTGGGATCATAATCGTAGACCACCGGGACATTCGAGACCGCCTCATCTTGCTCGAGCTTGGTCAGTTCCTCATTCGTGATGATCAAGTCATCTGATGTGATCAGATCGCTCGCCGCAAGGTCTCCCACTTTATAGCGCGGGATGGGAGTCAGGGAAATTCTTGCGAGCAGGAGGACCACCGCGGCGATCAGGAGTATTCCTAATAGGAGGTCGCGGAGGGTGATCGTGCTGGACAGCCTGTGCAGGAGTCGGAGGGGGAGAGGAGAACGAACGCGGGTTTGCTTTTGTAGAGCCGAAAGGCTCGTGGGGAAGGGACTTTCATTCCCTGCCGATCCCTTGGGATCATCGGCAGGACTTGAGGGGCGATCATTCATGAATTCGCCTCGAGGAAATCGATCGCTCGGCGGGGCCGCTTGACTCCGGACCGGAACCATCCAATGGCGAGGCTTGACTCCCATTCCCGTTCAGGTTCCGGGATAGATTGTAGGCTTCGTAGGCTTTGATAATCTCTTGGACGAGGGCATGGCGAACGACATCCTTTTCATTGAACCAGACGAAGGAAATTCCGGCGATGTTGGAGACCACGTCGATGGCCTCCACCAAACCGGATCGCTTGCTCCTGGGAAGGTCAATCTGGGTGATGTCTCCCGTGATGACCGCCTTGGAATTAAACCCGATGCGGGTCAGGAACATCTTCATTTGCTCAG
>JBGQBO010000091.1:0-9659 GCA_041494885.1 Terriglobia bacterium
AAGTTCGGGAAAAAGAACAGTCTGTGTGTTATCTTGAGTCGTCACAAAAACCTCCTGCAATGCGTTTTGAGCCTGTCACCACTCGCTTTAGACGCATCGGGAGGTTTTTTGTTTCATAGATTCATGAATAATCCGGGCTAACACCTGCTGTTCTGACTTCAGGCATCCGGCCCCTCTCGAGTCGCCATGGCATGTTAGCAGAAGACCCTCAACAGAGGGGCGGCAATCATTGTACATCGTTGCACCCGCTCCGTAGATGACCCAAGTCACGCCCTTGTTTGAAAATTCAAAGGATTGGGCTAGACTTCGAGTCTGAATAAAACAAGACGCCGGATGGATCTGTTCGAAGGGAGAGTGAAGTGGAAAAGTCCCTGCTCTTAAAGAGAGTCCCGTTCTTTCGTGAACTGGGTGAAAACGAAATTGCGGCCTTGTCAGAGCGCGCCGTAGAAAGAACTTATTCCAAGGGTGAATTGCTTTTCTCGGAGGGCGATGAGTGCAAAGGATTGTTTGTGGTCGGCCGCGGTGCGGTGAAAATTCTGAAGAGTTCGCCCAGCGGGCGCGAGCAGTCTCTGGACATTCAGATGCCGGGGACGCCGGTGGCTGAATTGCCCTTGTTTGATGGGGGCCGTTATCCTGCCACGGCCCAGTGTGTGGAGGATTCAGAGCTTCTCTTCATCGCCCGGCGTGATTTTGAATCCTTGGTGCGCCAGCACCCCGAACTGGCCCTCGCGGTCATTCGATCCTTGGGGCAGCGCCTGCGCAAGATGGTGACCCTGGTCGAGGAATTGTCGTTGAAGGAAGTCAGTCAACGCATTGCGCGCCGGCTGGTCACCCTGGCAGAGGCTCGAGGCAGGAAGACGCCCGCCGGCCTGGAAATCGAATTGCCTTTCTCACAGCAGGAGTTTGCCGCTCAAATGGGAACGGTGCGCGAGCTGGTGTCGCGCACACTCGGCCGGTTTCAAAGCGAAGAACTCATCGCCGTGGATGGGCGGCACATCACCATTCGCTCATTCGAAGCGTTAGAGGAGATTGCAGCGGGACTGAAGAAGTAGACGTGAAAACCAAATTCCAAGAAAACAAAGATCCAATCGGCGCGAGAAGGAGGAGGCAGGACGAAAGGTAATAAATCGAGGAGACAGCCAGGGCCGGGAGACTCGTTGCGGAAGAATGAATGGAGGGGGTCAAGGAATCGCAGAGAGTTGGCCCTGAGGCTTAATCAAAGGGAAGGCAAAGGGATCCCGTCCGCTAATCTTCCATCTGGAGTCTTTCAAAGCGGGTGTAGTCCTCCAGGAAAACCAGGTTCATTTTGCCGACCGGGCCGTTGCGTTGTTTGCCAATGATCAGTTCAGCGATGCCGTGGTTTTCCTCAGTCTGGTTGTACATCTCTTCCCGGAAGATAAACATCACCACATCCGCATCCTGTTCGATCGATCCGGATTCCCGCAGGTCAGAGAGTTGGGGTCGGTGGCCCTTTCGTTCTTTCTCCGGGGCTCGGGAAAGCTGCTTTGAAGTTTCGGGTCGGACCAAGCTAAATTGCTTTAGGATAAGAGAATAATTTCCAACCCCGGGTATTTTCGAGGCTTAAAACGGCTTTTTTCGCCCTCCAAATCATCCCCGCAAGCCGCCTCGTTCTCGCGCAACTGGCAACCCGTTTTGGCGGGCATCACGTTCCTTCCTCTGGCTCGCGCTCCCAACTGCTTCCCAACGGCTTCGACATAGGCCGGGCTGCCCACCACCAGGCTCTCGCTCCATTGACTCTGCCGCTCCAACTGTTTCCGCTGTAGGGCTTCTTCGATTTGCTCGCGACAGGCTTGCTGCAACTGGTCCAGGCGGCGGACGCCCATCAATTCCATCAACCGTCCGTAATCGATGATTCCGTACCGCGCCTTGGGATCTTGGATTTCCACGTAACCACACTCGGGCCATTGTTCAGGATGGGTGACCACGCCGGCCCGCACCATATTCAAATCAATATAGGCCAGACACTGCCGAAAATGTTTCCCGCTTTCCACCACCGTGGCATGGTAGCGGTCTTCCCAAAAGGCGCCGCCCCTTTGCTTCCGCTGATTGTACTGCTGCCCGACCCGTCCGGCCACCAGTTGCATCGACGCCGGAATGACCTCGCCTCCTTCCCGGTCATCCACCAACAAATGGACGTGATTGGAGGTAGCCATGTAATCCAGGACGCGCAATCCAAAGCGCTTCCGGGCCTCAAACAGCCATCCCCTCCAAGCTTGCCGGTCGCGCTGGAACTCGAGCAGAAACCGACGCTCGTGACAGCGGTGTGTCAAATGCCAGATCTGTCCCGGCAGATAATGCCGATGGGCTCTCGCCATGGCAGGTTTCCCTGCGGATCCAAGTTGCCAAGGGGGATGATTTCGGGGGCAAAAAACAGGTTCTAAGGCCTAAATGTTACCCTTTTTTCCGAGAATCAACAACCATTTCAATGAGTTCACTTGGTCCGACCCCAAACATACCAAAGATACGACCCCATTCATTATTCATTCATCATTTTCTGCGCCTGTTCACTTGTATAAAGGTCAGACCGTATTTGTTCATTTGACTTGTGACATACCCTGCAGCGTCGCTAAGAAATCGGATACATACTTGCGATCCCCATCGTAAAACATAACAATTCTGCTGTTGTCGATGAAACAATACGTCAGGACTCTTGTTGCGATCTCACGATATTTAAATTCTAAGCAATATGCAACGGTCCTATCAATCGGAAGAGTTGTGATTGAACGAGGCGTGAAACCATTCTGCTGTTCTTGCCAACTAAGGACCCCAAAGGATTGCTGATGATCAGATTCATAGGAGAAGGGTCGATCCCCCGGCAGATGTAAAGGATAAAAACCTATCTGACCATAGAGGCCCTTTTTGATTGGCATTCCTAAAGGCAAGTGCCACATGCTCGGCCGATCTTTCCCAACATCGCTGACATAGAAGGCACTTGGTACAGGAATCTTCCATTCACGGTAATAGAGGAATTGCCCGTGAAAGAGATGCCACGCCGGTCCCCAGAAAGGAATTGAGACAAAAATCAGCACCAGCAACCCTAAAAATATCACCCCACAACTAACCCATTTGTTCACTTTCACTTTGATCACTGCGATCACCTTTGTTGGAGGAACTCTGAACAAGAAGGCTCACTTACCAATGCACTTCTTTTCAATAAGCGAAAGGAGCCCCTATCGGTTTGAGTTTTCCTCCATCTGGATCCGTTTTTTGCTGCTCATCCTTATCGCGTTCCTTCTTCTTCTTCTTTTCTTTCTGCTGCTGCTGCTGCTGTTTCCTCTGCTTCTCCCTTTCCTCTTCTTCTCTTCTGGCAGACTCACTCAACCGGTCAAGAGTGTAATCCTTAACCTGGTCTACTACAAATCCCGGAATGGAGGTGGGTACACCCGCAGGTGTGGCATTCTTGATGCCGATGATCGCCCCTCGCCCATATGTTTTCAATTCCTCATGAGTCAGAGCTTCGTAATCTTCCTCTGTAGAGTTTGCGTCCTTCCCGCTCAAGCAATTATCCAGCTTCTGGAGGACGGCTTCCCTCTTCTTACTATCCTTCTGATACCAATCAATCAGCTCATGTGTCGTGATCGCTACTGAAACGACGATAACAGCGACACAAACCCAGCCACAATGCCCATCTCCATCCACGTGGTTCAGCGGGTTGTTTCTAACATAGGCGTAAAGATTCAGACTCTGAGGACTATCCAGATCGGCATAAGGGATGGGTTCCGGTTTCCTTGACCAGTCTGGCGTTGTAAACCTTCCCTGTGGACCCGAGAAATACCTAGCTAGAAAATAATCCAGCCCGGATTCGGTATCTCGTTCTTTGGCGGTGAACTTCTGCCGGGTGTCATCCCCGTTGTTGTATCCCGTCACCAAAGAACGATTGCCAAACAGGGCGGGGATTTCTTCGCCAAATGGTAAGTAATCGTGCCGAGCCAGGACGGCACCACTTACATCTGTGACTATCCGCGTGCTTCCGAGATGATCTGTGGTGATGTACTTTGTCCCTGATCCCGTCGTTGAAGTGTTCGAGTATTCAGCAGCAAGTTTCCCCGTCGCGTCGTACACAAACACCGTGGTCGACGACCCCACCCCCTTCTGCACACGCCGCCCATCACCATCATATGCATACGTCGCGGCGGCAATGTTGAAATTGATCAACTTATTCTCGGCATCGTATCCGAAGGTTTGGGTGGCCCCGCCAGGCACCACCGGGGCTTGCGTCAAGTTTCCTGAATTGTCGTAAGCAAAGCCAGCACTCGTCGCAAAGCGGTTTTTGTTGGACGCATCCATCGCCGGAGCGGGCGCAAAGGTGGGCAGGTACGACGACGAGACGCTCACGCTTGTCCGGTTCCCATATTGATCGTACCCGTACGTCTCCGTCCAGTTGCTCCCCTCACTCGCGCTCGTCAAGCGATTTACTCCATCGTACCCGTAATTCAGCGTCGCACTAAAGGCCCCGGCCGTAATTGCCTGACTTACGACGTTACCTCAAATACTCTATGGATGTCCGCGCTCTGATTTCCAATGCTGGTAGTACAATAAAACGATATAAAAGAGAATCCAGTAAATAATGAAATTGAAAATGAACATTGCACCGATGCCAATTATCCCTAGATGAACATTCGCAAAGCCGAAGAATGAACTAACAAGATCCCCCGGTTTTACAATCAATCCAAGAAAGCGCCACGCCCAGTCCCAGTCGAAAGGTGAGAAATAGTAGATCACAGGGACTATATTGACGGCCAATGCAATCAAGGCACTCCTCTTCATTTGTCTTGTGGTTTCCACGTTTAATAAAGCCACCTAACTTGCTTGTATCGTGGCTTTTCCTCCTTTACTGATCAAAACAAGCCGCAGGATTACCAGCCATGCACTGAGCCCGTGCCTCTATCTGAATTTCCCGCTGTCCGATATTCATACCCCCAAAATCTGCAGGATTTACTGCATTCTCCATCCACCTGGCTCTGTCTCTCGCATCTTCGATAATCCATGATTCCAAATGACTGAACTTGGATTGTTCTTGCGGGGATGCAGTCAGATAGAGGGCCACCATCAAGCGCACTCCCAAGTAATAGCGGCCTGGATTGACTGAAGAACTATACTCCCCAAAGAAATGCTGGCGAGCAGTCTTTGAAAACCGAGGAGAATCGTGAGGGTCTCCGCATTCTTCAATTGCTGACGGGCGAGCGCCAGCGCGGTGGTTAGCTGAAGATCGCGAATGAAAAAAATGCGGAGATGCCTCTTCAAATGCAGATTGCGGAGACCTGACCCTCCGCATTATTGGTCGTGTCTTTATCGCGTCTGGTTTCCACCGTCGGATTCGGAACACTGTCGGTATAAAGGAAGAGGGTACTTCCTCCGCTGTTGGGATAGGAGATCGAGGTCAATCGGTCGAGCGGCTCATTGTAGGATAGGCCGGTCACCTGCCCGTTCGGGTCCGTCATGGAAACCGGTTTCCCTGCGTTGAAGTCGTAATTGGTCGTGGTGATTAGATGACTTGACGAACCATGAACCCCACTAGGGTCGGGAACCGGAGAGGTCGTCGTGGTGGGGTAGGCGTATTGAAACGAACTCGAATAATCAATCTGCGTGAGGTTTCCCAAAGGATCAATGCTCTTCACCACGTTGCCCGCGATGTCGTACTGAGAATAAGAGTCCACCGAGCCGCCAGTATTGAGCCAACGGGTCACCTTAGTGACGTTGCCGCGGGCATTGCTGTTAAACGCGGGATCGATGCCGCTGATGCCGGAGCGCCCCAGGAGCGGTGCATGATTGCTGTGCGGATCCAAGTGGCCAGGGGGGTGATTTCGGGGGCAAAAAACAGCTTCTAAGACCTAAATATTACCCTTTTTTTTGATCATCGACAACCATTTCAATCAGTTGGCTTGGTCCGACCCCAAATATTGCAAATATTGCAAATATTGGAACATTCAGGTGACCCAAAATTCCCAAAATTCGAACCAACAGCGCAGCTCCGGCGATTCGGCAAGGAATCATTCAGCCTTATCCACGCGCAGAGCAGTCACGACGTCTCGATGCCCGCCAACTGGACACACACCAAGACGCCAGGAGAGCCGCCAGTCCGACCGCCTGCCACCATGAGAATGCGGAATTGGTTGCTGCCGGCCATAGGCAAAACAGGTACACCGTCAGGGCGACTCTATCCAGAACACTCGGTGGATTTTCAGCAAACCGGAACATAAGCATAAGAGTCGCTAGGCAATAGAAAGCGAGCGCAAGCGGTTCCACTCTGGTCGAGAACCCATGAGAGGGAAAGCTTCCAGTTGCGAACACGACGAAGCTCTTGAGAGCAGCAAACAACAGGTATCCACCTAGTAGAATCAGCCAGATGCGAGCTGTGAGGAGCAGGATCACGGCAGCTAGCACCAACTCTGCCCAGCCTATCCAATCGGCCCACGCAATTTGATGTGAGCCTGCCGACCCCAGGATTCGGCCTAGTCCGTTGCCCATAAGTATTCCAGCAATAAGAAAGGACCCTAGGCTGGCACCGATACGCAGTCCGCTCGAAATCTGCCGCTTGATCGCTTTATCCATGTGCACCTTCGGGACTTGCTATCGCGGGATGAGACACCCTATTGCCTGGGCACCCGTTAGCCCGACATCGGCTGCCATCTTGAGCTCTGCCAGCCCGGTCAGCCATCCGGCGAGACTCTCAGCACCCGTCTTACCCAGAATCCTCGGCGCGGGCCCGGTTTTTCCAGAAAGATTGAGGTCGAAGATTGAGGCAGTTCTCCTACCCGCCGTCATAACTTTACCTACTCCACCTTTAACAGAATGCGAACCCCCTTCCCATAGCGCCAGCCCCCCTGAGCCTTCGCTAGAATCTCCGAACAAAATCTGTGAAACGTCATTACCCAGAGCAAATTTCGCCACACCGCTATTGAAGCCAAAAGCACCGCCGATGCTGTAATTTCCTGAGTTCGCGGACATGCACTGCTTCCAAGTCTGGCCCGGTGCGCGGACGCCGAGAGTGAACCAGTTTCTTGCGGGGACTAGAAAATAAGAGTAGTTTGAGCTATCGAGAAAAGAAGTGTCAATCGATGTTTCTCCCGTATCACCATTCACGTTAACGGTGGTAGATTGAGTTGGGACAGTGGCCGTATCGCCACTTTCGTTTTGAACCGTTTGGGGGTCACCCGATTCTAGCACCCACTTGCCGCCGTTACCCTCACAGGCTTGTTGATCGGTTGCAGGCGTCACTCCTCCAGAACCGCCCGGTGCCGCGCAATACGCGAACCCAGCAGAATCAACCATTTTTAACGGATTGTTGCGGGCATATGCGTACCCGTTCCAGCTTTGCGGATCGTCGGGATATAAGAAGCCGCTCGCCTGTTCAGGATCCGGGGACGTGAATCGTCCCAATGATGAACCATGATATCTCGCAAGATAGTAATCAAGTCCCGACTCGCTGTCTCTTTCTTTGCCGGTGAACTTCTGACGGGTGTCGTCGCTGTTGTTGTATCCCGTCACCGAAGAACGATTGCCAAACAGGGCGGGGATTTCTTCGCCGAATGGCAAGTAATCGTGCCGAGCCAGGACGGCACCACTTGCATCTGTGACTACCCGCGTGCTTCCGAGATGGTCTGCGGTGATGTACTTTGTCCCTGATCCCGTCGTTGAAGTGTTCGAGTATTCAGCAGCAAGTTTCCCCGTCGCGTCGTACACAAACACCGTGGTCGACGACCCCACCCCCTTCTGCACGCGCCGCCCATCCCCATCATATGCATACGTCGCGGCGGCACTGTTGAAGTTGATCAGGTTGTTCTCGGCATCATATCCGAAGGTTTGGGTGGCCCCGCCAGGCACCACCGGGGCTTGCGTCAAGTTTCCTGCATTGTCGTAAGCAAAGCCAGCACTCGTTGCAAAGCGGTTCTTATTGGCCCCATCCATCGACGGAGCCGGCGCATAAGTGGGCAGGTACGACGACGAGACGCTCACGTTGGTCCGATTCCCATATGGATCGTACCCGTACGTCTCCGTCCAATTGCTCCCTTCGCTCGCGCTCGTCAAGCGATTCACTCCATCGTACCCGTAAATCTGCGTCGCACTGAAACTGCCCGCCGTGATTGCTTGACTCACGACGTTTCCGTTGTTGTTGGTCGATCCGTAATTGTAGACCAGGCTCAGCAGCGTTCCCGCTGCAATGGAGGTCGGTTGCAGGCGAGGGCCGAATACTGTGGTTTCGACGAGACTATTTCCTAGCGTCATCGAATTCACCGCCCCATGAGGCCAATAGAAGAAGGATGAAGCGTAGGTCTTACTGCCCGAGCCGGTCACTCCATTCACCCATCCTGCCGTATCGTAGCCCGTGAGGACCGTTCGTCCAGACGGATACGTCTCACTCGTCATCCCACCCGCCAGATTATACCCGTAAGCGAAGCTGTAAGTCTGCGCGTTGGTGACTTGCGAGCTTCCGCTGACTCGCCCCATCGCATCGTAGCCCGTGTAATTCGTCATCGACACGGTCGAGTTGACTTTTGTCAACCGTCCCTTCGAATTCGAAAACCCGGCCGCATCGTAGGTATAGCTCACGGCCGGCGTGTTGGAGGGATCGTTCTGATAGCTGCGATTCGTGAGACGATTCAATGCATCATACTGGTAATTCGTGATGATGCCGCGCGCATCGGTTTTCGAACGCAGATTTCCGTTGGCGTCGTAGCTCGTGTAATTCACCGTCCCACTTTCCGGGTTCGTCGCACTCAGCAGCCGCTTCAGGGAATCGTAGGTGAACGACCGCGCCTGCGCGCCTTGATTCACTGTCTTCAAGTCGTCGAGCGCGTCGTAGGTGTAGGCGGTCAGGTAGTTCAATCCGCTCGGGTCTTCCACCACCTGCGTCAGGCGGCCGGCAGCATCCGTAGTGGAAGTACGCACCTTGCCGGCCTCGTCGGTCACCATCGTTTGATTGCCGGGATACTGCGTCGTGATGACGGACCCGTCCTGCTCCGTCACCGACGCCACCCGATTCAGGGCGTCGTAGCCGTAGGTGGTGATGCCATCGGTCGCCGCTTCTAAGACCTAAATATTACCCTTTTTTTTGATCATCGACAACCATTTCAATCAGTTGGCTTGGTCCGACCCCAAATATTGCTGATCGGATTGATCTGCATCCATTACATACTGCCGATTGACGAGCTCTTGCAATTCGCCGGCTGACAGGTAGCCTTGTAGAGCAAAAGTAACGATTTGGGCGTGAACGTCGGTGGCCCAATTGCCTCCAATATCAACGAAGCGCGTAGGCCGGTTCCGAACGTAACTAAAGAGATTCCATGATTGTGGATCCGCCATTGCAATACCCAAGGGAGACCGGTCCGGCTGCATAAATCGTCCGAGGGAATTGGAGTAGTACCTCGCTCCAAATTCATCGAGGCCGGTTTCTGTATCCCGTTCTTTGCCGGTGAATTTCTGCCGGAGACCTTCGTCCACACCATAGCCGGTGACCCCGCCGCGACCTCCAATCACCGAAGAGATCTCTTCCCCGAATGGCGCATAGTCGATGAAAAAAGGGGTCAGGCCTGGACATAGGACAGAGGGGTCAGTCGAGATAAGCAGGTTGCTCAAGAGAGAAGCATTTCGCTTCGTGGACTGGCAGCGAGCGAGTGTATAATTCATGAGCGAATCCA
>JBGQBO010000092.1:0-9253 GCA_041494885.1 Terriglobia bacterium
CCATCTTCCCGCCGCCTGGGACGGAAAAGCGGTTCGAGAAACGCCCACTGGGCGTCCGTGAGGTCCATGCATCTGATTTACTCTGTTTCGCATAACTCGCAATCAAGCAACGGCTTAAATGTGTTTATGAGATAACTTCTAGTGACGCCACCAACTCCCCGCTGACTGTTTCTCTCGCCGGCTCGGGCGCGCAACCCGTCCGACATTCGGCCGCCCTGACTTGGACGGCTCGTTCGTCGGCTGTGGCTGGTTATCGTATCTACCCGGGCACTGTGAGTGGAGGTCCCTATACGCTCTTGAATTCTTCCCTCATTAACACGACCAATTTCACCGATAGCGCTGCACAGTCCGGGCAGACCTATTTCTATGTGACGACCGCCGTTGATTCCAGCGGCAACGAGAGCGCCCACTCAAACAAGGTCCCGGCCACCATTCCATAATTCCAATGGTCAGAGGATGAGGCGTAGGACACTGCTTCCAGTCAGATCGCATTCGCTTTTTCTTTACCATGTGGATATTTCGGCGTCGGAGCGTACCATCGGCATGGCATGTGCCTAAATTTGTTGTCAATCTAGCGCGGACTTGATATCTACTCATAGCGATCCGCCATGTGTGCAACAAATTGCCACACTTTTACAGGGCGGTTCTCATTGCTGTAACATCCGGTTTACGTCCTTCCTCCAACCTCTTGAAAACTAACCACTTGATATTTTGGTTCTTTGGAAGTCAAGTTGCTCCATTTCGAGTGGATTATTGAACGTCCGCTTGGACCCGGAGGGTTACATATGCGTCTAAAGCAGCTTTTGTGGTTGCTCCCCATGTTTTTGCTCACCACGTTGCCTGTCAAAGCGGACACAGATTCTGTGTATGTCAACGGCTCCTACTCGTCCATCAGCAATGGATACGCGGTCGGTCCATACGGTGGCTTGCTGAATGGCACGCCCACACAGTTCTATTGCGTCGATTTTAAGGATCAGATCAGTGGGAATTCTGGCTGGTCCGCCAATGTGACGAGCCTCACCAGCTCATCCGGATACGGGCAAACCCTTCAAAAAAACGGCACTTTCTATCTGGAGACGGCTTGGCTCGTTACACAGATGATGGGTAGCTCTAACAAAACTTTGCAGGCTCAGTACCAGTGGGCTATCTGGTATCTCTCCTTGGGTAGTATCCTGAATTCAGTCGACAATCCATACGGAACGGATGTGTATTGGGCTGGGCTAGCCTCGAGCGCCGTGGGTGGTGGCTTCTCGGTGACTGGATGGGAGATATTAACTCCCAAGGGCGGTTATGGGCAAGAATTCCTTGTTCCTGGCCCAGGAGCCGCTACTCCCGAGCCCACCACGATCGTGTTGCTCTCTGCGGGATTGCTTGCCTTCCTGGCATTGAGCCGCAAGAAATAACGTCTAACTACATTGTCCCCAGCAGCATCAGTGTGTCTGCCCGGTGTTTATAGCCCTCCCCGGCTTCACCCACTGAATCCGGATGTCGGGAGCCATTTTCCCTCCTCTGGTGTACGCAATTGGGCACCTTAATAAATCGGTTTCTGAGGCACGAGAAGTTCCGGAGGATATAATTAGCCGGTTCAACGCACTGGACTGGTACTGTCCTCAACGTTCTAAAACGCCGCATGCGGACGGAGATCATCCAAACCCGGCTAGCGGTGTCAGTTAATGGCCGCGAGTGAATTCTGCAATGAATCGTTCCAGATCAAGCGCTTCCACTCCGTTGGCAACGGCCGCAGTGGCAGGAATCCAGAGGGACTTTCGATGCATAATGATCAGGCGCTTTGAGCGCTTGACCAATGCGCCGCGCAAAGAAAGAAGTGGGGCGGCCATCGCAGGCCGGACGGTTCTTCCCGCCATGCATTCGACGAGCCATAGTCCAGCATTCGGTCTCGGTACAAGAAAATCTACCTCCAGGCCTTGCTGATCCTGAAAGTAATAGAGCTCTTTCCTTGCTCCCTGGTTTACTTGGCTCTTGAGTATTTCTGCCGCTACAAATCCCTCAAATAGTTGTCCAAGGAAAGGCGAACGCTGAAGTTCGGCCTCCGACGTTATTCCCAAGAGGTAGCAGGCGAGGCCCGAATCGCCCCAATGGACCTTCCGCGACTTGATGAGCCGTTTCCCAAGATTCTCAAAGTATGGAGGAACAACTGTAACCTGACCGGTCACTTCGAGAATATGCAGCCACTCGCTGATGGTCGGGAGGGAAACTCCGAGGGGAGCAGCAAGATCGGTCTTGTTGAGAATTTGGCCGTGCCGACTGGCTAGGAGCGCTAGGAAGCGACGAAAGGTCACCATGTCACGTATGCATTCAGGGACGGATTCGCAGCGACCCGCGCACCTTCCTAGATGTCAGGATCCTCAAGCAGCACGTAACGAGCCTTAGAGAACAACTGGCGGAGGAGAGTCGTCTTTTCCGGCACGGCGCGGTCCCGTTATTACCACCGCCGGGGAATGGCGTGACGCTTCGCGGACGACAGTTTCCAATTTTCTAGCTACATATCGCATATGAGTATTCCAAAGTGTAACCTTAGAATAATCAATCTCTAAGTCTGGCACCTGCATTGCGACGCGGAAAGGGCGATGATGGGAAAAGTGACCGAATATGGCGCGCGGGGATTGTCGCGAGCTCTTCTGTATGGAGGGCGCGGTCAGTGCTGGCTACGCTGTGGGACGTAGGCGACAAACCTGATGCCAAACTGGTGGTAAATTTCCACAAGGACGCAAACTCGCTGTGGCCAGTTCACACATGTAGCCATTGCGGTTTCCCTTCCTAGTTATAAGAGACAAAGTCATTCTTTCGGTTCATTTCCCAGGCCCTGAGCACTTTCATACCGCGTGCATTGAGTGTAACGATACGCAGTTGGCCCGTCTTTTGGGCCAAGATTGTCAGAATTCCTTTCTCCATCTCCACATCCGACCAGCGAAGCGCGAAGGTCTTTCCGATCCGCAATCCGATATACAAGGCGCGCCACGCATCTCGTCTTCCCACGTCAGAACTATCATCGGATATTCACCCAATTCGTGCTCCTGCCACTGAACTTCCAGTTCCATCTCCGGTGGGGGCTCTCCGCAGACTTTCTCTAGGTGTTTGATCGCCAGCTCGCACTCCGCGTTGACCCATTCACGGTCCGCGCCCGGTGTTCCTGCTTCCCCGATGATCTCGACTGGCATTTTCGTAGTCCCTAGCAATCCCCCTTGAGTTCCCCCAAAAGACGCATCCTGTGGAGTAATGGTGTTTCTACCGGCGCCCTCCGTGACATTTCCGGTGACAACCGACGCAAAGCGTAATCAAGTTGTGCATCACATCTCCACCAAGCCGGCTCCTGGTTGTCATATGATGGACCTCCAAGCCTTCCATGGAACCGCACTCTTGACACCGCCATCCATCTCGCTCCAGGACACGGTTGCGCAGTGCTTTGTACTCTTCTAAACCCAGCCTCAGCCGAGGCTGCCTCTGCCTCAATCTCTGCACGAGCCCTCTTTCAACCTCTCAACTCGTTCGGCTTGTTATGGTTTAGGAAGCATTTGATTGAGTCATTCCAAAGACATCCCCAAAACGTCAGGTTGACCCTCGCGAAGATTCGCACCCGCAAGAAAATCCGCACAGATCATCTCCAGGCAGTAACCCCTTGACTTGTTTGAGCCGAGCATCAGCCCAGCAGTTTCGAGTGCCGCTTCGATCACAGGCAGCTGGCTCTTGTACACCTTGAAGTAAAGGATCTCATGTGGCTCGGTCTCCTGCCCGGTCAGGTGCCGCTCGACCTCTTGCTTGAACTCCTCCTTGGGCATCGAGCTAGCCTTGTGCACCCAGGGTGCACAATCGAAGTTCTGCCCGTCCCTCCGCGCCACCTTCACCAACTCCCTGGCTTTGGTCCAGCCCATCAACCTTAGTTCCGGTTTCGCGATCCGCGGTAGATGCTCGTGGATCGCCATCAGGTAATAGGCTTTTCGACGCGATTCCGGAAAGCGCTTCTCCAGAAATTCATCGAACGACTTCAAGTTCTCTAATCTCCAGTACTGCCCTGCCCGAACCTCGCACAGGTACTGCCCCAACTCCACAAACCGCACGTCTCGCTCCTGCTCTTTCGTTTTTTCCCAATGCAAGATCTCATCGATCTTTTCTAGGACCAGGAGCGCCCGCCGACGATTCAATTCCGGTTCCACGGCAGCGCGTCCGTTAATCCACAAGCTCGTCAAGCCAATCAAGGTCGCTCGCTCCTACTTTGCGCACAAGATTCGTGTCGATTAGCGGCTGGTTGTTCAGACAAAGCCCTAGATGTGGGCAATTCAGGCAGCCGTTTTGGTGAAAGCGGATACCGCTGTGCGAAACAAACTGAGCCGCTTCGATTTGGCCAATCGTTGTCTCCACGAGGGGCCCAAACTCTTGACGCTGCTCGTCCGAGATCGACGCTCTCAAATATTGAATTTCGGGAGCATGCTTACGGACGAAGACGACCAGTGCTACCTCCGGAATCCCGCTGATCCAGGAATAACAGATGAGTTGCGGGTCGAGCGAGAGCAATCCCTCGGGCTCCACCGAATAGCGACTGGTTGTTGTCTTCCAGTCAATCAGGCAGTGCTGGCCATCGACCTCCCCGAGGGCATCAAGATAGGCGACGAATTCGCTTCCTCCGGGCAGTGTCCGAAGCATTTTGATTTGGAGATTCTTTTTTGGGCTGCGAATCCGAACGCGATTATCCCGCGCAAATGTTTCGAGTAAATGGACTCCCTGGTGGAAGAGGTGGTCCCAGGACTCTCCTTTGCGGTATTCAAAAGGAGCATCGCGGTATGCCTCCCATTCTCTGAATAGCGCAGCAGTGCTATCCTCTTGAGAAAAGTAGGCACCCAGAGCTTTTTCAAAGCAGCGACCGAAGACCATCGCTGCCCGGGTCTCTTTTTCCCGCCACCCGTCCAAATAACGGTAGCGATAGCTGCGCGGGCAGTGAAGATACTGGCTGATTTGCGTGTAGCTATAGACCATCACAGTCTCCCTGCCCATCGCTATGGGCCAGTGAGGTGCATTCGAGTGCCTCCCAGTCGGCCTCGGCGGCGAAGGCATTGAGGTTTTGGTAAGCGCGTCCGTTCAGAGTTATATAAGAGGTCCGGACGACCCCGCGAAGATTGGCTAGAGCTTTTTCATCGACCTGGTCATCCTTGAGGAGCTGCGCGTCATAGCCAAAATCTCGAAGAAACCAGTTGAGTTTCCAGAGAGCTCGTTCCGTGCAGTACAACCGTCCCGAGAAGAGCCTGGCTTCGAAAGGTTTGGGTTCCAAAACCACAAATCGGATTTCTACGAATGGCTTCTGCGGATGCCATCGATAGTGAGCCCTCTCCACGCGAACAAGAAATAGTCCTTCAAGCTTGTTTTCGACGCCACGTTGGTTCAAATGAAGACCAGGGATATGTCGCTTCATAGCTTTACCTCCACGGGCTGAGCAAAGGAATTGAGTTTGCAGACCAGGCCATGCCTGTTTTCCTTTGCGGCGGACGCAAGGTGAGAGATGAAGGATTCAACTAGGTCGCGACTGGCTTGCTTCAGGGTGGGTGTGCCGCAGAAATTCGCCGCATAGGCCTTGACCAGGGTGGGATCAAGGCCGTACTGGCGGATTAAGACACACAACCGGTCTCGCAGCCTGGGTTGCCCGTTGTTCGAGCCATTTGTGGAGTGTGACTTCGCGGACGGTTCGTGGCTCTTCGAGGGAGCCGAGGACCTGGAAAGTGATCTCAGTTCCTCGACTGAACAGAGCCCGATTCCGTATGCCTTTCGCAGGGCCCGGTTGACGGCTCGCGTTTCGGCAATGCGCATTTCAGCCCCCTGGACCAGAGTAGAAACGTTGGACGGGTCGGCGTCGCCGTAACCGACGAAACCTTTCGAACTGGGGGACTTGTAGACCGTTGCTTTGAAGACCCAACGACCAACAACTGGATCACAGAAGTGGCGGACCTGCTCGACTCGAATGCTGTTACAACGATTGCGTGCTGCCAGCCGCAAAAGGCCGGCGTGGGTGACGTACCAGCCCCCGTCGAGAAGGAGGAGATCACTGAGAGCGACCGCAAACCCGTAGTTTTCGGTAAGAGACTTGAGAACTTGTAGCTGATGGCTGCTCAACTCTCCGGCCCACTTTCCTTTAGCAAGCGTCACGTTTTTTCGTGCCAGTCTGCCGAAATCCCTTTTCATAAAGACCTCCGATGTAACGCTATTGTAACGCTAAATGCTTTACAGGTCAAGACAATTCTAGAGAGTGCAGTGCACTTGACGCTTCGATTGCGCTTCGGTAGCATCGCACTCGGTCATGTCTGAGGGTTAAATGCTGAAGACTGAGACACTAAACCTTCGTGTATCTGTGGAGTTCAAGCGACGGCTCATTGAAGAGGCAAAAAAGGATAAGCGATCAGTTACGAATTACATCGAAGCGGCCATAACTGAACTTTGGGCGCTGAAGGCTTCCGGCACGACTCGGACGAGGACAAAGAAAGGAGAGTAACGAACTCCAGCTACGCGTCCGCCACGACACATCATCAAGCCCACATTTCATACGGCAGCGCACATTTCTCTTGACTCTGGCAAGCTTTGTGCAAAGTGGAGTTGACGCCTACAAGAAGAATGGCGCCAGATGCCTCCAGCGCCCACCCTCTCGCCAGAAGAAGGAACTCTTTGAATAGCTTTGGTTCCACGGTTGCCGCTAGGTGTCCCGCGAGATGGGCATTGAAACTTTGGTTTCGAGCGGTTTGGATATTGCAGAAACCGGGCGGAAGCCTCTTGTATTACTCGAGAATTCAGGTCATCTATCGAAGAAAAGGGCCACGCGCTGGGTGGTGGCCGGGTTTTGACTCGGCGGACGCCGCGCTGAGTTGTAAGGATAGGGGAGGGTAGGAGCTTGATGACCTGCCCTTCTTGCAACCAAACGCCATCGCAATGCAATGTAATTACAGCGAAAGGCAAACAGTGTCTTAACCGTTTACGCACTTCTCGGGACAACACCAACCAGACTGTTCTGTAGTGTGGTATAATATAAGTTTGTCGTAGTTTGAATTGGATCAGGACCCAGGACGCAGGACGCAACTTCTGTTGTTGCGCTTCGCGTCCTTTTTTATTGCATAGTTTAGAACTCGATCGTGCATCGAGCCTTTTTCGGTACACGGACTCAAGAAGGGAATCGACAATGTCGCACGATTTCATCCCTGGAAGCGGAACCAAGTCACCCGCTAATTCTAATGGACAAGGAAACGGTCATGGTCTGCTTACAGGTGGGCTGGCTTCCGTAGACCCGATCCCATCAATTCGACACTGGACTGAAGAAGAGTTCGGCACGCCAAACACATCGGAAGACTCTCAAAAGGGCTCCTCGCCAGTAAGAGCAAAAAACAGCAAGAGCCGTCGGCTTGGTGATACCCAGCGCTCAACCTCGACTGCGATCGAATTCAGCGAGCTTAAGGATGGATCGCTTGTCGATCTTGTGGAAGACCCTGACAATTCAAGCCGGACATTGCTAGCGGTTTGGAAAAACGGCAAAACCAGTTACCACAGGCAACTGGTGCGAGATGGAGAGGTGTTAATTCCTCTTGCTCGGGAGGGAGAGGTTTTCCGGTACGTTCGGCTAGCCCACTCCACAGAGCCATACGAATCCGTCCGGGGTCTTCTCATAAGCCTGGTTAAACTCATCAGCAAGTGCGCTGACATAAAGGATGAATATCTAGCTCCGTTGGTGCACTTTGTTTTGTCTACTTGGATTGCAGATCGCCTACCCGTAGCGCCGTATCTCTCCATTGTTGGGCTCCCGCAGTCAGGCAAGACAACCCTACTAAGGGTCTTAAGTTTGGTTTGTCGTCGACCGCTATTGACTGCAGAGATCACATCCGCGGCTTTTTACGAGGCCTGCTCACAGCTAAACCCCACGCTCTTAATCGATGAATCTGGAACCTCGGGGGATAACCGGGCTCTGCGTCAACTGTTGCGGATGGGGACCACTCGGGACGTCCTCGTCATGAGAAAAACCCGCATCTACCATGTCTATGGACCAAAGGTCATCTGCTGGCGAGAAGCACCAGACGACCCCGCACTGAACAGTCGCTGTATTGAGATTCAAATGGTTGAGTCAGATAAAACTAGCCTGTATGGGGTCAATGATCCCAGCGTTAAAGAGCTCGCTGCCCAACTACAGGGACAATTGCTCCAGTTCCGGTTTGAGAACTACAGGAAAATTTCGACACCCGTAATCTCTGGAATTGAGAGGCTGAAGCCCCGGAGTCGCGAAATGTTAGTGTCTCTTGCGGCACCTTGCGCCGGGGACATGGAGATTTGCCAGCCATTAATTGAATTTTTTAAGCAGCGCGAAATATTTAACCACGAACCTCTACCTCCCCCGGAGAATGCTGTCCTGACCGCTCTTTTCTCTCAGATTCACCAAGAGGCTTATGCCGGACACGTTTTAATAAAAAATTTGACAACCAAAGTGAACGAAATCCTCGGGACAAGCGGCGAGCGTTTCCGGCTGTCACCTCGAAAGGTCGGGGCCGTTCTGGCAACTTTGGGAGTTGGCTGGAAAAAACGGACCAACATCGGCTGGGAGATTATTCTCGACCGGCCCGAGCAAGTTACAGTCCACAAATTGGTGAAGAGTCATGGCTTGGACCTTAATCTTGATCGTTTCTTAAGGGTGGATTTGCGAGATTGCCCACTATGCGTGGGAGATTCGCCCCGTCCAGAACTGCAATCTGATCCCAGGTAACAAATGGAAGTGAACATTGTGAACATTGTGTATGTTTTACGATACGCATTCATGCAATATACGGCGCTTGCATGGTCTGAACGGGGTTTCCGAATCCAGCTCTGACATGGACGCGCTTGTCATTGGCAGTTTTCTTGAATTCTCTGGCAGGTCAAGATGAGCAGCATCGACTTGCCCCGCACGAATCCTGGAGAGCGCCGGGAGTTGCTCGCCCACATTGCTGACGCTTGTAATCTACGCTCAGTTTTCCCCGGCATCCCCCACGGAAAAATAGGTGCAATCGGGATGGTGAAACACCAGCGCGCTGACGCTCGCTTCCGGATCCATCATGAATCCTTCCGTCAGCTGAATGCCAATTTCCTCGGGTTTCAGCAATTTCCAAAGCCCCGCTTGATCCTCCAGGTTCGGGCAGGCCGGATACCCAAAGCTGTACCGTTTTCCGCGATAGCGCGAGGTAAATCTCTGCGCCATGGTCATTTCCGGCGGGTCGGGGAAGCCCCAATCCTCGCGGATGCG
>JBGQBO010000093.1:0-8840 GCA_041494885.1 Terriglobia bacterium
ACAAGGGGAAACACGTAAAACACGGAACGCGGAAAGCGACGCGCGACGCCCTGAAGTTGCAGGAGTTGCAGATGTGGCAAATGGAACCGTCGTGCGCCGGAAGCCATGACCCGGGATGAGGCCTTGAACTGAAAGATGACCAAACGTCCCCCAATTGCAGTACAAGCGTCGAACCCAAGGCGAGCCTCCTCCTTTTGAGTCAAGCCGAACCAGATCAAGGGGGCACCGAACTTCCAAGGCAGCTGGGAGCAGAAGTTAAGTTCAAGGGTTTTCTCGCTGAGCCGCATGTTACCTCCTGTGGCTTAACGTCTGGCGCGTCACCCGACGGCGCGCCTTTCCTCTTCCTCCTTTCGAGCTGACGTGCGCGTTAGGCGGGCTCAGAACACGCATCATTCCCGCTTCTCAAAACGGAACGTCGCTTTCCTTATCGGGCTTACCTTTTTGAGCGGAGGCCTTTTTCAACAGCAGTTCACTCTTGGAGATCAAGTCGTAAACAACATAACAGTTTCGGGTCAGATCGGGACAACCGGACAATTGCGATTTTGCTTGAGTTTTGAGGTCACATCTTCGCGTTGAGCCATCCATCTCTTGATCCGTTCTGCATCAACAATTCCAAGAGAGCATTGAATGATGAATTTCGCTCCTACCTCGAAACACTCGAGAGGCTATCCTGCGTCCCTGATTGAAGATTGCAGAGTCGTTCGGGGCAAGGTTCATTCGATCTGAAGAGTGCTCTCTCCAATTGTCCGGTTGTCCGGATCTGACCCCCTTCATTTACGGACAAGGTAAACGTCTCGGCAAAACTGGCAATTGCTAAACATGAGCAGGCTCGAAACGATGAATGCGCGACAACACATCAGACAGGGCGTCTTTGGCTTGTGCTGTATCGTAATCGGTTTGCAAACCGACCCAGAAACTGTCGCTGGTGCCGAAAAAGCGAGACAGGCGTAAGCCGGTATCGGCCGTCACAGCCCGCTTTCCCGCGACGATTTCTCCAATGCGCCGTTGCGACACTCCAATTTCCTTGGCGAGCCGGTATTGGGTAATCCCCATCGGTTTCAAAAATTCCTCCAGCAAGATTTCGCCGGGAGTAGGGTAAGGTATTTCACGCCGCATGGTCACTCTCCTTCAATGGTAGTCGACGATCTCAACGTCATCGGCATGGCCGCCCTCGAAGCGGAAACAGAGGCGCCATTGATCGTTGATGCGGAGGCTCCATTGCCCACGCCGATTGCCCTTCAATCGCTCCAGCTTGTTGTTGGGCGGAATACGCAGATCGGCCAGCATTTCCGCCTGGTTGAGCATCGCCAGCTTGCGCATGGCCACAACCTGGATATTCACAAAACGGGCAATCCGCTTACCGTTGAACAGGGCTTCTGTGTCGGAGCACTTGAACGTCACGATCACGAATGATTACTAACGAACTGCGTTAGTATTGTCAAGCGTTATTCTACCGCTGAAATGTAGATTGCGAAGATACGACCCCAATGAATTCCTGCGATCTCAGCCGCGAACGCGGCGCTGGACCTTTAGCCCACGGCGAGAGCCGTGGGTACAAGGAATAAAAGATGAACCAAGCCCCGCCAAGGGCGGCAGAGTATTCTCGATTGTCAAGAGCAATTAAGCCTCCGGCGCATTTTGCCCCGTTCCACGGGGCTTGGCTTTGTACAGCCTGCTGGTTCACCGGCGGGCAGGCGCTCTACCGCCCCCCAAACATTGGCAACGGAAGATTCCTAATTGTCCAAAAATCCGGACCTGACCCCAGGAACCTGGACCCCAGAGACCTGGTGGGGGGTGGGTACTTTTTAGATGATCACGGTGAGTGCCTTTTCGATTGTCAAAAACACCCAATTGTCCTCGAAGTCTCCCTTAGCAACCAACTAGGGGACCATGTCCGATGTGCCTGGTTTCCAGCCTAAGGTATTGAGAATGTCGGCGGCATCACTTCTTTCTCTCTCCGAGCGACTGTGCAACGCTGTGACAAGTGGACCTATTGAATCGGGTCCGACTTGCCGGCAAGCAGCCAATACCTCTTCCTTTGGGGAGTAGAAGCCACTCCCGAACGGCAGAAGCTCCACCAATGCGGGGATAGCTTCCTTCCCCATCCGACCGAGGTGCTTGGCGACATCCTTTACGAAAAAGACATCCGCCCCACGATCAGGAAAACAACCAGGAAGCGTAGCATTCACGAACCGCATGATCTCCGGGAGGGCTCTCGCATCTCCGATCTCAGCGAGTGACCGCAGAGCCGCCAGGCGAACCGGCATTTTAACGGCTGGGCCTTCCAGTAGCTCGATAAGAGGTTTGACGGCACGCTGGTCTCCAATCTTTCCGAGGCCTTGGGCGGCGTCATAGCGAACATTCTGATCTTTCTCGCGCAACGCCTCAATTACGGCAACGACTGCAGGAGTTCCCTTCTTCTGTGCCAGAACAAGTGCGGCGGCCTCTCTCACCTGAGCACCCATACAATTCAGCATTTGAAGCAGGCAGTTGGTGGCCTCCGCGTCGTCGAACTCGCCAAGGGCTCTCGCGCCCATAATTTGTGCTTGTTCCTCGAAGGACAGATGCGCCAATGCAAAAGCAGCACGTCTGCGCACACCTTCGTTCCCGTGCGCCAATGCCTTGACCAAGCCCTGGACGTCTTGTTTGGCCACGAGCTTGTCAATATTGGGCGCAAAGAGACTTGAGAATCCCATTCTTCCTCCTTGAGATGCGGAAAATTTTTGGGTCAGACCTTTCCATTTTCCAATTGCCAATTCGGGGGGTTAGACCTTTCCAATTCCCAAAAGAATGGAAACTGAAAGGGTCTGACCCCCCCAGCAGTTCTATTGATGAGTTTCATAAGGAGTCGCGCAAATATCTATAGGTCCATCGGGCGCTCCGTTGCGCTGTCTCGTCGGTTTGAATGCCTCGGAGTGCCCTCGTGAGGTGGAGGCCTTCGGGGCGGATCACGTCTATTCGCTTCTTGCTGCCTTAGTCTGTCGGGCCTGTCTTAAGCCCGCATCGGATACCAATTAAAAACCTGCGCGAGAGTTTCGGGTCAGATCTGGACAACCGGACAATTGCGATTTTTCTCGAATTTCAAGGTCACATTTTCGTGTTGAGAGCAATAAACCCGGGCCAGATCTATTTTATTTTCATTTGCAGATTTCATCCGCTTCGTGGTCGTATAGATAATGCGAAACGTCAGACCGCGAGACTGCCAATTGAAAAATAAATAGACCTGACCCTCGCATGCTCAGCAGCGCGTCACCTGTCCGGCGCGCTTTTTGGTTTTGCGCCGGGCGGGTGCAGGCGCGGGTTAGGCAGCATATTGCGAGTTCTCCTACTTGCAAGGCGGAGACTGACACGCATCAGCGTTCCGACGGCACCCCGGACTTCACCTGGCGTTGGTACTCTGCTTCATCGAAATGTCCCTTCGACTCCGCGATGAGACCATCAGCACCAATCGTCCATTCCTCGTACCCTCTGATGCGAACGGCTTTGCCAGTGCCTCCTGGGCCTGTGTTCGTCCCAGTCCACATCCAACGAAAGACGGCGCCTGTGCCCACCTGGCTCACCGAGTCCATCTTCACGACCATATCGGGGAATGCCGTCATGTACCCTTGGGCCGTCGCAGTGATCGCCGCACGCCCGACAGACGGAGTACCGGAATTCACTGTCAAGGATCCCTTCTCGGAATAGAACGACGCCAGGCTTGCCGGATTCTGGCTGCTCCAGGCTGCCGCGTAGCGGGTTGCGAAGTCCTTCAGGTCAATTTGGTTCATTGATGTTCTCCTCGAAGTGCAGGTTGTCAAGCTGAGAAGGGCTCCAGCCACCAGCGACGTTGTATAGAGGGTCCGGAGCAACAGGCATGACGCAACCCTTGGTGCGCCCCTCCTCATGGGATCAAAAGCAGCGGTACTCAACGGATTTCACTGATGCTGCCTAACGCTTTGCGCCTGAGCCGGGCGCGTCTTTGTGCGCGTCGGTCCCCTGGCGCCTGTTAGGCCCCGCCTTTCTCTACCCAGGTGCCGACCAACTCCACGTATTCACGTTTCAGCTTCCGCTCGGGATGACCGACAACGAGCACCCGAAGGTTCTCGCACCAAGAGGTTGAGCAAGAACGCTCCCACCAGCCGAGGCGTTTGCCGCCGCACTCAACACGGTGTTCGCGTGAAGTGATATCTCGCCAAGTCGCGCCAGACTCGAAACGTAGATCACGCAGGAAGCTGCTGAAGAACGAGTAGGTATAAAACACGATGTGCCGGGGCTTCAAGAGCTGGATCTCTCGTACGATGACCCGAAGATCCAAGATGCAGCGGGAGGCCATGACAAAGGTTGTGCTATCTGCCGTTGGCCCTGGATAGTCGACGTTTGTGCATTTTACCAAGTTGGTCATCGCGATGTTGTCCCAGGCGTTGGTGGGATCCCCGTAGATACGAACCGCGATAGCTCGCGAGTAGGACCAGTACGCCATGTCTTTTCTGAGGAAGTATTTCTGCGCCTCTACCCGAGGATCAATTATGCCGGATTCACGAATAACCCCCGGCGTACCACGATGAGGTTTACCGACCAGAAGAAGACGCTCGGTTGAGGTCCAGTAGTGCTGGCCGACGTGCCAAGGAAGGAGAGGGTGGCGAATGACAGCATCGCAGCTCAGACAGGTCGGGTTTCGCAACAGCTGAAGTTCCTTCTCGAAGAGTCGGTAAAGCTCTTCGTAATCGTCTGGAATCATGATCTCTGGTTAAGGCCTGACGTCTAGCGCGTCACCTGGCAGCCAGCTCTTTGCGCCAGTCGTGGTAGAGTCGAGATGTGGCGCGGTGGTTTAGGCAGAGCCTATCTGTGTCCGGCCCTTTCGTCGGCCGGTGCCTCACTAGCTCGGCCATGCTCCGTTTCCACATCCCGCTCATCGAACTGGACGTGCGGATTTCCCGCATCCAGCTCTCGGACGAGGAATCATGCGGTTGGCATGCAATGCCGTCTGAAGCTTCTGAACGGTTTCCGGAGTTCTTAGGTTCACACCAATCTCCGCGCCTTCGCCTCTTTCGACATTCTCCTCGAACTGAGGCCCCTTCCCTCCACCGCCATTACGCGGCTTCACGGGTACGACGGGCCTCTCCGCCACCCCAGACGGCCCGGCCTGCCTCTCGCGAGTTGCCAGTTGATCCTTACGGCGATCTCCGCTGGGTTTTCCCGTGTTGCGATCGATCTCCTTGTGCCTGTATGCCGTCGCCACTACCCTGGCAGGAGGTCGAGGGAATTTTCGCTCGTCTTCCCCCCGCCCCGTCGGCCTTCCCTGTTATGCAGCCAGGTCGGCTCCTGCATTACCCTTTTCGAGGCCTGCTCAGCGTTTACTCACGTTACGGCCTGCAAGCTCGCTGGGTCACCCAAAGTGACCTCGTTCCACCGGAGGCTTCAGCCGTTTCATTGCTTCCACGGCTGCTCCGGTTGCTACCGGCTGGAGCGACAGTTGCCGGGTGGGAGTTTCACCCCCTGAAGATCGCCGCCTTTTCACGGCGCACTGCACGCGCGGGTTAGGCATCAGAAATGTTCCTGTTCTGAAGCCACTGCCGGATTCGAGAAGTCAATTTCTCATCCTGAATACGCGGGATCGGATTCCTCACAATGCGAAAACCTATGCCGCCCGCAGCTTCTATTGGCTTATCGAGAGGTTGTGTAAGCTCAAAGAATGCAAGACCGACCTCTCCCAACAGCTTTTCACGCCCTGGAAAGGCATTGATGATTTTCACGAGCTCAGGTGTAGGACCACGAGATGCAAAGTTGAAATCAATTCGCTCACGCCCATTCGTAACAATGATCGCAAGCAACCAGCACACATGAAAGCCAATTCTGACAAGCCCGTTGGTCTGTTCCACGCCCCTTTCGAGGGCGGAAAGCTTGTTTGGTTTGAGAGTTTCAAAGGTCGAAGCCTTGATCTTGACACGCTTGCACTCAATTGCGGTGGTCATCTCAGGCTTCAGGTATTGATACACCAGGACATCGATGTCGCCAGGAAAACCCAAATGGCTGTTTATGATCGGCTCAGCTACATCAAATGCTACACGAGCGCCCCTGCTTAAATTGAGCTGCTCGAACACAGAAGCAGTCAACGCGCATTCTGTAAACAGCCAGCGGATTAACTGTTTTTCTTCTATGATTGTTGCATTCTCTTCCTGCATAAGGGATCTCACCATCTCCAACCACCAGGACGTCACACAGCAGCACAGTGTCATTGCGCCCGTCAGCAGCCTGTGCCAGCAGTATCCTCCGGTGGAATGTGGTTGTAAATCCTCCCAAGTGTTTCCTTGGAAAAGGAGGACTTATCGCTCAATAAACATGCGACAAACGTCTCGGCGAGCAACGTGACTGCGATCGCCAATAATGACAAATGCCAGCCGATTTCGCTGACGATGATCGCTAGCCAGGTTAACAGCATCACTCCCGGGGTAATAACTGCAAAGACAGGTGTGGCTCGTACCCATCTAAGAACCCTTGGTTCCTCCTGTCGGCGAAGAGCAGTCAATCTCTTGTGAAATAGATACAGTGAGTCGCTTGGGTCCTCCACTTCCACTACACATTGAATCAAGTGCCGCATATGCCACGTTTGGCGTATGCCAATAAGAAGCCAAAAGTACGCAGTCGTTGCACCAAGGATTCAGATAGCTAAGTGTTGGACAACTGATTGTTTGATCGCGAAGAATGCTTCCAAGAGAATCCCGTGAAATATGAGGGACCAATCGATACGCTGACTGACGTCGTCGCCCTCGCGCAGGTAGGATTTCATGGCAAGCCGACGAATTTTCTTTTGCACAGTACCTCCCTTTGTTAGTTTGCTCAGCCATTTACACGTCACACGGCAGCGTCTCCTGAGCGCTGCTCGGGTGCAGCACATTGTTGGGCGGCCGCATGCTAAGAGATATTCACATTCCAGCCTATTGCTGGGCCAAAGGCCCTTGACGGTCAACTGGAGCGGAATTGAACATCAAGGACCCACATCTTTTCGCCTCTAGCTCTTCGGTTCAAGGATGGTTCGTAGCATATGGACGGCGGCATCGCACCGTGTGCAGAGTTGCCGGAAGTGCGCTGAATACATCTTGTGCTCTTTCAAAATCTTCGCCTTGATTTGCTTTGCTTCCGCCCCAGAGGCGTGACCGCTGACTTTGCTCCGTAGGGAGTTCAGTTCCTGTAACGGTCCGATGAGCTCTTGAACTTCAACTTTGACTGTACCCAATCCGAGTAGCACTTCCTGCAAGAGCTTCAGCGACTTCGAGTCCTGGCTGACGATCCGACCGAGAAGTGTTGCGCGGGAGCGCAATTGGCGAGTCTCGAAGCCTTCAACCAGTAACTTGTCGAGCGCATGAATCTCCTTTGCCCACTCATCGGCTGAATTCGTGACAGGGTAGTGGACTTTCTCTGTCAGTGATTCCTCGCGTAATTTCCACCAAGGCACCCGAGACTCGTGGAGTTCGCGGAGGGTTTGTTTGAGGCTCTCTAGTGGATCATATGGGAGTTCCCAACTCCCCTCAAAATCGGCTTGGAACGCACGCCTTGAGATCGGACCCTTTGGAGGTTCATTGAAAGACCTCCAGTACAACTGCTCATCGTATGGGAGATAGCTGAGATATATCAGATACGTGTGGACCTGTCCGGCGTCGTTCACGTCATAAGTTTCAAGGTGCCAAGTGTTACGGCATGTGATCGAACGGTACTGAATCTGATACTTGTCTAAATCTGCTTTATATTTAAGAAGGACCTCCGGCCGGAAGAATACAGGAGAGATTTCAAAAGGAAGGTCCGATTTGACGAAATAGTTGCCGAGCTGTTTTGGATCGCAGGAACACTCCCGTACAACGCCGTGCTTCCAGTCATGCGCAATGAACGCTGCGTACTGCTTGTCGCTCGGTTGACCGAAACCGTACCGCTTGACTAGGTCCTTCTTGGTCATCACTGATCGAATGATCTGGAACCCACGTAGGTAGCTCGCAACGATGCCGCTACGGCCCATGCGGTACCAAATCTCGGGCTGCTGTTCGAGATACTCAACGTCCTGGTTCTGCCACCCGCCAAAGTTCTTTGGATCGAATCGGGTGGAATCGAACAACAGAACAAGGCTTTGACCGGTCAATGTCATGTATTCATCGAGAACGTCTCGGTGCATCGTGACAATCCGACCATTCTCGTCTCGATTGTCGAAGGAAATTCCTGCAATCCGGATGACATCCTCCACATCACCATGTTGGTCGAATCGGCAGTACGCACTACGTTCCGGGACATAGTGCAGGTTGAAGGGATGCGTAAGCCGCGGCGAGATTTCGAGGTACGACTGTTGTTCTTGTCTTCCATCGAATCTTCTGGCGAAGATGATTTGCTCTCCCCGGTCAAGGGTTGTTGATCCTGTGTGTCCGAGCGGTGGAGAAAGGAACACCCTTGAGCGACCGCCGCCGGTGACTGAGATACCCCAGCACGAGAACGGATCGCAGTTCCACCGAGCGAGATCGTCAGTGTCGGGCGGAGTGACGAGCCTTGTCGGTACAAGCACACCGTAGAGAAACGCATGCGCAGCTGACGCATAGAGAATCATTTCGTCCAACCTATTTACTGCTTGGAGAAACTGGACGAAATCATCTTGCTTGACCCATTTCTTGTACTCGTCGCTTCCGAACTCCGGCTTCTTCGATAGGGTGGCAACACGTGTTGTGAGGATGTCCATAAAGTTCGCGGCTGAAGGCGCTAACCCGGATTTCTCACCACCTGACCGAATAACCGGTTTAATCTCGGTTCTAAGCTATGTCAACGGTCTGTGGAGCAGTGTCGTGGTGCTGAGTTGACAAGGAGCGCCTTTTTGTGGTTGCGCCCGG
>JBGQBO010000094.1:0-8359 GCA_041494885.1 Terriglobia bacterium
GACCTCGCTGCGGTGCGGTTTCCAGATGACGGCAGGCGGCGGCTGCCCAACAACGAAATGGAGCCGACGGGCGCGAGAACTCGCGGACGCGCGACTGCGCCATACAGTATGCGCCCGCGGCTCATTTCGAGCGCGTTAGGCTGACAAGCAGCGGGTTACGCTGGCTACGCCACGGAATTTGGCGCTAGCAGCTTCACGAGAAGGACGGTTCGCATGAGAAACCCCATGAGCCTCGTAGCTCTGATGCTGCTGGCCGGCTTGGGACTTGCCCCGGTCGTACCTGCGGCACAAGCACCGGCAGTGCGCAAAGAGGCACTCGCGCGAAGCAAGGTGCCTGGCGGCCTTGAGATCGCGGTCCTTGCCATCAACTCGCCGACAAGGCATGACCAGTTTGGCCAGCCTATGACGCGTGCAGGTTCGTGCCCTCCAGGTCAGGCGCTGCAGGGCCTGGATCTGATCGTCCCTGGTCCTGTCTCTGTTGTTACGTTCACGATCAGAGTGCTTGCATCTTACGATGGCAAAGCGCCGTCCGATCCGCCGATCGTGATCGATGCTGCGGGCACCAAGCACAGGCCGCACAGCGTGTTCATCTTGCCGAATGCGAAGCAGTTGACCCAGCTCAAGGGATCCAGCGAGGAGCTGAATTGTGAGTTCCCCTTTGTGGTCGCGTCGAGCGATGTCAAGGTGCTGGAATTCGCCGGTGGCCGCATGCAGCTGTCCAGCAGCGCGAAGTAAGGCCGCCGCGAGACGAGCACCAGAGAACGCATTGGAGACTAGCCGCCGAACAAGGGGATGGAGCATACGAACGGCGCCCTGGTGAACATGGAGCGCCGTTCGCTACTCATCCCCAACGTTCGTTAGGCTGCGCTGGCGGGAGGATGACGTGAAGTGTGGTTGGGAATCAAGCAGGACGCAGGCTCTGCGCGTTGGTCGGATCGCGTTCCCGCGTCGTCCGGTTTGAGCTGATGGAGGCGCCATGACAACGCCGCGCATCTTCGCCACCGCCTCGAGGTTGACCGTCTGCGGTGCCGTCCTCCTCGCCCTGACACTGGTCGCGATGGCGCGGACGGTTTCGGGTCAGCAAGCAAAGGGATCTCCTGGGAGCAACGCGCCTCGAGTCCGACGAGCGGCGCCGGCCGATGCTGCTGCGCTCGCGTCGCGACAGCGCTTCCTAGAGATGTTCGCTCGGGCATACTTTCCGGGACGAACCGGCCAACTCCTGATCGTGCCGCGTGAAGGCGACTTCATCACTCGGCCCGACCCGGACGTGGCGTACATGCACGGTTCTCCGTGGTCGTATGACGTCTCGATTCCCCTGATGTTTGTGGGTCCTGGAGTGAGAACGGGAGTGTATTCGATGCCGGCCGTGCAGCAGGACATTGCGCCAACGCTTGCGGCTGCGCTAGGGGTGCCGATGCCCCCGACTGCGACAGGCCGCGTACTGCCGGTGCTGCGCCCCGGTGCTGCTCCACCGCGCGTCGTCTTCCTCCTCGTTCTGGATGGCATGCGGCGCGATTACTTGGATCGGTACGCCGATGAACTGCCGACGCTCTCCGCGCTACGCCATCGCGCCGCGTGGTTCAGCCAGGCGCACGTCAACTTTCTTCCCACGAACACCGCCGTTGGACACTCGACGATCGCGACGGGTGCCGATCCTCGTGTCCACGGCATCACGGTCAACAACGTTTTTGACCGCATCCACCACCGGCGCCAAGACCTGTTCGCAGGGATGAAGCCGCAGGCTCTGATGGCATTGACACTTGCAGACGTATGGCAACTCTCCGCTTCAGGCCGCGCGATTGTATTGGCGCAAGGCAGCATCGACCGGGCCGCGACGCCACTCGCTGGTCTCGGCGCGTGTCAGCCGAATGGCGCGGCCATCGTGCTCGTCAGCTACGATGAGGCGACGGGTGCCTGGCAGTCGAATCCCGACTGTTTTCGGCTGCCTGACTATTTGAAGGATCGCAATGCGAGCACGCTGTGGTCGGCGGAGAGCTTGTGGCTGGATCACAGGATCGATTCACCGGCGGCGGTGCGTCGTTCGGCGCTCTTCCCCGCCTTCGAAGCCGACGCGATGATTGCCATGATCGAGCGCGAGCCACTGGGCGAAGACAGCGTCGCAGACCTGGTGCTGCTGAACTACAAAGGGGCGGATTTCGTGGGGCATCGCTACGGGCCGGATTCGAACGAGCTGCGCCTCACACTCCACGAAATGGATCGCAATCTGGCTCGCATCATTGGCGCGCTCGAGACCAAGGTTGGGAATGACTACCTGCTGGCGGTGACCGCTGACCATGGCATGCCTTCCGCAGCGCCGGAGCGCCGGCACTCTGCCCCCGCGCTGGTAGACCTGCTGCACCAGAAGTTCGATCCACAGGCGAATCAGCTCGTAACAGCCTACGAGCCGGAGAACGCACAGATCTTCATCGATGAGGACCGACTGTCGCGTCTCGGTCTGACTTTGGGCGACCTGGCACGCTTCCTCGAAGCGCAGCCGTTTATTTTTGCGGTTTTCACCCATGACGAAGTGCGCCGAGCAGCTGGCTCGCCAAGACGGTGACGCCGACGTGTAGGCACACGACGTACCTGGGGCCGGCCTAACAACCGGTTGCAGCGGACGGCGCTGCGCGCCGCCGCTGAACCGGAGCGTTAGGTGGCCCCACGCTACAAGGAGGCAAGACTGTACAACAGCATGCTACTGGTAACGCTCGAGATACTCGTGGTCATCGTTGCGCCTCTTCTGATTCTCTATCTTACGGGGCGCTGGCCCATGCGCATCGCCATCCCGTGTCTGTTGGTGATTCCGGTGCTCTGGTACCTAACCTACTCGCCCATTCACGAGCTGAGTCACGTTTTCGGCACCTACTTGGTCGGCGGATCCGTGACGGAGCTCAAGCTCATTCCCAGCTTCTGGCAAGGGGAGTTCGGGGGCGCGTGGATTACGCCTCAAGGTCTCAGGGCACCTTGGCAGCAGCTCGTGATGACTAGCTCGCCCTATGTCTTGGATGGCTTGAGCGTTGCGGTGGGCTTCTTCGCACTGCACCGAAGACACCTGATTCGCCCGTTTGCGCTTGGAGTCGCGTTCATGCTGCTTTGTCTGCGACCGGCGTTCGACGTAGTATGCGAGACCGTAGCTTTCGCCCTCGGGGGACAGGGGGATCTCTATCACATCGCGCAGGCGACTGGATACCCGATGGTGTGGTTGAGTATGGCGATCATCTTCGGGTTCTCGCTGTTCACAATCGCGCGCGTGATTGTGGAAAGTGCTTCGCGGGACGGAAGGGAAGCCACCTAACCCCGGCGTGCAGCCGACCCGCCCAGCTGCCGAAGTTAGGCGTCAGTTTCAACGGTTGTCGATCGGGTGGGTGGCGGGCGGCTGACGCCGAGATCGTTAGGCAATCCACTTTTCACATCGGAGAATCACCAATGACTACAGACACCAAGTGCACGTTCCAGATCACCGGCTGGGACGAAAAGACGTACCAAGAAATCGAGGGTAGTGCGAAGCTCAGTAACGCTAAGGTCACTCAGACCTACTCTGGAGCCATTGAAGGCACCAGCAGCATCGAATACCTCATGTCCTACACTGTTCACGGCACAGCCACCTTTGTCGGTCTGGAGCGTGTTTCCGGCACAGTCGATGGAAAGACCGGAACATTCGTCCTTCAACACACAGGATCCTTTTCGGAAGGCAAAGCACGCAGTTCGTGGTCTATCGTTCCGGGCTCGGGCACTGGCGGACTGGCGAGTCTTCGTGGCAGAGGGAGCTATGTCGCAGGTCATGCTGAGCCCTCTCAGGTTTCATTCACCTACTCCTTCGAGCCCAATGCCTAAACCGCGCGTGCACTCCGATGGATCGGAGTGACGCCCCAGACGTTAGGCGACGCTGTTAATGTTTTCGAATAATGGCCGCACTTAAGAGGAGCTGCCGCGTGGGAGTCGACATGGAAAACCGCGAAATTCAAACCCCGCCACAAATCTATGCACGAATCGGTGGCGTGCTGTACCTGATCATTATCGTCATCGGATTCCTCGGCGAGTTTTTTGTCAGAGACAGACTCATCGTGTGGGGGGACGCAACGGCCACGGCCGGGAGGATCATGGCTTCGGAGTTTCTGTGGCGTGTCGGTATTGCCGGCGAACTCTTCTTGCTGATCTGCGCCGTCGCTTTGACCCTGATCTTCTACGTACTGCTCAGGCCGGTCAGCAGAGATCTCGCATTGCTCGCGGCGTTTTTCAATCTGGTATCGATCGCGATTGAAGCCGTTAGCGGGCTGGACCTCCTGGCAACACTCTTTCCGTTGGCGCACGCAGACTACCTGAAGGTTTTTGATTCGAAGCAACGAGACGTGTTGGCGTATCTGTCCATCAGGTCGCACGCATACGGTTTTGGCGTTGCTTTGATCTTCTTCGGGTGTGTGTGCCTCATTCTTGGGTATCTGATTTTGAGGTCCGGCTACCTACCCAAGGTTGTGGGTGTTCTCATGCTGATCGCTGGTTTGTGCTATCTGACGGACAGCTTCGCACTGATTCTTTCTCCTTCCCTGGCAGATCGGCTCTTCCCCGCGATCCTGCTTCCTGCGTTGGTTGGAGAGGGGTCACTCTGCCTCTGGCTTCTCGCGAAAGGCGTGAACGTCTCGAAATGGCAGGCACGGGCGGGCGCGAAGCCCAGTCCCTTGTCGGGAACTTTGAACTGAGGCTCCGTAAGTCGGGACTGGCAGAAGTCTCTCAATACCCTCGAGGAGCGCCGCCTAACCCGCGCGTGCACCCGACCAGCCCAAAGTGCGGGCTGCCGGGTGACGCGCCAGACGTTAGGCGACCCAATCGCAAACCATGACACACGGCCAACCGCTATGATTGAAAACGATAATCTCGTGGCTGCTGCTGTGAATGGGACCAGGTAGGCGAGAAGAGCCGCTGTGAGAGCAGCGGTCGCAAGAGTATTGGAGGGCCGATGAAGGCAGCCACAATCGCGCGCTATGGGTCACCCGGCGTGATCGAGGTACGCGACGTCCCGGAGCCGGTGCCCGGACCCGACGAGGTGCTGGTCCGGGTCCATGCCGCGACGGTCAGCAGGACCGATTGCGGCGAACTCCTTCACCCGACATTCATACGGCTGCTTATCGGCGCCGGGCGATCGCGGCGAAGCATTCTCGGCATGGATTTCGCCGGAACAGTCCAAGCCGTTGGCGCGGCGGCCAGCCTGTTCAAGCACGGAGACCGCGTTTTCGGAATGTGTCCGTTCAGGAATGACGGCGCCCAGGCGGAATACTTCTGCATGCCCGAAACCGGGCCGATCGCGCACATGCCCTCGAATCTACGCTTCGATCAGGCTGTCGTCTGCGAAGGCGCCTTTTACGCGAATCCAGCCATCGAGCATTTCGCCCTGAAACCCGGCCACAGGATCCTGATCTACGGCGCATCCGGCGCGATCGGTACGGCGGCGCTTCAACTCGCCAAATATCGCGGCGCCGAAGTTACAGCTGTCGTGGCAGGCCGCCACCTCGGACTGGCCCGATCGCTGGGAGCCGACCTAACGGTCGACTACACCACCGACGCATTCGACCAGCTTGGCCCCAGCTTCGACTTCGTGCTGGACGCCGTGGGAAAGCTGGGCATCCGCCGATGGCGGCGATGGCTCAAGCCCGGAGGCGTCTTCGCGACGACGGATCGCGGCCCCTGGTCGCAGAATCTGTTTTTCCTGCTCTGGTCGAGGGTCACGGGAAACGGGCGGGTCGTGATTCCCTTGCCAAAGCGGGGAAGCGGGCAGGCGTTCGTGACCGGACTGAGGGACAAGATCGAAGCGGGCCGATTCATTCCCGTCATCGATCGCAGATATCCTCTCGCGGTGATCGCCGATGCCTATCGTTACGTCCAGACCGGAGAGAAGGCTGGCGTCGTCGTCATCGACATTGTCACGGAAGGTCGGTCTGCCGAGCCCGGGTGAAGAACGCTCAAGCGGACAGAGCGGGCAGATCAACCGTGCTCTTCGACCGTGTGATAGTGCGCCGAGCGCTGTTCGCCTACTTGCAGCATGCTTTTGACAATCGAAAAGGGACCCACTGTGATCATCGAAAAGGGACCCACCCCCGGGGGGGGGTTAATAAAGGATTAGTCATGAATCAAGTGGGGGAAGGGGTCTCCACTTGATTCATCTCCTTTTTCGGCCCGGCAGGGCCGGAAATAGTGAACGGAACCGCCCAACCGGCATGGAATGATTATTGACAACCGAATTCAGCATCGATATCATAATGGTATTACAGTTTGTCTATCGATGGAGGTGTCATGGGAACAGTCACGATTTCACCCAAGTTTCAGGTGGTCATTCCCCGATTGATTCGGGAGAAGTTGAGTTTGTCTCCGGGGCAAAAGATCCAGGCGATCGCGTATGGGAATCGAATCGAACTGATTCCCCTTCGGCCCATTAAGGAAATGCGCGGTTTTCTGAAGGGGATCGACACCAAAGTTGAGCGAGAGGCGGATCGTCTATGAATGTGGTCGACTCGAGTGCTTGGCTGGAGTACTTCGCCAATGGTCCCAACGCCTCCTTCTTCGCCTCCGCCATCGAACAAACCGAAGACCTTCTGGTGCCTTCCCTGACGCTCTACGAAGTTTTCAAACGAATCCTTACACAGCGAGACGAGGGTCAAGCATTGCAAGCGGTGGCTGTTATGCAGCAAGGCACCATGGTTGATCTTGACTCCCGCATTGCATTGGAGGCGGCTCGGATCAGCCACGAGGCCAAATTGCCGATGGCAGATAGGATCATTTTGGCAACTGCGCGAGTGCACGAGGCGACTTTATGGACTCAAGATGCAGACTTTAAGGGGCTAGCGGGCGTCCAGTATCGGAAAAGAAAGCCCTGATCTCTCGCCACCTAACCCGCGAGTGCACCCGGCCGGCGCAAAAAGCAAGAGCGGGCCGTCGGGTGACGCGCTAGACGTCAGGTTGCGCTGTTGATTTTCCAAGCTCTCCCCCCAACGTAAGCATCACACTGGCCTTCAGACGTCGTATAATAGTGAGTAATTACGTGCACGAGCAAGCAGAGGAGCTGAATACATGGCGACTACGCAGGAACAATTCATTGTCAATGCCAAGGGCAAGAAGACAGGCGTGTTGTTGTCGCTCAAACAGTACCAGAGGTTAATGGAGGATTTGCACGACTTAGCGATCGTGGCAGAACGGCGCCAGGAGAAACCCATGGCGTTTGAAGAACTGAAACAACACCTGAGGAGAAATGGCCGCTTATGAGTTGATCGTCAAGCCCTCCGTCGAGAAGGACCTGCGGAGCTTGCCCAAATCGATGCTAAAGCGTCTGCTGGAGCGGATGGACCAGCTGAAGGAAGCCCCGTTTGCGCGTCAATCCATCAAGTAGGCGGGAGCGCAGAATCTCTATCGGGTTCGCGTCGGAGAATATCGAATCATTTACGGGGTTGATGTTAGAGCAAGGGAAATTACCATCCATTACGTGCGACACCGCGCTGAGGCCTATCACAACCTATAACGCAGTCTGCTCGCGCGTCTCGAATTGTTCGGAATTCCTGCGCCACCTATTGAGGATGATAGATTATAGTGACATATGACAGCATCTCGCGAAGTGGTGCGCCTAGGTAGCCGTGATCCGCTCGCTTTTCCGCGGATCACGGGCTCTTGCGACAGGTAGGGGAAAATCCGGGATCCCCAAGAACGGGATCCCGGCTACCAAATCTTGAACGGCTCAATCTTCATCGAGCACGGAGTGTCACTATTTTTTAAAATCCTCTGTAATTTGCTCGTGCACTCGGTCGGCGCAAAAAGCCAAAGCGCGCCGAGCGGGTGACACGCCGCTCGTTGGGCGGACTTGGATCGAGCATGCTTATAGAAATCGGACATGTAGAGGCGATCTTCCGGTATCCCGTGAAGTCCATGGGCGGCGAACGACTCGAAGCAGCCAAGTTGGGTTGGCACGGCCTCGATGGTGACAGGCGCCTAGCATTCCGGCGGATTGATGACCGCAGCGGGTTCCCGTGGCTGACAGCAGGCAAACTTCCCGACCTGCTGCGGTTTGCTCCGCACCGCCGTGAAGACGGTGCTCAGGGAGACCTTCCTACGCATGTTCGCACGCCGGATGGCGAAGAGATGCCTGCCTTCGGGGAGGACCTGGCCAAGATAGGCCACCGGAAGACCGTCTGGCTAGATTTGGGGCGACTCTGCGCGGGCAGGTTCCAACCCGACAGCTCCACCCGATGTTGAGAGGTGTAGGGGGATCGGTGTATAATGAAGCGCTTCACGGTTTTGTGTGGGTAGGGCCGGGCGTCCTGGGAGGCTGGCATGGCCGACAGGGCCAGGATTGTCAGTACCAACAAGGCCAGCGAGACAA
>JBGQBO010000095.1:0-7359 GCA_041494885.1 Terriglobia bacterium
GGCATGCCTGCGCGTCCGACTCGAGTCCTTCCAAAGTACTCACTGGGCGTCTTTGCCAAGGACGGACTGCCCGCCGGAGTTGCGGCTTTCCGCTCCGTTTCTCGTGGACATCCACAAGTCATCCGGGTGCCGCAGGCATGCGTTCTTGGCATGCCTGCGCGTCCGACACGAGTCCTTCCAAAGTCCTCACTGGGCGTCTTTGCCAAGTACGGACTGCCCACCGGAGTTGCGGCTTTCCGCTCCGTTTCTCGTAGACATCCACAAGTCATCCGGGTGCCGCAGGCATGCGTTCTTGGCATGCCTGCGCCTCCGGCCACCCAACTATGGCGCCTACTTTTGGCTTTGTTTTTCTAAAGTCTTGATCAGGCGTTCCCCGACGCTGTTGAATCCTGTGAGCAGGCCACCCCAGCGATGGGAACCGCTCCAAAGATTCTCTCCCGTCTTGGGATCAATGACAGTCAGGTAGGCATAGCGAACAGGAGCCAGCCGGTTGTAATTAGGAATCCGGTCTTCCTGGACCTTTCCTTGACTATCGATGGTCCCGGTCTGCCCTCCCGACATGATGAGATAACCCCCCTTGTACGGGTCAGCGGAAAGCAGGAGGATCAAGTCGGCTTGCCTGCGGTCTTGAACGATTTGGAATCGTCCCCATTGTTTCAGCTGAGCCAAGGCATTGTTCCTTACGGCGTCGACGCCAGTCCGGTCGTCAAAGAAAACAGATTTCGCCGACAGAATTCTAGGTGATTGGGCCAAATGTTTTTGAGGTTGGGCCGGGGCCGGAAGTATCAAACTCGCGAGAATAAAGGCTGCGAGGAGCTGGGCAGAGATTCGCACTTGTCCCTCCGGATGACTTGGCAGGAGATTACACCCTCTCGCATTAATGGTTCAATGAGGATTCCAATGTAAGCCCCGGTTCAATCTCTTGTGCAAGACCATCGAGATGGATACTCGCTGGACCATCATCGGCGGAGATGTTTTCGCCACTCCGCCAAATAACGACAAGACACCGGGGCGCCGCAGGCATGCCTGCGCCGATCAGCCCGTTATTTAGGCCAGCCCCGTTTCGCGTGGCCGAGCATGAATCTCGGCTGGTGCCGTGGCGGAGAGCCCACGGTGGGCGTAGGCACTTCCCTGAATGCGCGGCAAAAAATCCGTTCATCCGACCGGTCCACTTAAAAGGCTGTAGAGGAGGACAGCGAGGACAATCAACGTGATGATCACATACGTTCGATCCCGCTGAAGCGCAAAGGCGAAAACAGAGAACACGACGCGTGCAATGGGGGTCGCAATCAATAGCAAGAGACCGAACTGAATAATACTGCGAGAATGCAATGAGAGGATTCCCCTGAGAATGCCGGAAACGCTATGCAGCTCCGAGGGTTCGCCGCGGAAGACCTGGTAATCGGGGCGGCCCCCGCCGTAGCGGATCAAATACACAATCCCCCCCACCAGCACAACCCCGGCGGCAAGCATTACCCCGTCGCGGAGCAGAGATCCAATGATGTGCTCCACGCGCTCATCCGTCCAGGATCGATTCGACGAGGACATATCAGATCCTTCGACTCAAGCCGCCGTATATCATTTCGATCGCCATGAGGGCAACGACCAGTCCAAAAACAATGCGCAGAAGCCGGGGCTTGGCCCCAAACAGTTGTCGGGCGCCCAGAATGGAACCCAGGAGCACTCCCAGCATGACGGGCATGGCGAGCGCCGGGTCAATATACCCCCGGTTCAAGTACACTCCGGCACTGGCAGCGGCAGTGACGCCGATCATGAAATTACTGGTGGTGGTTGAAACCTTGAAGGGGAGGCGCATCGCGTGGTCCATGGCAACCACTTTGAGAGCTCCTGAACCGATTCCGAGCAACCCGGAAAGCGTGCCCGCCCCAAACATCAATCCCAGGCCGGTCTTCACGCGGCTGACGTGGTAGGCCTGGGGGCCCTGCGGGCCCGGATAACTAGCGTCCATTCTTAAACGGACTGCCAGGGGATCTGCGCGAGTGGCCGCGCGTTGCTCCATTTCAGGGCGGCTCGACAGATAGGCGGAATACAGGAGCACCACGCCGAAGATGACGGCGAGCGCTGAGGTTGGCGTTTTTGCCGCCAGGATAGCCCCCAGAATGGCGCCCAGGGTGGTGGCAATTTCAAGGAACATCCCTACTCGGATATTTGAAAAACCTTCTCTCACGAAAGCCGCGGCAGCGCCCGATGAGGTGGCGATCACAGAAACCAGCGAGGCCCCGATGGCGTAACGGATGTCGACCCCGAACAAAAGCGTTAGAACCGGGGTGATTATAACTCCACCCCCCAGGCCGGTTAACGCGCCCAGGAACCCCGCCAGTCCCGACACTGCAAAGATTAAGAGAGTGAACTCTAAGACGTTCAAATGGGTACCCGATTATGTGTTTCACTCCCCGGAGGGAGGCCCGAATGCGTGTGATCCCATGGGCAGAGTCTTACAGTTGACAATGGTGGCGCGGCCTGTGGAGTCTCTTGAGGTTAATATGGGGCGGGACGGGCAGCACCCCGCAGATCCTTCCAATAAACGGAATTCACCTTCATGCCCCCGCGTAGATTCCGGAGCTCTGGTTTAAAGCATCGGTCTAACGCTTAAGGAGCACCCGTTCTCGGCATCCCCGGGAGCCTCTTCTTGCCTGCCAATTCCTCTCCCGTTTGAAGGATGTTCGACTTCGAAAAATTCTGGAAGAACCCCCACGACCCGTACTTTTCTTTCAGTGCCGGCAACACGGCGTCGACCAGCGCATCGCCTGTTTTGCCCTCCGACCGGGCCTTCGTGACAGCGTCCCGCAACCCTGCCAGGTAGCCGCGGAACGTGCCCACGTCGGCCGCCGTCGCTACTTCTCCATGTCCGGGTACAAAGATGGCCCCGGCATATTCTTTGGCAAGCTGGTCAAGAGTCTCGATCCACACCCCGGTGGATGCATCAATCAGATTCGGGAGGTGGGTCTTCCACAGCAAATCACCGCAAAACACTACCCTGCCCTGGGGAGTGGCGTCGGGCACCGACACGATGGAATCACTTCCCGTGTGGCCGGGTAAGTGCCGCACCACCAGTCGACGGGCGCCGAGAAACAACTCGATTCCATCCTCGTAAACCACCGTCGGCACCGCGATCGATTCCACCCGTGTTTTCTGTTCCGGTTTCGGATTCGGGCCGAAAAACTTCAGGTTTTCGGTTTGCGTCCAGGCGCGCACATCGTGGTGCGCGACAATCGTTGCGCCTTCGGCCACAAAAACGCTGTTCCCGCCGGTGTGGTCGAGATGGTAGTGCGTGTTTACAACAAACCGGACCGGCAGTTTCGTCACCTTCCGGACTTCGGCCAACAGGTCGCGCGCGGCATCCGGGGTCGTGAATGTGTCGATCACCGCAACGGCGTCGTCACCGACCACAAACCCTGAGTTTCCGTCATGGGCCGCGATCACCGCGTAGACGCCTTCTGCAATCTTGTGCACGAGGTAGGGAGGCGCCTTGGCCTGCTCCTGGGGCGCGAATGGGGCCCCGCCACAATAAAGACCGGAAGAAGAGAAGGGAACGATCAGGAAAAAAATCGCGGCAGCACAGAGAGATTTGATTCGCATGCCGACATTCTACCACGCTCGGGAAAGGACCCGAAGGAAGGCATGATCCCAATGGGGAAATGCTCTGATGCAATCGGAATCAGCCCCGATGGGGTTCGGATAAGGCGTCTGTGACGGCGAATCTGCTTTTAAAGCCGCCTGGGCGAGCGCGTTGTGCGCACCACCCTGCGGGAATTTTGTGCTTGCCTCGGTTGAGCTGATTTGGCTAGTATTCAGCTATATCTCCAACAAGCGACCAAACTCGGCAGAAGATCTGCCGGTTTTCAAAAATTCTTTTCATCACTGAGGGGCGCCGATTCTCAGAAATTGGTATTTGAACACACATAAGACCGAGCCCTTGGGCTGGCAGCTTGCCATTGCCGACTGGTGGGACGGGGGTCTCTTGAGTCCAATGATCCATCCGGGAGGAATAGCCCCCACTGGGGAGAACATTTGATGGGGTTTGGTGAAGATTCGCTCCAGCGAATGTGGATCACTACATCTTCCGAAAGACGTTTCGAGTAACCGATCTCGATCCCTGGGGCGAACCGCTGGTTTAAAGGCCGGGGGATTTCTGTGATTGCGCGGGCCGGAAAAGACGCAGATCAGATAAGGACTCCGTGAGACCTTGGGCCGCGGAAAGATTTGTTCACGAAGAAAAGTAGTAAGGAATACCACTCGGATCAGTCCCATATAAGAAAGGGGAATCCAATGAACCAGTTGGGTCTGCACAAAGTGATCACCCTTGTGGCGATGGTCGTATTCATCCTCGCGACCATCGCATGCGGCTCTTCAAAAGTTGAGGGCACGTACACGAATGCGACCGGCCTGGCCACGCTCGATCTCAGCTCGGGCGGAAAGGCCTCTCTCACTTTAATGGGCGACACCAAGGCATGCACTTACCAGGTGGACAGCAAGACGGTCAAGGTCGACTGCATGGGCGATAAGCTGGATTTTCCCATCCATGAAGATGGTTCCCTCGCCGGCCCGGGCTTCATTGGAGCGATGAAAAAGTCAAAGCCATAGATGGAAACCGGTGCCGCGTGTGGGCCAAACAATGAAGACACACCAGCCGTTATATCTGGAAGACCTGCACGTCGGCCAGCGGTTCACTTCCGGCGTGTACCGCATGGATGAGGATCGGATCAAAGCGTTTGCTGAGGAGTTCGATCCACAGCCCTTCCATCTTGACGAAGCGCTGGCCCGGGGCAGCGTATTCCGCGGGCTCTCGGCGAGTGGATGGCACACGGCGGCTGCAACAATGCATCTGCTGGTGACTGGGGGCCTGCCGCTGGCGAGCGGGATTATCGGCCTGGGTGGCGAGATTGAGTGGTCGAACCCAACGCGTCCGGGCGATACGCTGCGGGTGGAAAGCGAGATCCTCGAAATATTGCCCTCGCGCTCCAAACCGAACCAGGGGGTCGTGAGAGTACGCAGCATTACGGTCAACCAGAACGGCGAACCGGTGCAGGTGTTCACGTCGAAGATTCTCGTCTTTACCCGAGCGGATCATCGGGTTGTCCGGCTTGAGCCCCTACGGTGAAGAAGCGGTCGTGCCGCCATCTCGAATGAGTCGGGAAAATCCCCCTTCGCTTTTTCCGAAATCTGTGTAAGCTGAATGATACAGTCATCGAAACTCCCGGAGGTATTACCATGAAGGCTATTCTAGTCCACGAATTTGGCGGTCCCAAAGTTCTTAAATTCGAAGAAGTCCCCACACCACGTCCTGCCACAGGTCAGGTCCTGGTGCGAATTCACGCTGCCGGTGTGAATCCCTATGACACTTATATGCGCAACGGCTCGTATGCCGTCAAGCCGCCCTTGCCCTACACGCCCGGCTCCGATGGCGCCGGTGTTGTCGAAGCCGTCGGCGAAGGAGTGAGTAAAGTGAAGCCGGGCGACCGCGTTTATACTGCGAAGACGGTGACCGGAGCATATGCGGAGTATACGTTGACCCTCGAAAGCCAGGTTCATCGGCTTCCGGCGGAGATTACTTACAACCAGGGAGCGGGCGTGTGGGTGCCGTATGGCACCGCGTACCATGCGTTGTATCAGTGCACTCGGGCCCGCGCCGGCGAGACCTTGCTGGTTCATGGCGCCAGTGGTGGCGTGGGCATCGCGGCCGTCCAGATCGCGCGTGCCATGGGCTTGATCGTCCTGGGCACCGCGGGCACGGAGAAGGGGCTCGAACTGGTACGGCGCGAAGGCGCGCACCACGTCTTTAATCACACCCAGTCGGGCTACCTGGAGCAGATTCTGAAGGCGACCGGCGGGAGCGGCGCCAACCTCATCCTCGAAATGCTGGCCAACGTGAACCTCGGCCAGGACCTGAAGTTGCTCGCTCCTCATGGTCGCGTGGTCGTCATTGGTAGCCGCGGTGACGTCACCGTCTCGCCACGTGATCTCATGATGCGTCGTGCCTCGATTCACGCTTTTACGTTGTGGGGCGTTACCGAAGCCGAGGAAAACGAAATTCACGCCGGAGTCATGGCCGGCCTGGAGAAGGGTACGCTGCGGCCGGTGGTCGGGAAAGAGCTGCCGCTCGCCGAGGCTCCCCGCGCCCACAAAGAAGTCCTGGAGCCCGGCGCCTTCGGCAAAATCGTATTGGTTCCATGAAGCCCTAGCAGGTCGACTATGAAGTGGATTTGCGTTGCGGTTGCAGTGTCTTTGATCAAGAATCGAAAGGCCTCGTAGAGGGGACAAGGTGGTGTCTGACAAGGGATCACCCGCCATGGCAACCCATGAACGCAATGTCTGCGGCATCCCGTCTGCCTTTTTAGGCCCGAAGGGTCCGCCGAGGAGGATAGCCCCAGCTGTCGAAGATCCGCCATGGCGGGAAGCTCCGCTTAGGCCCGGAGGGCTCGCAGAGTGTAGCCCCACCTGAAGCTCCGTCCCGCGCTCTTTGCGGGACGGAGCGAGGGTGGGGTAGCGATCAGAAAAAATGTGAAAGCCCCGGCAGGGGCGACAGAATCCTCTTACGTCCAAATATACCGTTCGTCGTATTCGATGCCATGCGTCTTGAGAAAACTCACTAGCTCCTCCTGAAAGGATACCTTACGATGATGCTCCTCCTGCCCGGCAATGTACTTCAGCAGGGCCGGCACGCATGACTCACTGACACTGAAAGCCGCATACCCCTCCTGCCACGCGAAGCGCCGGCGTTCCGGCCATTCTTCGTGAACCCACCCGGTCGAGTTGGACTTCAGTTTTTCGACTACTTTCGCAATGGAATGCACAGCGCGGAGCTTGACCAAACCGTGCAAGTGATCCGCGGGACCATTGAGGGCCAGCGGGGCTGCACCGAGGTGATTGAGAATGCCTCCTAAATAAGGATAGAGGCGTGAACGTACCTCGGCATCGAGCAGGGGAAGGCGGTCTTTGGTGCTGAAGATCATGTGAACGAGAAGATTCGTAAAGGTGTGGCCCATGAGGTCATCTCCATTCCCGCAGATCGGGAGCGGGGGAAGGTGAGGGGGTATGGAGAGAATACACCGGGGAGATGAAATTAGCAGGGAATTATTCTGCGTCTGTTGGAGGATTCTTTCGCCCCGCAAGCGGGGCTCTCACAATTTCTCTCATCGCTACCCCGCCCTCGCCCCGCAAGAAGAAAAAGCGCGGGGCTCAGACGGGGCTACACTCTTTGGGTCCTCCGGACCTAATCCGATTCTTTTTCCAATCCTGACCCCGCCCTCGCCCCGCAAGAAGAAAAAGCGCGGGGCTCAGACGGGGCTACACTCTTTGGGTCCTCCGGACCTAATTCGATTCTATTACCAATCCTGA
>JBGQBO010000096.1:0-7212 GCA_041494885.1 Terriglobia bacterium
CCACCCCCCCTGTTTCTTGTAAGTGTTGCAACTAAAGAACTTAGGCTTCCTGTAAGCCTTTTGTTTTCCACACTTACGAGAGGTCCCACAAGTGTTGCATCTAAAAGACTTGCGGTGACAGACATTTTGTCACGGGGACGGAAGGGCGGGCGTTTGAAGGTTGGAAGGATCCCCTACACCCCCGTCGAAATAGAAAGAGTGCGGAAGTGATTGATAAGCAAAGGGTTGTGAGACGGCCGTCGCGGAAAAGAGTGTGCAATCCTGTGAAAAGAAAAGACTTGAATGCAAAGAAGGCAGGAATGGAGAGGGCGCAGGGAGAGAAGGCCGGGATTGGTTAGTAACGCTCCGAGGCTTAGGGTAGGCAAACACGGGAGAGAATAGCAGAAAAGTACCGTTCGTGTCAATTACTTTTTTGGTATCTTTCGAATGGGATCGTAAAGCGTTGAAAAGTCCAGACATAAACGACCGAGATGCAAAATAGGCATTTGCAGGTTGGAAGGTTGAAGGCAATGGTCGGGATGTCAAAAATGAAGCTATAAAAAAGGCGGCACCTCTACGACGTAAGGAAAGTGCTCAGACGCTCAATCAATTGGTGAGGATTTCTCGTCCAGCATTCCCAAATGGTAAGGACTTCCCAGCCAGTTTTTTTCAGAGCGCGTCGATTTCTTTTGTCCCTCTCTCGATTTCCCTCCCGTTTGTCGCGCCAGAATCTCCAGTTCTTAGCGGGCTTGACTCTGCCATAACGGCAACGGTGGACATGCCAGAAGCAGCCATGTACAAAGACAACTTTCTTTCGGCGAGGGAGGACAATGTCAGGTTTGCCCGGCAAGTCTGGCTGGTGCAGGTGATACCGGATTCGCATCGCGTCCAGCATCGAGCGAACAACAATCTCAGGCCGAGTGTCCTTGCCCTTGATCGCAGACATGCACTTACGTCGCTGTTCAGGTGTGAGTACGTCCACGGTTCACGCCAACCGCCGCCTAACCATCTGGACAAATTCATCCACTTGGAGGAGTCGCATATCCGACTTCGGCGGGTACTGCTTATGAATGCCAGCGGGCACGATTAGCTGCACGCCGTCCTCCTTCATGTCATGTAGCTGCCGCTTGGAGATGCCCTGCTGGATGGTTAGGATATGCTTTTGCTTAACTCGCTTTGCCTCATTTAACACTTGGCGCCAGCGATCCTTGCAGGTGGTCTTCACGCCCACCATGAACAGCTTGTTACCCGGGTAGTGCGAGTCTTCGTACGCCTTCACACTTGGAATGATGATGTCGGGTTTGCCATCCACTTGAGGAGGGCGAATTGCATGGGGGATTTCAGCACGACTCAGTAAGTAGTCGAAATGGTTTTCTAGCGACCTTCCTGCCCTCGACTTCCTTCTATTCATGATGCTCGATGCGGTCGCCAGAAAGTCGTCCACATCCTTGAACACTCGGACAATTTCGTTCTGGCAGATTTGCCGCTCCGCTAAGCGATACAGCTTGTATTCTGCATCAACGCACCGAACTAGCGTCTTGTCGGCGGTCAGGCGGTCGAACTGGTTGACACATTCTTGGAGAGCCTCCAGCGTTTCCTGCGAGAACGTCTTACCTGTGGGGAAGTCTTCTAGATCTTCGACGAAGTGCCGGAAGCGGCGTTCGATGCATTGGATCTCGCTCTCAATCTGTGGCTTGCCGTTGCGGAATGCGGCCCAAAAGCCGGTAACTTCCACTCCGAGCGCAGCTTGAATGTCCTCGATGTCTTCGTCGGTATCGAGGACGTAGGCCTTGAAAGTCTGATTGTTCTCGGGGATGAGCACGAGGAGTTCGCCAACCGAATCGGGCGTCAGAAACGGAAAGTCTTTCCCGAATCTTGTAAGACGGTACTCGCTGCGGGTGCCCCTGCCATACCACTTCACTCTGGAATCTGTTACGCGCTGGTCACCCTGCCAATGCACCGTCACCTCTGCTTCATCGTTCCGGCCTTTCACCGGGCCAAACGGGGCATACATCTCCCACACGGGCTTGGGCAGGTAGAAACCGCACTGGTGAGCGCCGGTAAGCCCAGCGTCGTTTGCAGAGATGTACTTCAGGAGAGCGTTGCCGACCTCAAGAGCCTCTTCTATGGCTAACTCACAAATGGGCGACGGCATGGTTACACCGCCGCTGCCAGCGCTTGGGGGTGAACCTTGTGAGTGGATTTCAGGAGGCAGCCGTTCTGCTTCTGGACAAGCTGCCAGCGAAACGCCTTGAGGATCTCTCGACATACGGCCGTCGCGACCTTCGGAACGACAGCATTTCCAAACTGCCTATATGCTTGTGTATCCGACACGACGATTGGCAGGGATTCATCGAAGCCCATAAGGCGAGCACACTCACGCGGCGTGAGTCGACGCGGGCTTTTCCGCGGTTGTGGGATGAGAATCTCTGAGCCATCCTTGAAGTATCGGGCGCTGAGAGTTCGCGCAACTCCGTCGAGATCAGCAAGCCCGTAACCGAAGCCGTTGCCTTTCGCCTTATGTCGCCTTGCGTACTCAATCAGATAGTTCCAGAGATGATTTGAGAGTGTATATTTGCTGTCGGGTGATTTCTCGAGAATGTCCCGGACCTTTGGTCGAGTCTCCTCCGGAGCTTCAGGAAACTTGAACGGCGGATTCTCACCGAACAAGCGCCGGTCGAAGCAGACGATGTAGACGCGTTCCCGATGCTGGGGGACCCACGGGGCTGCATCGATCACTTTGGAGAACACCGCATAATCCAAGTCTTCAAGGGTTTCCTTGATTGTGTCCCAGGTCCTACCCTTGTCATGCGACTGGAGATTTTTCACATTCTCCAAGATGGCCGCTGGCGGGCGCTTCATTTCGAGGATTGAAGCAATGTTGAAAAACAATGTGCCTTGCGTTGCGCACTTGAAGCCGTGGGCCCGGCCGAGACTCTTCTTTTTCGAAACGCCGGCGATTGAGAAGGGTTGGCATGGAAAACCGGCGGCGAGCACATCATGGTCTGGAATATCCACCGGCTTGATTGTTCGGATGTCGCCCTCGGGCGTTTCGCCAAACCACGCCTTGTAGGTCTTCTGGCTGTACTTATCCCACTCTGACGAAAACACGCAATTCCCGCCGAGATTGTCAAGTGCCAATCGAAAACCCCCGATGCCTGCGAAAAGGTCTATGAATGTGAAGGGAAGGTCAGCGGGAACGGACTCGGCCCTCGGTTCTCGCCCGAAGGGTAGAGGAAGCGTCTGAGAAGTTCGCGACGCCTTTTCAAGTACGGAGAGTACAAATTCTTGCTGGGACATACGATGTTGCTGACGCTCTCTATCAATCCATCCCTGTACTTCTTCTGGAACATTGCGGACCAGCAGTTGCTTTGTCATCTGCGCGTGACCTCTGGGAACAAGTGCTAGCACGCATGATAGCAACTTTCCCCAGCAGTGCAAGTAGTTTTCGCCTTTGTTTCGTTTCGGTCCCTACCCATCCCGAAGTGGGAAGTCGCACTTTAATCGGTTTGAAAATCGGATGGTCTTCTGTGCTCGCGGACCTGTCCATAACCCACTGCGAGCTGTTGCCCCCGTTTCATATTAGTGGCTACGACAGGCTCGGAATCTAGTTGACCGAAAACGACTTGCTGTTCGTCGTTACTCTCGTCAACCAACAGCCAAATCCATTCACTGTCACCTGATTGTTCATGGGTGACCTCGAATTTCACGTGGTCACCCTTTTGGTATCGGGCCATGGGGGTGCTCCTCGTGCATTTTACAATGTAGATTGTAAGCAAGTGAAATGCCAGAGTCCATCTCTGGTGGCCAACTGCCTCAGCTGCGCACTGATAGACTGGCGCAATCACCTGCAGAATGGAGTTCGCTGACTCAATAAGGTTGTGTTATCTACTTATATAAGAATAAACTTGAGGAAAATAGCAAAGGGCTGTGGTGAAGTAGGATTTGCGACGGTCATTCGGGCCGCGTGAATCGAAGATCCGCGAGGATTGCGACTATTGAGGCAAAAAAATGTCTTTCGAGGCGCTGGCAAGCAAGTTTTCTTTGCAGTTTGAGGATGTGCCGCCGGAGTGGGCGCCCTTGGTTTTCCCGTTCGATCCGGACCTGCCGCTCTTTCCGCTTCTCTATTTTCATGTCTTGGCCCAGGACCTGAATGGTCAGCGTCCTCGAGCGCAGGATCGAGCGTACGGCTACATTCGCACCGTACGAATCGACCTAGACACGCGGATTCTGACTGCCGAAATAGTGTGCAATAAGGACCTGAGTGTCCCTACTAATCGTGATCGTTTTCTGAACGCTGTCAGCCAAGAGGTCGGGCATCGGCTTGGCGTTATTGATCGTGTGAAGATCAATGATGTTAACGCGGTTTTTCCCAGCGGCTCGCGGTTTGCAGGAACTATCCCCGTTCTCCGTGAGATTTGGCACCACGTTGTTGGGAGAGGTTACGGCGGAACGCTCCCCTTCGGGAGATTGTGGGATCGCGTTCTAGGCCTAGCGCGGTTCTATGCGAGCTTCTATTCTCCGGGAAGAAAATCGGAACTGATAATGACTCATTATTTCTGTACCCGTTTTGGTGACAGCGTTGCCAGTGGCTCTAATGTTCCGAGAATCGACTTTTACTTGTTCCCGACTTGGGAGGAACTGACTGATCCTGAAAATCCCTTAGCGTTGTTCACTCAGTTTAGAAATCTCGCGCTTGCTTCACTGGAAGTATGCCGCTTGCCACTTTTTGCAGGCATTGATCTGGCTCAGTGGTCTTACACGGGCCTTACGATGCCCAAAGGAACTAAGCTGAGCACGGAATTCTACATGGACCGAATTGTGAATGCGGCCGGCCAGCAGCACCGGACGCCGCTTATCGATTGTTTCAATGCATTCGACAAAGGACCGCCCAGGACGGTCATGTTTCTGATGTTCCTCAATGATGTCCGGCAGATTAATTCGGCAAGTCCGACGCCGTCAGGAGGAACCAAGGCACGGTTGAATCCTGCACAGATTTCCTCGCCGGATTCGGCAGATATTTTTTTGAACCTGAAAGGCTACCAATCCAAGAAGGTCATAACAATTTACGCGCAGCAAAGCCATGGAAACCCACATTGTTTTCCTATCGATACTTGGATTGGTGCGTTTCTTGCGCATCCTATGAACGTCGCCGAGTACGACGCCGTGCAGGGGCAGCTTAAGGGGACTGTTTCGAACAGGAGTAAGATTGCTGCCTTACTAGGTTCGGGGAGCCTTCTTGGGAAGGTTGAGCGGCTTCTCTGGCTGACAGCGCAGACACGCAAGATCCATTCGACTGTCTGCAATGACGCGCTGTGGTGCATCAAAGAGTCCGCAGGATTCAGAGCCCGAGGGGCAAATCCTTTGGCATGCAAAGCCTGTCATCTTCCCATCCGGCAAGTGTGTCCCGCCTATGCAGCCATTTCTGGTTCCCTCGTGTCGTTTAATAGTTCGCATGGAGGCGCTCGATTCAACCTGTTAACTTCCGCACGGAACAATGACGCATCTGGGCAGAGGTTTGAGCGCTGCGTTCGGTCAGACGGCGTGACTGACGAAGACACGTCAAACGATTGGGCGCAGGCCTTTTCGAACTTTCCAAATGCCCCTCACTCTGGGGAGCCGATAAGTGTGGAAGACTTCATAAAGTACTACTGCTGACGGCGGCGCAGGAGGAGACGAAGGGCGGCGGGCATGCGGCATCTGCCGCTGGAGGAAAAGCCCTTCGAGGCTCAGGGTAAACGAGATTGGAAAATGGGTGAGGAAGAAGCACGTTTGAATGTTTGAAGGTTGGAACGTTTGAACGTTGGCGGGGGGAAGCAAACAAAGCGGAGATGCCGGGTTGAAGCCCGGCGCTACACAGAGTGAAGCAGATCCCCGTTCGACTTCGCTCAGGGCAGGCTCTCCGCTGCGGTCGGGATGACACAACAAGAGGGGGCACGATCCCGACCAGGTCCCCGAGATGGTCGAGGCAGGCGGGACAGATGTATCGTGCCCCTACAAAAGCCATCGCTTCCAGCGCGGGGAGAGACGTGCGGGGCGCAAAAACCGCGCTTGCCGCGAGACCAAAACGTGTTTTGCCGCACGCCGGGGAAAGTCAGATTGAAATCGGACACGGCGGGTGCGCTTATCCAGCACCCGCCGCTGGAGGAAAAGCCCTTCGAGGCTCAGGGTAAACGAGAGTGGCTGTGCCACTGAATTGGAAAGTCGAAAGTGGGAAGGCGGGGGGAGGGGGAAAACACGTTTGAAGGTTTGAATGTTGGCAGGTTGGCAGGTTGGGGCGAAGAGAGATTCCTCACATCCGCAGGCCGACCCTTTCGCAGGAGCGAAAGGGGAAGAAAAAGTCGGCCTGCTCCGTTCGGAATGACAGGGGGCGGGGATGGGGAAAACTAAAAACTAGAAAGCCGAAACTGGAAAACTGAGATTCGGGGGTCACGTCGTCCAGAGGATGTCTAGTTTTTTTCGACGTGGGCGAAGTCTTCGCGACGGGATCGGGACAGGTTGTCGGTGATGACGAGGGTGGCTTTGCGATGAGCGGCGAGTGCTACGCAAGAATAAATGATGTCACAAAGAAGCGTCGCAACCTTCCAGCAGTTCCCTAACCACATTCGCAGCGCTGTAGGTCGAGCTACTTGCCGTGAGGAAACGTCTAATTCCGGGCAAGTCATTCCCGGAAGTCACCAAACCTCTCTCCTTGTACTTACCGCTTCGTACCTGGGGAAGTCCAATCGTTGCCACCAGTGCATTGCAGAGGCATTGCTTCCCCACGGTGTCCTCCGGCTTGCCACCCTTTGACACGTATATCGTCTCCGGCTCCCCGGGACAGCGGTAGTCAATCATGCCCTCGGCAGTCCTGTAGGCCTCGCGGAGATAGCCAAGATCGCAGATACGCGGCCGGGCCAAATAGACTTCGTGTTCGGACAATGAGCCTTCCAACTGTGCGACCTTGAACGGGAAACCCGTGGGAGAGGCCAGGCAGTCCGTGACTACTCGGGCATCGCCGGAGACCACCTTTTGCAGAAGCGCCTGCTTGTAGTCGTCCCGCAAGCCCGACTCCGCGCAAAACGCAAACGCGGTTCCTACCTGAATGCCGGTGGCCCCGGCGGTCAGGGCTTCGCGCAGCTTTTCTGGGGCGCCGTATCCTCCGGCGAGCCAGAATGGCAGACCCAGTTCGCGTATCTTCTCCAAGTCAACCCGGTCGCGTTCTCCGTAAATCGCTTCACCTGCTTCGTCGAA
>JBGQBO010000097.1:0-6894 GCA_041494885.1 Terriglobia bacterium
CTGAAGACGTGGCTCTTGAGGCGTTCAGGGCGTTGAAGTTCGGCATCGGTTCGTCGAAATCCCCAAAGGGCAGTTGTGGGAAGAGGTCGGAGGATTCCTCGCCAGTTCGGATCATCTGGGCGCGCTCGACAGGATTTCCGATTCCCCTCGGCAAATCCGGAGAGTTCGGTTCACCAGGCGCATTTCTTGGGGGTGACCCACCTGGTTGAGAATCTAGTCCCCGGCCTTCCGCAGGTGTCGGGCGCACTGGTGGAGTGTTGCAATCCACCCCAAATCGTGGATCGCAAGAGCTCGTGGTCTGCAAGTCCCGCTTGGCGCGCTGTCGCGCATTCGCCAGTTCCTCTTCCTGGCTTTGAGCAAGCCACTTGGTGCGTTCTTGAATCAAGAGTTCGCGTTCTTTCGCCAGCTCCGATTCGGGATTCAGCTTAGGGAGAAGGTAGCCGTATCGTTGCACCAACCGAGTGGCGACGGCGCGGAATTGAACCTCTGTCTCCAAGCGCTCGAAAATTGCGTCGTTGGTCAGGTCCGAGTCGCTGACGATCTGACCGTGGTCGGTGGCATCCTTGGCGACCCAGCGCTTCAGTTCCACTAGCAGTCCCGGGCCTGCAAGCAGGACCGACTTGATTTCTCCCGCCGAGGACGCCACACGGCTCATATTTTCGCGACCGAGGTCCGAGCTAGCAATCGGTGAAGGACGCTGATTCTGCGTCTGGGCGGCCGCGGGGGAGCAGATGAGAGCCAGCAGTCCGAAAACGAATCCGCACGGGCCTATCCATGGCACGAAAGATGTTCGCGTTCTCCCCGTCGATCCCCTCAAAATCATTGCAACCTCTCCATAGGTTGAGTCTTGCCGCGCAACGCGCCCAAGACGCCTTCCTCGGAGGCCTCGATCTGATTGGATTGGATCCGAAGAGATGCCCAGTAATACATCGAGTTGTTGCGGTCCGGCGCAATCGCGATGACTTTCATTTGCGGATGATGTTGCAGAATGGATTGACAAAATTCAGGCAACCGATTGGATTTTTCAAGAGCCACAATAAGAAAATCAGGCTGCATGCTGTCGACGGCACTTTCGATTCCTGATTCCTCTTGGATTTCTCCGACGATCTCGATATCCGGTTGATCGGAAATCGTGGCCATCACGAGTTCCCGCATCAGCCGGGGGCGATTGGCAATCAAGACTCGAATTGATTTCATCGACGCCCTCCGTCCGCGCGAGTATGCAGGGAGCGGCTTCGCGGCGGTAGGTTCAAATTGGATCCAAGGAAGGGGCGGGGAATTGCGAGATAAGGAGATAGAAAAGTACCTGCTTCGTACTTGAGAGGCGTGTGCTCGCGTACCCGCTCGTACTGAGGGGAAGTACCTTGCCAATAGGTACTAAGAATCGAATTCTTGAGTCTGGCAGGTTTCGAATATCCTGAGGCGGTCTTCCACGCCCACCTTGCGTAGAATTCGATGGACGTGATTCTTGACAGTTTGTTCCGACAGTTTCAGTTGGTTGGCGATTTCCTTATTTGTGAGCCCGCGCCCAATTAAGGGGATCAACTCCTGTTCACGCCGAGTCAGTCCCAACCGCGTGCGCGCCCGGTTGTTCGGCTGATTCGAAGTGCTCGAAATCACATAATCAAATAAATGTCTGACCAATTGTGGGGGACAAATTGCCTCTCCCTTTGCAACCGCGCGAATCGCAACCACTACGTCGGCCGCCGAGGCTTCACGCAGAACATATCCGAGAACGCCTAAACGCACGGCCTGCAAGAGTTTTTTCCGATCATTCTCCATCGCCACGAGGATGCATTTGACCGAGCTTTCTTTCGACGGTCCTTTCGGAAAGCAGATATCGTCATCGATCACGAATTGCAGCGAGTCGAGCACGACCACGTCAGCCCTCGACCGGATAAACTCTTCGCCTGAACCGACGCTGAGGGCCTGCACGCCGATCATGCGAAACTCTGCCCTCTTGTTCACAATCCGGGCGAGCGACTCGCGAAGCAGTCGGTTCGTGCAGGCGATAAGTACGCCGACTGGGTCCACCACTGCACACCTCGAATTCTAATTTCGATAGAAGGCTTACATCGACCTCTTTTATTTGAGGAAGATGTTTACAGTATTATCAATCATATTGCAAGTACCATAGTGGCTTAGACTCAAGCGGGTTATTTCTACTTGTTTCAATTACTACCTGGGAGAAGCATTCCCGCGAGCTTTCGTTCACTCGGCAAATCGCCTAACCTTCTCTAATCGCGGGGGATGACTTTTAGTGCCTACGCTTATGGAATTATGGACCGTTTAGTTTGCGCTTACTCCTATATGACCCTGGGGCAACAATATTCATCTGTTCGCAGATCCAGGATGTACGCATTCTTCCTCCTTCTGTCCTAGTCGCAACTGCATCACGACGTGGGCAGCCTATTACTCTTGAGCTTGGTAAAAGCAGCAGTCTTCGCGTGTTCCCTCCGACGAGAAGCTGAGCTTGTCACCGCAAAAGAGCTGCAATTGTGATTCCGAATTCATTGTCCTTTAGATTCTGTAACATGGCGACTGCGGGATTCCCGAAATGACAAGAAGCCTTGCCAAAATGAAACTGTCCAGACGGTTCGAAGCTGTGACTTGCCATAGATTCCTACCCATGACTCCCGATAAATTCGCACCCGATCCACAACCCAAATTGCTGCCGTTCCCGCACGGTCTCCACTCAGAATGCTGCTGCGCATAGCCAAATGCGTTCCTTTGTCCTGTTAGGGCAAATCGAGGCGGAGCATCTTGTTTCAGTTCCAGTTGAGAAAGGGGTGCGCCGATGAATTGTGGGCAGAGATGATCAAATCCCGTACCAATCTCCGGCGCCGCAGAAGGAAGCACAGGCCAAGTAGAGGTCGAAAAGCAGATAGCTGAAATGGGCTGGTAGTGATGCAACTGTAGTCTCTGCAAACTCGTTCCTGATTGTCTTCTCCCACACGAAGGTTGGTTCCGTTTAGCGTAAGGGACCGCAGACAATACCGTCTAATTGGAATCGACCATGGGGTCTTTGTCCATCGAGCTATCGTTCAAGACCTCTCGCACCTTGCGCAGTAGCTCTTCTGGCATAAATGGCTTCGGCAAGAAGTACGCAGGAGTTGCCGACTGCGTCCGTCTTACAATTTCCCTATCTGAGTAACCCGACATGAATATGACTTTCGCATCTGGTCTCAGTCGTAGCAGCTCCGAAGCCAGCTGAGAACCAGGCATTTTGGGCAAGACAATGTCGGTGAGGACCAAGTGGATCGGGCCATTGTGGTTTTTAGCCAGAACCAGTGCTTGCTCGGCATTCTCAGCAGACAGAATCACATAGCCTTCAGCTTCTAAGATGTCTACCACTAGTGATCTGACAGTTCCATCGTCCTCGACAACCAAGACTGTCTTTGAAGCAGGCGCAAGGTAAGAATGTGCTTCGACCGGTTGAAACAATGAAGGCTGTTCCTCAACGCGCGGAAGATAGATGTCAAAGGTCGTTCCCAAGCCCACTTGGCTTTCCACTGTAATGAACCCGCCGATTTGTTGGACAATCCCATATACTGTAGATAGACCCAGGCCGGTTCCAACCCCGACATCCTTTGTTGTATAAAAAGGCTCGAACATATGGGACAGCATGACTGAATCCATACCAAAACCCGTGTCCTTGATCGACAAGAGAACGTACTTCCCCGCGATTAGACCAGGTTTCCGAGAAGCCAAAGCTTCATCCACTTGAAGTTCGTCGGTCTTAATTATAAGCTTCCCTCCGTTAGGCATGGCGTCGCGGGAATTTGCCGCCAAGTTCATTATTACTTGTTCTATCTGTCCTGGGTTTGCTCGAACTCGCGCCGTAACGGGATTCAACTCGCTCTGGAGTTCTATGTCCTCACCTACGATCCGCCGCAGGAGACTTTCTGCCTTATTGACCACAACATTGATGTCCAAAAGTTCGGCCGGCAGTACTTGACGTCGGCTGATCGAAAGTAATTGCGAAGTTAATTCTCTGGCTCGCAATGCGACACCAGTGATTTCGTGGCTCAATTGTGAGAGCGTCGGGTTCTCGCGCAGTTTGCCTTCTAGCAGCGTGCTATATCCGAGGATGCCGACCAACAAATTGTTAAAGTCATGCGCGATCCCGCCAGCGAAGCGTCCAAGGGCCTCCATCTTCGCAGCGTGGCCAAGCCGCTCCTCCAATAGTCTCCGTTCACTCATGTCACGGCCAACAAGGCGGATCGCTAAGCTCCCACCGTAATAAACAGTATTTGTGCTGACCTCGAGGTCGAACACTACACCGTCTTTGCGTCGGAATAGCCACTCACCAATCACTCGACTCTTGCTCGCCAACGCATTACCAATTTCGCTGTCAACGACAGTTGGGCTCTTGGCAGTTAGATCGTATAAACTGAAACGAGTAATCTCAGAGCGTGTATAACCGACTAACAGGAGAAAGGGTCCAGTGGCCTCAAGAATCTTTTTGCTGACGGGATCGACTAGGACGATGCCCTCTGATCCCTGTTCTGCTAGAGCCTGATAGCGCTCTTCGCTCAACCTCAAAAGCCTTTCTGTATTTTTCTGTACGCTAATATCGCGAAAAACCTCCAACAAATAGTCGCGCCCATCGAGTTCAATGGGTTCGGTCCTCAGACATCCCGCTATTTGGTCTCCCAATCGGCTGAGCAGCGTGACCTCGACCTCGTTAACACGCCGAGGTGAGGCATTCAACTTATGAACCTCGGTCGCAACTTCCGGTTCGAGGAAAAGTTTTAACTCCCGGACCGTTCGGCCAATCACCTCTTCGCTACGGCACCCGAACAATCGAAGAAAACCATCGCTTACCGCGACATAGCGCCGCTCAGGAAGTGTCGAGACCGCGACGCTTTCTGGCAACGAATTAAACAGTCTCATGCATCGTTCTGTGGACGGAAGTGTCTGGGTTTCTGGTCCACCTCGCTGAGTAGCCACGTATCCGTGCATAGTGGCAGTGTTTTTCTTTGCTCGGTGGCCAATATCCTCCCATTGAACCGCGCCATGACGCTCTCTAATAAAACCAATCGCATAGATTGCGCGACCTCGTTTATCGCTGATGATCCGCACAGATACGTTAGCGGGGAAGGACTCTCCATTTTTCCTAAGGACTTGCCTCTGAAATTTGCATCCGGGCAGGTCTCCTTTTAAAACCAAATAAATTAAGTTTGCATCTCTATCGAAGCCTTTACTGTTGGTGATGTCAGCAAAGCTTTTCCCCGAGAGCTCCGGTCCGGCATAGCCTAGCATCGTTAGGAGTGCTTCATTGACGCGCCTGAAACCTAAGAGGGGGTCAAGTAGAACGGAGCCAACAGGAGAATGGCCTAATGCCGCGCGGAATATTTCATAACCCTGCCGAAGTCCAGTGTCTCTCTCGATGGGCGTATATGCGCTTTGCATGAAGCAAAAGTGGCCTGCGAAAACCCCTTCTTCGTTGCAGTCCTGGATCAACAGAACCCGAACGGGAACTTCATCACCCTTTTTGGTCACCCTACGCCCAAGAAATTCACCGATGCCGGATGACTCCATGTCTTGAAAGGCATGGACAGCCTGTGGTACGTCCCTTGGATGAATGCTAGACTTCCAGTCGGAACCGATCAATTCGTTCAGCGGACAGTCGATCAGACTAACGTAAGCATCGTTGGCAGCGAGATACTCTTCTTGTTTACCTATCCTTGCCACTCCCAGTAAAGCGATCCCCAGGCCCCGGCTGATTTCCATTACGTCCTCTTCAGCTTGCGACCGCAGCCCGACCTAGCACAGCAAATCAAACAGAGACACTTGTTTGTAACCTCGTCGTTGATCTTTATGATTCATCACCTCCAACAATTAAGCACTTCTGTCGACCAAATAATAGGGAAGCTGTGTTCTTTGGCCGATAGAAATGTCCGATTGAAATAGATGTGACGCGCAAACCAGATAAGAATGATTTTTTCATCTTCTACGCTCATTCCCACCAGTGATGGTCTCACAACACGCGGTGGATAGACGACTGCGGGGGATATGGTGCGTATCATGACAAGAGCTGGCTTGTCTTGCCGATTGGCTACGTAACGTACGCTCTGACAGATGGGATTCACACGGCACTGAAGCAACCTAAGTGAACCAATGCGGTCTCTCATCTGCCCATTGACACCAGGCGATCAACGGAAAAGGAGGGACGCCAACGCAACAGAAATCAGGACGGCAAGAAGTCCGGCAATCAGAAATGACTTGCGGTCCAAATTAAGCGGCCTGGGGTCAACGTCAACGCTTCTCTTGCTCATATCCTTGCTCCTGCGCAGAAATGCGAATCTGACCGATCTCCCACATCAGGGACATCAAGGTTTCCCGCGATTTCATTGAGAGTTCCAGCGCTGTCGCGAGACGTTCGGGCCATGCGCCAGATGGTCCTTTCAGGGTTTGAGTTAGGTAAGCCGCTATCAAACCATGGGAATTGCTCAGTTCATGGACAAGTTCTTCCAGTCTTGAAAGCCTCTCCAACGGAATGGCTATGGGTTCGGGCGGTTGCTTCATGGGCGGTTCGCTTACCATTCCGTGAAACGCAGATGGTTTAATACCGCGACGATCCGAAGTCTTAGTCCTTTGATTCCGAACGCCAAGCACTTCCCGGCCTAGTGCTTGGCGTGCGCCCTGCGCCGCGCGGAAGCCAGCCCCACGGCGCCAGTGCATAGCAGGAACAGCGTAGCCGGCTCAGGCACCGTCGCCGACCGCACGTCCACGTTGTCGATCGCGAAAAAGTTCGTGGAAGTGGAGTTCAGGACCACGGAATCGAAGGTCGCACCGTCGAAGCTGATGCTGCCTTCAGGCTGGTCGAAGCCCGAGGGAATCACGCCCGTAACGGATACAGTGCCGACGAGCGTTGAACCTTCGTATGCC
>JBGQBO010000098.1:0-6819 GCA_041494885.1 Terriglobia bacterium
AGGACCTGAGGATAAGTCAGTTGCGTCAACCGGTCGAGTGAATCGGTATAGGAATAGGTGGCGGTCTGACCGTTGGGATCCGTGCTCGATACCGGTTTGCCGAGGCAGGAATCGTAGCGGTAGCTGGTGAACTGCCCCAGCAACCACTTTATGGTCTGGTCTTTCCAATCTCCATTTCCGCGATACGATATACTTGGAGCATGTCACCGTCTCCCGGGCCATCCGTCTGTTCAAACAGAAAATGGAGACAGACAAGCACTTAGCCGAGATCTTCCAGAACGCCACATCTCAATTGGAGATTGGAAAGACTTGCCTCCCAATCATTTTTTGTTCTGTTTGCGGGTCCTCACATGTGTCGGGTTCTTGATTTCAGATCTGAAACCCTCTGGGACCTCATTTGCCGTGAACTCCTGATAGCGACCCACCTTTTCGTTCCAAGCTATTTCAAGAGGAATACCATCAGACTCACCATCTTGAGTAATGTAGCTCAATCGAATAGTGAAGCTTGGCTTACCGTCGGATCTATGGTCTGCCAAAACTATCCGATAGCCATGGAACTGGAATGAGTCATCAATGTAGTCGATACCTACGTACCCCTCGCCATTTGTTATCTCCTTGCCGACATCAAGGACAGCCTTCCAGCCCGAGGATTCCTTCCGAAGGACCGCCAGTCGGGACACGAGAGTACCCTCATGGTGAAGGGGGGTGCACCCGATGCCAACAATAGCTACCGTTTCTAATATGGTAGTGTCATTAAGAAAGCCACACTTCAGTATCTCCACCTTGGGTCCGAGTAATCTCTTTGCCGCATCGGAACAGACCTGCGATGTTTGAGCGGTGGGGCCTTTTCTTGCTTCCTCCAATTGACCACGCCCGCCACTTTGACTGAAGAACAACAATGCACTCGAAAAGGAACATGATGGAAAGACGGCAACTATCAATGCAACGAGACTTGACCAAACGCTTCTCTTCCAGAAGAGCATTCTACTGTTATTCCTCATCGGGTTCCCCTCCAAACGTGTTCTTCTTCGGCTTCTTCGGTTTTGGTGGTCGTGGGAACTTCAGCTTAGTGGTCACCACAGGTATCAACGGCCTCGGATTAGGCACAATCGTTGGAAAGAGGTTGTGAAGGAATAACTGCACCCTCTCAATATATGCTAAAGGCTTTTGGTTCGATGCTTGAACATAATCGCGAGGGTCAGGTCTCCGCATTCTTCAATTGCTGACGGGCGAGCACCAGCGCGGTGGTTAGCTGAAGATCGCGGATGAAACAAATGCGGAGTTGCCTCTTCAAATGCAGATTGCGGAGATCTGACCCTCCGCATTAGACCCTCCGCATTCCCCCCATTAAGCAAATATCCAGTACCAGGACCGGAGTCTGCCCAAGCCTGAGATTTGATATCAAATGACCAGCCACTTCTTGAGAGGAGAGCTGTCAAAGTAAGGCCTTGTTTATTAGCTATCTCGTTGAGCTCTGCAATTTGCGAATTGATGCTTATGCCGAAATGAATGAGGGCATCCTTCATCGCGGTTCCAGATATGCCATTTGGGTGAGCGCGATCATGGGCGGCAAACTCGTCCCAGCGCGGGGTCTCTCCCATGTAGTTGCTGCCCTCATCATCACTATCGAGTTTGGACCTATCCCAATCCATGCGGTTGTCTATGTCGGTATGTTGATAAACTCCGTTGTCACCTTCGTTGTATACAGCCAGTACATCCCCGTTGGCCGCCGTGTGTGTTGAATGCCCATAAGGATCTATGAATCTCAAAGGATTATTGTGAACATATGTGTAACGATTCAGGCTTTGTGGGTTAGCCGAATCGTGTTCTGTCCCATCATCAGGCGACATAAAGCGTCCCATGTTGCTGCCGTAGTACTTAGCAAGGTAGTAATCCAGCCCCGACTCCGAGTCCCGTTCTTTGCCGGTGAACTTCTGCCGGAGCCCTTCGTCCACGCCATAGCCGGTGACCCCGCCGCGACCTCCGATCACCGAAGTAATCTCTTCCCCGAACGGCGCATAGTCGTGACGCGCGATCACCGTGCCCGTCGAGTCCGTCACGAGCCGGGTGCTTCCCAGATGGTCCGCCGTGACATAGCTCGTCCCGCCGCTCGTCGGGGGCGCTTGATTGGAATATTCCGCCACCATCTGCCCGCGCGCGTCATAGACGAACACCGTCGTCGCGGAACCCACCACTTTCTTCACTCGCCGACCGTCCCCATCATAGCTGTAAGTGGCCGCACTTCCGTTGAAGGTCATCAGCCGATTGTCGGCGTCGTAGGTGTAGGTTTTCACCAGCCCATCGGCTCCAAGCCCCTGGGTCAGGTTCCCGACCGCATCATAACTGTGATTCGCCGCCGAAATCTTGTTGGTCTGTGCGTTAATGGTCGGGATCTGGAGCGGCATGTAAGCCGAGCTGGAACTGCCTCCGGTGCGATTCCCATAGGGATCGTAACTGAAAGTCTCCGACCAGCCGGACGTCTCGTTCATCCCCGTCAGACGATTCAGCCAATCGTACCCGTAACTCTGCGTCAGACTGAGCCCCGGCGCCGTGATCGTTTGCGACTGCACATTCCCGTTGTTGTTGCTTGTCCCGTAAGCGTAGCCCAAACTCACCAGCGGTCCCACAGTGATCGAGGTCGGCTGCAAGCGGTTATTGTAAGCGGTGGATTCGGTCAGCAAGTTTCCCAATGCCAACGAGGTCATGCCCCCCTGTGGCGCATACAAAATCTCATTTGGAGATTGGAAAGACTTGACCCCATTCATTTTTTGAAAACGACTCTTTTCTCTGGGGCTCGGATCAGGAATCCCGGCATAAGGTCCTGGTCCCTCCCCGGGCACAGAGCTTTCTGTGACCGATCGGCTGCAATTGTGTAATTGTGGAAGCCTGACCCGAATGGCGCTATGACCCGAATGGCGCTAAGTTAAGAGAATGGGAAAACGGATCTAACCTTTTCCCAGAAAAGACGCTTATGACCATCCCACTCAGCGCGCAGGGTGGCGCTGGAGGAGGTGTCTTTGGTCCTATTTTGGCGGGATCGACCCCAGATCCTCATGGGGAAGGAACCCCTTCAGGGTTCCTTCTTCTCTTGGGGGGATCCCCACCCAGGGTAGGCCGCAAGGCGGCCAACCCTGGGCTATTGAAGACTTCCCCTTCGGGGAAGCGGATCAATCTCCATCTCAATTTCTTAACTAAGCGCCATTCAAGCCTGACCCCAAAATTGTGTTTGACCCCAAAATTGTGTTGAGACAGGCTGTCGTACATGTAGCCCTACTGCGTCGTAGGTGTAGGTGTGGCAGCACTTTCGTGATTATCCTTTAGGTCCTCATCGTAGAACGCCACATAGCTATAAGGTGGCCTGACTCGGCCTTTTTGGGGGAGTGCGAGGCGGAAAGGGATCTCAAAATGCCATGTCTTGCTCACGTGGCTGATCGGCACACTGAAGTGGATTTCTCCTCCAGGAGGGATTGCCTTAAGCATCTGAGGTCCTGGTTGATAACCGTCGTTGTATCCATGCGGACGTTTCACACTTTCATCTCTTCCCACACTTTGAGTCCTGTGCTTCATGGCATCCTCCGCGCCTCTGACTTCTGCCTCGTTCACATTGGGCGAGAGAAAGATGTCCGTCAGATCCTTTTGTCCATGTTGGTAACCTATTGCTGCCCCCATGGATTCTGTCCCCGTAGATGGTCTGTTCGGAACTACTTCGTCTTCTACCCAAAGCGCTTCGTCCGCACTTTTGGCAGGAACTCCAGACGCTATGACCACCACTGGCAACGTACAGTTGTTTTTTAGCCGCAACCAAATCCCAGTGTCCGGCTCACCATCGCGCAGCGGCTTTCTTGGACCAACATGGTCTACCTCAAGATACACATAGGGTTTTGACGGATCGAAAAGAAAGCCTTCCACCGAGTTCGCCACTTTCGTCCCTGGACCCGCTGCATTGAGCAAACAGGTCAAAAAGCAAAAGGTCACCAAAGAGCTGTTCCTTAGAAGATTCATGGCTGCAGGCGCCATCCTTTCCTGAAAGCGGGCTTTGTGTCGTCGGCTCCATTCGCCTTCTGGATTGCCTTTTTCAGGTCTGGAGTAATCATCTTGAAGGTATCCCCTTTATTCCACTTTACGCTATTGTTGTATAGGCCTGCCGTGTAGCCGTTTGGATACAGAACCCCGAGCTGGGCGTTCATGATGTTAAATTGCACGTGATTAGCATTCATTTCGGTCTGATTGTGAGTAGGGTCCATATTCGCCGAAAACCCTGATTTAACCCAGTCAGAACCACCGACAACATGCGAGCCTTCATGAGCAACGAGGCCAGCGCTTTGGTCTTTTCCGACAGCGTCGGGATTGAAAGTCACGTTGATGTTCTGCCCAGTCGGATTGTCGGCACTCTTGTTCCCGTTGGCCACACCGCTCACTTCAGTGACTGCAGTTCCGCCCGTGATATTGCTGTCGAACCGAACGTTAACTCCGTTGTCCACTCCCTTTTCACCGTAGGCGTCTACCGCCCTAAGGGCAGCAGTTTTGTCGTCTCCGGTTAGCTTGTTCGCTGCATCCCGAGCATCTTGCAGACTCGCTGCGAACTTCTTGTCACTCTCCGAATCACATTCGGTGCTGTCCTCACAAACGTACAAGCCTGTCGGATCGGTAAGAGTGAGAGGATTGTTCAGGCTGTAGCTGTACGCATTCCAACTCTGTGGGTTGGATCGGTTCGCTCCGATGTTGCCAGGATCAGGACTTATGAATCTACCCAAGCTCGACGAGTTGTATCTTACCCCAAAATTGTCCAAGCCCGACTCGCTATCCCGTTCTTTGCCGGTGAACTTCTGCCGCGTGTCATCGGAGTTGTTGTATCCTGTCACTGAGGAACGATTACCGAACAAAGCGGGAATCTCCTCGCCGAATGGCAAGTAATCATGCCGTGCAAGGACCGCGCCGCTGGCATCGGTGACCAACCGCGTGCTACCCAGATGATCGGCGGTAATGTAGGTCGTTCCTGATCCCGCCGCTGCTGTGTTCGAATATTCCGCCACTAGCTTTCCTGTGGCGTCGTAGACAAAGATCGTGGTTGCGTTCGTAGCTGGAAATGTTCTTTGGACTCGTCGTCCATCACCATCATAGGCGTAGGTCGTCGTCCCGTTGAAATTGACGAGCTTGTTCTCGGCATCGTATCCGAAAGTTTGAGCGGCCCCGCCCGGCGCCACTGGAGCCTGTGTTACATTGCCCCCATTGTCGTAGCCAAAGCTGGCGCTGGCGGCAAACCGGTTTTTGTTGGACGCATCCATCGACGGAGCAGGCGCATAGGTGGGCAGGTACGATGACGAGACGCTTACGCTTGTCCGATTCCCATATTGGTCGTACCCGTAACTCTCCGTCCAATTGCTCCCTTCACTCGCGCTCGTCAGCCGATTCAAGGCATCATACCCGTAATTCTGCGTGGCGCTGAAAACCCCCGCCGCGATTCCCTGACTTACGACGTTTCCGTTATTGTTTGTTGTTCCGTAATTGTAGACCAGGCTCAAGAGCGTCCCCGCCGTAATGGAGGTCGGTTGTAGGCGAGGGCCGAATACTGTGGTTTCGATCAGATTATTCCCCAACATCATCGAATTCACCGCCCCATGAGGCCAATAGGTGAATGTGGAAGCGTAGGTTTTGTTCGCAGAACCGGTCACTCCATTCACTCTTCCTGCCGTGTCGTAGCCGGTGCTAACCGTCCGTCCCGAGGGATAGGTTTCGCTGGTCATCCCTCCCGCCAGATTATACCCGTATCCCAGCAGGTAGGTCTGCCCATTCGTCGATTGTGAACTTGCCGTCACCCGTCCCATCGCGTCGTAACCGGTGTAATTCGTCATCGACACCGTGGAGTTGACTTGCGTCAATCGACCCTTCGAATTCGAAACACCCGCCGCGTCGTAGGTATAGCTCACGGCCGGCGTGCTGGACGGATCGTTCTGATACGTTTTATTCGTCAGGCGATTTAAAGCATCATAGACGTAGTTGGTCGTGATCCCTCGCGCATCGGTCTTCGAGAGCAGGTTCCCATTGCCGTCATAGCTGGGGTAATTTACCGTTCCGCTCTCGGGATTGGTGGCGCTCGTGAGGCGTTTCAAGGAATCGTAGGAAAAGCTGCGCGTTTGCCCGCCTTGCGTGACCGTTTTCAGATCGTCCAGCGCGTCGTAGCTGTAGGAAGTCGGCTGGACCGGACTCGTGACATCGCCCAGCGCTCCGGTGTCTTTGTTGGGTTCGTCCACTCGGGTCAGTCGCCCGAGCGCATCCGTCAAACTGCGCCGTGGCTTGCCGGCCTGATCCGTTACCGTCGTCTGGTTGCCGCTGTAATCGGTCCTGACGACAGCGTTATCTGAGGTCGTCACCGTTTTGACTCGTGACAGCATATCGTAGCCAAACGTCGTGAAACCGTAAGTGAGATCGCTCGTCGAACGGTAAGGATTCGAGACGGTGTGTTTTCGTCCCAGGCCGTCGTAGGTGGTGTCGGTGTAAACGATGCCTTGGGGATCGGTCATTAACTGGGTTTGAATCCCCCGCCCTAACCCGTCGTACACGGTCTTGGTTTGAATAGCGCCGTCGCCGCTGGCATTCAAATCCCGTGCCGTCACCACATTCAAAGCGCTGTCGTTGTATGTGTAGACGCTGGTGGGATGATATGGCGTTGACCCCACCAGGACCTGAGGATAAGTCAGTTGCGTCAACCGGTCGAGTGAATCGGTATAGGAATAGGTGGCGGTCTGACCGTTGGGATCCGTGCTCGATACCGGTTTGCCGAGGCAGGAATCGTAGCGGTAGCTGGTGAACTGCCCCAGC
>JBGQBO010000099.1:0-6669 GCA_041494885.1 Terriglobia bacterium
CACTTCCAGTTGCTCCCCACGGGGCTTCGGGCTCCGCAGTTACTTTCCGTTTCAGGCCGTGAGCGTCGGCCTGGAGAGGACTTTCACCTCTCTGACTTCACGCGCTTTCAGGCGCACATCCCCCCACCGGGAGGTGGGGGATTGTTCAGTTCCGGCCTCCCGCTAAGATGAAGGGGACTGACACCTCTTTCGACATCATTCGGATGCCCTCATAAATGCAGGTGTCTGTCCCCGCTTGATCAGAAGGCCAGTCTACCTAAGCGCATGCCCCAACAGCAAATGCCCCCAACGGAAGTTGGGGGATAATTCTAGTCCGACCTACAGCCAGCGATCCCCAATATCTGAATACCCCCACCGGGAGGTGGGGGATCGTTAAGGTCCAGGCTTTCGCTGGGATGAACGGGACTGACACCTCGTTCAACATCAGCCGGATGCCGGCATAGATGCAGGGTCTGTCCGCGCTTGATTGAGACGATTCAACGAGCGGGCGCGGTGGATTGGGGGGATTGCCGTGACTGGGGGCGCGAATCTCGCCGTGGGGGAAATTGCCTGTGAAAAATAGATCGAATAAATTGCTGAGAGCATTTTTCAGGTCGTATCCGGCTTGACTTTTGTCCTTCCGGGGAGTATTAAATCCTTGGAACTCTTTGGGAAGCCACACTGCCGCCACGAACCTCTGAATCTCTCGCGTGTGAAGAGGGCCTTTCATTTCCCTTGCCTTGAATTGCCTCCTTTCTATTGGCAATTCCTCAGCCGAGGTGGTGTCCCATGGAACACACTCCCCGTATCCTCGTCGTTCAAGCCACTGACTTCGAACGCGAAAAAATAACGGCGCTGGCCGCTGATTCCCGTGCCCGCGCAGAGTTTGTTGAAACGCCGGGCGAGGCCTTGAAACGGCTCGCCTCACGCAACGACTTCGATGCCGTCTTCATGGGAATCGAAACGCCAAACCAGGAGTATTGTCAGATTCTCGAGGCGGTCCGCCATCGGCGTCCGCCGACCGCGGTCGTTGTCATTTCACCCGTTGACGATGTGGCCTTTTACCTGACCTGTCTTCGAGAAGGGATCTTTGATTACATCCCCCGGCCGGTCGACTGGAAGGAGTTCCAGCGTATTTATGATCTCACGCTTCATCGCCCGCAGGCCTCAGCGGTCGCGAAGGCCCAAACGGCCTGAACGGAGGCCCTTGCAGCAAGCTCGTGTTTTGCTGGAGGAGGAATTCCAAATGTTTAAACCGGGGGAACGACGCATCCAGGTGCTCTTGGTTTCGCACGAAACTGCTTTTCTGGAGCGGTGGATGGATCTGTGTGCGTGCCATCATTGTTCCACGTTTCACGTCACCCCGCGAGGCGATGGTCTTTTTCGAAATCTTTCGAAGATTGATTTTGACATTGCTGTTCTGTCTCTGGATAGCCCCACGGAACTCGGATCGGCGCTCGATTACCTGAAGGAGGTGTCGCCGGACTGCATTGTTATTCCATGTAGTCCCTCGGACACGGTTTTGGAGAGAATGGAAGGGCGCGACCCCCAACGAGGTTTCGTGATTGCACCCGCTCCTTTGCCCGTGGGAGACGAGAACGCGCTTGTCTTGGCGCTCCAACAGGTCTGCCAGAAGAAGGAATTTGACTACCATGTGGCGGCGTGAGGACCCGCTGATCGGGTCTGGCCGTGTACCGGTGGGAGTCGGTGTGTAAAGCTCGCTTCAATATTCGCTTCTTATCCACTCCTGATAGCTCCCACTGAATTCCTGTGAGATTCGCTTCATGGCTGAGCCTGTGTGTTACGAGCCGATTTTGACACGCTTCGGACCTTAAAATCTGCGCGCTTTTCGCGGCTCCGCGGTTCAGCTTCCTGCCAATCTGTCAGAGCTTATACCCGAACCGGCGCAGCAATTCCTTGCGCGCGGTGCGCGCCGCAGGATCTTCGATTCCTCGAGGTGACGAACCGTCTACGACTCCGAGGATTCCCCGACCCTGCGCGCTCTGGTAGATCACGACTTCCACGGGGTTCGCGGTGGCACAAAACACGGTGCACACTTCCTGGCAGGATTTGATGGCATTCAGAAAGTTGATGGGATAGGCTTCACGCATCAAGAGGGTGAAACTGTGTCCGGCGCCAATGCCTTGCGCATTTTTTGCGGCACTCGATTTCAGCGCCTCGTCATTTCCCTCAACCCGGATCAAACACGGTCCGCTGGCCTCACAGAACGCGATCCCAAACTTGACCTGCGGTACGGTGCTGACCATGATCTCGTACAAATCCTCGACGGTCTTAATGAAATGGGTATGCCCGATGATGATGTTGCACCCCTCTGGAATTTCCACCCGATAGACATCCAGCTCCATGAACTTGTCCTCCCTTTGCGCCACGGAATAACGCCAGCCACTTCGCGTCCGGTCTCACACTCTCAGCCGCTTCCAATAATTTTCCGCATAGTATGCCATATTGCCCTCCCGGAACACACAGCGCTCCTATGAATAATCGCGTGCGGGATGATTCTCACTTTGTAAGTCGCTGACTCAACCTGATAGAATCGGCGTGCTTATCATCAGGATCGTGATTCAATTCAAGAACCATCCAAGGGCCGCTGGTGCTTTTCATGGAGAAAAACCTTTCAGTTTTTCGAAGTCTCTTCCTCTCGCTTGCCATCCTTCTGCCCTCTTTGCTCGCCGTTTCCTGCCAGGCCCCCTCCAAGGCGACCTTGCCCAAGTCCCTTGCAGACCTGCAGCCTTATGAACGGGACGACCGGATTTTGAAAGCGGTGCCGACGGTAGAAGTCAACGTGAATGGGGGAGTAAATCTCACATTCGAGACAATGACACCTACGCCGCCGCCCAAAGCTTTCTTCGGACAGATCAATCCCGACCTGAAACTGGAAGCACCATTATTCCTGTTCGAAGTGCGTGAATCGGGACAGGAGTCCACCACTTCACATCGCCTTAGTTTCGACCTCAAGAGCCTGGAGAATTCGGGGGAACGGTCCGCGAACCGCTCCGCGCATGAGGGCGACGTCTATTTCCGGCTTGAGATCTTTGATCCTCGCTCGGGCAGGATGAGGTATTTTGAGTCTCGCTTCCACTGTTTGGCACAGGCAGGGCGCTATGAAAAGCGCACAGCGATCCTCTACGGCCCCTACGTGGATCAAGCGACCGACCATTCTGCAGTCATCTTCTGGACCACGGATCGTCCCTCAAGCGGCGTGGTGCAATTGTTCGTGGATCCGCCACCGGCTCCCCCGAACAAGGTGGTTGGAGAGCCTGTCCTTGAGCGAGATCATAAGATCAAGATCACCGGTCTCACCCCGGGTTCGGCCTATCGCTACCGGGTATTGGCGTTCGACAGTGCCGAAGCGAAGCCGGAGACAGCAAGCCGAATCTATAGTTTCCGCTCCGCCCCGAAGAAGAGTCAACGATTTCAGTTTGCGTTCATGTCTGACGGACGGCCGTCCCCAGGTGGAGCCTTCAATGATTTTGGAGGGGTGAATGCAAGGGTCACGCAACCGCTTTTGACCAACAGCTATCGCCGCGGTGCTGAATTCATTCTCTTTGGAGGCGATCTGACTGCCGGCTATACCTCCAGCGTTGAGAATTTCGATATGATGCTGAACACCTGGAAGGGGATCTCGGAGCCCGTCGGTCATCTGATTCCCATCTATGAGGGGATGGGAAATCACGAATCGTTGGCGGATTTTTTCCGCGACGCCGCCAAAAACTCCTATAACCGCGATAAACCGGGCCCTGTCAACGCGGAAACCGAATTTGCCCGCCACTTCGCCAATCCTGAAGACAGTTATCCGGCCCCGGAGGTTCGCGACGGAGTCACCGGCCCCAGTTACCGTGGCACGGTCTACTCGTTCGATTACGGCAATTCACACTTCGTCATGCTGAACATGGATTACTGGTTCACGCACGCCTCCCCTCTGCCTGATCGCGTCCTCCCCTGGAAGCTGCTTGGCGGCAACCGCGAAGGGTACATCATGGAGAACCAAATGAATTGGTTGGCCAAAGATCTGGCCGACGCCCAGAAACGCGGAGTGGCGCATGTCTTTATCTGCGGTCACGATATGGCCTTTCCCGCGGGCGGTCATTCTGCGGATGCGATGTGGTGGAACGGTCTGAACGATTCCTCTCTTCCGCTGGGCGACGTGGTCGCCATGCGCGACCGGTTCATGAAGCTGGTCAATGATTTTGGAGTGACGGCGATCTTGTTTGGCCACGAGCACAGCTACTCCCGGACGATTATTGATCATTCCATAGACCCCGCAATGCAACATCCGGTGACGCAGATTGTCAGCGGAGGCGCAGGAGCGCCTTTCTATCCTCAGGACCTCAAAGTCCCCTGGAATTCAGCGGTGAAGAAACATGCCATGATTCACCACTACGTCCTGTTCACCGTGGACGGATCCAAAGTGACTCTTTCGGCCATCGACGTGGATGGCAATGTCTTCGATACCGCAACCCTCCCATGAAGCCACACTTCCATGCCTGGATACTTTTGGGGTTGATCATCTTTTTTGGAAGCAGTTCACTGCTGTGGCTCAGTCGAAACTCGCGCCCCCCCGGTCCCGATACGGCGGCGGAGATTCGGACCGCGCTCGAATTTTCCCGTCCCTTCTCACACCTTTCTGCGCATGGGTTTCGGGAGGTGTTTCTCAACCACAGCCTCGTGGCTTACCCTCCCTTGCAGCAAATCCTGATCGGGATCCAGTTCGCCTTATTCCGCCCTTCCATCGATTGGGCGCCTGCGGCAAACTTATTTTGGATAGTGATTTTCTCGCTCGCCGCTTACGGCATTGGAGCCCGGGTCTCCTCTCCCGCCGCCGGCCTGCTCACCGTCCTCCTCACCCTCAGCATGACCCTGGTGGCCTCTTTCGTCCGGGAAGTTTCCCTTGAAATTGCGCTGATGGCCCTTGTCACCACTTCCATTTACTTGCTCCTGCGCTCGGAAAATTTTACGAAAGGATGGCCTTCCCTGGCGCTCGGCCTGGTAGCAGGCCTGGGGCTTCTGATTAAAGAGAGTTTTCCCATTTATCTCTTTTTCCCGGCGCTCTTTGTTTTCCTGAGAAAACCGTCCCGCATTTCAACGAAGAGCCTCTTATGGGGATTGTCAGGCGCGGCAGTTGCTGTTGCCATCGCGGCGGTCTGGTATGCTCCCCACTGGAGAGACGTGACAGCGCTTTATGCCCTTAATCGCCGGCAGGCAGTGATTGAACATGATCCGATGGGATGGAATCTGGCGGCCGCCCTTTTTTATCCCAACGCCCTCCTGAACTATTATCTCAATCCGTTGCTGGCCGTATTTCTGCTGATGTCGTTGGTTCGAGACTGGAGGAAAGCAAGCGCAGTGAAGCAATTGGTCCTGGTGTGGCTCGCGGGGGGCTACTTCTTACTTACATTCATCATCGCCAACAAAGATGTCCGTCATTTTATTCCCTGTGCCCCCGCAGTGGCACTGCTTGTTTCCGATTGGCTGTTGTCCCGGTCGACGAAGCTCCGGCGTGTACTGATTCCCCTTAGCGTCGCGGCCTCGTTCCTGTTTTTTTTCGCATCGCAATGGGGCGTGCCCCGCTACAGGGGTGTTATTCAGCTTCCCGTTGCGGGATACGAATGGAAATTGTGGGATGGCGGCCTGTTCAGTGAAACGGTCCCTCACCGGGAAGACTGGAGCATACCGGAGTTGCTGGGTTGGATCGCGGGGGACCCTCGCCCGTCCCAGCCATTGCAACGGCCTCTCCGCATCGGCGTGGTCCCATTTGTTTACCGTTACAACGACCAGACCTTAAGGTGCTATGCTGCTTTTCAGAATATCTCTGCGGATTTCATCCCACTGGGCAACGGGTCAGATTCTTCCGTCGTTCACTCCTGCGATTACATCATCGTCAAGGGCGGCGATCAGGGCGCTTCCTCCCTGACCCTCAAGGCCGACGAAGTGAACCAGTACTTGAATTCACAGGCTTCTTTCTTCGAACCCCGAGTCTCATTTCCCTTGTTTGATGGCACCACGGCCACTGTCTTTAAGAAAAAGAACTCCGACTGAACCCGAATTCTGAAGTTGAAGGCCGTGATCAGTGCTGGAGGAAGATTCGATTCCCATGAGTGGATGCTTTTCGAGCAAGGCTTCTGTCCATTTAGGCCCGGAGGGCTGTCAGATTGTAGCCCCACCTGAAGCTCCGTCCCGCGTTCTTTGCGGGGCGGAGCGAGGGTGGGGTACCGGTCCCCCCATGTCATCCGAGCCCCGCTTGCGGGGCGAAAGAATCTGCCGAATGGATCTTCGGACAACTCTACAATAATTCCCTGCCATGTTCCTCCCCGCAATGCTTTCTCTCCGACACCCCATTACCCTTCTCGTTTCACGAATCAGTGGAGCCGAACTCCACCGGTTGGATTCACAAAGAGCGGTTGGGACACTGGAGGTTTTCCTGGCGGGTGGAGCACCCTCGGAAGATCTCTTTTCCGCAAGAGGGGGCGAACTCTTTCCAGGAGCAAGGCATCGAATAGGACGTTCGGTATAGTTGGACCTGGGGGCATTATAGGGGTAGGAACAGCCGATTGGTTTCGGCTGCTCCCCCCTCCGAACCGGACAAGCGGTTTTCCCGCATCCGGCTCTCCAGTCGGTGGGTCACCCGCGAGGGCGGGATTGACAGAGACGGGCATGGGCTGTGACCAGTGC
>JBGQBO010000100.1:0-6533 GCA_041494885.1 Terriglobia bacterium
AGGCTACCAAAGCACATCACGGCCTCGGCGGCGGAGCGGGGCTACCAGAGCGGCCTCACCCCATGGCATCGGCAGAATCCGGGTCAACACCTAATGGGGTTGAAAACCAATCCGGCGGCGTCTGGGCCGCGGAGGCGCCATCAATTGGCGGATCGCATCAAAAACTGACTTGAATTGGACGTCGTATTTTCGTTCCAGCGATTCGAGCTTGCGGGCCAAGTCGGCATGAGAGGTCATCATCTGCCGTAATCTGACAAAGGCACGCATGATTTCAATATTGACCTGAACAGCGCGATCACTATTCAAGACGCTGGAGAGCATGAGTATGCCATGTTCGGTGAATGCGTATGGGCGAAACTTGATGTGCTGCCCTTGTTTTAAGGTCACAATTTGTGACCTTAAAGGGGAGGTGATCCTTCCTGCCCACCAGGCTCGGGCCTCGTCCATGGTCAGCTGGAACATGAAATCGTCCGGGAATCGATCCCGATGACGTTTGACCGCTTGGTTCAATGCTTTTGTCGTAACGTGATAGAGTTCAGCCAAGTCGCGATCGAGCATTACCCTCTGGCCACGAATCAAATAAATGCATCGTTCGATCCACTCGACACGAATCAATGATTGCTGGGTGGACATCGCGTGTTCTCCGGGGGATATCCGTGAGGTCGCAGAGATTCTTGGGGGAATCAGATTATACAATACATGGCAGGGTCGGGCCCACATTTTCCATCAACAATAGAGGTGTTGCCCCGCCCAGAGCACGGGGTCTCCGGTCCCGGAACGCGGAATTTGGAAATCCCGATAGGGTCTGATCCGCCTCCTCCATTCAAGAACAGGGGGCAGTCCACTCTAAAAGCGTGGACGGCCCTCTGGAAAGGCCCGAGGCCGCTATCCCGCCTTTTGGAACAATTCATATCGTTCTTCCAGGAATTCCTTATTAGGTTTGAGGCGGTTTGCGATCAGCACGACAGCAAGGCATGCGTTGTGGCATTCCTGCAAACCGTGCATCAGCATGGGGCCGTCGGGGGAAAATAGGTGTCGGGTGTCAGGTGCCGGGTGCCAGGGGGGAGCAGAAGCCAGAAAAAGGGGGAAGGTCCCATTCTTGCAGGGAAGCCCCCTTCTTATGACCCGATCGCGAAAGCTTTGTTGGTGTAAGCGATGATGAACAGTAATGGTCCGATAGGCACGGGGAAGAATGGGGCAAAGAACGCCCAGCGTGGCTACCAGAGCGGCTTTTGCCAAGATAGTGCGGGGGAGCACGTCGCCGTAGCGCTTGCATTGTTCGTCCAGGAATTGAAAGGCCTTCAGGCGGATTCCGGTGTCGAGAGAAAATAGGTAATAGGTGATGGGGAGACAGGTTATAGGGCATAGCTTTGGTAGCCTCATTCCGATCCATCGGAGCGGGGCTTTTCGGGGGGGTGTGCAAGTAGAATGTTGATCTGAGATTGGAGATTTGAGATCGGAAGGTCACCTTCAATGGGTCCACAGGAATCGGCTGTTAGAAATCCGTTGGCAAAAACCCCTACATCAAAGATTTCTTAATCGACACAAAGCAAGACTCTGTCGCCCCCTTCGGGGACTGGGGGGATTGAGTTCATGGTACCCGCAGGGCCCCGTAAACGGAGCCCCTCATTGTCCAAGCCCCGATGAATCGGGGCTGGGAGGATTTTTCTTGGTCCCGACCCGCCGGTAAACCGGCGGGCTGTACGTAAACAAGCCCGCTGAAGCGGGCTCCAGACCGGTTCGTTCTCGGGCTCCAGACCGGTTCGTTCTCGGACTCGAGACCGGTTCGTTCTCGGACTCGAAACCCAGTTTGGCCTCGGACTGGAGACCGGTTCGTTCGCGGAGAATGGGAATCTCATTGTGGGCTGGTGTACCTTGCGGCCATGATGAAAATTTCTTAATCGCCAGAAAGCTATGCTATGTCGCCCCCGTTGGGGGCTGGGGATCGTATTATTGAGACTGGTTCCTGGGACTCACGTCCCAGGCTACGTATATAACGTCCCGCGGGCGGGACTGCGGTTCCGGTGATCGTGCTTGGGTAGCCTCCCCGCTCCGCCGTGGCGGATTGCGGGGGGGGCTTTTCGGGGAGGTGTGCAAGTAGGATGTCGATCTGAGATTGGAGATTTGAGATTTGAGATCGGAAGGCGAGTTCCGCGGACTCGGCAGAAATCAACCGGTAGAAATCCGCTGGCACAAACTCCCGCTCCGATGGGTCGGAGCGGGGCTACCAGAGCGATGCCACCCCATGGCATCGGCAGAATTCGGGTCAAGAACTAGTTGGCCTGAAAGCCAATCCGGCGGCGCTTGGGTCCGGGCGGAGGAAGTAGCAGGGGACGGATTATTTGATACAAATCCCTAAAAGCGGCATCATGGTTTAGGAGGGTCTTTTCAATCTCCATCAGTCGTTTTTCGAGGATCTGATTGGCAGTGAGTGCCTGCCACATTCGCAGAAAGGCGCGGATTACGTAAATGCTCAAGGTGACCGCCGTGCCACTGTTCAGAACGTTGGCTGCCATGAGGGCTCCATGTTCGGTGAACGCCAGGGGGAGAAACCGGATGTTCCGTTTCGATGCGGTCACAAATTGTGACCGCATCGCCCCTGTCGCCTGGAACTTCGTCGACGGGAACTCTGAGTTCAAATTTTTCAGCTCTTCATGAGTCAGCCGAAACATAAAGTCTCCAGGAAAGCGGTTTGAATTTCTTCGCACCGCCTGATTCAACACTTTCGTTTTGACTTGGTAGATCCGCGCCAAATCTGCATCCAAGATGACCTTTTGTCCACGGATTGTGAAGATGAGCGTTTCGACCTCGTTCACCACAATTTCTGATTTTATTCTCGGCATGGCATAGGTCCTTTAAGGGGAAAAACAGTTCAAGGTTCCAAGTTCAATGTTCAAAGTTATGAGCCTCCGACATGGAAGCCGATGCGCGGGCGCTTAGGTCGTGGCGGCGCCATCAATTGGCGGATCGCGTCAAGCACGACCTTAAATTGGCCGTCGTATTTCTTTTCCAGCGATCCGAGCTTGCGGACCAAGTCGGCATGAGAGGTCATCATCCGCCACAGGCGAACGAAGGCGCGCATGATTTCGATATTGACTTGGACGGCGCGGTCACTATTCAAGACGCTCGACAGCATGGCGACTCCTTGTTCTCTAAAGGCAGTTACCTGTTTGGAGAACTTGATGTCTGAGGATGTCACAGTTTGTGATATCCTCATGACCTCATCACGCGTCAGTTCAAACCTGAAGTCGCGAGGAAACCGGTTGAGGTTCCTTCGCACCGCCTGATTTAATACCCTCGTCTCCACCCCGTATAGTTCCGCCAAATCCCTGTCCAGCATTACCTTCTGACCACGGATCAGGTAAATCGATCGTTCGATACGGTTCGTTGGAATCATGGATTGATCGCCGCGCATCTTCGCCTCCTCTTGGGGGATCGAAAGTTGCGAGCTCAGAAAATAGGGACAGGCACCAGGGTTACTTCATGACAGAGTCCAAAGTCCAAGGTCCAAAGTCCAAAGTCGAAAAGCGGAAGTCCAAAACCGGAGGATCGGAGACTGAGTGGTCTTCGCGTCAGGGGTTGCCTGCATCGAAGCCAATCCGGCGGCGCAGGGGGCTCGGGTGGCTTCATGAGTTCTCGGATGGTATCAAAGACCCGCCGCGGCGGGAATTGGGAGTCGTGGCGCAGAAGCCTCCTTTCCAAGTCTGTCAATTTCCGAGCCAATTCCCCATGGGAAGTCAGTAATCTTCTCAACTGGACAAAGGCGCGTACGACCTGCACGCTAGCTCGGACGGCCGCAGGACTATTCAACACCGTGGCGAGCATGATGGCTCCATGCTCAGTGAAAGCGTAAGGCAGTTTTCGCCGTCCGCCCCGCCTTGCCTTTGATGTTGCAAATTGCAACATCAAAGCGTCAAACTCCTCCCGGGTCAGTTGGAACATAAAATCCACCGGGAATCGTCCGCAATTCCTACTGACTTGCTGATTCAATCGGGCGGTTGAAACACCGTAGATTTTGGCAAGATCCGCATCAAGCATGACCCGTTGCCCACGGATCCAGTAGATCAGTTGCTGAATATATCCCACGGGAATTAAGGATTGATCGTCGACCGTGAGTGCCTCCATTGAAGATCATCTCACCGCGCCGGCATACTCCTGGACAAGGGTCCATCGTCGACGGTGTGTTTCTTCGAATGGGGGTAGCAGGGGGGATAAGCGTGTTGCTCAACTCCAACGTCTTCAGCCGAAGTATACGCCGTTCAATGTCGCAGCGAAAACATGTTTTCACTTCCGGAGTAGAGGATAGGACTGAGCAGCAATACTGTTTGGATGGCGGAAAACGGTTCACCGCGAAGGCACGGAGGACGCAGGGGATATAACAGGACAGCGATGCCAGCTGGATGACGGAAAGCGGTCCGGGGCGGACCGCACTCCGAAAGAGGGCGAAGGGCGCCGAGAGGTCTTGGCAGTTAGAGTTTGGGGATTTGGGAGACGTTCCAGCCGCCGCCGATGGCCTTGACCAGCAGCACGCTGGCCTGCATGCGCCGCGTGAGAAGGTCGACGGCAGTCCGTTCATTGGAGAGCGCCGTGCTCTGCGCGGTGATCACTTGAAGGTAGTTGGTCAGCCCGCCCTTGTAAAGAGTGGTTGAAAGCGAGAGGGAATGTTCCGCCGCGTCAACCGCCTGCGCCTGCGTCTTGGCTTCTCCCTCCAGCACGCGCAGCGCGGCGAGGTTGTCTTCGACGTCTTCGAGCGCGTTGAGTACCGTCTGCCGGTAACTGGCAACCGACTGGTCGTAGGCCGCCCATGCCTGCTCACTGATGGCGTGGCGGCGTCCGGCATCGAAAAGGATTTGCGAAGCGCTTGCTCCCAGCGACCAGAGGATGCTTGGCCCTTGAACCAGCGTGCCGATGGCAGTGCTTTCGAGCCCGGCCGACCCGGTTAACGTGACGAGAGGATAGTAGGCGGCCCGGGCCACCCCGATCCTCGCGTTGGCTTCCTGGACGCGCCGCTCGGAGGAGGCAATATCGGGACGACGTTCCAGAAGATCAGAGGAAAGCCCGGCGGGAATGGCGGGAGGGGGAACCTTCAGCGGAACCAGCGGCAGGCTCAGCCCGGACGGCGCTTTCCCGATGAGCACGGCGATGGCGTGTTCAAACGCGGCCCGGGCGACCCCCAGGTCCTGCGCTTGCGCACGCGTCGTCTCGAGTTGGGTTTGAGCCTGCGTCACGTCGAGCGCCGAGGAGAGACCGGCGTTATGGCGGTTTTGCGTCAACTCGAGCGCCTTTTCGAAGGCGGCGATGGTTGAGTTCAGAAGATCCAACTGGGCGTCCAGCCCGCGCAGTTGAAAATAGTCGAGCGCAAGCTCGGCGTGGAGACTCAGGCCGACGGTGGCCACATCGGCGGCGCTCGCCTGCGCCTCGGCACGGCTCGCCTCCACTGTGCGGCGCACGCGGCCCCACACATCCGCCTCGTAGGACACATCGACGGGAATTACTAAATCCGTGTTATACGTGCCGGAAGTCTTATTAGCCAGCGGACGATTGGCCGACACCCGGGCGGGCGACACCGACAGGCCGCCCGTGACCGTGGGGTACTGAGCCGATCGTGAGATGCGAACGGCGGCGCGTGCCTGAAGAAACTGGTCCTCGGCGGCCTTCAAAGTGAGGTTTGAGACGTCGATCTGCTCTTCCAGGGCATTCAGTTCCGGGTCCTGGTAAATCTCCCACCACTTACCCTTCTGAATGGCATCACTGGGCTCGGCCGTCTTCCAGGGGCCCATCTCTTTGTACTGAGTGGGGACGTCGATGGTGGGACGGACGTAGCGGGGGCCGGCGGTGCAGCCAGCGAGGCACAGCAGGGCCGCGGCGAAGAGCGCGGCCTCTGTTGCCCGGTTCCTGGACCGGAGTAACCGCATCATCGGGACGTGTCGCATCAGGGCGTGTTCCTCCCGCCCCCTTCCGGGGTGATTCGAACCTCAACGCCTGAGACGAGCGAGTCGGGGGGATTGTTGATGATCTGCTCCGCGCCGGTCAGACCGGCCACAATTTCGACCTCGGCCCCGAAATCGCGCCCGATCGTGATGGGTTTCAATTGCGCGCGATGGTTGTTGTCGACTTCGGCCACTTGCATGCCTTGCGCCTGGAAGATGAGCACCGTGACCGGCAAAATGAACGTGGGGACATTGCTCGGAATCTTCAAATGGACCTCGGTATAAGCGCCGGGAAGAAGCTCTCCGCGGGGATTCTCGACATCGAGTTCGACCAGCAGGGTGCGCGACGCCAGGTCGATGGAGTTGGCCGTGCGCACCAGGATCCCTTTGAAGCGTCGCTCGGGAAACTGCGGCAGGGTCAAATCGGCGGCCAGGCCCACGCGGGCGTCGCGGGAATACTGCTGCGGCACGTTCACGAACACTCGCAGTTTTTGAATTGCCGCGATGCGAAACAGTTCCTGCGCCGGGCCCGCGTTGCCGGAGTTGATGAGGTATCCCACGTCGGTATGTCGCGCGGTAATGACCCCGTCGAAGGGTGCGTAC
>JBGQBO010000101.1:0-6047 GCA_041494885.1 Terriglobia bacterium
ATCCGAGGGTCCCAGTTAATCGCACCCGCCGCTTGAACTGGCGGCGGAGGTTTCTGTGGAAAATCCGTGCTCCTGTTGTGAATTTCGAGCTTGACTTCTTACCTCAGAAACCTTTGCGGGGCGGAGCGAGGGTGGGGTACCGGTCTCCCCAATGACATCCGAGCCCCGCTTGCGGGGCGAAAGAATCGGCCGCATGAATCCTCGGACAACCCTACAATAATTCCCTGGCATGTTCCTCCCAGCAAAGCTTTCTCTCCGCTCCATCTTATCCTTCTCTTTCTCGAATGACTGGAGCCCAACTCCACCGGTCGGATTCACGAAGCGATATCGAAACCCAGTAGGTTTCCCTAGCTTCTGGAGCGCCCTCGGAAGATCCCTTTTCCGCAATGGTGGGCGAACTCTCTCCGGGTGCAAGGCATCGAATAGGGCGTTCGGCATACTTGAACCCGGGACATCGTTTCGCCCCGCCAGCGGGGCTCTCACAATACCTCTCGTTGCTACCCCGCCCTCGCCCCGCAAAAGGAAAAAGCGCGGGGCTCAGACGGGGCTACATTCTTCGAGCCCTACGGGCCTGGAGCGAAGCATCCTGTCTCCGCAATTCAGCTGTTCATTGGCGCCATAACCTCTCCGGGCCTAGAGCAAACCTGTGGGACTCAGCCGTCGCACCTCTTCATTCTCGCCAGGACTTCCTCAACCGGACACGAACTTATAGCCCACGCTGTGGATGGTGATGAGACAGGTGGGATTCTCCGGATTGGGTTCGATTTTCTTCCGGAGTTTGGCGACATGCTTGTCGACCGTACGCGTAAAAGGCTCACTCTCGTACCCCCAGACGCTGTCCAGCAACTGGTCGCGGGTGACGACTTCTCCGGCATGATCCAGAAAACATCTAAGAATCCTGAACTCGCGCGCGGTATGGTTAAGGGGGTTCCCCCTCGCAAGGCCTCCAGTTTTTTGAACTTCAATTGGATATCGCCGAATCGGAAGGACTCGTGCGAACCCGTCACCGAGAGTTTGGAGATGCGGCGGAGGACGGCTTCCACGCGGGCCATCAATTCCATGAAGCTGAAGGGCTTTGAATTTTTGTTGGTCAAGTCTACATTTTCAATTTCTCTCTTCTGAAATGAAGCTTGGCATCCGGTTGATGGGGTGTGGTCTAAACAATCAACGAATCTACTTTTTGAATTTTGAGACCTGGGACTATTATTCGCTGACATCCTTGCCCCTCTCGGCAGACCTTCCTGACCCCGGATAAATCCTCCCTTCGGATGGGACCCATTCAAAATCGAAAACCGCATTATGCTTTCCCAGGGGGGGCACATCTCCCTATCTAAAATCTGTGCCAAACCCGAAATGGAGATTTGGAATTTGGCGGTTTGGACTTTGAATTTTGTTTGGATTTTGGACGTTTGGAATTTGGACTTTATTTGGAATTTGGCGGTTTGGAATTTGGATTTTGCCCTTCCTATTCGTATCTCAGCGCCACCACTGGATCCACGCGCATGGCGCGGCGCGCGGGAATGAAGGAGGCGAAGAGCGCCACGGCGCAGAGCAGAACCGCCACCGAGGAAAACGTCAGCGCATCGGTGCTCGTCACGCCCAGCAGCAAGCTGCTCAAGTAGCGCGTCAGTGCGAAAGACCCTGTCAGGCCCAGACCCAACCCGACGAACGTCAACCGGAGCCCGTGGCGGAGCACGAGCCGCAGTATGTCATCTTTGCTCGCGCCGAGCGCCATGCGGATGCCTATTTCATGGGTGCGTTGTCGCGTGGTGTAGGCCGTTACGCCGTAGATTCCGACCGCGGCGAGGACCAGCGCGAGCAGCCCGAAAGCCCCCACAAAGGTTCCAGCAAGGCGCTGGGGGAAACTGGCAATTTGCATGCCCGATTCGAGCGAGCCCACATCGAAGACCACTAGATCCCCATTCAGTTCATGGATCGTTTTCTCGACCGTCTGGCCGAGAATCAGCGGATCACCCGTCGCCCTCGCAAGCAGGGTCACTGTCGGCCGGTAAACCTGGTACAACGGCAGAAACACGAAGGGCGTCGGCTTTTCATTCAGGCCGATCATTTTGCTATCGCGAGCCACGCCGACCACCGTGAACCATTCGTGCGTCAAGTCGGAATTGAGCTGCTTGCCGAGCGCTTCCTGATTCGGCCAGTAGCGATTCGCAAAGGCTTCGTTGACAATCACGGCGCGCTGCGAACTCTTCGTGTCCTCGAGCGTGAAGTCGCGTCCTTTGGCCAACGGAATCTGCAGGGTCTGGAAATAATTCGGCGTGATGATGGCCTCCTGCGTCTCCATCAATTCATTCGCCTGCGGCACATAGCCCTCGGGCTTCACGCTCGTCGAACCTCTGTCAAATTCCAGCGGCACGTGATCCGCCAGGGCCACCGACTGTAGGCCCGGAAGCGCTTCCAGTTTCGCGACGAGCTGGCGATCGAATTCCACCCCGCCCGCATCGGAGTATCCCGCGGTAAACAGGTCGTAGGAAGCGTTCAGTATATTATGGGGATTGAATCCCGTTTTAACCTGCTGCGCGCTCCGGAAGCTGCGAATGAACAAACCCGCGCAGATCAGCAGCAGCAGCGACAGCGAAATTTGCATCACGACCAACCCGCTTGCGAGGCGCGCCTTTCGAAGTCCACCCGACGTGCTTCCCGTCTCCTCTTTCAATACCCTCACGGGCGCTTCGCTCGAAGCCCGCAGCGCCGGCAAAATTCCGAAGATCACCCCGGTGAGCACCGAGATCACCAGCGTCGCCAGCAGCACCGTGCGGTCCACCCGGATGATGAGCGAGATCGGAAAGCCTCCCCCGTCCCCATCGCCGGGCAAGAACCTCATGAGGGTTCCCGCCGTCCAGACCGTGATCAACAACGCGACCGCGCCTCCAGCCATCGCCAGGGTCAGGCTTTCCACCAGCAGTTGCCGCACCAGCCGCCAACGGCTCGCACCCAGTGACATGCGAATGGCGATTTCACGCCGCCGCCCCATCGACCGGACCAGCATCAGATTGGCCACGTTCGCGCAGGCCAGCAGCAGCACCAGGCCCGCGATCGACATCAGCGCCGGCAGCAGCGTCGCGAGAAAATAATTCATGCCGTACGGGTTGCGCCACAGCGGGTACACCGCCACGCTGTCGTGACCATTGTGCTCCTCGGGGTAGTTTTTTGCCTCCCGCTTCAGTCGCAGCGTCATTTCCTCCTGCGCCTGCTTCAGCGCGACGCCCGGCTTCAACCGTCCAAACGCAAGTAACCAGAAGTAGTGATGGTCATGAAGCAGGTCGCCCAGCGGGTTCACTTGCGCTTCCATCATGACCGGAACCCAAATCTCGGTTCGCACCCCCGTCTGGCTCCCCTGAAACACGGCCGGGGTGACGCCCACGATGGTGTAGGGGTGCTGGTTGATTTCAAGGGTCTGGCCCACGATGTTCGGATTGCCGCCGAAATGCGTTTGCCAGAACCGGTGGCTGATCACCGCCACGGGGGCGCCTCCCGGCTTCTCGTCCTCCGCGGGCAGAAAGCCTCGCCCCAGGATCGGCCGCACGCCCAGTACATCGAAATAATTCGCCGTGGCGACCATGCCCCAGACGCGCTCCGGCTTGCCTTTGCCTGTCAGGCTCATCGCCGCAAAACTGCACGCCGTGATGCCGGTAAAACTCTGCTGCCCGTCGCGCATGGCTTCGAGATCAGGATATGAAAAACCGAGGGGGTTGTCTCCGGGCTTGCCCTCCGTCATCGCCACGACCTCGCTGGAGCGGGCCAGTCCGGGAACTGGAGTCAGTAATGCCGAATTGATCCAACTGAAAATTGTGGTGTTCGCGCCGATGCCGAGCGCCAGGGTGAGGACCGCCACCGTGGTGAAGCCGGGATTCTTCAGCATCGTCCGAATCGCGTGGCGAAAATCACTGATGAGGTCTCCCATCCTCCACCTCCTGTCCCCGTGTACTCGCTCCACAGGCGAGAATTTCTTCCTGCAGCTTTGTCCCCAGCAATGCAGGTAGCATCTTTCTCACCAATGCCAGATTGCGAGTTTTGAATTGAAATGACAGGATTTAGAGAGGGAGGCAAGACCCGGGAGGGGAGCACCTCCGTCCGATTGTGGGATTGACTATCCCAGAAGCGGACAGCCATTGCAGCTTGCCGGCATTGATTCAGAATGGGAATTCGAAAACCGCATAATGATTTCCCAGGGGGTATTTCCCTATTTGCAATCTGGGCCAGATCCGAAATGCAGATTTGGAATTTGGTTTTTGTTTGGATTTTGGCGGTTTGGAATTTGGAATTTGCTTCTAAATGGTGCGCCCTAGGCGACGATTTCAGAACTCTTGTCGGCAACCTTGTGGCAAGCATGACACAGGTTGAGGTCCCCGCTGAATTCAGCCGGTAGCATGATTCCAAATCATCTCGCCCCAGTCCTAACAATGGCGCTGTCTGAAATACCCCATCCATGCGACTGCCGCCCAAACCCAGAACACCGCGAACTGTACGACCGGCTCGCCGGCGAAGACAGAGTGCAAGACGAAGGGAATGGGGATCAGCGTAAAGGAGATCGCAATCACCAAGGAGACTGTGCGCCGTCGCAGGCGCGCGAAATAGAGGAACCAGAAGGGCACCGCCAGGCTCCAGTGAAACGCCGTGTTCCAAAGGGCGTCGCGAACCGTCAGCGAGGCGAGATGGCCATGGGTGAAGGTGAAATAGTATGACAGCGGGAAGAGCGTGAGGAACAGGCTCCCGGCGAACAACCACTGACGTCGCCGCAATCCCCAACGGATGCTCTCCAGGTCGCGTTTCTCCTTTTCCGATCCGGCCGCGATGGGCGCGGGAGCCCGCAAAGCTTCGAGCGGCGTCGCCGCGCTGCGCGCAATGCGTTCGAAGTCGGGATCCTGACGAAAATAATCCTCGACCAAAACCTTCGTATCCCCGCTGGCCTCGCCGGAAAAATAAACCGGCAACAAATCCGTGACCACTTCTCGTGTGACATTCATGGTTTTGCTCCTGGGGCGGGAACAACTTCCCGCCATGCCTGCCTGGTTTTCATCAGCTTCAATCTTGCGCGATGAACCTTCACTTTTGCCGTGACCACCGGAATTCCCAGCGTCTCCGCGATTTCCTCGTATGGCATTTCGTCGAGCGCGCGCATCAGCAGCACCGTGCGGTCAATCTCCGGCAGTTGCTGCAACGCCGCGAGCACCTCGCGCACTTCTGCGCTCAGCTCCATTTGTGTCTGCGCGCTGATCCGGGTATCGGGCAGATTCTCGTCAAGCTCCGTGTGGCGCGCGGCCCGGCGCAGCAAATCGGTGTACGCGTTTCGTGCAATGGTGAAAAGATAGCCTTTCACGGTCGGCTGACGGATGCGGCCAGCGGCCATCCACGCGCGCACAAACGTGTCCGAGGTGATCTCGTCCGCCGTCACCACATCGCCGCACAAATACAACGCAAATCGGCGGACATCGCCGGCATAGCGTTCGTAGAGGTTCTCGATGTCGGTCATCTTGTTTGCCACGCAGGTTACGGTCGAACACTCGAATGGTTACAAAGGAACTGGACAGATATAAGCTGGATTAGTTGAATTTGGCCCGAGCTTCGATCTTAAGTTCGAAACCGTACAAAAGGTATCGACGGAAGTCGTTCAGAACAAGCTGCAAAGAGAAGTGGCGCGCCTTAGGGGACGATTTCCGAACTTTTCTCACCGACTTCTTGCCCGACCCGTGTGTTCACATGGCGGCCATGGGCATGGCGGGGTCGGACCAAGCTAAGTTGTTTTAACGAGTGGGGATAATTTCAAAAAGAGGGTGTTTTTGAGGCTTAAACGGCCCTTTTCGCCCTCAAGATTAGCCACCTAGGCAGCTTCCTTCCCCCGCGACTGGCAGCCCAGGCGGACATCACAAAATCTTTGGGGTCAGGCTCAATACTGTTCACTTAGAGAAAACTGTGGTATGGTATCCTGTACACCCATTTCAGGACAGGAGGCCACGCCATGTCGAGAACGATTGCGACGCTTCCTCCGGGGAGCCGTATTACCGATTACATCAGTTTGGGGGTCATCG
>JBGQBO010000102.1:0-5347 GCA_041494885.1 Terriglobia bacterium
ACCTTCCACTCCCGACACCTGGCACCTAATCCCCGATTGTGCTAAATTCTCCTCATGGCGGTCATTCAACTGAGGGGATTACCCGGCTCCGGCAAAAGCACGCTGGCGCGAGGACTTTTGGCCCTGCTGGGATGGTCGGGGAGCTTTCGTCTTGGAAGCTACCACAAGTGGTTTCCATCAACCGTTGAGGGTGATACCGCCGCCTGGCGGGCCATGTTCGAGGACATGGCTTCATGCGGGTGGACCCGGTTTATTTTTGAAACGACAGGGCTGGATGAGCGGTGGCGTCAGGTGCTTGAGAACTGCGGCTGCTCCAACGTGCTCACCTTCAAGCTGGAATGCGAACTCTCCGAGCTGATTCGTCGTATCGCTGCCAAAAGCTCAGAGGACCAATCCCATGGCGATTGGTTTCCCCCGGATCGGTTTACGAACAAGATCGCATATGTCGAGGCCGTTTTTTCAGAATTCTCGTCGCGGCGGGGTGATGTGGTGCTCAATACGACCCGTGCCCCGGCGGGAGAGATTCTTGATCTGGTCGTGAGGTTCCTTTCAGCGCAGCACTCCTGTTTGTTGAACCCAATGCGCCTGGATTGTGAGGGTCGGAGCGGCGAAGAGTCCTCCGTTGCTATCCCGGGCTGACTCTCAGGCGGCTTGAGAAATGTCACTCGTGTTTGAAAGTTCACCCACCCCCCGCTCCATTAATTATGACTGAGTCGACGACTCTTTCCCCCTCTTCTTTGCTGGAATTGCTTCGGTCTCGTTTTGGCTTCTCGGATTTCCGTGAAGGCCAGGAAGAAGTTATCGAAGCAGTGCTGGCAGGAGAGGATGTTTTGACCATCATGCCTACGGGCAGTGGAAAATCACTCTGCTATCAACTGCCGGCCCTGGCATTCGAAGGAATCACACTGGTTATTTCCCCGCTCATCGCCCTGATGAAAGATCAGGTCGATGCCTTGCGCCGGCGCTCCATTCCGGCCTCCTTCATCAATTCCACGCTCACTTTGGAAGAACAGCGTGATCGCATTCGAGCGGTGCGGCGAGGCGAGTTCAAGCTGCTCTATGTGGCGCCGGAGCGGTTTCGAAGCCGGATGTTCACCGAGGGTCTGGCCGGCACCCGGATCGCTTTGTTCGCCGTGGACGAGGCACACTGCGTTTCAGAATGGGGGCACGATTTCCGTCCGGACTATTTGCGGCTCAAGTCCGCTGTCGAGAATCTGGGCCGGCCGCGAGTGGTTGCGCTCACCGCGACGGCCACCCCAGAGGTTCGTAGTGATATCATCGTCCAACTCGGATTGCTCCAGCCCAAGCTGTTTGTAACGGGGTTCGATCGGAAGAATCTTTTTCTCGAGGTCGTCCCGGTGTCCGGTGAGATGGATAAGATTGAAGCCATCCTGAAGAGGATCGAAGGCTTGAGAGGAAAACTGCCCCCGGGGGCCCCCCCTTCGGCCAGAGCACCGGATCCCTGCGGTATCATCTACGCCGCCACGCGGAAAAATGTTGAGATGGTGGCCGAGGCTTTATCCGGTGCGGGTCTGAATATTGCCCCCTACCATGCGGGCATGGACGACACCGACCGCCACCGCGTTCAAAACGCCTTCATGTCGTCGCGGATGCCCATCGTGGCGGCCACCAACGCCTTTGGGATGGGAATCGACAAATCCGACCTCCGCTTTGTCATCCACTTCGATGTGCCCGGCTCCATCGAAGCCTACTACCAGGAAATTGGCCGGGCGGGGCGCGATGGGCTCCACTCGCACTGTGCCCTGCTTTGGAATTACGCTGACACCCATACGCAGGAGTTCTTCATCGACTCCAGCTACCCGCCCCGAGAGGTGATTGAAGATGTTTATGAGATGTTGGCCCGTCTCGCGGTCGATGAAGTGATGTTGACACACAAGGAAATCCTGCAGCGCGTTCCCATGGCGGAAAGTGAGATGGCGGTGTCTTCGTCGCTCAAGATCCTGGAGAAGGCGGGCGTGCTCGAAAGGGGACTGGATCATGGGGCCCTGGCCCGGGTCACGGCGCTTCCGAAGCTGGTCGCCGAGGCCAAAGCGGGGACCCCGGCACTGAGATCAGCCGGAGCCACTTTGAGTGACTCCCTGCGGTTTCGGACCCGCCTGATCGACGCGTTGATGCTGGCCCTGGGGACCCATCCGGGTGAGCCCCGCCATCTGGCCCTGGGAGAGTTAGCGGAATCACTTGCTGCGGATTTGGATGCTGTGCGCCGAGGATTACGCGCGCTGGACACGGCAGGGCTCATCCGTTACGAATCCCCCTTCCGGGGACGGGGCCTGAGGATGCTCAAGCGCCTCCCCTTCCAGCAGATCCTCATTCCCTGGGATGATCTCACTCGCCGCGCCGACCTGGAACATCGCAAGCTGAGGCGCATGATCGATTATGCCTGTCACTCCGGCTGTTCACGTGCCTTCATCCTGAATTACTTTGGAGAAAGACCGCGACATCCTCATTGCGGATTTTGTAGTAACTGCTCGCGGTTTGTGGTGGAGGAAGAACGCCCCCTGACCCCGGAAGAGACCCTGGCCGTGCGGAAGATCCTGAGTTGCGTCGCCCGTATGAAAGGGCGCTATGGAAGGATGCGCGTCGCCCAGGTACTGACGGGCTCCAGGGTGAAGCAGCTTCATGCCCTGGGTCTTGACCAACTGTCAACCTACGGCTTGCTCCAAGAGCTTTCCCAGGAAACGGTCCTAGACTGGATGGAGCGCCTGGTCCGGGCGGAGGCCCTCATCGTCCGGGGCGAGGAATATCCAACGGTCGACCTCACCCCGTTCGGCCGCGAGATCATGCATGAACGGGCCACACTCAAGCTGGCTTTTCCGAAGGCGGTTTCCAGCCCATCAGAGCCTTTGCCTTCGGGCAAGAGCAAGGAAGATCGATCCTCACGGCATGGCGGCACGAAGACGGAATCGGCCTTTCTCAAGAAGAAGACCGTGAAGGGTGAAAGTGACTTGGAGACGCTGGCCATGCTGCGGGAGGGCCTGACCCTCAAGGAAATCGCCCGTCGCCGCCGGCTCCGGCCATCCACCGTCACCCGCCATGTTCTGGGTTTGCTCGATGCGGGGGAAGACCTTGATGTCGCTAAACTCGTGGCTCCTTCCCTGGTTCGCACGGTTCGACAAGCGATGAAGTCGACTCATGATTTTTCCTTGAAGGGCCTCAAAGCAGTGGTTCCTCCCTACGTCTCTTATGAGGATATTCAACTCGTTTTGGCGATAGGAAGACGGGAGAGGAAAAAATTGTGAGGATGGGCAGGGACGAACCGCTGTGCGCCCTCTAACCCCTGTTTCATGCGATAATCTACGCACCATGTCCGCCGCCCGGTTTTTGCTCGACACACCTCTGTTGCAAACCGCCACCGCGATCGTCAAGACCCTGCAGGAGAATGGCTTTGCCGCCTATTTTGTGGGTGGTTGTGTGCGCGATCTGGTGATGGGCCGCCAGCCGAAGGATGTCGACATTGCGACAAGTGCACCGCCCGATAGTGTCCAGGAACTTTTTCCGAACACCGTGGCCGTGGGAGAGCAGTTTGGTGTCGTGATTGTTATCTTGAACAACATTCATTTCGAGGTGGCGACCTTTCGCTCGGAAGGAAGTTACAGTGATGGCCGGCATCCCGACCAGGTTCGATATTCAAACTCTCCGGAAGAGGATGCCAAGCGGCGAGATTTCACCCTCAATGCATTATTTTACGATCCCGTGGAGGGAAAGTTGCTGGATTTCCACGAGGGGCGGCAGGACATCGAACGCAGAATCATCCGGGCCATTGGAAATCCGCAACAAAGGCTTCAAGAAGACAAACTCCGCATGCTGCGCGCCGTCCGTTTTGCCGTCCGCTTTGATTCGGTGATTGAAACGGAAACAGGGCGGGCGATTGTCGCGGCAGCAGGAGAAATCAAACAGGTCAGCCCGGAACGACTGCGTGATGAACTGACGAGGATTCTCACGGAAGGGCATTCCCACCGCGGTTTTCTGCTGCTGGAGGATTTGGGCCTGCTGGCAATTCTGCTCCCCGAACTGATTGCCATGAAAGGCGTGGAACAACCTCCGGAATTTCATCCTGAAGGCGATGTGTGGATACATACGATGCTTCTCCTCAAGCGGATGGACGAGACGAAGCAGAGGTTACGGGCGAGTGGGCAGTGGGCGGTGGGCAGTGGGCAGTTGATGGCAAATGATGAAGAATCAGAAAAGGACCGAGAAGTCAGAAATCAGGGGCCAGAGACCAGAAGCCAGAGGCCAGAAACGAAAGATAGAGTCACCCACCCACTTTCAGACACCGGCCCTCAAACCTTTGACATGGGTACACTGCCCACCGCCCACTGTCCACTGCCCTCCACCCCCTGGCAACTCGACCCTAATGGCTATCCCACCCCGATTCTCGCCTGGGGAGCACTGCTTCACGATGTTGGTAAACCGTCGACCTTCCGTCTCGCCCCTGACCGCATCCGCTTCGATGGCCACATGGAAGTAGGGGCCAGGATGGCGCGGCAGATCGGGCACCGGTTCCGGATGTCGAATGAGGAGATCGAACTCCTTGCCGAGTTGGTGCTCGAACATTTGAAGTTCAAAGACGTCCAAAAGATGCGCCCTTCCACCCTGAAGCGTTTCGTGCGCCGCGAACATTTTGCTGAACACTTGGAACTCCACCGGCTGGACTGTCTGGCTTGTCACGGCAATCTGGAGGCCTACCACTTCACACGCGGGTACGCCGAGGCGCTGAAACCGGAGGAAGCCCGCCCGAACCCCATTCTTACCGGCAACGACCTGATCGATCTGGGTTACACTCCAGGCCCTGAATTCAAGAAAATCCTCACGGCGTTGGAAGACGCGCAGTTGGAGAATCAGATCACTGACCGGAAGTCGGCCCTGGATTACTTGCAGCTGAAATTTCCTCCGCGAAGAGTGGTATGAAAGAAACACCCGGAATCAAGCAGACCCGATCGCCTGAGTCTATCGTTCGGTTGACATGAGAACGGCTTCAGAAGTCATCCCCTGGAAGAAGCATCAACCCTCCCCCAGGTTCGACTGCCAGTATTACAGGCAGAACATAAGAGCAGAGCCGATTTCTCGTTTGACCATCCACATCTTGGTTTCCGGGGATTCTTGCCTTTCAACAGCGAAGCGTTTGCCCTGAGAATTCGTCGACATCGGCCCCACTGGCAACAAGAGGACATCACCTTAAGTTATTGCTGACGGCTGAAAGCTGACCGCTGATAGCTGCTTCACGGTATCCTGCAATGCGCCAGCCCGCGCTTTTCCAGGTATTGTTGGTGGTAGTCCTCTGCCCGATAGAATCTTGTGGCGGGGACGATCTGCGTGACGATCGGAC
>JBGQBO010000103.1:0-5224 GCA_041494885.1 Terriglobia bacterium
CTGGCGGCCGATCTCCTGGTCCGCCCATCCCCCGGCGCCGCCGAACAACGTGGCAGCCTTGTCGAGCGCGCTCAGGTAGGCTGCCTTGTATTCCGGAATCGCAAAGAGGCGTTGCGCCAGTAGATTGATATGCGGTCCGGTGGTCACACCTTCGGTGAGACCCCGGTATGCATAGCCAAAGGTCATGTCCTTGTCCCATGCGATCATCTGGTAGAGAGTCTGCCCCTGGAATTGATACAGGTAGAAGTTGTTAATCCCCATAATTCCGTTGATGATTCCGTCGGCATCGTCGAGGCAAACCTCGATTGCGGAATAAGTCAGGAACAGCTTCGGATCCAGATATTGTGATACCGCGCTGATGAAATCGGCGTCGGTGAAAGTGACGCTCGCCGGACGGTTGATGATCTGGACCAGATTGACGAAACTCTGCAGATCGGACGCGGTTTGATTCGTTTTTAGCTCCAGAAACGGCTCATACAGCGACGGATCCGTACCGAGGTTGTTGAAATCATAAATATCGGGAGCCTTCCATTCGTACAGGTATCCCGTCGCCTCACCGAAGTTTCGCTGTAGAAAGGTCTCGTCCAGGGATTCAACGATCGTGTAAAAACCGAGATACTCGCCATTGATGTAGAGTCGCGCCGGCGCTTCCCGGGGAGCCGGCAGACCCATCCTTCGGAAGAACTTCATCGAGAGCCACTCCCGCAGATTTGAGGCGTCTTGATTGTTCGCTTTGAGAGTCACTGCGTCCAGCCCCAGAAATGTCTGCGGCTTGACGTACTTGGCGAACTTCAAGGTCAAATTGGGCTTTACCGGACTTCGGCTGCCGCTACCACGCGACTTGATGCCGATCGTTTCAGTGACGTCTTTCCAGGTAAAACTGACGCGGTAGTACGTGTCTTCGAGGTAATGCTGTTGCAGTGACGCCCAATCGTTCGGGTCAAGGTTGAGCCAAATGTCATGAACGACGGTATCGTCAAAAAACGCGCTTGACTGCGTGTAGGCGGAGGCGGAGCCTGACACCACCAGGAGGAGCGCCGCAACCGACCGGATTCCTCGAAACAAGATCCGTATCGAGCTTGTTGCACCGATTGAGTCGGACATATAATCACACCTGCCTTTCCTTCCAGCAGTGCAAGTCGTCTGCCAAAAGCGAGCTGGCCGGTGACGATTGAGCTGCCTAAGAAACGGGCCGGACACGGCGACGTCATCAGGAGGTCAGGCTGAGGGATATGGGAATACCACCCACTCCTGTGCGATCTCGCCCAGTGATGAGGGCTCACCCCTTTTGCACAGTGTGCATGCGATCTCGCCAAATATTCAGGAGGGCAGCAGTTACCGCCACAATGAGTGGACCTAGAATCAGCCCCGACATTCCGAACGAGATCAGGCCGCCCATGATCGCAAGGAACACAGCCACTGTATGGAGCCGGACCCTGTTGCCCACCAGGATCGGATAGATCAGGTTATCGATCAACCCTACTACGAAGGTCCCCCACAGGATCAGAATCAGCGCCTTAATCCAGCTCCCTTTCAGAAGCAGTATCACGGCCGCCGGAATCCACACAACGAACGCTCCCAGAACCGGGACCACTGCAAGTAGCGCCATTACAGCTCCCCACAACAGAGGAGTAGGAAGACCCAGGAACCAAAACATCAGGCCACCTAACGAACCTTGAGTGATGGAGGCCAGCAGGTGACCGTATAGGGTGGCATAGATCGTGTCAGAAACCCGCAAAAGGATCAGGTCGGCTTCACGTTCCGAGAGCGGAATCCAGGAGCGCAATGCAGCAAGACCTTTGTCGCCGTCGCGAAAGACATAGAACAGAGTGAAAAAGCTGATCAGCAACTGCGTCAAGGCCCAGACCGAATTTGCGATTAGCGAGGATACCCACGAGGTTAGTCCCGTTGCCAGCCGAGCGGCTTCTCTGCCCAAATCGAACTTCGACTGCACCCAGCTCAGCGCCGGCGCCAGTCTCGGATGATGAAGCGTCATTTCACGCCATCCCGCCAGAGTCGTACCCTCTTGAAGCTGTTGAATCGCCGTTACGGCTTCATGAGTAAGCGCTTGGATCAATGGAACTCCCGGAGCTATCAGGATCACGGCGATCAGAAGCACGGAAATCGCCGCGGCCAAAGTCTTTCGCCGTAACTTACTGTTTAGCCATGCGTGGAGCGGTTGCGCCGCTACCGCCAAGGCCAAAGCCCAGGTAACCGGCTTGAGAAACGGAATGACCAACATCCAACACAGATACACGGCTAGCGCCGTCACGATCGCCAGGACAATTGTCGTAAGCCGAACGCTTCGAATATCACTTTCCTGCCCGATAACTCTCTCCGAGCTCTGCTGTCCCATTTCTCGCCTCCTCCCAACTCGCTAACCAGGCCCGAACAGGCTGGAAACCCACGTGCTTATAATCAAGAGAACTTCCAAATGCCTAATATAAAGCACGTTTTGTTCCCCACCGATTTCTCCGAGCAATGCCGGGGGGTGTCGCCGTTCGTCGTCGCTTTGACCAGGCATTTCGAAGCGCGGCTAACCCTCCTTCACTCGATCGGGATTCCACCGGAATCATACGTCACATACGGCGTGGACGTGTCCTCGGCCTTGAAGACACAGTTCCTGGATGCCTCTGCCGCTTCGATGCAGGAGTTTGCGAAGCAAGGTTTCGGACAAATGGCAGTGCAAACCGCGATCGAGGAAGGTAGCCCCGCTCAGGTGATTGTCGATTACGCAAAGAAGCAAGGCGTAGACCTGATCATGATGCCGACCCACGGCTATGGGCCGCTACGCCGTTTTCTGATCGGGTCCGTTACTGCGAAGGTACTGCACGACGCGCAATGCCCCGTGTGGACGTCGGTTCATACGGATACGCCTGCCCCAGTCTCCAGCGGATACCAAACAATCTTGTGCGCCGTGGACAGCGGCCCGTCGAGCGTGCCTCTGATGCGGTGGGCCACCTGGCTCGCCGGTAGATATGGAGCGGCGCTCAAGCTTGTACACGTCATCCCGGCAGTGAATGAAACGTCGATGAACCGCGGGGAGAGGGAGGTGCGCCGATACCTGTTTGCCCAAGCCCGGGAGGAATTTCCGAAATGGATTCAGGAGGCCGGCGTCACCGCCGACGTGCGACTTCGGGGCGGGGAGATTGCCGCCAGGGTTGCGGAGACCGCACTGCAGGAGAAGGCAGATTTGCTGGTAGTCGGCCGCGGACACGTGCAGAGAACCCTGGGAGGGCTGCGCACGCATTCCCTTGAGCTCATTCGAGAAGCGCCGTGTCCTGTGATCAGTGTTTAGGCGTCGTAAATAAATAAGGTTTACAACTGGACTTGGCTGGCGGGAAGGATCATGTAGTTCCATTCGCCGTGGAATTTATCCGGCTTCAGATTGACCTGGACCATCTGTTCGTCCGTGACTTTGCGACCAACGGGGTACTTGCGACGATCCAAGCGGCAAGTGACGGTGAGACCCTTGGCCGTCGTGGTTGCGGCGATCAACTGCACCACCGTCTCGTAGTCGCGCAGTGGCTCGCCGCGCCAATTGGACGAGATGAAGGAAAACAACCGGTGCTCCACCTTGTTCCATTTACTGGTGCCCGGCGGGAAATGGCAGACCGCCAGCGTCAGCCCGGTCTGATCGGCCAACCGCTGCAATTCCCATTTCCACAGCCGCAGGCGCCAGCCATTGCTGCCACCTCCATCGGCGGTAATCAACAGACGCCCCGCCTGCGGATACAACCGATGTCCCTCCGCGCGCCACCAACCGCGGATCGACGCCACCGCAAACGCACCCGTGTCGTGGTCGGTGCCCACGTTGACAAAGCCAGTGTTGCGCCCCAGATCGTAGATCCCGTACGGATAGGCGCGGGGCACTTCGGGGCCGGGAAAATCATGCCCGTTGACCTTTTCCGCCGTCCCCTCCTTGCGCCAGCGACGGCCCGGATTCTGGTAATTACCGATCAATTCCTTATTCTTCGTATCCACGGAAATGACGGGCTCACCGGCCCGCAAAGCGGCTCTGACGGCGCGATTGATATGCCGGAACTGCGCGTCGCGATCGGGATGATCTTCTCCCTCCTCGGTCTTGCGGTTGCCCTGCAGACTGTAGCCGCTCTCCCGGAGGAGTTGGGTGACCTTGGTGTGGCTGACCGGATGGCGCCGAGCGGTTAATTCCGCCGCCAACGTCCGGGCGCTCTTGCAAGTCCAGCGTAGCGCCGACTCCGGATCGCCGCGCGCCGTCGGCTCGACCATACCGTCCAGAGCCGGTATCAAACTAGGATCGTTGGCCGTCAACGCGTGCCGTCCGCCACCTTCGCGGCGAATCCGCCCTGGAGCCAGTGGCGCGGCCTGCAGTTCCTCAACGCCCTTCGTCAACGTGACGCGCGACAAACCACAGGCGCGGCTCACGCGAGAAATACCGCCATACCCTACTTCCACTGCTTTGCTAGCGGCAACCACGCGGCGGGCATGTTCGTCCAGATGTGGCCATACGCCAGCAAAGTACCGCGCCAGTTGGGCATCGTCGTCCATACCCCACTTGATAACACGTGGCGCGGGAATATGTAAAGTTTATTTATTTACACAGCCTAACGGTCACCAAATCAGCTTCAATCCAAACTGCACCTGACGCGGATCGTTCGCCTGCGCCGTCACCTTGCCGAAATTCGCTCCCCCCGTCACACTCGTATTAGGCCCACTAAAACGAACGCGATTCAGCGAATTGAACGCCTCTGCCCGGAACTGCAGCTTGAGCCACTCCCGTATCTGGAAATGCTTGAACACCGACATATCCAAATTGTGAATGTAGTGGTTCCGCAGATTCGCGACCAGCGGGCTGACATTTCCCAGCGTGAACGCCGCCGGCTGGCTGAACACGCTGGTGTCGAACCACTTGTCGAGACGGCCGTGCGCGTCGCCCTCGATACTCGGGTTCTTTCCGTTGCTATTGGCGCGGATGGCTTCAGTAAAGATGCCCGCCGTATTGTTCGCGCTGATCCCAAGCGCCGATCCCGACTGCAGGTTGTAGACGCCGTTCGTCTGCCACCCGCCGATCGCCGTATCCAGAAGCTTGGACATGCCGCCGCCGATCTGGCGTCCGCGGCCGACCGGAAGCTCGTAGACTCCGCTGAAGATCAGCCGATGCGGCACGTCCACGCTCGACACCGCGCGGCTGGCCCTGGCGTTGGTGCTGTCCTGATAGCTGGTGCCATCGTCGATCGTCTTC
>JBGQBO010000104.1:0-5035 GCA_041494885.1 Terriglobia bacterium
GCCTGTTCGATGCCGGCAGCAAAGCCTGGCTGTTCAATCCGGTGCTGAAGCTGCCGCTGTTCGACGCGGGCCGCACCCGTGCCAACGTCGATGTGGCCGAAGCACGGAAGGTCCAGGCTGTGGCCGACTACGAAAAAACCATTCAACAAGCTTTCCTTGAGGTGGCCGATGCCCTTGCCGCCGGGAGCACCTTTAGCGAACAACTGATCGCTCAGGAGGCTAACCTGCGCGCCCAGCAGGCGCGCCTTGAACGAGTAAAAGCCCGTGAGCAGGCAGGCATCGCCAATTATCTGGAAGTGCTGGACGCAAGCCGGGATGCCTTCAACGCGGAACAGTCCATGGTCAGTTCCCGCCGGCAGCTCCTGAGCGCCCACGTGACACTCTACAAAGCGTTGGGAGGCGGCGAGGAGTAGCCGCGCGCGTTGCTTCGTTTTTCGTATTCACTTCCTCGCGTTGAAACAATTGTGGGGTCAGAGAACAATTACCGCTAATATTTAGAAACTATTGTTCTCTGATCCCGTGTATTGAACTAACGAAATGACAAGCGGACGAAGCGATGCACACACATAACCTCTCTCCCTGGGTTCACGACCACGTCTTCAATGAAGGCAATCACGCGGCCGAACGCGGCACGCGTGCCGTCATGTGGATTACAGCAGCCATGATGGTCGTGGAGATCATTGCCGGCTGGTGGTTCAATTCGATGGCACTGCTGGCCGATGGCTGGCACATGAGTTCCCATGCCGTCGCTATCGGCCTGAGCGCCTTCGCCTACTCAGCCGCACGCCGCTACGCTCGCGATCCGCGTTTTGCCTTCGGCACGTGGAAAATTGAGGTGCTGGGCGGCTTCGCCAGCGCGATTTTTCTGCTGGGCGTCGTCGCGATGATGGTGTTTGGCTCACTCGAACGCCTCGTTTCACCGCAGCCGATCCACTACCAGGAAGCAATGATCGTGGCGGCCCTGGGCCTCGTCGTGAACATCGTGAGTGCCATGATCCTGGCCGGCGCGCACGACCATCACCATCACGAAGAACATCATGTTGGCCATGATCATGGCCACCACCATGACCTCAATCTGAAGTCGGCCTACGTGCATGTCATCGCTGACGCGGCCACGTCGGTCCTCGCCATCATTGCCTTGGGAGGCGGCTGGATCTACGGCTGGTCGTGGCTGGATCCGGTGATGGGAATTATTGGCGCGGTGCTGGTGGCGATCTGGGCCAAGAACCTCTTGAGAGAAACCGGCAAGGTGCTGCTCGATCGCGAAATGGACCACCCCATCGTGGACGAGATCCGGGAAGCGGTTGAAAGCGGACCGGCGGACGGTGATACCCGCATTGCCGACCTGCATGTCTGGCGTGTCGGCAAAGGTTCGTATTCATGCGCGCTGAGCATCGTCACCCATGACCAGGCTTTGACACCCAAACGGGTACGCAAGCAACTCGCCCAGCACAAGGAAATCGCCCACACGACCATCGAGATCCACCACTGTGCTGACGATTCTGGCCACCAACACTAGCGATTTGAAGACGTATTCGATGGAATCAAAATGAGCGCGGGTAAAGAAGAACACGCAATTTGTGTGGGCTAAGGCCGGTTGCGAGGCCGCGGCAAAAAGCGGAATATGTCCCGGTAGAAAAAACAACGTCAGGGCGCGGTCAGCTGCCAGAGAGAAACGGCATGGTCACGCAGTGTACCCATCTCGATTCGATTCGCGACGTCAGCCCGAACACCCCCGGCTGCGAAGAATGCCTGAAGCGGGGTGCATCTGCGCCTGTGCATGATCTGCGGTCACGTGGGTTGCTGCGATTCCTCGAAGAACAAGGACGCGACCAAACATTTCCACGCGATCCGCCATCCGATCGCGCGCTCCATCGAGCGGGCGAGGATTGGTATTGGTGTTACGTGGATAACATCATGCTCGGCTCGATCCATAGACCGACAAGAAATCTTCCCCAAGCCAACGCAAAACGCCCATGGACGACTCGGTGAAAAAACAGGCTCAAGGCGTCTCGCGCAACGCAAGCTGGCCCGCGTTGCCCCTCAAGGAGTGGCAGGACACCTATGCCACCTTGCACATGTGGACGCAAATCGTCGGCAAGGTGCGGCTGGCGCAGGCGCCGATGCTTAATCACTGGTGGCAGGTCCCGTTGTACGTGACCGCGCGCGGGCTGACCACTTCGCCGATCCCGTACGGCGACGTCAGTTTCGAGATCAGCTTCGATTTTCTCGACCACCAGTTGCGGATCCAGACCAGCGACGGCGCCATCCGGACGCTCGCGCTGGCGCCGCGGTCGGTCGCTGACTTTTATCGCGAGTTCATGGCGGCGTTGCGCGCGCTCGGCCTGGAGGTGAAGATCTGGACCATGCCCGCGGAAGTGCAGGACCCGATCCCCTTCGACCAAGACCAGCAGCATCACTCGTATGTTCCGGAACACGCGCAGCGGTTCTGGCGCGTCCTCAAGCAGGCCGACCGCGTGTTGCAGCAGTTCCGCTGCGGGTTTGTCGGCAAATGCAGCCCGGTGCATTTTTTCTGGGGCAGCTTCGACCTCGCGGTCACGCGCTTCTCCGGCCGGCCGGCGCCGCCGCACCCGGGAGGCATTCCGCACATGGCGGACTGGGTGACGCGGCTGGCGTACTCGCATGAAGTGAGCAGCTGCGGTTTCTGGCCCGGCGGCGGTCCGGTGCCGGAACCGGTCTTCTATGCCTATGCCTACCCGGAGCCGGACGGATTCAGGAATTACCCCGTGCGTCCACAGGCCGCGTTCTACAGCAACGACATGCACGAGTTCCTTCTGCCGTACGAAGCGGTTCGCCGCGCCGCGAATCCGGATTCCATGCTCCTCGAGTTTGCGCAGAGCACTTATGAAGCGGCCGCTGATCCGGCAGGCTGGGATCGCCGCGCCCTGGAATACACAGCGGTCAATAAATAAATGAGCCTGGCCCTTTTGATTTCGCAGCCGAACCGTTAGACGCAGCTATCGCAAAGTCTCACAAGGAAGCTAACGATGAAAACACAACAGCAGAGTCCCAAAGTAGTCCATGCAAATGAGGAGTATCATTTAGTTAGGTGCCCAAAGAGAGGTGCCCAGCATGCATAACACCACCTGGTACTCCCGGTTTGCGAAAGGCGCCGCCCGCTTCTGCGGGCGGCCGCGAGTGTTCGTCTTCGCCGTCGGCGTCATCGCCGTGTGGGCGATCACCGGACCGATCTTTCGCTTTAGCGACACGTGGCAACTGGTGATTAACACCAGCACCACCATCGTCACCTTCCTGATAGTCTTCCTGATCCAGAACACGCAGAACCGCGACACCGAAGCGATCCAGCTCAAGCTCGACGAGCTCATCCGCGCCACCCAAGGCGCGCATAACGCGCTGCTCGATCTGGAAGAACTGGAAGAGGATTCGCTCGAAGCGTTTCGAAAGAAATACGAAGCGCTTGCCCGAGTGGCCAGAAAGGAACTGCGCCGTGGAGGTCGAGACACTGGAACACCAGAACCATGAACTGAAAATAGAGTCATGGTGAAAATGGGTCGGAGGACGCAAAAAATGCAGCAAGGAATTAAAGGACCTAGCCCCTTTAATTAAATAAGGAGAAGGCCATGAATATCTTGATCGTGGGTGCCACTCGTGGCATTGGGCGTCAACTTCTTGAACAGGCGCTGATGTCCGGACATGCCGTGACCGCCATGGCCCGCAATCCTCAGGGGCTTGCTACTCAACAGGAGCGGCTTAGGGTTATAAAGGGCGACATTCTTGATTCAGATTTGGTCATGCTCGCGATGACTAGCCAGGATGCGGTGTGTTGTACGATCGGAGTCAAAGCACCGTGGCTATGGGTGACGGTCTTCTCGGAAGGAACGAAGAATCTGCTTCAGGCAATGAAAAAGACCGGGGTCAGGCGTTTGATATGTGTGACAGGTATTGGCGCAGGAGATAGCAAGGGACACGGTGGTTTTCTCTATGACCGCATCTTTTACCCTCTCTTGCTTAAGCCCATCTATGCAGATAAAGACCGTCAGGAATCACTGATCAAAGCAAGTGATGTTGACTGGACTATCGTAAGGCCTGGTTTCCTTACCAACGGTCCATTAACAAAAAATTATAGAATGCTGACCGATATGGCAGGGGTAACAGCCGGCAGTATTTCACGTGCAGATGTTGCCCACTTTTTCCTGAAAGAGCTTGAGTCGAAGCAATATCTAAGGCAAACACCCTTAGTGACTTCTTGAATTCATGGCCTGGAACCAAGGGATCAGCGCAATTGAAAAGTAAGGTTAGCTTTATATTTCAATTCCTCTGATCCCCTGATATTTGTGACATCGAAAATGGAGGTCGAATGCCGCAAGAACGAAAAGCAACAGCGCTTCTGCTCCCGCTGAACTCCACTGACCGCATCCTGGGGCCAGCGTCGGCCACGGTTACCGTTATCGAATACGGTGACTTCGAATGTCCTTACTGCCGCACCGCGTATCCCGCCGTGAAAATTCTGCTCAAACATTTCCAGGACCGCGTGCGTTTCGTGTTTCGGCACTTTCCCGTCGTCGAGATGCATCCTCACGCCGAGCGCGCGGCGGAGTCGGCAGAGACAGCGGGCGCCCAGGGCAGGTTTTGGCCGATGCACGACCTGCTCTTCGAGAATCAGCAGCATTTGAGCGACGAATATCTGCGACAGTACGCCCTTCAGGCCAAGCTGGATTTGCAGACGTACGACCGGGACATGAACAGCCGCATTCATCTGCAATCCATACGTGAACAGATGAACAGCGGGAAGGAGCATGGAGCGCGGGGAACGCCGACTTTCTTCGTGAATGGCGTCATCGAGGATGTGTCTTTCGGAATGGAAACCCTGCATAAAGCGATAGAGGCCAATCTTCAGTCGGCGAACATGAGTTAGTTCGGCCAACGCTCAGATAGGCTCGAACTCACACAACGGCACCAATCAATGATGGATGTATCGCCATGACCGAGACCATCGCCGCCGCAGCCCCGTTGACCCTGACCGCGCGCATCGGCCAGCTGTTTCCGACGTTGA
>JBGQBO010000105.1:0-4963 GCA_041494885.1 Terriglobia bacterium
CTGGCAGTTCTTGCCGCCGCGCCGGATCACCTGGACCGTGGATTGATACCCCATATGGAACCTCCCTCAGGCATCGGATGGAGGCAGAATATCATAGTATTATAGCTAGTCAACATTTTTTTCGATTTTTTCACAGCTTCTCACCGGCGGGCTGTACGCATTCAAGCCCCCCCGAGGGGGGCTGTGTTCCTGTGCATGGGTGTTGATCTGGCCCCTAAGCCCTGCTGACCGGCTCAGGGGAGGGATTAGGCGCTTATCAATAAGGTTTGCGTATTGCTGGCCCTAACCTTTTGCGATGTGCTCTCGGCCCTTTATTTAGGCGGGACTCAGGTCTTTTTGAAAAACGTCCAACTTATGCAAATTAGTCCTGTTTGGTTCCGCCTTGTTCGGGCTAGGGACAGACACCTGGATTCGAGAAACTTTCAAAAAGGTCGAGCGAATAGGTGTCAGTCCCTTTTGTTTCAAGGCTGGGGGGAGCGGGATAAATTTTTTCGTGAAACGAACCCCGCGAAGAGGAAGTGATTCGCCTGGCTGAGGGAGCTGTGAAGGGTGGAGGCCCAAGGGTGACCGCTCAGCGCCCTCACCTGGTCTTCGGACGCGGTCTCGACGATCGTAAGAACTCGCGGAGTGGCGTGGCTTCGACCTTCAAGGGCGAGTCGAGAGGGCGGTGTGGATGTTCAGCCTTCGGGTGGGAGGGATGTTGAATGCAGGCTTCAGCGAATCGTTCGGGTCAACGCGGATCCAGAGAAAGGAGGGCATGGAGCAGGAGTTGAATCTATCCTCCGTCTCAGTCTTCGTCAGACTTGAAAAGAAAAAAAAGGGAATCCGCCGTGGCGGATTCCCTGAAAGATTAAACGTGTTGTTTCTTCAGAACGAGTACTTCAACCAGAAGCGGATCTGGCGCTGGCCAAATCGTGTGACTTCCGGATTTCCGAAATCAGGGTCTTGCAGGTTGAAGGGCAGGTTCCCCTGGTTCGGGTGATTGAAGACGTTGAAGAACTCAGTACGGAATTCCAGTTGTTGTCCTTCCAAGCGCTTCATCGGCATCTTGATGCGGCGCAGGATACTGAAGTTCCAATCCTGACGTCCCGGTGAAATCACCGTGTTGCGGCCCACGTTTCCAACTCCCGCGCCTTGGATAATCCAATGCACGGAGCTTGCTGACACAGGAACCAGATCGCCGGAGGAGTTCGCAGTGGGACCATCATAGAGAACGCCCGGTGTTCCACCCACTTGGGACCCATCATACGCGAAGGAGGCCAAGGGGGCACTGGGATTACCGAGGTTCGGGCGATCATTTCCACCGTTCAAATCCCCATTGATGTCGAATCCAGGAATGACCGTTAAGGGAGCGCCCGCCTGGAAGGAGGTCGTACCCGAAATCTGCCAATCTCTGAAGACTGCGCTGAGAGCTGACGCCGCAAAATTACCGTTTCGACGCAAGCTGGGTAACTCATAGACGTAAGTAAACACCAGGCGCTGGCGCCGATCGAAAGCCGATAGCCCGCGCTCATTACTGCGATTGAAGGAATCCTGCGGGAAGGAACTGCCGCCGGTTGTGGTGAAGACTTCGGAGCCGTTGTCGATCAGTTTGGACCAGGTATAGGCAGCACGGATCAGGAGTCCCTTGCTAAAGCGGCGATCCGCCTTGAAGCTGAACCCATGATAAATCGAGTCACCCGTGTTGTCCCGGACGGTAATTCCTCCGCGCGTCGGGTTGAGGCGAGGGCCAAAATCGCCAATCCCAGGGTTAAACGCATCATTGACAAACAGCTTTTCTCCCCGGGTTCCCACATAAGCGGCGGTCACCACCAGGTTCCACGGCAGTTCACGCTGGATGTCAAAGTTCCACTGATGGGTGAGCGGATTGAGCAGATTCTCAGTCACGGAATTGACCGTGGCAGTCCGGCTCAGAGTGGGAGTGAGCGTGCCGACCAATCCAAAGGCATTGGCAAGTCCCCGGCCACTGCCCGCGGTGAGCGTTCCACCCGCCGCGTTGGGGGAAGTTCCTGCGGTATTGTCCAGGATGTTGGTAAAAATCCCATCATAGAACATCCCATAACCGGCTCGAATGACGGTCTTATCGTGTCCAAATAAGCCGGGCCACACGTGAGGCGTGTAGGCGAAGCCAATCCGCGGCGCAAAATTGTTGTTGTCTGACTTCTCAAGCACACGGTTCGGAAAAGGATTGAAATCTCCAAACCCTCCGGAAATCGCCGGGAACTTCAGTACATTCTCCGGGGTTCCCCAGTTCTCATAACGCAAACCCAGGTTTAAGGTGAAGTTCGGCTTTATCCGCCAAGTGTCCTGGATGTAATACGACTGCATGGTCATATAGGGTTTTACAATTTGATCTCCAAACACTCTTGAGGCGGTTCCGGCTGCACCCGTAAAATCGTCCACAAAGTTGGCGACCGAAGTGAACCCGCCCCCCGAATTGATGCCAAGCGTACCCCGAAAATTGAATGGGACGGCGTCTTTAACCTGGAGACGCGTCAGGTCGAGTCCGGCTTTGAGGGTATGCTTTCCGATCGTATAGGTGTAACCGTCCTGGAACTGCCACGTGTTATGCAACCGGCCCTGAGGGAGCGCGGACGACAATCCCCATGAGGCGAAACCAGTAATGGTCACACCCTGCAGTTGTGCCAGCGGATTGGCTGCGGTGGCCGGTGTGGGGCCGAACAAGAAGTTGATGCGGCCGAAGGAGAACCGGAATTCGTTGATGGCTCGAGCGGAGAAGGTGTGAGTGTAAGTGATCCCCATGTTCAGAGAGCGTCCACCCTGCTGAGAGTCGAACGGAGGGAGGGAATTGGGGAAATTGAAGAAGTCGGGCGTAAACACACTGTCGTCCTGAAGATATCGGAACGTGAAGGTATCAGACTGACGGGGAAGCCAGTCCATACGCACATCCCATTGGCGGTCGTTCGAGACCTCGGCCACCCCGGAACGTTCGACAAAACCCGTCTCCACGCTCGGTCGGCCGTTGCCCAGGGCAAAAGACTGTAGGCCGGCTGAGGTGCCTCGAAGCCCTCCCAAGGCGGCGATCAGCGCGCTCACGTTGGCATTGGTTCCGAGAGATTGGAGTGCGGCTATTCCGTTATCAGTCGGCAAACGCAGCCTGCTCCCGTTGGCGGTGCTGCGGGACCGGTCCCATTGCGAGGTTCCGAACACGAACAATTTGTCCTTGATGATCGGCCCACCAAAGGAAAATCCAAACGTGTTTTCAACAAACACCGGGATCCGTGTCACTCCCGCGAGCTTGTCTCCGGCGTCGATGGACTGAAGTGCCGAATTCTGGATCAGGTCCCAGGCGGACCCATGGAACTGATTCGTTCCACCTTTGTAAATGACGTTGGTGACCGAACCGCCCCCGCGCCCGAATTCAGCGCCGTAGGAGTTGGTCAGAATGGAAACTTCGCCGATGGCTTCGAGGTTGGCGGGTTGGAATGCCTGCCCCGAAATTGAGTTATCATTATTGTCCTGCCCATCGATAAGGAAATTGTTGGAGCGCGGACGCGTGCCATTCGCGGAAAACCCGACGCCGTTGGTGAAATCTTCGCGGCCCGAGGGGGCGACTATGCCCGGTTCAGTCAGAACCAGCGAGATGGGGTTCAAACCGAGGATGGGGATTTCAGCGACTTCTTTTCTCCCAATGTTATGGCTGATATCGCCGGATTGGGTCTGAAGTTCAGCCCCGGTTGAAGCCTCCACGTTCACGCTCGTCGAGACCGTGCCGAGTTCCATCTTGGCGTTGCCAGCGGTAATCAACGAGGCTTTCACATCAACCTGCTCGATGGTGAGCGTCGCGAAGCCGCTTGCCGTGAAGGTCAGCGTGTAGATACCCGGGTTGAGCCCGTCGATCCGGTACGACCCACTTGAATCGGTGGTCGTCGTGCGGACTTCTCCTCCCAGGTCCTTATTGAGTGCTTTAACACTCACCCCCGGAACCAGCGCCCCTGTCGGATCACTGACCGACCCGGCGATGGTCCCCTTGCTTGTTTGAGCAAATATCGCGCCTGAGCTGATGGCAAAACAAATCACCAGCACCAGGATAATCCAGGACATTTGCTTGCGTGGTGTAGATTGAGACATTTTGAATGGTCCTTTCTTCAAGGTTTATGCGGGTGAAAAGAAACATAGGCAGACGCTCGTTTCTTTATCCCGCGATGGAAATTGATGGTGCCGTGATCTTGGCAGGATTTGAATCCGCCGTGAATTCTCTTGGCCGAGTTAAGTTAAGTTAAGAGAGGAATCGAGCTCTTGAAACCTGAATAATACCAACCTGCACCATTGTTGCATTGTCACGGTTGATTTGGCAGGTCGCAACCAGAGAATCAGATACCTCTCCTGCCGCTGAATTAAGAGTGCAATCAACCTTCCAAAGAGTGCTGGTAGCGAAAGGGATAGATATAATTTGATGTTATCGTGTTGAATCAAAATACTTTAGACTATCCACTTATATGCAAAACGGAACCCCTTGGATTGCTGAGGAGACATATTTTTACTATTTTTCATAGGTGGGTCATCTGTTTTTTCATAGAAAAGTCTCTTAAGATGCTGTCATGTCGAAATCAACCTTTTCTGATCTCCTGCAACACATGTGGGTTCTGGCATATGGTTCGGTGTTTAGGCCCCAAAGTCCGGAATTCAGAGTCCCTTGGGTCAAGGATCCGATCCACGATCTTCTCTGGTACAGGCCTCTCAAAGGGACGCTAACGTCTGACTCGTAACTTCGAGCAATCCTCCTCCAGGTTTCTGACCTCTCTATCCTGTCTCCGGGACGCTGTTGCCATGGTCCCCGGCACCTTTCTTGAAACTTCACTGTCATTAGCAAGTTAAAATGTCCGCTTTTTTTAGCAAATGAAATGTCCGCTTTTAGGTTGAGAGTCCTTTCCGTTGAGATGGATGATGATGAGGCCTGTGGGAAAGTGGGAATCCGGCTTTTTCGGATTTCCACTTTTCC
>JBGQBO010000106.1:0-4871 GCA_041494885.1 Terriglobia bacterium
CCTTCATTTCGGTTAAGCAGTCCGGTTTGGTTCAATTCAACCGCCGACCAGCACGCTCCGACAGAACCCAAAGCGTTGGTGCAAATCAAAAGGACCGTTGCCACGCCCGGAAGCGCTCGATTTTCTTCTGCGCGTCTTCCAAAGGGTCGCCGGTCTCAAACGCATCGGCCTTGGCCGGGCGGTCCGTGCTCTTCTTGTGAAATCTGAACGAATGCTTGGAAAGCTTTGCTATCCCCACAAACACAGCAGAAGGAACGCGACGACGCAGGCGACCTGCGCACATATTCGAGCCATAGGCGAAATACAGCATCATTTCATTTTAGGCATCTGCGGTTTAGTCGCAGCTGCGGACGGCGTCATTCAGCGACTTTATGAAAGTGAGGCGATTTCTCTTAGTCTCGTCATGACAGTGGTTATCCGCTCTTGACTCGCCGAATCTGGCGCTAGATATCCCGGAAGGGCATCCAGAAACTCACGCGCGCCTAACAATTTTATGATCTCCTTGGCGAGGTAGGAACGCACATCGTTCTGGGCTGCTTGAATTTCTCCCACAAGTTATGCCCGACCATCCACGACTGCAATCAAGTCTTTCAGGTCACGGCTACCCAGGTAATCATCCTTTCCTCGGTCACCAAAGGCTTCCAATTTCGACGCACAAAAATATACGGGGTTGACCATCAAGATCTTTAAGCCCGGCTCCAACTCACGTTCCTCCGCCGTTTCCATCGCGGGTCCATACCAACGGTTCTTGAACCCCAATATCTTTCCGTCGAGCGGCATCACATCAAGGGTTGTCGTCTGTTGACACCAACGACAAAGCGGAGCGCTTTCCCTCGCGTCTTCACGAAAGCCAAGTGCCTTCAATCTCTCAGAAAATTTCGCGTATCCAACATAAGAAGTTATCTCCGCAATTGCGTCAACGTCGTAGGTCGGGCGCACGTCAGCAGCCGCATTGTCCGTGATTAGCAAAGCGGTTATGCACCCTCCGACAAAAACCAACTCTCCGAGAATCGGCTTCAGCAGTTTGGCGGCATCTACGAGGACCTGGAAATTAGGGTTGGCCATGAGTCGCCCGTAGCTGATGCACCAAGTCGCGCTCAGCAATCTTTCGCTCGCGCGCGCGTCCATCTCGAATAGCGTCCACCAAGGCCAAAAACTGATATAGGTTAGGATCGCGCAACGCCGCTTGCGGAACACTCTTATAGAGCGGTTCAAACCCGATACCCCGTGTATTTCCGTCAGGCCAAGGCCACACTGGGGGAAGCTCGTTCGACATCAAGACCTCGCTCTTAAGAGGTTCAGCTGCGTATGAAGTCGGAATACCTCTGGTCACTTCGCCGTGTTGGGCCGGAAAGGCATACTTCAGACCGTGTATCAAGAATTCCTCAAGCGCAGAGATGTTGGGTCGGTCTTTCAAGTTTGGCCCATGCAAAAGTCGCGATGCGCGGAGTCGTCCGATGGCTCCATGCACCTCAGATGGACTTAGGCTGAGATCATTCGCAATGACTGACATCGCTGGACGAGCGCCAGGATAGGCACAGAGCTTCAGCGCCACGACGACGTCTTGGGGTTTCAGGTTCATGGCTATATTCTACATTCGCGATTCGCGAATAGCGAATGAATTCTAAGGGTGCCACCTAAACATGGCGAAGACACAGCGAACAAGCGTAGGACGATTCCAATGAAGCTTGCTCCGCATCCGGTATGGCACTACGGCGAAGTAACTCTCCATTCTCCACTCTTGACAAAGTATAGCCTGAAGGCTATATTCCTTCTATGGAATGGGAGGTCGAATACACAGACGAGTTTTCCAGCTGGTGGGATGGGTTGAGCGAGGCTGAACAGGTGGACGTGAACGCCAAAGTGATCTTGCTTCAGAAAATGGGCCCTGGACTTCCACGTCCCCATGCCGACCTCATTCACTCGTCTCGCCATCCGAATTTGAAAGAACTTCGGATCCAACACTCGGGAAGGCCCTATCGAGTGCTCTTTGCCTTCGACCCGCGGCGCTGTGCGATCTTGCTGATCGGCGGCGACAAGACTGGAAATGATCGCTGGTATGAAGAATTTGTTCCGATAGCGGATGCTCTGTACGACCAGCATCTTCAAACCCTGAAAAAGAAGGGGAAATAGAAATGGCCAAGAACTTCAAAGAACTTCAAGCAAAAATGTCTCGCGAAGCGCGCATTCGCAGCGAAGAGGCAGCCGAGAAAATGATTTCAGAAATGGGCCTCGCCGAGCTACGCGAGGCCATGGACCTGACCCAGGAATCCTTGGCAGACACTCTGCACGTCAAACAAGCGTCCATCTCGAAGATGGAGCGACGATCGGACATGTATATCAGCACCTTAAGTAAAATCATTGAGGCTATGGGTGGCGAACTCCAGATTGTCGCCAACATGCCAAACGGGAAAGTGCAAATTCGCCAGTTCACTAAAATTCGGAAAGGTCAGCTTGACTCAGTCCCTACCAAGAGGCGCGCCGGGGGCCGGTAAGGAGATTCATAAAAACCGCTGGCGCGCCCGGAAACGCTCCATCTTCTTCTGCGCCTCTTCCAAGTGTCCTTTGGACAAGTGCACGTATCGCTGCGTCGTGTCGAGGTCCGCATGTCCCATCAGTTTCGCCACGCTGAACACGTCTATGCCGGCTTCGATGGCCCGCGTTCCATAGGTATGCCGAAGATCGTAGAGCCGGAACGGTGGTTTGATCTCGCTACTTTCCAACGCCCTGAGATGCGCAGGCTCGAGCTCAGTCATCGGTCTAGTCCAGTCGTAGCCATTTCCGACCCTGCGCGGAAACAGATACTTGCCTTTCGCGTTGGAGAGCCGGCGGTTGAACACGAGAAGCGCTCGCGACGTGATCGGAACATCGCGAACCGCTCTATCGGACTTCCCTTCCCTGATATGAACGTAAGGAGCAGGCGGCTCAATACGCACGTCCTCGCTGCGAAGCTGAAAGATCTCACCGGGGCGTAAACCCATCTCGACCATGATAATTGCCACGTCCCTGAGGACCGGCGCCGCCGCTCTCAAATACTTGCGTTCCTCATCGAAGGAAAGCGTTCGTTCCCTCCCCTTTTCATGCAAAAACTCCACTCGCCCGCCGAAGAACGGACTCTTCTGGATCAGTTCCTCCTTCACCGCAATACCAAGGATCTGCCGCAAACAGGACAGGTCGCGGTTGATCGTCGCGGGGCTCCGCTGCAGCCCAAGTCGCACCTCTTTGAAAGCCCGGATCATCTCAGGCGTAATCTCATCCAGATATTTCCTGCCAAAGACAGGCTCCAAGTTACGGACGCAGCTCAGGTAGGCGCGATGGGTGTTGGCCCGGCGTTCTACCCTGACGGTGTGAAGAAAACGCTCTGCAAAATCCCGGAATAGAGGTATCTGCTTCTTGGGCAGGATTCCTGCGCGCCTCTGGGCCAGTTCTGCCTTTTTGATGCATTCAACGCGGCGCGCGACGGTCTTGTTTCTAAGATGAGTGGAGGCCTGATATCGCCGCTTTTCGAAATAGAAGTCGTAGTAGTAATAGGGAGAGCCGGGCTGCTTGTAGATGGTCATTGGGTACTCCAGACGGTCAAGTTTCGAATCACCTCTCGAAATCGGCTAGGCGTTTTAGAGAGAGGATTCCGGCACGCAGTGGGTCTTCCGTGGTGGATTCCTTAAGGAGGCTCGGGCTACGCTGACCGCGTTGCCACACAAGAGCTGAGGCTGCCGCATCGCGCCAGGCCAGCAAGTTTGGCGGATCAGGTAACACATCCAAAGGAACTTCTTGTGGTATCTTGCCAAAATGAAGTCGTGGTAGTTCTGAGGTCTTGACATGAATCTGGATCAACGGAATTCAGCCATATACCTCGTGGGCCATGGTTCGTTGCACAAACCCCGGCTAATCGAGCTTCAATATTGGCGCGTAATGAGGTATCGCGTCGCTCGCGGTGAAACCGGCCCTCACCCCAAGGTTTTTCTTGACCCAAACCTTCCACGAACCTCGCATGGGCCCCAACAACCGGAGGATCTCCCCGCTTTCATGGAACTCTGGCAAAGCGTACGAGCGAAGAAATATGGGTTAGTGTTTATGGATCTTGAGGATGGCAGCCGTTTCAATCCCGGCATCCTTAAGTTCGTTCGGGTTCTGCTCGAAGAAGCCGGGGCGAAAGTGCTGAATGCTTTTTACGACGACGAGCAAGTCTTCGAGCGAATGCTGAAAAGCAAGTTCGGCAAGCGTGCGCAGGTTGATGACGTGACCGATGGTTCCGATATGACCGCTTTCTTTCCTGGGTTGACCAGTGAAATCCTCATCGCATCGCTCCGCTTTGAACTCCAAAAGGAGGATTTGCCGAACATCGGGCAGCGCATCAATACTCTTCGGATGATCAAGCCCTATGCGGGCGGCAAAACTCCTTTTATCGAAGACCGGCTCTCTTGGGAGTGGAATCGTGGTCACGAGACGAGCTCTGGATCCTGAACGGAAAAGGGCTTTCCTTTCCTAGAATGCGCAAACAAGAAGTAATCCTGTCAAGTGGTCATCCGAGCTTCCCCAGTGCGATGATTTGCTGTTTCTTTTCTTCGCTCAAGACATTGTTCACCTACGCGTTACGCGTCTTAGCGTCGCCGTTGAGTTTCTCTTCGATGAGCGTGTCGATCTCTGTATCGCCAAGCGCTTCACCGTGCTCCTCCGAAATCTCAATCTCTGGGTATGCGGGGGCGCGCTGCCAAAGCCGCAAGGCTGCAATGATCGTGTCGCATTCTGCCTGAGTCAATTTTACAGTTTTCATGTTTCCTCTTTTCTGAGGGTGTCTCTCGGCAATTGGATGCATCCGATTGTGTAGCAAGCCAGTCTTCCGGGAGCTACAGGTATAGTGAAATGCGGAG
>JBGQBO010000107.1:0-4825 GCA_041494885.1 Terriglobia bacterium
ATCCAGCGCGCCAGCAAGGTGAGGGAATTGTCGAAGGGCATGGTCGCCCAACTGCACCTCGCTCTGGTCATGGCCATTGACGCGAAATTGCTGGTGCTGGACGAGCCCACGCTTGGCCTCGACATCCTGTATCGCAAGCAGTTCTACGACTCCCTGCTGAATGACTACTTCGATCGCAGCCGCACCATCGTCGTGACCACCCATCAGGTTGAAGAGGTCCAGCACGTCCTCACCGATCTCATGTTCATCAACCGCGGGCGCATCGTACTCGATTGCAGCATGGAAGAATTCGAGTCGCGTTATCTGGAAGTGACAGTACATCCCGAGCAGGTCGCCGCGGCACGGGCGCTCAAGCCGATGCACGAGCGCCAGGTGTTAGGCCGCAGCATCCTGCTGTTCGATCGCGTCGTTAATCAGAAACTCGAGCGTGTGCAACTCGCTTCCCTTGGCGACGTGCGCACGCCCAGCATCGCCGACTTGTTCGTTGCCGTGATGGGGAATCAGACCGGCGCCGTACAAAGCAGTGGTCAAGGAGTAGCTCGATGAACACTCAATCGAACGCCGTGTCTGCGTCTCCGCTCGGCTCCCAGGGAGTCACACCCGCTGTCATGTCAGCGACTCGGCTGATGTACTGGTCCGTGAAACGTGAATTGTGGGAGCACCGTTCGATCTATATCGCGCCCCTGGCCGTTGCCGCCGTCACGCTATTCGGATTCTTGATCGCAACGATTGGCCGTGCTATGGCGACCCACGACCCGGTGCAGAGAACGGCCGTGCTCGTCGAGCCGAACGACTTCGCTGCGCTACTGATCATGGGGACTGCTTTTGTCGTCGGGGTGTTCTATTGTCTCGACGCGCTGCATGGCGAACGTCGCGATCGCAGCATTCTGTTCTGGAAGTCGCTGCCGGTTTCCGATCTTACGACCGTGTTCTCGAAGGCGAGCATTCCGCTCGTGGTTCTCCCGCTGCTCTCCTTCGCGATCACCGTTGCCACGCAGTGGATCATGCTGCTGCTTAGCACCGCGGTACTACTGGGGAGCGGTCAGAGTGTCGCGGCGCTATGGACCCACTTGTCGTTGTTCCAGGTGTCACTGACGCTGCTCTACCACCTTGTGACCAGTCATGGGCTCTGGTATGCGCCCATCTACGCCTGGCTGCTGCTGGTCTCAGGCTGGGCGCGGCGCGCGGCATTTCTATGGGCCGTCTTACCGCTGGTCGCGATCAACGTCGTCGAGAAGATTGCCTTCAACACTTCGTATTTCGCCGCCATGCTGAAGTCCCGCTTCATGGGCGGCCCGGACGGTGCGTTCACTGCGGGTAGCATGTCGATGAATCCGCTGACACAACTCACTCCGGGACAATTCCTAGTCAGCCCGGGTCTGTGGATCGGCCTGGCAATCGCCGCGGCATTCCTCGCCGCAGCGGTGCGGCTGCGCCGCTATCAAGGACCGATTTGAGCCGCCCACACTCTAGATCCCTGGCATGAGGAGAAACGAGCATGAGCACTGCAGTAATGACGGAGCGGATTGCAGAAGCGTCGCCGCGTTCGTTGGCCAGGATGGCCGGTGTCTTTCAGTTGCTCGAAGCCGTGACGGCCACATTCGGCCAAGTGATCGTTCTCGGCAGGCTGGTTGTCGCGGGCAACGCCGCGGCCACGGCGGCGAACATTCTTGGACACGAGCGGCTGGTTTGGCTGGGATTCGCATCCTCCCTTGTCGGGGTTGTATTCCATATTGCCTGGGCACTTCTCCTCTATGACTTGCTAAAGCCCGTAAACAGGCGACTCTCCTTATTCGCAGCTTTCGTGATCCTCGTGGGATGCGCGACTCAGGCTCTAACCAGCGTCTTCTATCTCGCACCCATGCTCATCCTGAATGCCGGCAGATCCTTGAGCGCGCTTACCGCGGAACAGTTGCAGGCGTTGGCGTACATATTTGTGAGATTGAATGGTTATGCCAACGACACCTACTTGGTTTTCTTCGGACTCTGGTGCGCCCTGATCGGCTTCCTCATTTTCCGGTCAACCTTTCTGCCCCGCGCCCTGGGAGTTCTGGTGGCGATTTCTGGTTTGGGTTGGATGATGTATCTCGTGCCGCCGCTCGCCGTGCATCTGTTCATCCCCTACATCGCGGGCGCGTCCGCCCTCGGGGAAATACCGCTGCTGCTATGGTTTCTCGCGGTCGGGGTGAACGAACAACGATGGAGGGAGCAGGCCAGGGTCGCGGGCGAATGGTAATCGTGGCGCGCCATGGATTCAATCTCGCGTAAGGAGAACAGAGTATGAGCAATGATGTGATGACGAAACGGATTACAGAAGCGTCGCCGCGTCTCAAGGCCAGGATTACGGGTGTGTTTTATCTCCTCACCATACTGACGGGAATATTCGCCCAGGGTTTCGTGAGCGAGAGGCTGGTTGTATACGGCGACGCCGCGGCTACGGCGACCAACATCCTGACGCACAGCGGCTTGTTTCAGTTGGGTTACGCAGTCTACCTCATCGAAATGGCGTGCAATATCGCTATGACGGCTCTCTTTTATGACTTGCTTAAGCCGGCGGGCAGGAGCGTCTCTTTGCTGGCGGCGTTCTTAGGCTTCGCTGGCTGCGTCATCAAGACTTTTAGCCGCGTCTTTTTTATCACCCCCTTGTTTGTCCTGGGAGGCGCGCACTACTTGAGTGTATTCAGCGCGGAACAGTTGCAGGCACTGGCGCTCCTCTTTCTTAAGGTGAATGACCGAGGCGCCGCGATGGCCTTGGTATTTTTCGGATTCTATGCGCTCCTGACGGGCTACCTCATTATCAGGTCCACCTTCCTGCCTCGGATTCTGGGCGTGTTGGGGATGTTTGGAGGTTTGGGTTGGCTGAGCTTCCTGTACCTGCCGCTCGGATACCGTCTGTTCCCCTTCGTTGTAGCCCTCGCCCTGCTCGGGGCAGCATCGCTAATCCTGTGGCTCCTCGTGGTCGGCGTGAACGAACAACGATGGAAGGAGCAGGCCAGCGCAGCCGGGCAGTGATGAATTTGTAATCGAGTAATTTGGTGATTTGCAATTTGAAAGAACTGTTTGACAGCCTTCGCCGTCTCTCCGGCTAGGCCCTTTACAAAGGAGGGAACATGAGCTCGACCCGCAACCCCGGCCGAGTCGCCGGATTCCTGTACTTGCTCCTCGTCGTCTTGGCCCCCCTCCGCCTCATCTATATTCCCAGCACCCTGTTCGTGCCTGGGAACGCGACCGCGACGGCCACCAACATCTCCGCTCACGAGTTGCTCTTCCGTCTCGGCATCGTCAGCGACCTGCTCTGCGGGACCATCGTGATTTTCCTCGCGCTGGCTCTTTACCGGTTGCTCAAGGGAGTGGACCAGAACCTCGCTATGCTGATGGTGATCCTGGGGGGTGTGATGCCAGCCGCCATCGACTTCTTCAACGTGCTGAACGACGCTGCTGCCCTAGTGCTCGTGCGCGGCGCCGATTTCTTGTCCGTATTCGAGAAACCTCAGCGGGACGCCCTGGCCATGCTGTTCCTCCGTCTGCATCACCAGGAAATCGTTGCCGCCGAGATCCTTTGGGGTCTATGGCTTTTTCCCTTAGCGATCCTTGTGTACAGGTCGCGCTTCCTGCCCCGCTTCCTGGGCGTCTGGCTGATCATCAACGGCTTCGCCTATCTGGCCATGAGCTTTACGGGCTTACTGTTACCGCAATACGAGGATATGGTCTCTAACATCGCCTTCCCCGCCCTCCTCGGGGAGATGGCGTTCATGCTGTGGCTCGTGATCAAGGGCGCCAAGCCGCAGCCGTTGGCCGCCCCCGCCTCTTGATCGGACTGGGGGCAGCCAAGTATTGCCCTCTCATCCGGTCAATCGTCCTCAGCAACTTAGCGAGCCTACAATATCTGCGCCTCTAATTCGTCTACAACCGTCCTCACGAAGGCCCCTGCAATTCAGCGGAGTGCTTCGCTTCCAAAGCAAGACGACGCTTCACGTCCATGGCCGCCAGGATCTGAGAGAGTGTTGTGGCCAACGTGAGGCACATTTCTCCATCGGACTGCTGAAAGTCGACCTTTCCGAAGTGAACGATCCTGTTCCGCCTGTGAAACAGTTCTTTGATGAAAAAGTTTTTAGGGGAAGTAGCAATCTTAGAAGATGGATAACGCGCCTGCACGGCCTGGAGGAGCCCAGTGTTCTGGGATAAAAACGAATCGAAGGGTTGTCCCACAAGCAGCCCAGAAACCTTGTCTAGCCGGGCCGCAACGAAGCGCACTTCATCGCGCCATTGCCTTTCCCAGTCTTCCTCATCCGCATCGGTCGGCGTCGTAACCGACATGAGGTCGATCCGATTCCATTTCATGAACAGGTAGACTAGATCACATTCGACAGCCATCGCACCTAGAACGATTGCTAGGGTCCAGTCTTCGTTCTTCAGTTCCGTCGCGGCGCGGCCCAGAATCGCCATACCTACAACGTTGCCCAACGGCTCGACAAGCCAAATGTTTGAATGGCACTTTGGGCACCGAGCATCTGTTGGGAATTGCGTGCCAGTGACATTTACGGAGAACGTCTCGCCACAGCCGCATGTCACAGGAAAGGAGAATTTCATCTCGTGATTTTCTCAAACTTGCGCCGAGTATTAATAACGGTCGGTGTCAGAAATGGAATCGCTCCTACGGAAGTAGTGCCTTGAACGTTGCCAGGTCGGACCATCTTACGGGAATTGAGTACCCGCTGGCGCGCGTCAGCTGCTCAATGTCGCAAAACGTCATCTCAGACGCCCATGGCGAAACGACAATTCTTGTCATGAGGGAGCACAGGTCGACGCTGCGGCGCAGGCCTTC
>JBGQBO010000108.1:0-4689 GCA_041494885.1 Terriglobia bacterium
CTGCCCACCTATGCGCCCGCTCCGTCAATGGATGCGTCCAACAAGAACCGGTTTGCCACCAGCGCCAGCTTTAGTTACGACAATGGGGGCAATGTGACACAGGCTCCAGTGGCGCCGGGTGGAGCCACACAGACATACGCTTACGATGCCGAGAACAAGTTGATCAATTTTAACAACAGTGTGGCGACCTACGCCTATGATGGTGATGGGCGACGAGTCCAGAGAACGTTTCCAGCTACGAACGCAACCACAATCTTTGTCTACGACGCTACAGGAAAGCTAGCGGCGGAATACTCGAACACGGCAGCGACGGGGTCGGGAACAAGGTATCTAACTGCGGATCATCTCGGCAGCACCCGATTAGTCAGCGATGCCAGTGGCAGTGTCGTGGCGCGACACGATTACTTGCCGTTCGGTGAAGAAATCCCCGTCCTGTTTGGCAATCGTTCTTCGGTGACGGGATACAACAATAGCGATGACGTCCGGCAGAAGTTCACCGCCAAAGAACGGGACACAGAATCCGGGCTCGATTACTTTGGGGCCAGGTACTATGGATCAAGCATGGGCCGGTTTATGAAACCCGATCCCATCATGATCATGAAGCAAAAGTTCACCGATCCGCAGCAGTGGAACATGTACTCCTACGCACGCAATAATCCACTGCGATTCATCGACCCGACCGGTAAAGCGATAGAACTCACGGGGGACGAAGCCGCCCGCAAGAAGAAGTTGGAGGCACTACAAAATGCTGCCGGTAAGGCGGGCAGCTATCTGTACGACAACAAAGCCAAAGACGGGAAGCATTATCTTGGAATCTACACAAACGGCCCGGACGGCAAGGGCCCTTCGTTCAACAGCATCAATGCAGTCTCGAACAAGTTAGCCGGGATCATCAACGACAAAGCCGTGGCCACAATTCAGTTCGTCAGTCCCGGCACGAAAATCACGAATCAAAGCATCGGCTCAGCAGATAACGGCATGAGTCCTGCCGCAACGCTCGCTATACCGGGAACCGCTCACATTTATGTGACCAGCGGCGACCTCGGGCACATGCCGGGAAACCTGATGGAGGATGGCAAGTCTAGTGCGCCGACCCTGTCGGAGGTGTTGATTCACGAGCTTGGGCACGTGGACAGCGCTTGGTATCACGGCGGAAATGATACCAACGGAGACGCCGTGCGGATCGAGAATCAAGTCCGACAGATCGAGGGTGCTCCGATGAGAATCGGGCATACAACGCCATGGGATGTGAACCTTTCTGGCTTGATATCGTACTGAGGTGAGCCATGATTAGAGCCATTACGAGCAGCGTTGCTGTGTTGATGATAACGTTTCTGGCGTATGGAGTAGATTGTGCAGCCCAACACGCTGCAATCTCAGTGAGGGGTAGCCCCGATCCGAGCGGAATGTTTCCAGCTTCGAGGTTGTATGTCGCGGAACTCCGGACAGATGTCCTGATCACAGTCGAAGCAATACAGATGCCAGGTGGCTATGTCGGATCAGGCACCTTCTTCCATTGCTCGGTCGAGAAATGGGACAACGGTCGGAAACGGTGGCGTGTCGTTCATAAGAACGACTTGAGTCAGTTTCACAATCCAGATATTCAGAAAATCGAAATCAAGCCTGGTGGGATGCGGGAAGTCTGCCGTGCCCTCTTGCCGCATGATGGAGGGTCACGGGGAGACCGTGTCCGCTTTCGGTTAGGCTACACATGGCGCGACTTCGGTCAATCGACCCTGTCGGATTCTTTCGTGATCGAGGACAAAGACAGCACGTCCTTAAAAGTGTCTCCGCGCTGAGGTTTTGACAGGTTCTATAAAAGCGGATGTCAAGTGAAAACTGTCCCCCCCGTTAGCACAAGAACAACCGAGGTCTTTGCAATCTTCAATTGGGATATGGGCGAGCTCATGTCGGTGGGCAGTTCGAAAATCCAGTTGTGAGCCTCTCCTGAAATCTTCTTGGCCCCCCGCCCATCCGGCTCGGGGCGGCGGCCGCGGGTGTGGGGTAGATGACGCGGGCGGGGAGTCGCTCGGACTCGGCGCGGCGGATAAGGCGCCTTATCCGCCGCGGCCTTGGGTCACGGCTCGTGCAGGCTCCGCTCGGGTTTGGAGTTTTTTCTTCTCCCGGTTTCTTCACGCTTTTCTTCTTTTAGCGGCTGATGGGTTTAAAGTCGGATTTTGGGGTCAGGCTTGAATGGCGCTTAGATAAGGAGCTCATTTAGGACGATTCCTGTGGGGGAGATTTCCCATCAGGTGACGCGGTTTAGTGAGCAGATGATAGTTTTTGGGTCGTCGTTTGACGGCGCGAGGTTCGGATCGGTTGGGGCGATGCGGGAGGAGATCGCGGGCCAGGGTGTGGAGCAGAGCGCGATAAAGAACAGGGGCAGCCACCTATTTTTGAAGGCTCGATCAGTGTGGGAACACTGGTGAGTTTGGGCTATAATTATGGGACAAGCAACAACAACGGCAACGTGCAGTCGCAAACGATCACGGCGCCCGGGCTCAGTCTGACGCAGACGTACGGGTACGATTGGCTGAATCGACTGACGGGGATGAACGAGACGTCCGGCTGGTCGGAGACCTTCAGTTACGATCCATATGGCAATCGCACCGGAGGCAGTTCCAGTTCGCCTTACATGCCGCTTCAGATCCCGACGATTAACACACAGACCAACAAGATCTCGGCGGCGAATCACAGTTATGATGCGGTAGGGAACCTGATCCAGGGTCTCGGAGCCGATGGGCTGGTGAAAACCTACACCTACGACGCCGACAATCGGCTGGTGACCTTCAATGGAACTGCGGCCACCTACAGCTATGATGTGGACGGCCGGCGGGTGAAGAAAGTGGCTGGATCTGCGACGACGGTGTTGGTCTATGACGCTCACGGGCAGATGGTGGCGGAATATTCCAATCAAGCACCCCCGACGAGCGGCGGGACGAACTATGTCACAGCGGACCATCTGGGAAGCACTCGTCTCGTGACGGACTCGACGGGCACGGTGATCGCGCGTCACGACTTTGCGCCGTTCGGGGAAGAAATTTCCTCGGTGATCGGAGGTCGCGGCGGGGTCATCGGCTATGGTGTGGACGAAGGTCTCCGGCAGAAATTCACCGGCAAAGAACGGGATTCGGAATCAGGCAACGACTACTTCGGAGCCAGGTACTACGGCGCAAATCTAGGAAGGTTTATGACTACGGACCCGCTGGACGCGAGCGCGCATCCGGCCAATCCCCAGTCATGGAACCGTTACGAGTACGCTTTCAACAATCCACACAAGTTTGTCGACGTGAAGGGCAATTGTTCAGCACCCGCAGTCGGCAAAGGCCAGGTGGGGATCTGCGTCGATCTATATATCTCTAGCAGGACAATCAACACTTTTGGCTTGGGCGATCACCGGAACCCTCGCTCCAACGGAGGCACATACCGCGCCGAGATGCAGTTCGTCGTAGGCCTTAAAAAAGGGTCTGTGACTATGACAAAGAATGACCCGGGCGTAAGCATGGCCATTGTTCCGTTTCCACCATATCTCTTTGTAAACAAAGGCACTTCTGAGACCAAGCCAATTCAGCAAACAACCGACAACAAAGGAACGACGCATTTTGAGGTGTCCAATACCGCCCTAAATGGCCTGTCCTTTCTGAACATCGGTGGGTTTGGAGCACCTACCGATCCAATCAAGACAGACTTGAATCTGGAAGTTACTCAAGATGGGAAGGTGGGAGTGGACGGCGGTCTCAGAACAGCATATCCCTCACTGGAAATCTGGTCTTACGACGAAAACGGAAAAGCGACGCTTATCCTGCGTATCCAGGAAACGAAGCCAGAGGACTTGAAGAAGCAGGATCAGGTGGTACCAAAAGTCGACCCTAAATAGTGGCTAGCTGAGGAGGAGACCGTGGGTCAAGCTCAAAAAATTGCCTATGTGATTTTCATACTACTGCTTGTGTCACCCGTGTTGCCGCTGCTTTTTGCTTGGGCGCGTTTGTTCAGACGTGGCGTTGCGGATATTCCTAGGGTACTGCTTCTTTTCTTAGCTCTTCTGAGTTGTAGCTGCGCTCTAGTTATCACCGCCTTCTTCTTCAAAGGTGCGCTCGGGCCTAGCTACACCATGCAGCGCCTGACGATCACAGGCGTGAATTGGCTGGTTGCCCTTATGGGTATGGTGTTTGTTGCCGCACAAGGGGCTGACAACCTAAAGATGCCTCTGCTGCTTTCCTCCATTCTGCTGTTGGTCATCTGGAGTATGAATGCTGCTCTCAGTTCGGTCGCCTGACAAAATGATTGGGGTCACGTCTTTCCAAGGTGTTGAATGTTTGGGCCGCTCCGGTTTGTTAACCCGGATGGCAGGCGGGAAGTCGAGATTACAGTCACTAGATATATCGCTCAACCGTTTGTGCTCTTCCCGATTCCCGCCCTAGGGGACAACAGGAGCGTGCAAGGCGGAACAAAAATTAGGGTCAGGCTCAATACTGTTCATTTAATAATTTTGATGACAATGTCCCTCTTTTTGGATTTATGGTTAGGGCTCACCGATGCGCGGCTGGGGTAGCGGACGCCTTGGCGTTTGACGCCTCGAGGGTTGGATCGCCCCCGACTGGAAACGACCCTTTCCTCGAGGATCTCGGTCAACACGGCCTGATGAAACCCCCTTCTCTGCGGAGGGGGGAATAGCGACCCAGAGCGGCA
>JBGQBO010000109.1:0-4647 GCA_041494885.1 Terriglobia bacterium
GCCTCCTCCGGCGGCTATGCAAAGACACGGGCGGAATCGCCTACTTCCCTCAAGTGGGCGAATCCGTCGCTCAGGTATCGATCGAAATCGCCCGAGACCTTCGCGAGCAATATACGCTGGGTTACACACCGCAGAACATGCAGCGCGCTGATGCTTTTCGAAGAGTCGAGGTAAAGGTTACCGCGACAGGCCACGGCAGCCTGCGCGTGCGAACCCGGCCGGGCTACTCGCTCGCGGCGGAAAAGCCGCCTAAAGCCCAGTTGGGAACGGGGACGAGATGAGTTCGCTTTCGCAAGCAACGAGCGCAATCTCGTCAACGAGAACCCACCTCCTCCGGGTTGCTTTCTACTTTTTTCTCACCCTTGGCATTCTCGCTCTGGGGTACGCGGGCTTTGTCTTTGCGGATTCGCACACGTATCAGGCTCTTGAAATGAAGAAATTCAAGCAAGCCGGCCGCCTCTCAGAACCGCATCTCCTCGCGGAAGGCGGTCTGATCGGAGAGATTCAAGTGCCGCGCCTGGGGCTTAGCGCCATCGTCGTCCAGGGCGACTCGCCTGCGAACTTGCGGAGGGCTGTAGGTCACCTTTCGAACTCGGCTTTGCCTGGCGAATGGGGCAATGTCGCCTTGGCTGGTCACCGGGACACGTTTTTTCGTCCGCTGCGCGATATCAGAGTAGGCGATGAAATCCGATTCAAGACTCCGAAGCGTAGTTTCGAATACCTCGTGGAATCCATTGAAGTCGTTGCTCCGAGTGAGATTCAAGTCTTGGAAACATCAACCGGCCACGATCTGACCTTCATCACGTGTTTCCCGTTTTACTATGTTGGCCCGGCGCCCAAGCGCTTCGTCGTACGTGCCCGGGAAGTCGATCGGATGTCGCCGGAGCAGCTCGCGAGGCAATGAGGTCATGGCGGAAGCGACCAAGTGTCGTGCCGTTGCCAACTCTACGCAGACACCCAGTTGCGAGGTATTCGGGAAAGTGTGCTCAAGTGGACAGACGTACAGTTTCAGTCCTTCTAGAATGAGTCATCTGGGAAATAAAGAAAGCAATCTCCAGGTGCGCCACAAGCGCTGTAGACATGGGTCTCTTGTGGGATTGGAACAGTATGCTCTGGACTATTCTTGTCGTGTTGTTTGTCCTCTGGCTCCTCGGCGTGGTCACGTCCTACACGCTTGGAGGATTCATCCACATCCTTCTGCTCGTGGCTCTGGCCATCTTTGTAATTAACTTGATTCAGGGCCGAAGGCGGATGGTTTAGGTGGGAAAGCGAAAAATATGAAACCGATCGTTTGGATTGGAATTCTCTTAATTGTTCTGGGCGGGCTGGCGCTCGCCTATCAGGGATTCAATTACACCCATCACGAAAGAGTAATGGATGTGGGACCAATGCATGTCACCAGGGAAGATCATGAGCGAGTTTCGATTCCGCCGATACTCGGCGGGCTGGCGTTGGTCGGAGGAATTGTCTTGATCGTCGTTGGAGGCAAGAAGAATTCTTAGCTCGAAACTACGGAAGTACCCCGCCTGAGAGTCGGGCAACGCAAAGCCCTCTCGTAAATCAAACGTGTTGAAAGTCCTTCAGCCAAGTATCTGTTTGGAAGCAAGACGTCAGCAAGAGAAAATTTGACCTTGGAGGTCAGCAATGAAGAAATTTATGGTTACCGCAGCATGTCTTACGCTCGTCGCAGGTACAGTGTATGCCGCAAAAATCAATAAGGAGCAAAAACGCCTCGAAGAGTGCGGCGTGGTCATGCAGGAAGTGCTCAACATCCCCGACAACATTCCTCATGAGCTTTTGGAAAAGGCCGAGTGTGTCATCGTGATCCCTTCCGTCAAGAAGCTGGCGTTGGGAATCGGCGCAGACTACGGACGCGGGGCCATAGTTTGCCGGACGGGCGAGAAGTTCCGCGGAGCTTGGGGAGCCCCAGCCATGTACGCGCTGGAAGGCGGCAGTGTCGGCTTCCAAATCGGCGGCGAAGCGACAGACTTGATCCTGCTGGTCATGAATGACCGCGGCATGGAGTCGATCCTAAGCAGCAAGGTTAAGTTGGGCGCAGATGCTTCCGTTGCGGCAGGCCCCAAAGGTCGTGATGCTTCCGCAGCTACCGATGCTTGGATGCGCGCTGAGATCCTCAGCTACTCGCGTTCCCGCGGTTTGTTTGCGGGCATCTCCCTCGAAGGCTCTACGATTCGTCCCGACGACGAGGCCAACGAACAGGTCTATGGCCACGCCATCAAGGCAAAACAGATCGTCAGAGGTCAACACACGGGAGTGCCCGGCACAGGCCGTCATCTCGTCAACGTCTTACAGAAGAGCGCACCAACCAACGAATCAGAACGCGTTTCGAATCAGTAGTTGATTGGCACCCTGCCGGCCTTCCATAGGGTTCAGCGGGCGTTGTAATCCCCACTTTTGGCGTCACTGTCAAGAGTGGGGATTTTGGTTTTCAAACAAGGCGAGGGGCAGCTGTGGCTCAGTCGTGCAAGACAACGCTCAAGAGCGAGCTGTTAATTTCAAGACCGTCCGTATTGTCAATGAAACCTAGTTTCTTGAATTTGTTCATGAACAGATTAACGCGGGAGCGCGTTGTGCCGATCATTTCCGCCAATGTTTCTTGCGACACCTTGGGAAGGATTCTCTGCGGCTCATCTTTCTTGCCATAACGGGCTAGCAAGAGAAGCGTGCGAGCCAGGCGCTTTTCGGTGGAGTTAAAAAGCTGGTCGATTAAGTCCTCTTCGATCCGGATGTTCCTGGTAAGCATATAAGTGATGAACCGGTCAGAAAAGGCATGTTCGGCGTGGAGCACCCGAATCATCTCGCTCTTGTCGATCACGAGCACAGTGGTCGGTGCGGTGCAGGTGGCCGACCCCATCCGAAGACGCTGACCTGCAATACATCCTTCGCCAAAAAAGTCCCCGGGCCTGAGAACGGCCACGACAGCTTCTTTGCCAGTCTCATTAACCACGGAAAGCTTCACGCCGCCTTGTTGAATGTACATGACGTGCTCAGCGGCGTCGCCTTGCGCGAAGATAGCTGTTTTTGTGGGGAATTCGACAACTTTCCTCGCCACGCCGGCCGAGTCGAGGAACGTTTGAGCGTCAAAAGCGGCCTGCTTGGTCGTCTCGTCTCTTCGCGGGGGTGCTGATCTCGGCATGATTTATGGCAGCTATTGTAGCACCGAGCCGCGCGTATGCAAACAAAATACAAATATGTCCGAAAATGGACAGATATCCGCCGCCGCGTCTTCTAATATCGTGTTCGTGGGAGAAGCAAAAAGACCGAAGCGAGAAACAAAACCAAAGCTTTAGCCTGAACCATCCGGAAATGCCAGGTTCCACTTCGTTCCACATTGCCGCAAAAGCTCTCGGACCAGCATGGAAACAAAGGTCAGCTACAAGTGAAGCAGGGTGTCTGCGTGCGAAAGGAGAAAGTGAATCAATCATGCCTTTAATTCAAATTCTACTAACCCTGATCGTGGTGGGCGTTCTGCTGTGGCTGGTAAATCGTTTCATCCCCATGGCGGGCAGCATCAAGTCGATCTTGAACGCCGTCGTGGTGATTGGCGTCGTGCTATGGCTACTTAATGTATTTGGACTCTTTCATTCCCTCTCGCGAATCCGAGTTGGGTGACGAGCGAACAGACCAGGCTCAGCATGCGACATATCGAACCATAAGTATAGGCCTGACAGTTGAAACGCCCTAGATGACGAGTGACGGGCGCATAAGTAGATGCAATGGAGGTAACACCATGAAACCAATTGGAATCATTAGTACGACCGCGCTTTTTCTGCTGCTCGGAATTGTCGCTCCGGCTGACGCACGGCAGGAGAAACAAGAAGAAAAGGCTAAGCCCGCGAAGCAAGAGCAACAGGCCAAGCCGGAACGGCAGCCGCAAGCTAAGGCCCGGCAACAGCAGCAACAGGCTAAACCGGAAAAACAGCAGCAAGCCCGAGGGCAGCAGGATCAGCAACGGCAGCAGCGTCAGCAGCAAGACAACTCTGCAAAACAGCAGCAGCAAGCCAGGGGGCAGCAGGACCAGCAACGGCAGCAGCGTCAGCAGCAAGACAACTCCGCGAAACAGCAGCAACAAGCCAATAGGCAGCAAGATCAGCAGCGCCAGCAACAGCAGCAGCAAGCCAGGGGGCAGCAGGACCAGCAACGCCAACAGCGTCAGCAGCAAGCCAACTCTGCAAAACAACAACAGCAGCAAGCCCGAGGCAAGCAGGATCAGCAACGCCAACAGCGTCAGCAGCAGGACAACAGGTCTGCACAACAACGGAGCCCCGAGCATGTACGTCGACAGCAGGTCGCTTGGCGGGGCGATCGTGCCCATAGCTGGCAGTCTGAGCACCGCACCTGGCAGCAACGTGGCGGTTACAGCGGCTACCGCGTTCCGGATGACCGTTTCCGCAGCTACTACGGCCAGGATCACGGGTTCCGCATCTACAGTCTCCCCGTGGTGTTTGTTGGCGGGCATCGCCGCTTCCATTACGGCGGCTTTTGGTTCGGTCTGGTTGACCCATGGCCAGAATACTGGTCAGACGATTGGTACGACAGCGATGACGTGTACGTGGACTACTACGGTGATGGATATTATCTGTACAACCGCAGATATCCCGGCGATCGCATTGCCATCAGCTTCTA
>JBGQBO010000110.1:0-4540 GCA_041494885.1 Terriglobia bacterium
AAAGTTTCGATTAGAACTGGCCGCTTTCCTTTGTTTTCTATGAGTTGCGGCGATTTCTATTCGCACTTGAGTTTCGATTAGAAATGCAGTGGAATGAAGTGGGCCCCTCACAGGTCTCGTCGCGCCCGTCATCTGACAATCCTCCGCATTTAACATTGCACGGGGAAATGCTGAGTGCAATGGTACGAGGCTGTGGATATCTGAGGAAAAAGTCAAAAGCGCGCCGTGCACACCGCTTGCGCTGGTTCACCCGCGCAGCAAGCTTCAACGGAGTCTACCGCTCACCAAGGCCTATAATTATTGAAAATGTAGCAATTGCTCGGTACACTCCCTGGAATATGCAGTGCATCTTCAGGGAGATACGATGACCGAGAATCTGGAGCAAGTTCCATTTGGGGGAGCGGAGTTCGCCGAAAATCCCGAGCCACGGTGCCCTTGTGTCCTTCTCTTGGACACATCGGGGTCAATGGCTGGACAACCAATTCGAGAGCTCAATGGAGGCTTGATCACGTTCAAGGATGCCACAGCTGCTGATGCAATCGCGATGAAACGCATTGAGGTGGCGCTAATCACATTTGGGCCGGTTAATGTCCGGAGCGATTTTCAAACGATCGACACGTTTGTTCCTCCGGAATTGGTAGCATCCGGGGACACACCAATGGGTGCGGCGATCGACCAGGGGCTAACACTCTTGGAACAGCGAAAGCAAACCTACAAGACAAACGGTGTGTCCTATTACCGACCGTGGGTCTTCCTAATTACAGATGGGGCTCCTACCGACGGCTGGAAGTCCGCCGCAGAAAGGGTGCATCAAGGTGAAGCTGCAAAAGGATTCTCATTTTTTGCGGTTGGAGTCGAAGGTGCAAACTTCGAAATTCTCGCGCAAATTGCTGTTCGCGAGCCTCTCAAGCTTAAGGGTATGCGGTTTCAGGACCTCTTCATATGGCTGTCAAATTCGCTTAGCGCTGTCTCCAGGTCGACAGCCGGAGAACAGGTCCCTCTAGCTAATCCTGCCACTCCGGAGGGTTGGGCCTCAGTATGATGGGAAGCGCCTGGAGGTGGATCGGAGCTTCGGTGCTTGGCACTTCACACCGCAGCGGAGGGGTTGAGTGCCAAGACAACCATCTCTGCGACGAAATTTCATCTCGAGAAGGATCGGTGCTACTTGCGGTTTCTTCTGACGGTGCAGGAAGTGCAAGTAGGTCTGCCGTCGGTTCTCGACTCATATGCGAACTCATCCGCGAACAGGCTGTTCAGTACTTCGTGGAAGAGGGTTGCGTCAAGCTCCTGAACCAAAGACTTGTGGCAAGTTGGGTCAATGCCTTTCGCGACGAGATAATCCTCCAAGCGGATGCGGAAGGCGCAACCGAGCGCGATTTCGCATGCACATTGGTGGGCTCGATCGTTTCGCCCTCCGCGGCTGCGTTCTTCCAGATTGGCGACGGTGCAGTCGTGTACTCAGCCGGGATTTCAGGGCTGTACTCTTTGGGGTTCTGGCCTGACCGCGGAGAGTATGAAAACACGACATACTTCGCCACCCAAGCTGACTTCCTTGAACAGCTTAGGTTCTTGCTCATTGAGGACCATGTAGCTGAGGTTGCCCTTCTATCTGACGGGCTACAAAGGCTCGCTCTGGACTACCAAACACAAAGTCCTCACCAGCAGTTCTTCAGTGGCTTTTTCCCTGCGATAAGAAATACCTCCCCCTCAAAGCTGGCTCGCCTCGAACAGCAACTTAATGAATATCTCGACTCCCCAAAAATCAACGAGCGGACAGATGATGATAAGACGCTAGTCCTGGCCGTCTGTTGCGACTCAGAGCAGGATGGGGAGGAAAGGCCAGTCTGATGCGGGTCGTAGACAGCGCAGGCAATCCGATTGTGCTCGGACCGGAAATGGGGCGTGGGGGAGAGGGAGTTGTCTATGAGTTAGCTTCAAATTCTTCTCTAGTAGCCAAGATATACTATCGGCCACTAGATGCGAATCGTGCCAGCAAAATCAACGCGATGGTGCTCACCGGAAGTCAAGAAATACTGAAATTTGCAGCATGGCCCCTCTCGGTACTCCAAAGTAATGGGCAGCTCGTCGGGCTGCTCATGCGAAAATTTGCACGGTCGGACAAGCCAGTCCACGAGCTCTATACGCCAAAATCCCGGGTGAAAGAATTTCCGGAAGCAACTTGGCCGTTCCTAATACATGTGGCCAGCAACGTGGCGCGTGGTTTTGCGGCGATTCACAAGGCGGGACACATCGTCGGGGACGTAAATCATGGGAATATCCTAGTGTCCTCAGCCGGCATCAGTTCATTTATTGATTGTGATAGCTTTCAAATTCAGTCAGAAGGCAAAGTCTTTCTTTGCCCGGTCGGGGTTCCCCCGTATACCCCTCCCGAACTCCAGAATCGACAATTCAGTACGGTTAGGCGAACGCAAAATCACGACGCGTTTGGACTGGCAGTTCTCCTATTTCAGCTACTATTTATGGGCAGGCATCCGTTTGCAGGTCGGTTTTCAGGAAAAGGAGAGATGCCAATTGAACGGGCGATTGCCGAGTGCCGCTTTCCATACGGGCGGATGGCAGCGAAGTTCCTGATGAGGCCTCCGCCATTTAGCCTCTTGCTGGACCAGATTCCATCGGCTCTGCAAGATTCTTTTGAAAGGGCCTTCAGTGCAGAGGCGGCAAATGGAAGTGCCCGCCCCACCGCGATTGAATGGTTAGAAAGACTCGGCCATTTGCAATCCAATCTCACCAAGTGCAACCGGAATAACGTTCACGCATACTTCGCGGGATTGTCTTCGTGTCCTTGGTGCAAGATCGAGGGCGAAGGAATTATCCTCTTCATCGAAATCGGTGCCGTTCCGACGCCCGGCCTCGATATAGATCAACTTTGGCGCACCCTCGGATCGCTTCCACTCTTGGGTGGCTTAGCTCCCATTCCCACTCCACAGAATCGTGCAGTTCCCTATGTTGTGCCAAGCGAAATTGTTCGGCGTGGAAAAAATCGCCGGATACGGATGTGCCTCGGTGCAGCAACGGTTGTGGCAGCTGTCTGCTTGGATGTCGGGCTTCGACTAGACGGAGCTTCATCAATAATGCTCCTCATAACAGCAATTACCATTGCGTTCTTTTTACCAAGAAGATTGAACAAGCACCGCGCGGCGGCCGCGACGGTGGTACGAGAATGGGAACGTAGATATGAAGATTTGCAAAAGAAATACGCGGCGGAATGCGGCGATCAGGCTTTTGTGACCAAGGTCAGTTCACTTGAATCATTGCGGGCAGACTATGCCGGTTTGCCCCTGTTGCGGCAGCGCATGTTGCAGGAATTAGAGAAAAACAAATACGCCATTCAGATGCAGCAATACTTGGATACCTTCAGCATACGAATTGCCCGCATTATCAAAGTTGGAGACGGTCGAAAGCAAATGCTGATGTCTTATGGCGTCGATACGGCTGCGGATGTCACTTGGCAGAATTTAGAAAGGGTCCCGGGCGTTGGCCCGAAAATTGCACGTTCAATCATGGAATGGCGCAAGGGGCTGGAGGGAAGATTCAAATTTGATCCCCAGAAGTCTCTGGGGCACTTGGAGATCGAAAAGATTAATCGGGAGATTCGATCCCGCCAATCGAAGCTTGAGCAATCGATTAAGAATGGTTTCCAAGACGCGATGGCAATTCACGCAGCGACTGCGACCAAGAGGAAAGATTATCTCAACGATTTAGAGCAATCTGTGAGACAGCTCATACAGGCTAGATTAAATTATCGCGCCAGCTAGTTCACTTGAAAACTAAATGCAGCACTATTGAAAGAAGAATCGCCAATGCAATCAAGCAAATGAGATATTTTCCGGAGGTAGTAATTGTTTGAGGGAGGGGTGACGGTTGTCCCTGTGTCTGAGAGGGTTGGGTGACTTGAGCAGGGCTGCTTCCCGCACCCGGAGTTGTTGAGTTCGTCTTGTAGTAATCCCTTCTGTAAATCCCCGTTCCAGGAATTGAAACCTGACTGTAGTTTCGTCCACGGGCATCATGTCCCACCCGAACTCCGCCGACGCCGATGGAGGCTCCAACTCCTTTCTTCGAAAGGTTGATCCGGAATGGGCCCAGCGAGAAACCACGTCTGAAATTCCATCCCATAATGCCCTCACTTTATCCCGACTTGTAGACTATACCAATAAGGCATCCAGTTACAGACTATCCGACTGACGTGTTTCGATGGAGCCTGTTTACCCACATCGCTGCGCAGTCAAGAAGGCCAGCTGCCCCTCAACACCTCAAAAACTGGCCTAACGGCCAGTACAATTTCGCCCCGCCTTGTGCAATGCTAAGTCTGGAGGATTGTCGAATGACGAGCGCGCTTACATCTGTGGGAGGTCCACTGAACTTGCCTGCACTGAGCCTGCCGAATGTGCCCCGAACGGAGCCCCGCACCGCATGGTGCATGGCGGAGCCGAGGGGATTCCGATGCATTTCTAATCGCAACAAGGTGCGAATAGAAATCGTCCCAACTCATAGAAAACAAAGGAGAGCGACCAATTCTAAT
>JBGQBO010000111.1:0-4537 GCA_041494885.1 Terriglobia bacterium
ATGGCAGGGCCCTTGCGGCGGGTGCCCCGGGTTGTCGTGCAGGATCTGGTTGACCATCGCGAGGGCGTTCGGATTCAAGTGCGCCTTGGCAATCAGCGCCACCGTCTCGTGACCTTCACATCCCCAGCCCCAGGCTTGCGGGATCGCCGCCAGCGCCAGAGCAGCCACTGCGAGCATGAGCATAATGCGGAGCTTTTTCATTTTGCGCCTCCAGGCAGAATCGTTCGAGGTCCCGGGAGAAAAACCCTGCCTGGTAGTGATATTCGCCTCCCTTTCGTTTCTTTCTGGAGAACATTCCCTGGTCCGATCCCTTGCGCTGCCTGGTCCGCGCCAAATATTCTCTCTGCGACATGTGGACCCACGACCTTTTGCGCTGGTTCACCCGCGCAACCGGGCCCCCGGGAAAAGTTTCGATTAGACTTGGTCGCTTTCCTTTGTTTTCTATGAGTTGCGGCGATTTCTATTCGCACCTGAGTTTCGATTAGAAAGGCAGCGGAATGGAGTGGGCCCCTCACAGGTCTCGTCGCGCCCGTCATTTGACAATCCTCCGCATTTAACATGGCACGGGGAAATGCTGAGTGCAATGGTACGAGGCTGTGGATATCTGAGGAAAAACTGGAAAGCGCGCCGCGCGCACCTCTTGCCTACCCTGAAATCCCGATTGCATCGGGATTGAATGGGCGCTGGTTCACCCAGGCAATTGGCCTCCCGCCCGGAATTCTTACCGATTAGAATTAGGTCGATTTCGTTGCTGTGAATGTCGGAGAGAAAACAGGGAGAAAAGCTTCACCACCTCCTCGATTCATCTGCCGAGGAGAAAATGCACTAGCCCATAGACCGAAAACCCAAACAACACGGCGCGGAATAGGAGTTTTTCTAACGCTACGATGATTGACACACCCGCATTGCAGGAAGCAGTGAATTTGGATGCAAAGGGTCTTTTTGATCTCACCATTGCCTCTTCCGTTGCGACAGCCGTGCCATCAAATTGTTGATCGGGTGCCGTGCAGGAGAGACTGGCAGAATTGTGATTCTGATCGGGGTGCTTGTCAAGATGTGGATAACCCTGGCCGTTGGCAGGTGGCGCAGCCCTAGGATCTTGAGGCGCTCACTTCCAAGGCCCCCAGACGCCGCCCGAACTTGAAACTGGCGCAGGCATCCCAAGGGGTGGTGGGGGGTAGGTCCCTTGACCACAATGAGGTTTAGTGAGAAACTGAACAATAGGTGGGGGGAGATTTAATTCCCATGCCGCAGCCCTCACCCAAGGGAGCTTGTGGCATGACATTGCAGGATCACATCAACCTATCATCACTAGGGTCACCGTTTGCACCCCAACCAAAGGTCCACGGCATCCATTTTGCGCGGAATAACGGGAACACCATCCGATTCTCAGAACCTGGACTGCTTCACTGGGCGCTTCTGCCGTCGGCCCCCGGCATATACGCTATTTTGGTCCGCGACCAAAGCTGCAAGCCCCGCGCATTCCGAGCCCTCTACTTCGGGGAAGCCGATGATCTTCACGATCGCGTGAACGATGGACACGAAAAATACCTCAAATGGGTGAGGGCAGCAGGCGGCAAGCGTCTCTTTGTCGCTTTTCGCGTTTTGTCGCTGCACAGCGAGGCAGGTAGAAAGGCGGTCGAAAAAAGCCTTATCGAGCATTACGCACCGGAATGCAATATCGTCCACAACACATGGCTTCGTGCTGCGATGAATACGAGAACGAGCCACAATGTGCCGCTCAGTTCTCTGCTTTGTGCGACCTCGCGGCGGCACGTAGCCCCAAGTGCATCGCGTCGTGACGTTTGGGCTGCCGCGATAGCACGGGCGAAAAGGAATAGACTGCTGTAGATCTAATGCTGGGAGAGCAAACATGGCGACTCGAGACCTTGAAGCGCACGAAACGAAGGAAGTGCCAACCCCGGTCAAGTTCACAACACGGGATGGCGAGAAGGTTCGGTTCACTGCCGCTAAGCCGACGCGCGTTCCTAAGCATGTGCACTTCAGGACGCACGACCGAAAACGCGGTTAGCTAGTGGGTGCACTGCGTATCTGTGACCACTGTGGGGACCCCAGGAATCCTGTCACTGCCAACAACGGCGGCGTCATCATCACCCAAGTGGGCGGCCAGAAAAGGACTCTTGCCTACGTTCACAAGTCTTGCAGGGAGGCGTGGGCGCAGAAGCACGGTGGCACAACCTTCGACGCCATTACATGGCCCGGCCTAGAAAAAACTGTACACTGTCCAAAATGCGGCAAGGCATTCGAAGTAGTCGGGAACCAAGACAGCGAAAAGAAAATGCGGGCAGAGGCAGTTTCGTGCCCCTATGACAGCTGCGGCGAACCTACCGAGGTGATGTGGCCCAAGCACCAGCCATTCTTTGTGCGGAAAGTCCCCTCCGAAATGTAAGCAGTTGCAAAGGCGGGTGAGTCAAGCTTTGGCACTGGTAGTTTCCCCGATCGCCAGCTCCCGCGACCGGACAACACCACTCCGATAGTCCACCCCAGAGTTCATTCCTTGTCGGGGGCACCTGCAGAATCCTCAGCCACTCATCGAGCCATGTGGTTCTGCGCCTCGATCTCACCGCATACCCAGTTGCCGCCACGATCGAACTTGATTCAATGGTAAATGGATGGTAGGTATGCCAAAATAACCGCGTTTTCCTCCGGAGGACAAAGTGGCCCAGACTCTGCCCTATCTTCCTTCCTACAAGAATGTCGGAAAGCTGTTTGAAAAAATTCTGGCCGCGCAAAAACCTAACACTTTTACCCACGAGTACTTGCGCGACACGATTGGGCTCAAAGGAACAAATGACCGAGCGTTGATTTCGTTTCTTCGTGCGCTTGGATTTCTCGACAGCGCGAATCGACCGACGACTGCCTACGACATGCTAAAAAACCCGGCCAAGGCGAAAGGCGCAATCGCCGCAGGTGTGAAGACTGCTTACGACCCGCTCTTCAAGGCCAACGAAAACGCGCACGTGCTCGGAGCTAATGACCTGAAGGGCCTGATTTCCCAAGTGACCGGATCAGATTTAGACATGGCAAATAGGATTGCTGCGACTTTCTCGGCCATCGTTAAGCAGGGAGACTTTTCCGCAGTCTCGCAGCCGCCCAAGAGTGTCGAAGAGAAGGAGGAGAGCGTGCAGGTCGAGGAGACGAAAGACGGGGGTAAAGGAGGCCTGCGACCCGAGTTCCACTACAACATCCAAATTCACTTGCCAGGAAATGGGACGGAAGAGACTTATCTGAATATCTTCAACGCACTTCGCCGGATCTTCAAATGAGTTCCCATGACAGCAGGCTAGCTCTCTTTGTGATGCTGGGCCGGAGCGCCGAACAGCTTATCCAAGAACACCCGGACACTGTGCCTCCTGAATCGCTGACAATATCCGACACGGTTGACCTTGCAGTTGGTTTACCTGCTTCAGTAAGAAAGGCGAACCGAGCCGCCTTGGTGTTCAAGCTGTTCTTCGTTTTCGAGAATTATCTACGTGAACTCGTCGTGGACGTTCTCGCTGAAAAGTATCCAGCTGATTGGTGGGACAAGGTCGAACCCAACGTAAAGAGGGAGGTCGCCGAGCTAGAAGCAAAGGAGGAAACAAAACAGTGGATGGCTTTAGGCTCCCGAGACAAGCTCTCCCTCACTACGTATCCTCAGATACTTTTGATAATGGATTACTGTTGGAAAGACGACTTTGAACCAATCATCCGGGACAAGCAGTTGATTCAGGAGGCACGTATGGTGGGGCATCTTCGCAACGCCATATGCCACATGACTGACGTACCCGATGAAGAAGTAGAACGAATTAAGCAACTGCTTCGAGACTGGTTCCGGGCCGTTCCGTTCTAATGGCAGATATCGTTCGAACCGTTTTCGGCTAGCCGCACAGACATCGTTTAGGGGGCTTAGTATGCCAATCTTGTATGGTGCTGTTGCATATCGTGAGGATCTAATCTCGCAATTTGAGAACGAAATTGCTTCTTGGGACCTCGAACGGGTCTACGAGCATCCCATAGCGTGTCCCAAAGGCGGCGGATGCGACAAGACCTACAGGCTCATCCTTGAAGTGAATGCTTCGGACGAAACAGCCAAGGAGTACGTGGGAATGGTGCTACGTCAAATGGAGCAGGAATGCGGCAGGCATATTCCTCGGATAAGGATCAACCCGCCGCGCGTCCGAAATTGAGCTTTAGACACTTAGCCCTCGGAGCGATTCGCCGCGTGCCCCATGCTTCGTTTCCGGAGGCGTGTGTTCTTTAGATTTAGCTTAATCCCTCAACACCCACCCCTCGGCTAGGTCAGCTGCCCCTCCACACCTCGAAAACTGGTCCAACGGCCAGTACAATTACGCCCCGCCTTGTGCAATGCTAAGTCTGGAGGCTTGTCGAATGACGAGCGCGGGGAGACCTGTGAGGCGACGGAGGAGAGAAAAACGCCGGCTGGAAGCCAGCGGTACGACGGCCAGGAACAGGGCAGCCGGCGGGACGCCAGCGCTACGGGATGACGGGTCACAGATCACCAAATTTCTAATCG
>JBGQBO010000112.1:0-4444 GCA_041494885.1 Terriglobia bacterium
CGCGATCTTCGCCGGGCGAGGCCGTTTTGATCCTTTTTTCGGTTCTGAGACCTGTTTTTGACTTCGCCTGTGGATTTCTGAACCCGAACGCTTCCTCGAACCCCAAAAAAGTGCTTTTGAGCAACGGCCCGTTTGCAATCTGCATTTCAGCTGAATGAATTGATATTGGCGGAGTTATCCCTCTGAGTACGATTTTCGGCGGCATCAGATGATGTTCACAATTTTCAATTTTCGGGTCAGGTCTAAATTTTCAATGGTTCTCCTGCACAGGTATCAAGATTGAAAATTTAGATCTGACCCTCTCTGCTATTCTTAACTTCCGAGTTGGCCGACGATTCGCCCAGAACTGTTTCCGGGAGCCCCCGCTGCCGAGGCGGCATCTCGTGGGAATTGGAGTCAACCCCTGGGTGACAACGCGTACCATGTTCGTACCTCGCAAAGTATTGCGCGTGCTGCATAATCTTTCGTAGAATTGGTTATGGCGAAAGAATCCCAAAGGACTTTCGATTCCAGTCCCAATCCGCAGCATGCCCCTGAGAGAAGGCATCGACAGGCAAAGCCTCCGGGCTTTCCAGTACTTGTCCTACTGGTAATTGCTCTTGTCTTGCCTTCATACCTAACAGCTTCACAGCGGCAGCCGATTTCGCTCTATGTGGACGCCAGCGACAGCGTGCGCAAGCTATTTCATTCCGAACTCGCCATCCCAGTCCATCCCGGTCCCCTTACTTTGGTCTATCCACGATGGGGCATTCCGACGTACGAGTTCCCCGCCGCACTGCTCAACAATATCGTTCGTCTTAAGATGAACGGTAACGGCCAGACGCTTGAGTGGAAACGCGACCTCGTGGACAAGTTTTCCTTTCATGTCGTGGTTCCAGACAACGTGAAGATTCTGAATGTCACAATGGATGTCATCGCCCCTGCCAATCGCTCCGACCTCAATGCTGCGACAGCGCAACTGTTCGTACTGGACTGGTACACACTCGTTCTTTACCCACAGGGAGCAGCGACTGATGGAACAGCCATAGCAGCGCGGCTTAGACTTCCTGCAGGATGGAAACATGCTTGTGCAATCGCGCCAGTCAGAACCGTGGATGGTGTCATTGAATTCCCGCAAACTTCACTCACAGTATTAGTGGATTCGCCGGTTCTCTCCGGAAGAAATTTCAAAACTGTAGAGCTGCGATTGCCTTCTGCGCCGCCGGTCTTCGTTGACATTGCCGCAGAAACACCCGAGGCCGCGGACCTTCCCTTGGAGTGGCAAGATAGGCTTCGCCGGGTGATAGCGGAGACGGGTGAGCTGTTCGGCGGATATCCTTATCAGCAGTACCACTTTCTGCTCGCGCTCAGCGATGACGTTGGCAACGACGGGCTCGAACACCGCGAATCCAGCGACCTTCGCATGAGCCTTCTTTCTTTTTCAAACGAGGCAAACCGTCTCGCGTACGGCTATTTGCTGCCACACGAGTATGTCCATTCTTGGAACGGCAAGTACAGGATTCCGGCTGGCATCGTCAGGCGCAACTTCGAGGAACCACAAACCACCGAAATGTTGTGGGTTTATGAAGGGCTCACGCGATATTTGAATTGGGTCTTGGCGGCTCGATCGAGGATCCTGAGTCCGCAGGAAGCACGCGATTATGTCGCCTTGCTCGCTGCACAAACGGCTCACCGCTCGGGGCGTGAATGGCGATCTCTGCAGGACACCGCCGTCTCGACGAACATGATGATCGAGTCCGCCGACCAGTGGCAGTCCTTGCGCCGCGGAGCGGATTACTACGACGAGTCGCTCTTCATCTGGCTGGAAGCGGACACGATCATCCGGCGCGCGACGCAGGGAAAGCGTTCGCTTGACGAGTTTTGCCGTGTTTTTTTTGGCTCGTCGAAGAATCCTCCTGACATCAGCCCCTATACGTTCGAGGAACTTGTTCAGGTCATGAATGGCGTCGCTCCCTACGATTGGAAAGCATTTTTTGAGAACCGGTTGAACGCCACCGGTGTGGACCGCGCCCCGCTCGACGGACTGCTTGCAAGCGGATGGAGCCTGGCATATAGGAACACCCCTGGCTCCGTTCAGGCGGCGAGAGACAAGATTCACCACACCGTCGAAGAGCGGTTTTCCCTAGGATTCCTCTTGCAAGAGGATGGCACGATTATTGATGTTGTCCGCGACTCCGCAGCGTGGAATGCCGGACTGGGGCCAGACATGAAAGTGCTGACCGTAAACCGGCGTCCCTGGTCTCCGCAAGTATTGCGAGATGCCATCGCCGCTAATGGCACCTCGACGGCACCCGTAAATCTCTCTGTGCAAAACGGATCGCAGAGATTCCAAGGGGATGTGGACGATCACCGAATCGCGAGGGTCAGGTCTCCGCATTCTTCAATTGCTGGCGGGCGAGCGCCAGCGCGGTGGTTAGCTGAAGATCGCGGATGAAAAAAATGCGGAGTTGCCTCTTCAAATGCAGATTGGGGAGATCTGACCCTTGCCATTAGAGTCAGCCGATCCAGGCTTGTCAGTCTCCGAGGAACCGGAGCAAAAACCGAAGCTCGTGACAGCGGTGAGTCAAATTCCAGATTTGTCCCGGCAGATAATGCCGATGGGCTCTTGCCATGGCCGGTTTCCCCGCCGATCCAAGTTGCCAAGGGGGGTGATTTCGGGGGCAAGAAACAGGTTCTAAGGCCTAAATATTATCCTTTTTTCCGATGATCGACAACCATTGCAATGAGTTGGCTTGGTCCGACCCCAAACATTAAAACGGGGGAAGGTTGATCAGCTAACTCGATTGGAGAGATCTGACCCTTGCCATTGGCAACAGCCTGCAAAGATGTGACCCTCTTTATTCCGTCGCGGCCTGACCCCTTTTGTTTTCTTTCATTCTATTTGTTTGCCAGCCTTTGAAGTCGCGCTTTTCAGAGTGCAACTGCGCAATGGCACTGGAGCACTCTTGGCAATTCTTTGCCACTGAACAATCGGGTTGGCGGGATGAATATACTTCGCTTCTCGAAGTGCGGTTTCAACTGACTCCGTCTCACGACCGAACGCGACCGCAAAGGCAAGCTGCGTTGCCCCTACTACTGGCGGCCTCCGCTTTGGAGAATCGACAAACCAGCCCCGCAACGCTGAACCGGGCTGTAGCTTGAGGAACCTTGCCCGTGGGTAGTCGTTCACTGCAAAGTCAGCTTCGGAGGATCGGGACGTCCAAATCGTTAGCAGATGCGACGACTCGTCGAAATCTAAAGAGACTGCAGGGCCCTTCAAAAACGTCGCGTACACATATACTGGTTCCTTTTCAGAGCTGGTAATTACCCAATCGAAAGCTAGTTTGCCCTGCGTGCTGCAGGACGCCCTGCTGATCGAAACCATCACGTCATTTCGTTCTGTTTTGGACTGGGCAATTCCCCTGCCAGCGCCAGCAGTTGAGATAAATGCCAGCACGAGCGACAATATGGAGCACCTAGTGATTTTGTTTGTCATGGTTGCCTCGGTGGCAGGCCCTGTTCCTGCCGCATTTGGTTCTCCCATTGGACGACCGTATTTTGCTGGGTATGTCCTGTGGTCATCACCTCAAACCCATGCCCCATAAGCTCATGAATAGATAGGGTCAGATCTCCGCGGGCTGTTGCCCAAATGGCGCTCTTGCATTGGATGATATACTCGTTTTGAAAGTTCATCCCGCACAGTTTGGAGGCCCATCCGATGATGGGATTTAAGGATCCGCCGCAGGAGAAGCTGTTCTGTGTCAATGTGAGTCTGGACAAGCGGGTGCGCGCCAATCATCCGTTGCGCCAAGTGGCCCGGCTGATCGATTTTGATTTTGTCTATAAGGAAGTCAAAGACAGCTATGGGACCAACGGACATGTTTCGGTTCCTCCCCCGATCATTTTAAAACTGATGCTCCTGCTGGTGTTCTACAACGTGCGCTCGGAGCGGGAGCTGATGGACACGGTGCCGGAGCGATTGGACTGGCTGTGGTTTCTGGGCTATGACCTCGACTCCGAGATTCCCGATCACAGTGTGTTATCCAAAGCCCGCAAGCGCTGGGGCGTCGAGGTGTTTCAGAGCTTTTTTGAACGCATCGTCTGGCAATGTGTGGAAGCCGGACTGGTCGATGGCCGGAAGGTGTTCCTCGATAGTAGTCTGGTGGAAGCCAACGCCTCGAAAAACTCCGTCCTGGATATGCAGTCGCTGAAAGCCCGGCTCAGTCAACACTACGTGCAGTTGGAAGAACGTCTCGAGGAAATTGCCGAGGAGCATTCAGCCCATCCCGATTATCGTCAAACCAATCGCCGCTATCGTTCCACCACGGATCCGGATGCGGCGCTGGTCAAGCGCGGGGAGACCACCCTGTCGTATCAAGTGCATCGGGCCGTGGACGCGCGCAGCGAAGTGATCACCGCCACGGAAGTCACCGCGGGGGATGTGAACGAGGCGCATCGGATGGAA
>JBGQBO010000113.1:0-3666 GCA_041494885.1 Terriglobia bacterium
CAAATTCACCTGATTGACGATTAGACGAAAGCGGTTCCCCAGGTCGATGACGGAAGCATTCACCGCGGTCCCGCTGGAAGCCGCAAATACCAGCCGGACAGGGTCTCCTTTGCCACCGATGGAAAGCGGATGGATTTCCGCCGACGGCCGGCCCTCGGCGATTGACGGACATACCTCCAGCATGTGCGCACCAAGCACCTGACCGCCGTTTCTCAGGTGATAGGTGTAATCTTCCATGAACGACGTTCCGCCCTTTAGCCCGTGACTCATCACTTTCATGGCCCGTACAAGGGCCGCCGTTTTCCAGTCACCCTCCGCCCCAAAACCGTATCCGTCAGCCATCAAGCGTTGCACCGCAATTCCTGGAAGCTGCGCGAGGCCATGCAAGTCCTCAAACGTATCGGTGAATGCATTCGAGCCACTTTCTTCAAGAAAATGACGCAAACCCAGCTCAATTCTTGCCGCCTCACGCATGGCCTGACGCTGACCTCCGCCGGGACGCAGCGGCTCCGCAACTGCGTAGGCTTCATCGTAGTCAGCCGTGAGTTTCTCGACCTCGGCGTCAGTTACCTGCTTAACGCGCTGAACTAAATCTCCGACGCCGTATCCATTGACGGAATAGCACAATTTGATCTCCGCCTCGACCTTGTCTCCTTCGGTCACCGCAACATTCCGCATGTTGTCGCCGAAGCGCGCGACTTTCAAATGTTGCGCATCGTGCCGTGCACAAGCAGCACGTACCCAAGTCCCAATCTCGGCGTGAACGTCTGTATCCCGCCAGGACCCCACGACTACCTTCGGGTGGAGGCGCATGCGGGCCCCAACGAATCCGAATTCTCGGTCGCCATGAGCCGATTGGTTAAGATTCATGAAGTTCATGTCAATGGTTGACCACGGCAGTTCTTCATTGAATTGGGTGTGCAGGTGCAAATACGGTTTGTTCAGCAATCTAAGACCGGCGATCCACATTCGCGCCGGAGAGAAGGTATGCATCCAGGCGATCAGTCCAATGCAATTCTTCGAGGAGATGGCATCCAGGCAGACCTGATGAATTGAATCACTGCTCGTCATCACGGGTTTGCAGATGACCTTTGCTGGAATTTGCGGAGACGCCGATAGCGCTCGGGCGATCGTTGCAGAATGCTCTTCCACTTCTTTCAGCGTTCCCTGCCCATAGAGATGCTGACTGCCAGTGACAAACCACACTTCCAGATTTGCAACATCAATCATTCTTTGCCTTTGAACGCACTTGGACTCAAGCGATTTGAACAAACCAGCAGAATCACCAAAAGCTCAACTCTTTTGAATCGATTCATTCCTATCACCAGCTCGGATGTACAGTATCTGCCACGACAGAGTACTTCATCTGAGAAAACGATTACACCAGATGTTTGACCTCGACATACACTCCCTGCTAGATACCACAATCGAAAGATCATCTGCTTGGGTAAACCTTTGCCCGAACGAGGCTCAAGCGAGTGCTCCGAAAGGGGAGACCAGGAGAGCGAGCTATGAAAAACACACCTGGGCGGCAGTTTCTAAAGACAACTGCAGTAGCGACCGGAGGCATGTTGGCCGCACGTTCCATTCCTGCATGGCCCCAGAAGTCTCCGCAGCTGGCCATCGTCCCTCCACTCTCGGTCTTCAAATACTCACAGGCACAGTTGCTAGACATTTCGTCCTTTTGCATCCCTCGGTGATGAACCTTATCGCCTCTACCACCAAGTGGACGCGTAAGTTCCCGGCTAATGAAGTGCTTAGCTGGAACACGAAGTACAAGACTGCACTGACTGACCGCAATAGACGTAGCAGCTCTTCAAGTTGACGCGATAAACGCACACCCAAGTCGTGTGTGCTAAAATATGAGCTATAAGCGTCTAGTCGAGGCTAATACTCAACTACTGTTATGGATCTCCGTGAGATAGCTCGAAGGGCAAAAGTTTCCACTGCTACCGTTTCCAGAGCGATTAACCACGTGTCCTCGGTCAATCCTCAACTGGCCAAGCGTGTTTGGAAGGTCGTTGACGAACTCGGGTATTTCCCCAATACCCAGGCGCGGGCCCTGGTGTCTGGAAGAAGCCGCATTTTGGGCCTGATCGTATCCGAGATTACCAACCCGTTTTTCCCGGAAATTGTTCAGACCTTCGAACATCTCGCCGTGGAGAACAATTACGAGATTCTTCTTACCTCCACCGTGAACGACCCGAAGAGAATGGAGCAGTCGGTGCGGCGTATGATCGAACGCCGTGTCGACGGCGTGGCGATCTTGACCTTTGGCATGGAGGAGTCGCTGCTTGGACATCTTCGTTTCCGAAAGGTACCCTTGGTCTTCGTTGACGTCGGACCCGATGCTCCCGGCATTGTCAACATCCGGATTAACTACCTGAATGGCATTCGCCAGGCAGTCCAACACCTGGCTGCTCTGCGGCATACCCGTATCGCGTTCGTTGCCGGGCCACCACGGCTGAAATCCGCGCTGGCGAGGACGGAAGCTTTCAAGACCTCCATGGCGGAAATCGGCCTGCTCCCGGAAGTTATTGTGACGGCGGACCATACCATGGAGGGCGGCATGCGCGCGCTGGTCGAACTTCTCGGCGCGCGCGATCAACCCACTGCTGTTATGTGCTCCAATGATATGACGGCCATTGGAGTCATGCGCGAAGCGTACGATCACGGAATTACGATCCCGACCGACCTGTCAGTCGTTGGCTTCGATGATATCCGCCTAGCGCAATTCATGACTCCACCGCTGACAACGGTGCAAATGTCGCAAAAGGAGCTGGCCCAGATTGCGTTCCGAGCTTTGCTGGATGAAGTCGGCCGTGAATCGCGGTCCACTCAGAAAAGCGAGTACGAACTGATTACCAGTCTTATCCTAAGGCGTTCAACGGCTATGGCCCACCTGTTGAACGATGCACATCGGGAACAATAATGGTCCCCTTCCCGTGCATCCAGCGTTGAAGGCAAGCCTTGCTGGAATCGAGGACGAAAGGCCATCGCGACAGCCGAACCCTGTGACTCGCCAAAATTTCATCCGCGACGAAAAACGGCGCGATTCTCGGTGGCCTGACCACAGGCCCGGGATTCATTGCACAAACGGCCAGCCGCTGGAGTCAAATCCGATTCGATTGATGCCCAATGTTGGGGCACCGTTGTTGTTGCCATCATAGTAGTGGTAGACCAACGTAGGCTGTTTCCCGTCCGTAAAGACACTCTGACCGCCAGGACCATTTACGTTTCCATGTGCACTGAGAAGAATTGTTCCGCCGCCTAGCATCAAGTCAATGCCACCGCGGTCTAAATAAGGTCCGGTGGGATTCTGTGAGCGCCCAACAATAATTCTGTAAGTGCTGCTTACGCCGTTGCAGCAGACATTGATGGGGGCAAAATAGTAGTACCAGCCGTTGAATGGGTAGATGAAGGGGCCTTCTTCCCCTGCCGATGGGTTCCCACGCTGGGCGATCGTATAAATTGTTGGATTGGACTGCAGACGGAGTCCGGTGCTCGGATCCAGCTGAATGATGTGAATGCCGTCGCTCCATGAACCGAAAACCAACCACCAATTTCCTACCGAATCTACAAAGGGCGCAGGATCGATCGCATTGAAGGTCGTAGTCGAGCCGGGTATCGTGCCATTCGATTCTATGATCCGTCCGGCATCGGTCC
>JBGQBO010000114.1:0-3630 GCA_041494885.1 Terriglobia bacterium
GGTTCAATTCCTTTTCGATTTTGGTCGCCGCCCGGGTCGGTGAAATGATCTGTTCTCGACCCACCTTGCTCCGTTTGAGATAACCTCCGTGTTCCAGGGCGTCGATAAACCGAGTCACCGTGGATTTTTCGAGCCTCAGTTCGCCCGCGATGTCCTTTTGGGAAATGCCGGGTTGAGACAGCACTAAACGCAGCAGATAGGCATGGGCCGGGGACAGCCCCAGATCAGCGAAGGCGTTGTCCCAGATTTTGTTGACCTTCCGCGCCAAGGCATTGACGTTGAAGTACAGGCATCTTTCAAACATTGAAGTACTCTACCCGCATATAGTTGTATATGCAACTATATGGCGAACGACCAGGGCCCTGTCACCCCCGGCGCGTCGGTCCGGTCGACGCGGTTTCGATACATAACGACCCAAAGCGGACCCGTGACGGGATTTGACTTTGTAACATTGTACGTTACAATGGTACTTGTAGTTGGACAAAATATCCCGCATTGTGATAGTTGGCCAACAACCTTGAGATCGCCGGAGGACGACCATGAGAAATATGCTGAAAACCATCACAAGGATATACCTCCATGATCAAGAGTTTTTCCGACAAGGAACTTGAACACTGCTGGATGTTTGGACAGTGTGAAAAAATCAAACAGGACTTAGTCAAACGGGTATTACGCAAACTCGACATTCTCGATGCTGCTACAAGCATTAGGGATGTCTACGGCGCCCCTGGATGTAGGGGTCACGAACTCACGGGGCAGCGCGCCGGCCAGTACACCGTCGAGGTAAATGGCCCCTGGCGGATTGTGTTTCGGTTTAAGGATGGAGACGCCTACGACGTAGTCCTGGAGCAGTACCACTAGAGTACAAGAGCGACCATAATTATTATCGAGTAAGGGATTACCTTCGTCGACAGGTGAGGTATGCCTGGAAGAAGCGAACAGCTGCATTAAGGAGGCAAAGTTATGGTTACTATGACGGTCAGGGAGCCGTCTACCCCCGGGGAAATTTTACAGGAAGAATTCCTCGAGCCCGTTGGGCTTACCCAGGGCCAGCTCGCCGATTTCATCGGCGTAGAGCGACGGCGAATTAACGAGATTATTAGCGGAAAGCGCGACATCACCCCGGATACGGCAATTCGTCTTGGGAAGTTCTTTAGTGTCTCCCCGCAATTTTGGATGAATCTACAGGTGCGCTACAACTTGTGGTACGCACAAGCGGAGCGCAAGAAGGAATACAATAAGATTAAGCCACGCAAGGCAGGGTGACGAGTTGACTTGATGCGGATGCGCTAAATCGGCGCGCCGCTGAAGGCGGCGTTGAACGTCCGCGATCGCGATAATGCGACCGGCTGCTTCTGGCCGCAGGTTGACCGTGGGTACGTCGGATAATCAATGACTGCTCTTCGGCACTGCTAGGTTCCGAAGGTGACCCGAAGCAGAAATTCGCCCTTAATTTGCCATGGACATTTTGATCCTACCCTTGGCGTGTTAATTACGTAATATTTCCTCCAGTGGCGGTTGATAGGCTTGTCACACTTGGCTATGTGGGTCATGACTTCCGCATCATTTGCTTGCGGTGTTCCTCGTACCGCACCGGGGCGTCAACTGGGGGAAATATTTCATCGAATCCAGATTTGAAGCTGCGTCCCATTGTTTCAATTAGGTCAGCCGCACGCGAGGTTGACTCGCGCGTCTCGCGGATTCGCTGCTTCGGTCGGACAGTAGCATCACCGCTTTCTTTGATATAGCGCTCGTCCACCTCGCCACCATTGTGCTCATAGACATGGCGCCTCAAGAACATGCGAGTAATAAACACTACGTCATCGGCTTTCAGGTTCTCGAAAAGGTCAATATCGAACGCCGCTAGTAGTTCCTCGGCACGCGGCTTGAGATTGTGGAATAACGCTCGCTCAAGCGCTGCCTTTCGTTTGGCACGCATGGGGACTCGAGCCGCCAGCTGTCTGGCCAGCTGTCTGGCAAAGCTGTCGAAGGCGGACACCATATCGCTCAGCGCGCCTGCGTACGATCCTGTGGCGATACGCGCTTTGGCAGCGACCAAGTCGGCCTCAAGCTCTTGAATGCCGTTGTGGGTGCCGCAGATCGAGCAATACCCATATCGGCCCAGTACGTCGTTCCTCCCACGACAGGCTGTGCATATGAAGTATTTTTGTTGTCGCTGCTCTGCATAATAGAACTCCGGCTTCTTCTCCTTCGAAACGGCGTCAGCAACCGCATCCATGTCGATGACTGATTCACCGATGAAGTCACTCTGTATGATCTCTTCGAAACGTTGACAGCAGGACGCGACGTATTTACGTTGCGCATCGGTGAGAAAGTTGTGTGTGCCGGTCCGCAGTGCGCAATACGGGCATGTCATTGGCCATTCCGCTGGCGCACCATTGGAACGCCAATACCCTTTACACCGGGGGCACTGATGGCCGAATAAGCCTTCGCTGTCTGACGCGATAAAGACGGTGTATCCAGGTGCTTGTGGAGGCGGTCCTGCCTCTGGATCTGCAAGGCCCCCTATGCGCATCGTCGCGAATGGCTTGCCAAGATTGTCTGCGAAGACGCAGAACCAAGCCGCTGGCCTTGGTGCCGAATGTCGAACGCCGAACGAAACCAACCTGTGCCCGCGCGCGTCTGTTTCCGTGTTAATCGTTATCTGCCCACCGCAATGGGCGATTTCTTGAAACTCGCGGTCCACCTTTGAAGTCATCGCGTCAGTACGTACTCTTGGTATAAACCTTGAATATTGGACAGCTCGCACGGTCCCGCGGCGGACTGAAGGTTTCCGGCAAGGACGTATTGAGGCAATTTTACCTAGATGGCTAATGGTCCGCTATTGGCCGCGATTTGCCCATCACCCCGTCGACACATTCAACGGCTGCTTTCCCGAGCAGTAAAACTCAGTTGGCTAGCCAGGGTGGACAGCTATTTTTGGGGGACTCGAATGTCCGGTGCAATGGTTTAGGGAAGCATACCTTTGCCGCGTGAAAACCGAAGCATATACCCTGCCGAAGCGGCAAAGTTACGGTTCTGGGTTCAGCCTGGGGCGATCGGACGCCGTCGCGACGCGGAAGGTTCGCAACGGCGGATTACCGAAGATTTCGCCCGAGACTATGCGCTGGCGGCGGGACATGACCGGGCAGAAGGCAATGACCGGGACCCCTCGGAAGGCCGAATCCAGTGGCTCAGTTCAAGGGTCGCCGCTGGTGGGCAAGAGCGCTATGACCGTGATTTTGACAGGGAACGCTAGCGCGGTATGGTTTTGGCCATGCCGAAGAAAAAGCCGAAGCGTTCCGACGATGAGCACACCTTCCTCGCGATCCGAGTGGAGCGGTATGAAGTAAGCACCGATGCGTCGCTGAATCTCGACCTGAAAACAAGCCACCCGCTCTTCGCGCGGGACGATGACCCCGTTTACACCTTCGTGACCTCGCTTAAGATTAGCGGCGTGTCTACTTATCCGGAGGCTCGGGCCGGCGAGCGCTATGAAGTGAGGGTACGAGGAGAAGCGACCCATGCCGGAGACTTCAGCCTCACCTTGCGCGACGTTCAGAAACGCGACGAGCATGGCGTTCCCGTCTACCGTTCCTATCGTGGCGAGCCGCTGCCGGTCTACCAACC
>JBGQBO010000115.1:0-3421 GCA_041494885.1 Terriglobia bacterium
GATGGATAAACAAAAAAGCCCGAGGACGTGGGTTACGCGTTAACGAGATTGACGCTGCACTAAGAAATAGACACCATGATGGCGGAATAAATGTTTCCGGATAGGGAAAGGAAAGGTGCATGAGCAACAATTGGGTCGAGAGTCATGCTGAGGAGTAGTTGATGCATGCCATGCACCTCATCGGGCTTTTCTTCTTGCTTCTGATAGCTGGATGCGCCGGGGTGGAGCGCACGCCGCCGCTAGCCAGCGCGCCGGAGGCGGTCGCAGTCGAACCGTCCAAGACCAGCTCCGCCGACCAGAACATCGCCAAAGCTGAATCGCCGAACGCCAAGGCCCCGGCAAAGGTTCCCGCGGAACAGCCCGGTAAGAAACCGAGCGCCACACCCAGCCGTGAAAAGAAGGAGCCATCGCCGCCGCTGGACCTGACAGCGCTGGAAACCCGGCTCAAGGAGACCAAGGCCATCGGCGTGTTCACCAAGATCACGCTCAAGAATCAGGTAGATGACCTGCTGAATCAATTCCGGGCGTATTACCAGGGGCGGGCCAAGACCACCCTCGCCGAGTTGCGGCAACCATATGAGTCGCTGATTCTCAAGGTGCTTGCGTTGCTCCAGGACGGCGACCCGGAGCTGGCGCGCGCGATCGTGGCCTCGCGCGAAGCGATCTGGGGCATCCTGGCCGATCCAGCCAAGTTTGCCACTCTCTAATCTGACAACAGGAGAAACACGATGAACAAACGTACGAAGGCTTGGGCCCTGATGATAGTGATGACGGCGTTTTTCACCGGACCGTCGCGGGCGGCGGAGGACGCAGCGCTCCTCAAGGACATGACGTCCGTGATCGCGCTCCTGGGTCTGCCCTGCGGTCAGGTCGTTAGCGTCATCAAGAAAGGCGACAACGATCACATTGCGACATGTCAGAACGGCAACCGCTACCGGGTATTTTTAAACGCCGAGGGCCGTGTTGTCGCGCAGAAACAATAAGAAGCCTGCTGGAAAAAATTACCCTGCACAGAAGAGAGGCACCATGCTTGAACTCAGACCCACCTGCGAGCACTGCAACAAGGTGCTGCCGCCCGACTCACTTGAAGCAACTACGAGTGCACGTTCTGCGCCACATGTGTCGATAGCGTTCTGGGCAACGTCTGTCCCAATTGCGGTGGTGGCTTTGTTCCTAGACCCATCAGACCGTCAAAGAACTGGAAAGGCGACAACTTCCTTGGAAAAGACCCGGCGAGTACCAAGGTCAGGCACAGGCCGGTTGATCCCGCCGCTCATGCACTGTTTTCGGCCGCAATTAAAACTATACCGCCTGAGAAACGGTAGCATACGAAGATGAAAGTGGTATCAATCAACGTAGGGCTTCCACGCGAGGTCCAGTGGCATGGGAAGACCGTGCTGACGTCCATCTTCAAGGCGCCGGTGTCGGGTCCCGTCCGGATGAAACGGCTGAATCTGGAAGGCGACCAGCAGTCTGACCTCAGCGTGCACGGTGGCGCCGACAAGGCCGTCTACGCTTATCCCGCGGAGCATTACCCATACTGGCGTGCTGAACTACCCGCGGCAGCTCTTTCCTGGGGCGCCTTTGGCGAGAACTTTACGACGGAAGGTCTGCTCGAGGGCACGGTACACATCGGCGACAGATTCCGGATCGGCTCGGCCGAATTCGTGGTGACGCAGCCGCGCATGCCTTGCTTCAAGCTCGCGATCCGATTCGACCGGAAGGACATCGTTAAGCGCTTTCTGCAGAGCGGCCGAACCGGGTTCTATCTGAGCGTCTCTCAGGAGGGCGAGGTCAGCGCTGGCGATCCCGTCACGCTGGTAGCGCGCGACACCGGCGCCATTACCGTGGCAGACATCGTCGGTTTGCACACCACCGATGCGGCGAACCAAGACCTTTTGCGTCGCGCGAGCGAGCTGTCGGCGCTTCCCGATGGTTGGCGGAACTACTTTCGGAAGCGGCTCTGGGACCCGGATGTGGAGTAATCGGGGATGCCTCACTCTTACCCCTTTAGTAGACCTCTTGATCCTAAGAGTACGACTTGGAAACACCAATGAAACGTTATGCGTTGTTTTTTTTATCGCTGCTTACACTTGCGTTGCCAATCACTGCGTCATCGCAGGACATTCAGAAAAAATCTTTTGTATGGCAGGGCCAAACGCGGACTTACTATTTGTATACTGGGCAAACGATGCTCGAGAAACCGGCGCCGCTTATCGTGCTGCTGCATGGCTCGGGGCGCAACGGTTTGTCACTTGTGGAAAAGTGGAGAGACCTGGCCAGACAGGAAGGTATCATCATTGTTGGACCGGACGCTGCGAATCCCGCAAACTGGACGGCTCCAATTGATGGCCCAGAGTTTCTTCGTAACTTAGTTGCAGACATCGAATCAAAATATTCAGTTAATCCCAGCAAGGTATATCTATTCGGCCACTCATCGGGGGCATTCTTTGCTCTCATTATGGGTCTGTTGAATACGCAATACTACGCTGCCGTTGCTATTCACGCGGGAGCACTGCCGAACGGTTTTCCGCCGCTGGTTGATAGCGCCAAACGTAAGATTCCGATTGCATTCATTTCCGGGACGAACGATCGGTCTGTTCCGATAACATTAGTACGAGCAAGCTACGATGAGTTGAGGAAACGCGGGTTTCCGGTAGAGCTTAAAGAAATCCCCAACCACGATCATTGGTATTACGATCTCGCGCCTGTAATTAATCGGAGTGCGTGGGAGTTCTTGAGTAGACAAGAACTTGGCGCAGGTCTCCGATAGTAAGGGTTCTTTAAATGCAGAAAAATCACCGCGAAGGATGAAGGTTAAAGACTCACTCCCTTCCACAATGGCATCACTACCACGTGCAGGCAGGCGTGCGCGGCGCGCAACGCCGCCTCGGCCTGGGCGGCACTCGGCGCATGCGCAAAGATAAATCCCAGGTAACTGGAGCCCTCCGGCAAGGGCACCAGTTCATAGCCCTCGCGCACGTGGATGACCACTTCTTCGATATACGGCACTTTCTCGGCGGCCAGCACGCCCTCGACACGCCGCAGGATGCCGGCCTGCGGGATCGGGATCATCAGCACCCCGGCGCCGCCGGCTTCGCTGTTTAACTCCGGGCGTTCACCCAAGGCATGCATCAACACCAATTCTTCCAGGCTGGTGCCGGTGCCGAAGCGCAGCAAGCGCCCGCACAATCCACCGATGGTGCGGGCGGCAACTTCCAGTATCCATACCCCCTGCTCGTTGACGCGGCATTCGGCATGGATCGGCCCTTCGCGCAGACCGTAGGCCACGCACGCGGCGGAAATCGTTTCGCGCAAAGCTTGTTGAGTAGGCGCATCCAGCCGTGACGGCGTGATGTAATACGTCTCTTCGAAATACGGGCCATCCAGCGGATCGGGTTTGTCGAAGATCGTCAGAATC
>JBGQBO010000116.1:0-3384 GCA_041494885.1 Terriglobia bacterium
AGATCCTTCGGCTGCGAGCCGATGAATCCGGCATTCCGCTCAGGACTCGCATCCTCGTCGGATGCTCGGTTATGGGTGGATTTTTCGGATGTGTGGCAAACACAGAGGTTAGATACTGGAGGTTCGAGGTTGGAAGAGAAAACAGCAATGCACGCCCTACACCCCCCATCCGATGCATGAATGTCAAAACAAAGGAGTTGCAAATTGGGCAATTCGTAAGTGATTGAAAACAAAAAGAGTGACTGGTGAATGGTTGCCGGTGACTGGTGATGGAAAAGGCAGTTGAAAGTCGAAAGTTGAAGGTCGAAAGTGGGAAGAATCCGAAGAGAACGGCGCGAGGCGCAAGGGGAGTGAGATTTGGGAGTTCGGCGGCGAGTGGATGCGGGCGGACGGGCGCCAAACGCGGAGAGCGGGACGGGTTGCAGCGTCGAGTTCATGCGGAATGATAGCACGATATTTACCGACTGTCAATCACTAACTACTTAGTGATTCGAATGGATGTGGCTGCCGGGACACAGTGGGGCTCAAGTTGAGCGATGGAAAGGGCTTGCGGGAGGGGCGGGTCCCGGTAAAAACCACCGGGATGCAGAAATCGCAGATTCGAAAGAGCTGTGGAAAAGTGTTGGATGAGCGTCGCAGGATTGCCGAGGAGGAGTCAACACCCGCACCCTTAAAACCGAAGGGTGCGGCACCCGCCCATCCGCCCATCCGCCAAATGAAACACAACGATTTGGTTTTTATCCTTGATTTGAATCGGGAGTATACTGCGGTTCAGACCAAACCCGTCGACAAATGCGGCGGGAAATTCTTATGCCAAGTGAACGTCTGGAAATCGGCCGTCAAGGAACCGCAAAACTGATCAAAGACGGCACTCTTTGCGTTCCCCCGAACCAGCGCGAGTACTCTTGGAGGGATGAGCACATCACCGATCTATACCAGGACCTCGCCAAGGCTATTGCCGAGGACGAGCCGGATTATTTCCTGGGTTCAGTAGTAGTTGCCAAAACCAACGGCTCATTGCAAGTGTTCGACGGGCAGCAACGTCTTGCGACGACGGTTATCCTGCTCGCGGCAATCCGAAATTACTATTTGGAGAACAATGATAGGGACCGTGCGAGCATCATTGAATCTGATTATTTAATGTCACGTAATCTTGGTACGCTTGAACCACAACAAAAGCTTGTCCTGAGTAAAATAGACAATGATTTCTATCTGAAGAAAATCCTCGACCGTGAGCCCGCCGCACGCGCCGCTGCGAATCCTGCCTGCGAATCGCATCAAAGAATTCAAAAGGCCGCGGACATCGCTCGCCAGCATGTGCAGGCGATAGTCGCTCCCTATCCAGCAAATGCACGAAGTCAACAGCTCTCGGAGTGGGTGAATTTTCTAGTGGAACGCGCAATGGTGATTTCCGTTCAGGTCGCCGATGACAGGAGCGCATATGTCGTTTTCGAAACTATGAACGATCGTGGTCTCAGACCGTCTGCGGCCGATCTTTTGAAGAATCATTTGTTCGGGCTGGCTGCTAACAGACTAGAGGAGGCGGAAAGAAACTGGATAGCCATGACGGGCGCGTTAGATACCGTTGCAGACGCCGATGATGAAATAGTTGTGGACTACGTTCGTCACCTGTGGATTTCACAAAACGGTCCCACGCGTACTCGCGAGCTGTTCGATAAGATCAAGCAGGAGATAAGATCAAGACAGGCCGCGATCGATTTATCTGCTCAGCTTGCACAGAACGCAGTTTTCTATGCGGCGTTACTTAATCCAGCTCACGATTTATGGAATCCGTACGGGCCAAGTGCTAGGAAACACATCGCCACGTTACAAAATCTAGGCATGAAGCAGCTTCGTCCTGTCCTATTGGCTGGAGTCAAGAAATTCCCCGAAGCCGAGATTGGTCGGTTCCTACTCATGTTGGTGTGCTGGGCTGTAAGATTTTTGATTACTGGCGGGGCGGGCAGTGGAGTTCTTGAAGGTCACTACGGCCGAAGTGCCCAACAAATTCACAACGGCCAAATCTCAAATGTTGCCGCCCTCGCGAGCGCCATGATCGCCATTGTTCCTCCGGACCAAGCGTTCAGATCTGCTTTTTCCACTGCTCGAATATCAAAGGCACAACTTGCTCGTTACTATCTAAGGGCTCTGCAGCTCAGAGCCGATGGGCAAGAAGAACCTCAGTATGTGCCGAACGATGACGCCAGTGACATCAACTTGGAGCATATCCTTCCTCAGTCTCCATCCGATGAGTGGCCCGGCCTGGACGCGGATACACTCCGCGCCAATTCAAATCGAATCGGAAATCTCGTACTGTTGCAGGCCGGTCCAAACCGACTTCTGGCGAGCAGTGGCTACGGAACAAAGAGGCCAGTACTGCAGCGATCGGACTTTTCGCTTACTCAGGGGGCAGCTTCGTACCCTGCCTGGGGACCAAATGAGATAGGCGAGCGTCAAGCCTCCCTCGCCGATTTGGCAGTGCAGACGTGGCCTTTCAGGCCATAAGATGAACTAATGCATGGCGGACTGACCCACCGATGCGATCTTGATTTTGCCTTACACTCGACGGAATCGTTCTACGAAGCGGGATGAATTCGCAGCAACCACGCGGAAAGCATGAACTTTATGTCGAGGCTCTCCCGCGGATGCGACCGGCGCGCCCCGACCAAACCTGTCGGGGTAGACGCAAGGCGCGAAAGCCCGGCCCCTGCAAGAGTCGGGAGAGATGGACGAAGACTGGCTAAGCCGCCAGATCCCCGAGATGCTCCTAGTAAGGTCAGGGAAAGCGGGATGACAGAGTGTGCGGGGGGAGTCTTGTGGCTGTTCCATCGATTGAGGGGTGGAGAAGTATTGCCACGATCCCTCCACTACGGTCGGGATGACAGAAAAGAGAAAGATGCCGTCCTAGGAAGGGCGCTGCTGATCTGACCGCGCGCGGCGATCTGCTTGACACGGGAGGGGTGGGGGTATAGGTTCGTCGCACACTGGTCGGAACTCTGGTACAGGTCACTCCCTTTTTGGGTACGCAAAATTGGAAGACCGAACGCAGGCACATTCCTGCGCGATTTTCCACTCTTGTGTAACTTGGTTCGATTCACAAGTGCCGCGGGCCGGTAGCGTTTTCGGCTGGTCGAGGAGGATTTGATGTCGAAGCGGATTATGGGTCTGTGTGTGGTGGTATTGCTGGTCTTCAGTGCGCCGGTAGTTCTGTCTCAGATGGAGCAGGCGCATCCTGTTTATACCTACGTGAGCCAATTCCAGGTGCCGCGCGCCCAGTGGGCACAGTATGCCGAAGACACGGAGAAAAATGCCAATCCGATTTTCGAACGCCTGATGGCCGATGGCACGATCATCGGCTGGGCAAACACCGAGACCATTGTGCAC
>JBGQBO010000117.1:0-3333 GCA_041494885.1 Terriglobia bacterium
CCGGATTCCCACTTTCCCACAGGCCTCATCATCATCCATCTCAACGGAAAGGACTCTCAACCTAAAAGCGGACATTTCATTTGCTAAAAAAAGCGGACATTTTAACTTGCTAATGACACCCATGTTCGACGCTTGTGTCGTGAGCACATGATATGTCCGGTATAATGGGGCCGCCGCGAAATGAGTAGGGAGGGTCAGAAGAACAGGGGGTCAGGCACCGACATTCCAACCAACTGATGAAATGTCGAATATCGGTGCCTGACCCGAATATGAATTTCAACCCCGATGAATCGGGGTGAAGAACCGAGGGGGGGTGGGCTTTCCCGCCGGTAAACCGGCGGGCTGTACGCAATCAAGCCCCCCGAGGGGGGCTGGACTCCCAGTGAAAGTGCCAGGCTTCGCCCGGCCGATGCCCAAACCCGAAAGCGCCCGGTGAGGCCCCGATGACTCATCGGGGGGACCTACAACATAACACCATGATTCTTCGTTGTAGGGTGCCCGCCTACGTGGACTGATCCGGCGGGTTGATATGAGCAACACCCGTAGCAATGAAACAAGTTGATCGTTGAGTCCGGGCATCAATACTTTGCCAACAATTCATGAAAACCGAGAGGATCCGACGCCCTTTGATAAGGAGAAAAACATGCAATTTGCACGAATGACAACCCGTTGGCTCGCACTGCTGTTGCTGCTCATTTCCACATCCACCGCCGCGCAAGTTCCCGATCTGAAATGGGACAAGTCCGTCGTCAAAGACGTCAACGAGGCGGCCGGTCTCTCTGCGAAAGATCCCGTCTCGGCGTTGATGCTGTTCAAGAATGTCGCGACCAACACCAAGAAACCAAAACCTGAACAAAAGGCCTGGCTGGATCAACAAATCGCTGCCCTGCAGCCCCAGGCCCTCGCCGTCCTGCAACAAGACTATGAGGCGGCGTCAAAAGCGCTCGACCTGCGTGGGATGATTTTCAGCTCCGCTACTGCCAATGAGATCGCGAAAGACACCATCAAAACCGAACCACTCATCACAGAGACAAAAACCAAGGTGCTGGCGGGGACATCAGGAGCGGGAGATATCTGGAAGATCACAAACGCGACGGCCGTTCCGATCAAAGGGTCGTATAGCGAGGGAGGCCCCACGGGGGTCAACATCGCTCCGAACAATGGATCGCAACTCGTGCGCGTCAAGGCCCATGTCGAGAACATCAGCGCGGACGGCGACAAGTCCTACGCGTTGTGGGCGCTGGGGAGTCTCAAGAGAATCCTGGGAAGTATCTATGCCACTTCCGAGACGAGCCGCTGGATGGATCAAGACTTCATCTTCCTCGTCACGCCCGCTTCGGAGATGATGGCTTGCAGCTATGTGATGGATGGGTCCGGTATGGCGACCATGAAAATCACGACCGGCAGCAAGGTCGTGCGTCCGCCCATGACGGTGAAGAAGGGAAGCAGCATGGACATCGATGTCCTCTTCAGCGTGCCGAATACGGCGACGGACTTGCGGTTGTTCATTCTTGGCGCTGCTCCCGTTGTGGTAACCAAACCGCCTGAGAAATAAAAACACAACAGGGGTCAGGCGGCCACTCTTTCAGGATTGCCTGCATATCAGAGGCACAGTATCCGCATATGAAGGGGGAATTCTTCAGAATCAAGAAAGGCAGAAGGAGGGAGGGTCAGATCCAACTTTTCAATCATAGAGAATTTAAATCAGACGCGCCTCATCAGAAGAAGCATTCCATCAGGAGGTAGCCATCCAATGAGAAGATTCATTCCGCACTTGATTCTTTCGTTACTCCTCGGTTTACAGGGAATCGCCTTAGCTCAAGAAGGGATTCTGGACGCTGCGACCAAGGCTGAAAAACAAGGCGACTATGCCACGGCCTTGAAGCTGGTTCAGCCTCTGGCGGAACAAGGCAATGCCCAGGCACAAGTCATCCTCGCTCGCCTCTTCCAGAAGGGAACAGGAGTGGTCCAAGATCCTTCCCAAGCTGAACGGTGGTTCCGGAAAGCCGCCGATCAAGGGAATGCAGAGGCCCAGTTCCGCGTCGGCTGGATCTCTTATAGTGGTCCGCAGGTTCCCAAAGATTATGCGGAAGCCAGGAAATGGTTTTTGAAGGCCGCCGCTCAGGAACACGTGGATGCTCAGTATCATCTTGGAGTGATGTATTACGACGGTCAGGGGGTCGAAAAGAACTACGGTGAAGCCATGAAGTGGTTTCGGAAGGCCGCCGATCACGGGGATGCCAAGGGGACCTATAACCTGGCCGCGATGTATGAGAATGGTCAGGGAACGAAGAAGGATCCGGAACAGGCGTTAGCGTTGTATCGCAAGGCGGGGGAGTGCGGGGATCCGGGCGTTCAATTCAAGCTGGGTGAAGATTTTTACCGGGGGAGCAAAGTCACCCGCAAGGACTATGCCGAGGCGGCCCGATGGCTGCGCAAAGCGGCCGATCAGGGCCACGCCTGGGCCCAGTTCAATCTGGGAATGCTGTACGGCTTTGGCCAGGGAGTGACAAAAGACCCCGCCGAGTCCGCCAACTGGATTCGAAAAGCCGCGGAAGCAGGGCTTGCTCCTGCCCAACTCCGCCTGGCCCAGATGTATGAAAAGGGACAGGGAGTGCCGGCTGATAAAACCGAATCGATGCGATGGTACCATCGGGCCGCCGAGGGAGGCGATCGTAAGGCACAGTCCGTGGTCCAAAGATAGAAGGTTTTTTCCGTTTCTGGTTCCTATCTATTAAATCGGGTCAATCCGTAATTTCAGAATGAGCGACCCGGAGGATTGACGGTGGTCTTCCACGTCAAAGCGAAGGTGCCAGGTCTCAACGGGCTGTTGCCGAAATCCAATCGCCGGGTCAGCCCCGATGGATCGGGGCGGCCTAAAACGCAGAATCATGGGGTTATGTTGTGGGCCCAGTGCCCCCACCGGGTGTTCTTGTGTTTGAGCAACAGCCCGTCAAAATTCAACAAATTGAATATTGATACAATGCACCAGCAATCTACCAGTCCCCTTTGAGGGGACTGGTCTTTGTACAGCCTGCTGCTTTAGCGGCGGGAGCAGGCGAGATGGAAGTTGTAGCCCGATTCATCGGGCTTGGTGGGGAACGGGCCGGCCGTTAACGGCCAACCGGGAGAGCAGTTCAACCCCGATGAATCGGAGTGAAGAAACGTCGGGGGTGGGCTTTCCCGCCGGTAAGAAGCTGTGAAAAAATCGAAAAAAATGTTGACTAGCTATAATACTATGATATTCTGCCTCCATCCGATGCCTGAGGGAGGTTCCATATGGGGTATCAATCCACGGTCCAGGTGATCCGGCGCGGCGGCAAGAACTGCCAG
>JBGQBO010000118.1:0-3011 GCA_041494885.1 Terriglobia bacterium
GGCAAAACCTGGGGCGACCCCTGCAGGATCGATAATGACGTTCTTTGGCACTTAGCAAACCCTATCCGGGGATTAGCAGGCAAATTTCTCGGCCTTTCGAGCCCTCAAGCAACGGTGTGATACTCACATTTGTCTCAACGAGGGGTTCAGTCTCCAGAATTTATGGTGAATCGCGTTACTACCCGATCTGTGCTAATTCTGAGCGTCAGCCATTGAAGAGCATTCAGATCCAATAGCGCCAAGTGCGCTTCACGCGTGACAGGTGCGCCTTTTTGCACGTTCATGGACTTCATAATGTCGCTCCTGTTGAGGTGGCGTGTTCTAGGGTGGGATGAAGGACAGCACTGTAAGTGGGTACCCGACAAAATTCAGTGTTCGACGGGTTCCAGTTGATAAATGCTTTTCACGCGAAAGGTGTGCCAACGGTGCGGGGTGCGTCGAGAAAGGCAGGGTCACTAGATTCCGAATCCTCTACATTTTGCCTGACATTTGTCTTCCCCCCTTGAATTCAATCTAGTTCCGATTTTTGCTCGGCTATTTCGAAGGTGCAACTTCGAGTTGATTGGTTACGTTTTCCTGTCCGGCCACGCTCACAGCTTTGGCTTCCAGATTGCTTTTCTCCTCTTCAGACCGCACCGGCCCACGAAGTGTAACTTTGCCGTTTTGAGTGATGACTTTGATGTTGTGCGCGTAGGTGGAGAGACTCTTATCCTGATGGATCGCTTTTCGAATCTTTTGTGTGATGGCGCGGTCAGAAGGATTCATCTTCTGTTGATCCGCGGTCGGGCTTGTCTGATCCTTGTTTTTCTTAGTGTTATCCGGCGCGGGCTGCTGGGTATCTTGATACCGCGGGATTGGTGTGGCCATCAGGGATACGCAAAAAACCAGGGAACCCAGAGGCAAGAGCAATCGCGATAATTTAAGCGAACTTCCGTTCATTTCTATTCCTCCTTCTGAAATGTGTCACTTAAGGGAGTAGCTAGGCTCGGGCCACTTTGGCCTTCATCATCGCCGCCTTTCCCGACTGGCTGCTGCCTCCATCCGATTCCTCGGAGTTGGCGGCCTCGACGTTGATGCGGTCCGCCAATTGAGACAGCTTCTTGTCTGTCTCCTTTTCTTCCCCAAGAGTCTGCCTCAAAAGCGACACTGCCTGGTCCTCTCCGAGAAGCTTCGCGTAAGTGCTGACACAGCCGTAGCCGGCGATTTCATAGTGCTCCACCCGCTGAGCGGCTGAGATAAGACCAGCGTCCAATTCTTCGGGCGCGGGATCTTCCTCGATCATTTCGGCACCTTCTTTGATGAGGCCCTCCATGCCCTTGCATTTCTTGCCCTTCGGGCTTTCTCCGAGAGCTTTGAAAATCTTTTCGAGGCGCGCTACATGCTCCCTCGTTTGGTTTAAGTGTTCTTCAAAGCCCGCGCGCAAGTCCTCGGAAGTCGATGCCTTGGCCATCTTAGGAAGGGCTTTCACCAGTTGGCTTTCCGCGCTGTACAGATCCTTCATTTCCTCGACGTAAAGGTGTTTCAAGCGATTCATTTCCATCTAAAACTCCTATCAAAGCCAAAGTCGTCAGCTTGTCGAAAGTTCAACGGCGGATAAATGCCACAGCTACCATAAACAACTTCCAGCCTAGACACGCCATACGGGGAAACAGGTAGGGAATGTCAATTAAACGTGTAGCGCGTCTAGAGCTATTTCGCGCCGGACGCAATCGTCTCCACTCGGAAAGCGATACCCATCTGACCATTTGAACCAAATCGACCGCTTCGCTATGCGCTCCATTGCTACACGCTGTGTTTGCGGATGGGCGAGGCGAGATTTAAAGCCATATAGCGGAATTGATCGACTAGATGTGGTCCATGGCTGCGAGTTCACACAATCGCCGATCGCCCAGTACCGTCCATCACCAAAGGAGCGACTCTCACCTCCAGTAAGTTTTCTCCGGTTATAGGGGATTTAGAGGATGGCCAGGCAAACCTTCTAACCTGATTGTGGAAGCGGAGGGAGAGCAGGAAGATGAGGTTCCTCGAGAAATCGATGGGCTCAAGACTGGGCGTCTACCCTGTTCTCCTTCGACAGTGCCGGTGTGCCGATTCCAACCCATGCCTTCAGTCTGATCCAGAGATACGCATGAAGAACAAGAGAAATTCAAGAATCCTTCAGGATCCGAATTTTGGCCCGGCTCACACAATATGTGGGCTGCGATTGCCTCTTATTCCGCCAGTCCATGAAAACCAAACTTGAGCAAGTCCTGCTGGCAGAGATGAGTTAATTCGCGGCATTGCAAACTACTTTGAAAAGGCCAGCCCCGCCGGTAAAAAGATTTTGCAACGACAAACTTCCCATTCGAGAAGGCTCCACTCGCGAGTCGAGGCGCTAGAAAGCGTCTATGTGTATTGGCGCTCTGCTGGGGGTGAGGATGTAGCCCCAGTTCGGAATCTCAGCATGGGTGGTCTGTTCATCGAAACAGACAAACTTAAAGTTCCGGGGATCACTGCCAACCTTCATTTTCTTGTCCAAGAGGGGCAGATCAGAGCCGATGCTGTTGTACGACATGCAAAGCCCGGTCGCGGATTGGGTTTAAGATTCACGGCAATGTACAACGAAGATAGGCCACGCTTAGCGGAATTGATGAAAAGACTCCGCCGTTCGTCCTGATCCCCCCTCGGGAATACTTCCTTAGCCGGTCACCCTAAGCAGATTGCCATCGAAGCATGATTCCAGCCGGCTGGATAGAATGGCACAGCCCTCCGGCGTGGCTATTCAGTGTAGAGCCACCACCTTGCTGCGCCCCGAGTATTGTGCCGAAGGCATGGCTTCGCGATTGCCCAACTTGTCCTTTGCAGGGACCTTGTGTAGCCTTAGCCTACCCAGGCCCTTTCAGGAGAGTTACATGCAAACCGTAACTGATAGTTTTTCCCATGTCCTTCTATTCGCTTGCCCGCAATGCGGGAGCCCTCTTGCTTCTGCCTGTGCAAGCACGAAGAAGAATTTGGAGGGTGCTGACGCACAC
>JBGQBO010000119.1:0-2997 GCA_041494885.1 Terriglobia bacterium
CGGAACCCTTTCGGCTACGGCGCGGAGGGACCTCCTGCTTTTTGGCCCATAACCCACGCCTTCATGGTCTTCCAGTCCGGGTCGTCCTCGGATGCAAATTGCCTTACTCCCTGGTGGGTGTCGGCGATGCCGCCTGCCTCCGGCGCCAGCGGCATTCGCAGAAACAGGCTCAAGTCCGGGTTGCCCGGAACCACCAGTTTCGAGACGACTTCGAAGTTATGGCGAGACTGCTCCTCGGTCCAAAAGCTCGCCCCGGTTGGCAGCATATCCAGACTAAGGGGTCCGCCACCGTGACGCATTACTTGATGGCAAACGTAGCAGCGGGCGTGGTCCTCCGACCGCTTTTTCAGGAAGATAGGCTCGACGCGCGTCTTGAAAAACTCATAATCAAGCTGCGGTGTTTTCGCGTCGGGGCTCCCGGAAGTCTGCGCCGTAACAGAAGGAGCAAACAACCACAGCAGGATGGCAACCGCTACCACAAAACCAGCAGAAATTATCTTTGGCAGAACCCTCGAAATCATAAGCACCTCACATGCGCTAGCTCAAAGTCTGTGTGACAGCCAGCAGTTCCACGTCTCCGGCAGAGGCCGAATCACAACTTTAGGGCAGCACCAACGTGCTGATCCGGTCGGGCATCTCCCCGACGGGGATGCGAGTGATCTCTTTCATTGCCTCCACATCGATGGCGGACACCGACTTGGTCCCGCAAGTGGAATCGTAGACGGTCTTGCCATCGGGAGAGAAAGTGATCCAGGAGGGTCCACCTCCCCTCGGAGCCTTTCCCGGTACAGGCGTTTCGGGTAATGAGACATGTCCCAGCAGTTTGAGGTCAGGAAGCGAGTAGGCGAAAACAGCATTGGCCGGCCTGCTGTTGGCCCACAGGGTCTTATGGTCCGGGGCTATGCCAATGCCGTGGCTAATGCCCTCGCACCCGGGGCCGAAACCTTTGGGTTCGTCGGGATTGTTGATTCTTTGCACTTCCTTGTGCGTCGCAAAATCCACCACCGAGAATCCGTTCGTTCGGTTAAGCTGTGCGAAGATCCGGTGGCCCGAGCCGTCGGGGTTGCTTTCAATGATTAAGGGCAGTACTCCCTGGTCGTACTGAACCTCCCAAGCGATTTCCATCTTCTGAAGATCAAAGACGGTTATAGATTGTCCCGGCGGCGAGCCGGCGGCCGCAAACTTTCCATCGCCCGTCAAGGACACGTCGTGCAGACCTCTTCTCACCGGAATACTCTTGACCTTCTCCAGTGATTTGGCATCGATGATATCCAGCGCCCCGACATCCACCGCCTCTGTCCCGGTATTACGAATGCAGACTACAATCAGTTTTCCATCGCTCGTCACTGCCGCATCGTTGGCCCAACCGCTGAGAGGCACCTTCTTGATGTACTTTCCGCTCTTTCGATCCATTACGTAGAGGACGTCCACGCTCCTACTGGCGATATAGAGCCGGCTTCCGTCGGGAGAGAATCGCACCACCTCGGGCGATTCAATGCCTTTGATCACCTCCACGACCTTGTTCGTCGCAGGGTCGATCACGCTAATGGTCGTTCCGCCTCGGTTCGTGACATAGATCCGGGCGGTAGCCGCCACTAAGGGCACCGCTGCGAATAGCATCCCAAGCAGTAGCCACATTCCCCGTCGTCCGCGGAAATCTTTTTTCATGGTTGAGCTCATAGTGCGAAGGCGCTCCTCACCCTTCGGCGCAGAGAGTAAAACCGCGCGAGGCCCAAAGTCAAGCTTCTCAGCGTGGAGAATTTCTTCACGGGCCGTGCGCGAAAATTAAACCGACTGATGCTAACAATTAGACAATCCGGTTATGGCATGCATCTGGAAAGAACCGTACGATTCAGTCAAACACCATGTTGTTCCGATTGAATACTGGGGCAACGCTGATGACCATTTGCGTGCGCCGGGTCTAATCCCGAGGGACGTCGTTATGGTTCACGTTGCGTCCTTTACGTTTCAATTTATGAGTGTGCAGCAACTGCGTGATTGTCTTTCCTTTTTTGAGCAGAAGATACATCCCAGCAGCAGACGCCCAATGCCCGCTGAAACTTTGGCGGGCATTCACGGGAAAGCTCAGCGCTGGTTTGAGCGATTGCCCATACATCTCCTCGAAGAACCGAAGCGTCGGAAGGTCGTGGAAGCTCTAAGTCGTGCATTGCAGTTAATTGACGAAGACAAGTTATAGCTCCCCCTGGCCTCGGAATTTTCTCCAACTCCTGATAAACGGGATTCTCGGAAACTGGCCTACTACCGAATGGCGGGCGCGCTTGATTTCAAGCGGCGGCGCGCATAGAATGAATTTTCAACGATGAGGGTCTGTTATCTTCGAACCACACCTATCGTGCCCAGCGGCCTTCCGCTGGGCTGCGTAGTTTTCAGGGGCCATTTTTGCGCCGTCCAAACGGGTGCGGGCTCTACTTGGAGCCCGCCAGAATGGAGAGGTGAATGGAAGGACCGATAGTCGAAGGTCTGACGTTTGACGACGTGCTGCTGTTACCGGGAAAATCCTCGGTGCTCCCCACACAAGTCAATACGCAGACGCATCTGACCAGGAAAATTCCCCTCAACATTCCGCTCGTGTCCGCGGCGATGGATACCGTCACCGAGTCGCGCCTGGCTATCGCGATGGCGCGGCAGGGCGGACTGGGCTTCGTGCATCGCAGCATGACGATCGAACGCCAGGCCGAGGAAGTGGACCGCGTGAAGCGCTCGGAGAGCGGAATGATTGTGGACCCGGTGACCATCTCCCCGGACATCACGCTTCACCAAGCGCTGGAAATCATGACCAAGTACCGCATCTCGGGACTTCCGGTGACGCAGGGAGGGCGGCTGGCGGGAATCCTCACGAACCGCGATCTGCGCTTTGAGAAGAATCACTCCCAGCCGGTGAGCGCGGTGATGACCAAAGACAATCTGGTGACTGTGCCGGTGGGCACGACCTTGGAAGAAGCCGAGCGCATCCTGCAAAAGCACCGCATCGAAAAG
>JBGQBO010000120.1:0-2990 GCA_041494885.1 Terriglobia bacterium
CGGATACGCATGAAGCCATCGGGGAACACGTGGAAAAGGAAGCGGCGGATGAATTCCTGGGCATCGAGGGTCATAGACTTCAACCGGTCTTTGTCTCGTTAAGAGCCAAGAGCGGACTTGATAATCATCTAGCCGGCTTCTCCGAGAGGCGCTAAGGTTGGTGATAAGCCAACCCCACAACCCAAAGGAGGAGACAAAGATGAAACTGTACGGAGCGATCGATCTGCACTCGACCAATAACGTGACGGTGCTGATAGACGAAGAAGATAAGATCGTCTATCAGAAGCGCTTGCCCAATGAGCTCGCATTGATCCTGAAGGATCTCTCGGTGTATTAACGGCGAGTTGAGGGGATCGTGGTGGAATCGACCTACAACTGGTATTGGCTGGTCGATGGATTGATGGAGCAAGGGTACAAGGTGCATCTGGCCAACACGGCGGCGATCCAACAGTACGAGGGGCTGAAGTACACCGACGATCACAGTGATGCGCGCTGGTTGGCGCACCTGTTGAGGCTGGGAGTGTTGCGCCAAGGATACATCTATTATCCCAGAGCCGAGCGGCCCGTGCGCGATCTACTACGCAAGAGAAGCCAGCTGGTGCGCCACCGAACCACCCATGTGTTAAGCATCCAGAATCTTTTGACCCGCAACACCGGATCATCGATGAAGGCCAACCAGGTCAAAGGGCTCGATGTCCAACAGGTAGACCGACTGTTGCCCGACGGGGATCTCGCCCTGGCGGTCAAGGCTAACGTGGCGGTGATGTTGAGCGCCGATGAACAAGTCGAGCTGCTCGAACAGACTATCCTCCAACGAGTCCAGCTTCGTCCTCAGTTCAGGTTTCTTAAGACGGTGCCTGGGATCGGAGAGATTCTAGCGCTCACCATCATGCTGGAGACTGGCGACATTGGGAGATTTGCCACTGTGGGAAACTTCGCTTCGTACTGTCGCTGTGTCGGCAGTCAGAAGATCAGCAATGGCAAGAAAAAAGGCCAGGGCAACACCAAGAACGGCAACAAGTATCTGGCCTGGGCATTTGTCGAAGCGGCCCACTTCGCCATCCGGTTCAATTCTAAGATTAAGAGTTTCGATCAGAGAAAGAAGGCCAAGACCAAGGGTGTGGTGGCGATCAAAGCAGTGGCGCACAAGCTGTGTCGGGCTTGTTACTACATCATGAGGGATCGGGTTGCTTTTAATATAACCAAGGCTTTCGGCCCGACGTAAGTTTATACGGTTGGGATGGGGCAGTGAGCTCGAAATGGGGTTGGCTCAGAACCACAGGACTTGATTGGCCGCTGTCCCGTCCCTCAAATACAACTCGCAGGGGTTGTGATCGGCTGGTACGCCCACGCCGTGAGCCCAAAAGGGGTTGGACTCCCGAGAGGGAGAGCCACAGGATTTGTGAATCCGCTACCGTTGGACAGGGCGTGGTACCGACAGTTTTCTGGGGCAAGTGAACTTGCCAGGGGCGGGAGACGATTCCGTTACACGGATCGCTCCAATGCCTTGAACCTGATGGGTGACTGGTGCGGACCAGCGGTCCGACACCGCATGAAAAGAAAACAGGGGCGCGTTACCGAAAGATCACCGACTGTGCGAGAAGAACAAAGGGGGAAAGAAGGAAATTCTTTTCATGGGAAACGTCTGTGCTTCTTGACCTGCCTGCTAATGGGTGACCCCTCTTGAAAAGGCATTCGGGCCGAAGATGGATCACCTCATGCGGATGCAGCTTGCCTATGATTTGGCTCAAGCCCGGAAGGAGGAGAGGACGATCGGGGTGAAGCGTTACGTCGTGAAGACGGGGACGGAACACCCGGGATTGCCGACATGACCGGTGAAGCTCTTGGGTGGTGAGAGGCATTCTCAGCCCTTCGATACGGCCCTTCGGGCCTACTCAGGACAGGCGGTGGATCTCCCCAAGAAGCCACGAGCGAGTCTGCCTGTGCGGGGCCTGCTTGCGCGCTGCGCGCAGGCAAGCACGCAGACAGGCCTGGCATCCGCGTTGCCGAATATTGTCTGATGATCAAACAGTGGCATCTGCCTTTATGGCCGCGGGAAATTAGACAGCGCTCCGAGGTCATACTGTGGGTTACGTGAAAAGACTCCCGACCCTTTAAATTTCCGCAGAAAAGGTTCGCGCCCCCTTTTCCCTCCCCGTTTTCTTCCCCGTTTTCTTCCTCTCACCTGGCGGCCACGCCGCAGTTGACGGGTTCAATGAGAACGGATAAAAGTTACCTAGCCTCGGAGGTGACTCCAAGAGGCTGGATAAAAATTCCGGCGAAGGGGAAAACACCATGGCCATCAGGCTGTTTCAATTTAAGACCTCTATGTTTTGCGAGAAGGTGAGAATCGTTCTTTCTTTAAAAAGCCTGCCTTATGAGCTGGTGGATGCCAAGCAGGACGAGCGTAAAACGCTGATCGAATTTTCCGGCCAGAAGAAAGTTCCGGTATTGGATTATCACGGTCAATGTGTGATCGACTCCACCGTTATTTCGGCCTTTCTGGACGAGAAGCACCCGCAAAACGGCATCTATCCCGCCGGGGCGTCGAACAAAGGGCTTTGCCTGATGTTGGAGGACTGGGCGGACGAGGTTCTATTTGAAGCCGTCCACGATATGCGCGCAGTGGAGAATGAGGAAACGCGAAAAGAGGGAGAAAAAAGACTGCATATCCATCTTCGAAGCCTCGATCAGCTCCTCGCGGGCAAGAAGTTCATCTTTGACCGGCTCACGATGGCGGACATCGCCATCTTTGTCGAGCTCCATTATCTCTACACGACGGTTCAATACGAGATTCCAGGCCATTACAAGAACGCCGGGGCGTGGATGAACCTGATGCGCGCGAGTCTGAAGCTCGCATCCCTTCAGGACCTCGCAGCCTAACGGGCTACGGGGTCAGCTACGGGGTCAGGCATGACTATTGACTTAGCGAGCACGGCATGGAAGGTCTGGATCGCCGGCCTTCGATCCATCCGAAGAGTTTCCGTCAA
>JBGQBO010000121.1:0-2953 GCA_041494885.1 Terriglobia bacterium
ATCACACAGAGCGTCCCGCGATAGAGGATGCCTGAGGGGATGAGGTGAAACACGAAGGTGCCCCGTTCATTAATCACAGTGTGCCCCGCGTTGGACCCTCCCTGGTAGCGAACCACCGCATCGACGTCGCTGGCTAAGATATCCACGATCTTGCCCTTGCCTTCGTCGCCCCACTGCGCCCCGATCACAACGAGATTTCCCATCGCCTGAACTACTCCAAAAAAAGAGCCCTGGCTGGACTCATGGCCAGGGCCGGAAGGTCATGGTAGGGGCGCCTCTAATGTTTGTCAAGAACCGTGATGGTCAGTTCAATCTTAGTTCTTTTCTCTCCTCTCATCTTCAAAGACAGGCCTAACCCGCATTATTCATGAGCGCTTCTGCTGCAATCGCCGATCCGCTGCTACGACGAGCCTCCGGCCAGCGGGCTCGCCCCTCGGACCCTCACCGTACTGCACGAGTACGCATCGGGTACTCAGGGCTCCGCGCGCCGGTCTCGCGACGCGGCTCAGCGATTTCGCTACGAACCGTTATGCATAATGCGGGATAAACCGTCTCTTATTGCGCGCGTCGAACGAGGGGAGTCTGTGCCCACGCGTTCCGCGAGCACAAGAGATAGGGGGCTTGCCCAGTCCACTTTTCTTGACTGTCGCGGGAGGCCCGTGTTAGCATGACCACGGTTTCACAAGGCTTTTCGCGTATTTCCAAGTCAACCGACGTGGGGCTGTAGCGCAGTTGGGAGCGCGCGTGAATGGCATTCACGAGGTCGCCGGTTCAATCCCGGCCAGCTCCACCAAAATAATCACGTAGGTTCTGCGAACCTCGACACCCACATCTAATCACCGAATGACCATCGGCTCCTTCCGGTAAGAACGATCCGCCTGGTTCACGAAACTTCTCATGCTCCAAATCGAGTCGGTCAGTAAGCAATATTCCACAAAGGTTCTGCTTAAGAATGCGACGGCGCACCTTCGCCCCGGTTCACGGGTCGGCTTGGTGGGACCCAACGGCGCCGGCAAGACCACTCTCTTCCGGATGATCCTCGAGGAGGAATCGCCGGACAAGGGAACCATCCGCAAGCGTCCTCGTCTCCGCATCGGCTACCTCCCGCAGGAACTCGAAACTATTACGGGCAAGACCGTGTTGGACGCCGCCCATCGCGATCTGTATCCCGAACATGAAGCGGAACGCATCCTGATGGGGTTGGGATTTACCGAGATCGACTTCGGCCGTCTGATCGAAAAGCTGTCCGGTGGCTATCGGATGCGTGTCGCCTTGGCGCATCTGCTGCTGTCCAACCCTGACGTGCTGCTGCTCGACGAACCGACCAACCACTTGGATAAACCGACGCAGCGCTGGTTCGAGCAATTTCTCTTGAGCTCGGAGATGACGCTGTTGATCATCAGCCACGACACGGCGTTTCTCGATCGTGTCGTCACCCATATCTGGGATCTCCGGCACCATCGAATCGAAGAATATCGAGGCAACTATTCCTCGTTCAAACAGATCCGCGCAGAACGAGACAGCCAACGAGCGGCTGCCGCAGGGCGGCAGGCGAAAGAAGTCGCCAGAGTCCAAACATTTGTAGACCGGTTCCGCTACCAAGCGAACAAAGCCAGCCAGGTCCAATCGCGCATCAAGCAGCTTGAGAAGGTCAAGATGATCGAGATCCAACGCGATCCCAAGCGGGTCAAGTTCAAATTTCCCCTCCCCGCAGCGAGCGGCCGGCAAGTCCTGGAACTCCAGGGCGTGGCAAAGCGCTATGGAGAAAAAGTGGTGTATGAAAAAGTCGATTGTTCGATCGAACGTGGTCAGCGCGTTGCGCTTGTGGGAGAAAACGGTGCCGGGAAAAGTACCCTGCTCAAGATGCTGGCCGGCGTGTTGGCCTTCGACAAAGGCACTAGGACGGTCGGTCATGGTGTCACCCTGCACTACTTCGCCCAACACCAGGCAGAGACCCTGAACCCCGAACATACCGTTCTCGACTCCCTCTCCGAGATCTCCAGCCAAGCAGAGACGAACTTCCTCCGCGGAATTGCCGGCGCCTTCCTGTTCTCCGGTGACGATCAAAAGAAACCGATCAAGGCGCTGAGCGGAGGGGAACGCAATCGCGTCGCGCTCGCGCGGATGCTGGTCGAACCAGCCAATACCCTGTTGCTTGACGAGCCGACCAACCATCTCGACCCGGCTTCGGTCGATATGCTCACCGATGCCCTGACGGAGTTCCCCGGCACGATCGTCTTCATTTCCCACGACCCCACATTTTTGACCAGAATTTCGACGCGCGTCATTGAAATCGAAGAGGGCAAGGCCCGGAGCTTCTCCGGCGACTATGAGTACTATTTGTGGAAGAAAACGCAGGAAGTCGAATCCATCAAGGAAACGAGTGACGAACTGAAGGGAACAGATCGTGGGAAGACTGCCGCGCCGACCAGAGCGATGGCCTCGCAAGCTCAGGCCAAGCCCTCAGCTGGCGATCGCCGTGATTTGAACAAGACCCAGGCCCGTCTGGAAAAGCAGGTTGCGCGGGCCGAAGCCGAGATCGCCGAATACGAAACCAAAATCAAAGCGCGGGATCTCGAACTGGCCGACCCCGCACTCTACAAAGATGAATCCACTAAGTGGAGCGCTCTGCACCTGGAACATGACGGGTGGAAGAAGGATCTTGTGCGGCTCACCGCCCGGTGGGAAACGCTCTCGGCTGAACTGGATAGCGTGAAACAAAAGCTCACGGCATTCGCCTAACCCGCCGCGGGAAAAGTATCGCGGTACGCGAGATGAGCGGGATATGCGAGAGATGCGAGACCGGCGAAGTGAGGACTTGCGCGTCGCGCCTGTCGTGCTAGGAACCCGTCGCGCACTTAGTTAGACGGAGGACTTGACCGTTTCTTCGAGGTAGTAATACAGCCAGCGGTTCTTCTCTTTCGTGACCAGCTCGTCCCAGACCACGCCGATC
>JBGQBO010000122.1:0-2850 GCA_041494885.1 Terriglobia bacterium
CGAAGCACTGGCAGAGGCTGAGAGAGTGCCCGTTCTTGTGGATCCTGGCATCTGCGCAGTGAAGCAGATCGAGAGGGGTCCCTCGGCTCCCGATGGTCGCTCGGGATAAATATCCTCATCGGATATTTAGTTAACAATTTGGCCCTCTCCCCCACCTTTTTTCGTATGTATGGCAACGAAAGGAGTTTAAGTCTAATGAATTTGGATGTGTGGCAAATAAACGAGTTATGGGCGGATTTTTCAGATGTGTGGCAAACACAGAGGTTAAAGGTTTGCGGTTCGGAATGGGAAGAGAATTCAGCAAGGCCCTCCCACCCCCTATGTTTTCCATAAGTGTTGATTCTAAATAGTTTTAAGCTCCTTAGAATCAACACTTCTATAAGTGCGGATTCTAAAGCAGTTGCAGGCGGATTTTTCGTGAGTCTGGGTAAGGAAGCCGGGGGCGGCAGCGTGAAGCGACGGGAATGGCGGTCACGATTCATGCAAAATGATAGCACGATATTTACCGACTGTCAATCACTAACTACTTAGTGATTCGAATGAATGTGGCTGCGGGGACACAGTGGGGCGCAAGTTGGGCGATGGAAAGGGCTTGCGGGAGGGGTGCGATTTGAAAGAGCTGTGAAAAAGTGTTGGATGAGCGTCGCAGGGCTGCGAGGAAAAGTCAAAAACCGCACCCTTCAAACGAAGGGTGCGGCACCTAGATTCTCCTCCACGACTCATAGGTCGGCCACACGCTGAGTTGCTCGTTGCTTCTTAAACCATCGAACGTGAATATGCTCGCTAGTAAGAAAAATCCTGTTGTATTCCCATCTATTGGTCGTGGTCACATCTGCTGGTGGCGCTATAAAATCAATGTCGTCTGGCCAGTCTGCTGTGACGGTCACGTTGATTGTGGGGGTCGCAAAGGAAAATATGTCGCTAAACTCTTCTGGGAAGACTATTGAATATGCTCCGGCCACACGGTACGTAGTTCCGTGATCTGTCCGATTCGGTTTAATCTTGATAAGTGGTCCATAGGCTTCAACTACCCCGGGTTCGTCCGGCTTGGTTTGCGAAATTCCAGTTCCGTCTAACTTGTATCTCGCTCTTTCATCTGAAGAGTCGCATTCCAGTTTTTGAATTTGTGGATTGTCGTGCTTTTCGAAGGCTACGTACTGCTGATAGTCTACTTTGTGATCTGTGAGATTCACCAGATCAAAGGAAAAACGCACTCTCAAAACCACTCGCCCGATTTCTTCTGTACGGACCATACGGTAGTGGATGTCGAGGTTCCTTCTAACTAGGTCGGTCTTCATTAGTTGACCAATCCTGTCTTGCATTTCCTTCGGAAGTTGCCAACCGATCAGGAACTTCGATACGTCGCGCGAGACCTCATGTAACATTTTCCATTTAACATACCGATCCACAGTTATTGAGAGGAACCCAGAGATGAAAAGAGTTTCGCCGAAGGATCTGACAATTTCTTGGTCGGAAAAATACCAGCGTAAAGAAGCAAATATGCCGAAGGCTCCGATGACAAGAGCACCAATTACTATGGGCCAGAAAAGCCTTTCTCGCCACATCAGATCGTCCTCCCCTTCGTCCGATGGACGCTCTCCCGTCATTAGAGGGGATTGGTATCCACCTTCGAATGGGGGCACTGTACCTCTCAAATGGCACCAACGTTAAGAGAATAATGGAATTGCAAGGGACGAAGAGTGGAGTGGGCAAAGGTCAGGACGATGCCCCGACAACACGACATTAGCCCACCATTACCCCATTCATGAAGTCACTGAAATGTGGGAACTTCTTTCCGACGGGAGTCGGAATCTTCCGGACAAGGTCCCCGAGATGCTCCCGACCTCTACAAGACTCACGCGGCAGGTGATCCGGGCGCGATGTTTCCAGCGGCCGTGCCGGTGTTTGCGTCCAGCCAGGATCCGTCCGCTGCGGTCCCTTCGGCTCCGCTCAGGGCAGGCGGGATGACAGGATGCGCGGTGGGCGATCTGCTTGACACGGGAGCGGTGGGGGTATAAGTTCGTCGCACACTGGTCGGAACTCTGGTACAGGTCACTCCCTTTTTGGGTACGCAAGATTCGAAGACTGAACGCGGGCACATGCCTGCGCGATTTTCCAATCTTGTGGAACTTGGTTCGAATCTCAAGTGCCGCAGGCCGGTGGAGTTTCCGGCTGGTTGAGGAGGATACGATGTCGAAGCGGAATGTGGGCCTGTTTGTCGCTGTATTGCTGGTTTTCAGCGCGCCGGTAGCTCTGTCTCAGATGGAGCAGGCGCATCCCGTTTATACGTTCGTGAGCCAATTCCAGGTGCCGCGCGCCCAGTGGGCACAGTATGCCGAAGACACGGAGAAAAATGCCAATCCGATTTTCGAACGCCTGATGGCCGATGGCACGATCATCGGCTGGGCAAACACCGAGACCATTGTGCACACGCCAGACGGCATGACGCATAGCGCGGCCTGGTCGTCTACAAGTCTAGCCGGCATAACGCGCGTACTCGATGAAATTCGCAAAGCTGGCCCGCGCCCCGGCCAGATTGCGGCAACCAAGCATGAAGATATTCTGCTGCGCTCGGTGTATTCCCACACCACGGCGGTCTCCGGTGGAGGAGCGGGCTACCTGCGAGTGAACTGCACCCTGACCCAGCCCGGCAAGAGCGACGATTTCGCCGCCACCATCAAGAAACATCTGGGTGCGACGTTTGAAGAGCAGTTCAAGAAAGGCGTCGCCACCTCCTACGCGATGGACGAACAATACGTCCTCACTGGGCCGGGTTCGCTGCGCTGCACCGTCGTCACGTTCTCCAACGCCGAGAACATGAACAAGTGGGCCGATGCCATCGCCGCGACA
>JBGQBO010000123.1:0-2740 GCA_041494885.1 Terriglobia bacterium
AGAACAGCTTCTCCTGCGGTGGATCCTTAAATCCCATCATCGGATGGGCCTCCAAACTGTGAGGGATGAACTTTCAAAACGAGTATAGCATCCAATGCAAGAGCGCCATTTGGGCAACAGCCCGTTCGCATTTTGCAATTGGTGGGGCAAAGTTGGAAAACGACGAAGGGAGGATGAAACCTCGCGAGGGATGGTTGCCTGTCTTGGGAGGGCAGGATGAGGCATAGGCGCATCAATTCCGACATCAGCATTCCCCCCAGGGAGAGAAGTTGAGTTGCGGAGGGCGCAACCCCTTCCAATCTCTACCTTGCCTCTGCACAATAAAAAGACGGGATGACCCTGCCAAATGCAAAATGCGAAGATGTGACCCTCTTCATTCTTCGCCAGCATGTCAGCAGCCTTTTGCACGTTACTGAGGGCGTTGCGAATCTTGCCACACTGATCACTGTTCCCATTACAAACATACAGGCCGGTTGGGTCGGTAAATCGCAGGGGATTATCCCGCGCGTACTGATACATGTTCCACTGCTGCGGGTCGAGCAGCTTTTGTTTCTGGATTATCAGCGGATCGGGGGAAGTGAAACGCCCCATTGCATTTGAGTAATATCGGCGTCCCATTTTGTCCAGCCCGGTTTCCGAATCCCGTTCTTTGCCGGTGAATTTGTAGGCAAAAAGTACCTGCGGATATGAGCAGTCGTACATGTAGGTTAGTGCGTCGTAGGTGTATCGTTGGAGGGAACAGCGAATGCATCCGAGACTATCTCATGCGGCTCGTCCCTATCCCGCAGCTTGAGGAAAGCTGTAAACGCATGTTTTTCGCCAGCGAATGATGTCGAATCGAGTTCTTCCCATTCGATAGCTGAGTAGGCCGGTAAGGTAATCCAGTCGCCCGTGGAACCAAACAGCACTGCCTTGATGCCGGGGCTTGGCGTTCTCTTTTCGGTTCCGCCCTTTCCGTACAGCCAGACGGTACCCTGGTCGGTTCGCTGAACCTTGTACCCTGCGGGGATGGCCGAGTTCTTCCAACCGTAGAGGCTTATCCCACGCGCTGTGGAAGACAGCCGAAGTCGCACAGCTATGTTCGGCCCAACAAAGTCAGGAGACCTGTCTGCGGCCTCTTTGTCGCTGAGAACCCTTACGGAGACGACTTCAAACTTCACCCCGGAAGGTGGCGGTTGCTGGGCGTACAAGAGCGCACCTCCAACCAGAACAAGAATGATCGCTAGAAGATTTTTGCTACTGAGGCTGATTTGCTTTGATTCCGTCACGAATTGATTCATCGAGTCCTCGGTAAAGCTCCTGATTCTGGAAAAAATTGTGGAAGCCTTCGAACACGCCCAATTGCCGTTGATATGCCGGATATTCACCACCACCGTTCAAATGAACCTGCTCGTGGCTTATGGCTGAAGCTCCAAAGTAGCCGAAGTCGGAGGAGCGCTGTGATAACTGATAAAAGCCGGTTTCGGGCTCTGTGCGGATGTAGATGGTGCCTCCAAACTGTTTGTTGTTCTGAATCACGAATGCCTGGTCGTTCAGCAGTTTTTGCATGGCTGCAGGTGTCGCCGCACCCGCAAAGTCACTTTTGGTATCGGTGCTGAGCGTGAAGTTGGAGAGTTGCAGGCCATTCCTCTGGCCAGTCTGATCAAGTTTCGATAAAAGGTTTCCGACCACCTGATTGCCTTGCTTCTCCAAGGAGAGCGTGTTCCTTTCCTTTTTCAGAGCGTCCTTTTGGTCTTTTGACAGGTCCTTATTCTTTAGTTCCTGCTTAATCTCCTGCTGCCTTTTTTTGATCTCATCGTCGGTGTGCTGGCCCAGCTGAACAAGCTCTTCACCAGACGGATCGACGAACCGGAGTGGGTTATTACCGACATAGCTGTAGGAGTTCCAAATCTGAGGGTTCACCATCCGTCGCCAGGAAACCATCACAGGATCAGGCGACATGAACCTTCCCATATTGGAGCCGTAGTACCTCGCCCCGAAGTAGTCCAATCCGGTTTCGCTGTCGCGTTCTTTCGCGGTGAATTTCTGTCGGAGACCTTCGTCCACGCCATAGCCGGTGACGCCGCTGCGACCTCCGATCACCGAAGTAATCTCTTCCCCAAACGGCGCATAGTCGTGACGCGCGATCACTGCGCCCGTCGAGTCCGTCACGAGCCGGGTGCTTCCCAGATGGTCGGCCGTGACATAGCTCGTACCGCCGCTCGTCGGGGGTGCTGGATTGGAATACTCCGCCACCATCTGCCCACGAGCGTCATAAACCAACACCGTCGTCGCGGAACCCACCACTTTCTTCACTCGCCGACCGTCCCCATCATAGCTGTAGCTGGCCGCACTCCCGTTGAAGGTAGCCAGGCGATTTTCGGCGTCATAGGTGTAGGTTTTCACCAACCCATCGGCTCCGAGCCCCTGGGTCAGGTTCCCTGCCGCATCATAACTGTGATTCGCCGCCGAAATCTTGTTGGTCTGTGCGTTAATCGTCGGGATCTGCAGCGGCATGTAAGGCGAGCTTGAACTGCCCCCGGTGCGATTGCCATATGGATCGTAACTGAAGGCCTCCGACCAGCCGGACGTCTCGTTCATCCCCGTCAGCCGATTCAGCCAATCGTACCCGTAAGTCTGCGTCAGACTGAGCCCCGGCGCCGTGATCGTTTGCGACTGCACGTTCCCATTATTGTTGCTTGTCCCGTAAGCGTAGCCCAAACTCACCCGTGTTCCCACACTGATCGAGGTCGGCTGCAAG
>JBGQBO010000124.1:0-2542 GCA_041494885.1 Terriglobia bacterium
CCATCGCGCGCTCCGGGTAGAGCCTCATGTCTGCCTCCTGACAAAAGCCCTACCTTACGCCGCTTGGAGCGGACACTTCACTTGCCATTTACACCGGACAGATCATGTGCTAATGACAGCCGGGACTGTCGTACTTGACCTGCAAATTCAACTATGCTATAGCGTTAACGGGGTTGATCTGTTCCCAGCCACAAGGAGGTTGCCAGTATGCCGGAAACTCGGATTAGGGTTGCGCCCAATACAGTAGCGTATGCTGACGAGGAGAACCTCAAGCTAGTAGTGGAGTTCGCCATCCCAGGAGCGCCAACGGATACCATCGATCTGAAGATCCTGGAAGACAGCGTCCACCTCACAGCGCCAGCAAGGGACATCGAGTATGTTTCAGCACTGGCTCTAGCTTGGGCAGTGAAACCAGACAAAGCCGAAGCGATCTACGAGCACGGCCTGCTCCGAATCGAAGTGCCCTTCAAAGATCCTATGGAAGATGCGGTGAAGGTCGTCATCAAAGCGGGTCGCGCGGACACCACGACCAAGAAAATCAAAGCCTGATGACCCAGTAACTCGAAAGAGTCTCTCCTCGTCCTACGAGGGGATGACCTTCGATTCATCAGGGGGGACACTACCGCCGCAGGGGGCACCCGTGTTCGAGCGGTGCGTAGCGTCCGGACGAAGGACTACGACCGTCCACCAAACCTGATACCGTCTCCCCTGCCGTCCGTCATCGCGGAGCCGAGGAGAAGGTTGCGCCTCCCCCGCCCCCACTCCACCGCACGTAATTTTCGCTTTTCGGGATGGATTCGCCCCCCTCACTCGCCCTAACTCTAATCCTTTCGTTAGTTCTCCCAGCCGGCGCGTAGGGTCTCAGCAACGCCGCCTAACCCGTCGATGCGGCGGACTCGCTTCTCTCGCTGCGGAACGCCAACGTTAGTACAGCGGGGGCACCAGCAAGAACGGCGAGGGTCAGATCTGAATTATCAATGGACCCCCTTGCAAACCAATAGTTAAACGCAATTCATACTTTTGACCACGACTGGAGCTACACATACTACTTTTGGCTTCCACAGGAACAACAGTTCACGATCAAATTTTGGGAATGCTCCCATAAGGCGGTTTCGGTGAACTTGGTTAGGGTTCTCCTTCTAAATCGAAATTCTCAGTCTGCTCGACTCCAGCTTTTCGCAGCTCTGACATGATGGCAATTGGATCCACCGCATCAGCCAGGAAGTGGATGCCGGCTCGGACGGCTTTACCTTCCGATACTATGCGGGCGACTGTGGCCAGCGCCACTCCGTGAATCCAGTAGTCGCGGCGCTCCTTGTAAACGATCTGAACGTTTAGGGCTACCCTGCGTCCTTGAGATTGCCCCAGGATCTTAGCCGCGACAAAGCCGTCCACGGGCAGGCGGTTTCTGCGAAATACGCTCCGAACCAGACGAACACACCATCCTTCGGGGAGAGGGATCACGGCCATCAGAGTGGTGGCAATGACAGTCCGAAACCCCGACAGGTAGGTGTATGTGAAGACGTCGATGTCATTGAGCCGACGGCCGACCTCGTTCAGTTCGGGAGTCGAGAACATAGCGAAACGGCCGGGGCCGATGGGGTCACCCAAATTGACCCGGCGGAAGGCTTCCGACATCTTGGCGCGGGTCCACTCGCCCTTGTGAAAGTAGCCTGCCCTACGGAGCCCTGACTGGCGGATATACCAGGCACCGTCACGCAGAGCACTGGTGGACCACTCGCCCGAGTCGCCGAAATACACCGTCAACGACTCGATCGCATCCATCCTGGCCTTCGCCTGTGCCTCCGCGTAAACGGGCAGGAGCTCGCTGAGGCCTGGCATCCATCCGGCCGAGATGACGAACGACAAACCCAAATCTTCAATCTCCCGGCTATGAAGGAGCATGCGTTCCTTGACCAACGACATGCCGGCCGCATCAATATAGTGACACCGCATGCGGAAGGCCGCCTGAGCGACGCGATCCTCGAGCACCTTGACGGGCCCAGCGCAATTGATGATGATCGAACATCGGCTGCAAAACTCGTCCAAAGAATGAGCATCGAGAATGTCGAGCTGCGCCGCGGACACCCTGCCATCGAATTCCGCCGCCAAACCCTTCCCCTGGGCCAAATCACGTCCACCGATGAGGATCTCTCCATCACCGGACTTCCAGAGCTCGGACGCAACGACTCGCCCGGTTGCACCGTAGCCACCCACAATGCCGAAGACGGTTCGACTCATTATTCAATCCTACAGCATCCAACCCATCACGAGGTCGGATCCTCATTTTCCACGACCTGCTGATTGACCGGGACTACTTGGTGCTTTGGCTGCATCATTGGTCGTCCTTCTGAACGAGATTCAACTTCGAGGCGAGTGAGTTACATGATGAAGTAAAGCCAATGAGGCAATATCCCGGTCTGACCCCAATACTGTTCACTTAGAGAAAACTGTGGTATGGTATCCTGTACACCCATTTCAGGACAGGAGGCCACGCCATGTCGAGAACGATTGCGACGCTTCCTCCGGGGAGCCGTATTAC
>JBGQBO010000125.1:0-2503 GCA_041494885.1 Terriglobia bacterium
CAACCCTCCTCATCCCGGGGAAATCATCAGAAAGCTTTGCCTGGAGCCTTTACGTTTGAGTGTGACCCAGGCGGCAAAAGCCTTGAACGTAAGCCGAAAGACTCTGTCCGCTATCCTGAATGGCCACGCAGGAATCAGCCCGGAGATGGCGGTTCGTCTCTCGATGGCTTTCGATACGACGGCGGAAAGCTGGCTCAACCAGCAGGTTCAGTATGATCTGTGGCGCGCGGAACGACGTCGTAGCAAGTTACGGGTGGCACGCCTATCGGCGGCTTAGACTAATGAAGTATACTGTCCCCGGAAATCCCCCGCCCCGGAAATCCCCCAAGGAGGGGGCCTGGTCTTGCGATCACACATTGTCGTAATACAAACTCCGAGCTCAAAACAGGGGCACGCATATGGCTAACGAAACGACGCAAAAGGAACGATCCCCTCTCAGGCAAAAGCCCCTGAGGAACCCTGGCGAGTCGCTTCAGGTAGAGAGACAGAATTTGCTCGTGGAGGAATTTTTACCCTGCGTTGCACTTGCCACAGTTGTGGTACTCTTCGCGGCGTACGAATGGATAAGGTGGTCCTTTGCCTTGCCCCCACAACCACTCTTGGTGACCACGTTAGCACTTCTGATGACAGGATATGCTGCTTATCAGTTCGTCACTCTCCGAAAGCGTCTTAAGGCCTTGAAGCTTGGACTGGAGGGTGAGAAAGCCGTCGGCCAATATCTAGAGGACCTTCGGACTCAGGGATGTCGCGTATTCCATGACATTGTCGGCAATGGATTCAATATAGACCACGTGGTTGTGTCTCCACATGGAATATTTGTCATCGAGACCAAAACTTATAGCAAGCCTAGACGACGGGAGGCTCGTGTCGAATTCGATGGAAACGAATACTGGTCGACGGAATCGAACCGGAGCGCAACGCGGTGAGTCAGGTGCGCGCGCTTGGCCATTGGCTTCGAGATCTTCTCTCCGAAAGCACCAACCGAAGATTCCCAGTCAAATGTGCCGTAGTTTTTCCCGGATGGTTTGTGGAATCACGCGGGAAGAACAACGGCGCCGTCTGGGTGCTGAACCACAAGGGGCTTCCCGCCTTCTTAGAAAACGAGCCTATCGTACTGAAAACAGAAGATGTTGCTTTAGTATCGTCGCGGATTAGCAGCCATATGCAGACCGTTGATTAATATCCGACCCAGCGACAAAGCTCCTGGCAATTCTTGAGACCTCTGTTGTTTGAGGGTGATTAAATCAACCATGAAATTGAATTCGCAAGACCTGGAAAAAATCACTAGTGTCAAGCTGGAACATTACGACCAGCACGCCCGAGAATTTTGAGATAATAAATTGCGGGGTCAGGCTTTGATATCTGACCTAAACCCCGCGGCTTAGTTCTGTCAAGAAATCATGGGCAGCATCGGCGAACTCGAAGAGTGGGAACTCTGGGTACTCCGCGTCTATTTTGAGCGGTACGGTCTTCTCGCCCCACACGACAAATCGGACATCTGGCGGTACATGCGAGACCTGTCGTTCTTTAAGACGGAACCCACACTGCAGTCCCTTATCGATAAGAAGGTTCTTAGTCTGTCGCCGGACAATCGAAAGGTTCGGCTTACGGACTATGGACTGGAGCTTTTCCAAGCCGCAGTGGCCGCTCAAGGCGACTGGGAGTCGCGACCGGTTATTAAGGTCTCGAATCTCGAGCGAGACGAAGTCGTTATCCGAGCAGGGGAGACTTTTAAAGCCAACCGCGTCCTGAGAGAAATCGTAGCCCAGGCTCATAGTGAACTCTGTGTCCTCGATCCCTGCATTAGCCCAATCTTGTTTGATCTATCGGAGGAGTTCGCGAAGGTCGGCGTGCTGCGCGTAATCACCGTTGATACGGTCCACCGTGCCACCGTGGTAGCATACACCGCCTCCCGCAGACAATATCCAAAAGGCCGAGATGAGGGTGCTTGGAACGGATCGTATCCATGATCGCTTCATCTTGTGGGACGGGGCACATGGCGTTCATCTTGGCCACTCGATTAAGGATCTCGGCACGAAGGACACGCAGGTGAACGTTTTGGCTGCGCCTCTTGAGCAGTACAAATTGTTTGAAGAGCGCTGGACAGAGGCTAAGAGCGCCCCTTAATTTTTAGAAACAATTCATTTTTGATCTATCCTGCGCACCTATCAGCTGGGGGCACGGTCCCCTGATTGTATCGACCCATGAAACTGAATCCGCAAGACCTAGAAAGAATCTCCAGTGTCATGCTGGAACATTACGACCAGCATGCGGAAGAATTTTGGCAAGGGACGCGGGACCACGATGTCAGCCAGAACATCGAGGCACTGCTGAAATACATGGAGGGTGAGCCGCCTTGCATGATACTCGATTTCGGCTGCGGGCCGGGGTGAATTTGATCTTCAGGAGGAGTTAACCGTGACCATCAAGACTATTGCGCTGCTGCATCCCGGCAATATGGGCGTCACGATCGGCGCGGCCGCCGCTGCGAGCGGCGCTCGTG
>JBGQBO010000126.1:0-2178 GCA_041494885.1 Terriglobia bacterium
ACCGTTTTTAGATCGTCCAGAGCGTCATAGCGGTAGGAAGTCAGCTGCACCGGACTCGTGACATCGCCCAGCGCGCCGGTGTCTTTGTTGGGTTCGTCCACTCGGGTCAGTCGCCCCAGCGCGTCCGTCAGACTTCGCCGTGGCTTGCCGGCCTGATCCGTCACCGTCGTCTGGTTGCCTCTGTAATCGGTCCTGACCACAGCGTTATCTGAGGTCGTCACCGTTTTGACTCGTGACAGCCCATCGTAGCCAAACGTGGTGAGTCCGTAAGTGAGATCGCTCGTCGAACGGTACGGATTCGAGACCGTGTGCTTGCGCCCCAGCCCGTCGTAGGTCGTGTCCACATAGACAGTGCCCTGCGGATCGCTTTCCAGCTGCGTTTGAATCACCCGTCCCAAGCCATCGTACACCGTTTTGGTGCGCACGGCGTGGTCATTGGCAGTGTTCAAATCCCGCAGTGTCTCGACATTCAGAAGGCTATCGTTGTAAGTGAAGGAGGTGGTCCCCCCGCCGTCAGGGAAGGTGACTTGCGTCGGGCGGTCCAAGGGATCGTTGTAAAGGTAGCTTGTGGCTTGACCGTTAGGATTGGTGGTGGAGGACGGATTGCCTCGGCAGGAGTCGTTGAATAAAAGGGGTCAGGCCGCGACGATCCTTTAAGTAACAGGGTGCTTTCGTCGATCCCTAAGGAACCCAATGATCCAGATTAGAGAATAGACAACTAGTGTATACAGAACCCAGTCTACAATGGCGGCGACGAAGGGGGAGTGTAGGCCGGTGTCGGTATGAACATCCCTTGTAAGCGCCACCTGCATAAACGATCCCGGAAGCACTAGGATCCCCCAAAAGATAAACCGGACTGGGTCTGGAATGCTCATTGGGAAAAAGACAATGCCAACAGCGACCGCTTGTGTAATACCGGCAATCAGTCCTGCCTTTAACCAAGGATTCAAGCCTCTTTTCTTAAATATCATGTTCGGCTTCCTGCAGGCTTCCCTTTAACGAGAGTTCGGTCAATAGACGCACAAAGATACCCTGCCCAACACCTAGATGGGAATCACATTCCCAGTGCTACTTGCCTTCGATTGCGCCGGCACTTGAATCGTGATTCTAGGGTTTGCCCTTACTGTCGTCTTTCCGAATAGTGCCCGCCTTCTTCTTTGGTTTGCACCGTGTCGTGTCCCCATTCTTGCACGCCTCGGCGTCGCGCGCCTCTTGCAACTTACGCTGAAATTGGAGCCACAGCAACCTTGCCGCAACGATCGCATTGTGTTTTGCTTCTTCGTCTGTATATCCATGGTAGGCTTCTGCAAAATAATGCCGCCCTGCCCTTCCCAGATGCCCCCCAATGCCGAGCCATTCTTGATAACCTTCATGCTCAGGAGATTTCGAATCAGTAACGGTGTGGAGCGCGTACCCGAAATTCGTCAGCGCTAGAATGTCATACCCTGAACCACCATGATTCTCGAAATAAAGCTGGTCTCTGACTGCGTCATTCAAGTTATCATCCACCCACTTACCCGCTGCCTGGCTTGCTTCAAATGCTCTGTCTTCGAATGGCGCCCCTCCAGGTGAACTCATAGCATGCTTAAAGGCCTCTTCGGGCCCCTGCGTCCAAGCGTCAAGATATTCACTGGCCTGTCTTATCCAGTTCCTGTCCTTGTCACTCAGAACATCACCAAGGGCAATGTCAATAATCTCATCATGGGCCCGAGTTGTCCACTTCCCGTTTGGATCATTGTAAACCACTGGGTTATTCAGTGCGTAGGAGTAAAGATTCCAACTTTGAGGGTTGGTGAGACTGACGCTTAACCTTGTCGGATCCACGGACAAAAATCTCCCTAACTCTGAGGAGAGAAACCTCGCGCCAAAGTAATCCAGCTCCGATTCGGCATCTCGTTCTTTGGCGGTAAACTTCTGGTTAATCCCGTCGGGATCTTCGTAGCCCATACCAGTGGTTCGCCCGCCGATGCCAGTAGGGATGCTTTCTCCGAAAGGCAAATAGTCATGACGCGAAACAACAGCCCCCGTGGCATCCGTCACCACTCGCGTGCTACTCAGATGATCTGCTATCAAATACCTCGTTCCTCCACTCGCCGATGGGGCGGGCGTGGTGTACTCGGCCACCATCTGCCCCTGCGCATTGTATACATAGATGCTGGTGCTCATCGGCGTGTCATA
>JBGQBO010000127.1:0-2033 GCA_041494885.1 Terriglobia bacterium
AGCGCAAGGGTGCGTGCGGTGGATACTGGAGGTTCGAGGTAAGAAGCTGTAGAGGGGAAGAAGGAGGGACGGGGTTGCGTGGGTGAACTGCCGAAAACACGGATGCGAGAGGCTGGCCCACCCGCGCGCAACAAGACATTGACCGGCCTGGGTGGAGAAGGTAAAAGTAGTTCACAAGAAACTCATGAAGAGACCGACGCTTCTTTTGCCACGCGAGGCTGCGAAGATTCTGGGCATCAGCTACCCCACGCTGAAGCAATGGATTTATAAGAAGAAGCTCCGCACAGTGAAGACAGTGGGTGGGCACCACCGGGTTCCAGAATCAGAGCTGGATAGGTATCTTCACCTGGAATCCGAGCGCTTGCCTGTGGGTGTTCGCCGCCCGGATTTCCGTAGAATCAGCGGAAGAAACCAGCTTGTGGGACGTGTCACGGACATCCGGATCGACGGCCTGATGGCTCAAGTGACCCTCTCGATTGGCGGGCAAAAAATCACGTCCATCATCACTGCCGATGCGGTACGTGAAATGCGGCTCAAAGTGGGCGAAAAAGCCGCAGCGCTCATCAAGTCGACCGAAGTGATGATCCTGCGAGCCTAACCCTCGATGAGATATCCGCCTCTGGAGTTTTCCGATCTCTCATAGTCGTATTAAACCGTTTTGACATATCTATTCATTCCGTATAAATTTATCGCATCTCTGCTCAGCCGATATTCTGTTGGCTGGTTCTGCGGGGGACTTCTTCAAGGGGGAAATCGTGAGGTTACGCTCGCCTTTGTTGCTTCTGGTACCAGTCTTCCTTTGCTCGACTCATCTTGTTCATGCACAAGCCCCGTCGACCAACTCAAGTCAGTCCGGCCAGGACGAGGGCTTCTTTCATGATTGGTTTGACATGGTGTCGCGCACCCAGGCGGAGCAGCCTCATTGGGTCACACCGGTGGCAACGACAACTCCACGCCTCGAACAGGAATTCCGATACGATATTTTTTGGCAACCGGGCAACACGGGCATCACGACGGAGAACTATGGCGGAGCCAAAGGGCTCGAACTAATCCCACAGAGGCACATCGAGGTCATTCTTGTCGCGCCGCCGGCCTACGTGGTGCACAACAATCCGAAGGTAAGGGACGGGTTCGGCGACTGGAGCTTCCTGGTCAAATACCGGATTGTGGCCAGGAACGAAGAGCGCGGGAACTACATTCTCACTGCATTTCTGCAAGTGACATTGCCCACGGGACAATACAGGAATGGAGCGACCAATACCATCATTACGCCAACCATCGCTTATGGGAAAGGGATTGGCAAATTCGATGTTCAGGGGACGTTTGGCGTGACTTTGCCCACGGGCAATGAGGCTGAGATTGGACGAACCTTTCCCTGGAACAATGCCTTTCAGTACCACCTGTACAAAAAAGTTTGGCCCGAGTTTGAAGTGAATTACACACATTTTCAGGACGGGCCCAACAATGGAAAGACGCAAGTCTTCATGACCCCAGGAATCCTGTTTGGCAGATTTCGTTTGTGGAAAAGACTAGCTCTAACGGCCGGGGGCGGATTCCAAATCGCCACGACTCATTTTCATGCCAACAACCACAACGGAATTTTGACGGTCCGATTTCCATTCTGAGTGTGGAGCAGGACATTCCGTCGCAACGCAAGAGCGGACAGTAACGACAAAAGCGGGAGTAGTATTATCCTCGCGGGCTGAGATCGAGAGCGGAGAGCAGAACGCGAAAGGCTGGCCCACCCGCCTGCGCCCCCCGCCTGCGCCACCCGCCAATCAGTGATTGAAGCGATGGAGCAGCGGGCTTATGCTTGTGAGCGAAGAGGGAAGGTTTAATCGGAAATTCCGGATCAAAGCCGCGCTGTGGACCCAGGGCCGGATCGCCAACCACGGACGGTCGCGGCTACAATCAGGTCACGAGTTGAAGGCAGGCAGTCTTGAATCCTTCTGCACTTTCTCCAATACGCCCGCTGGACCGTCACACGGTTGTGATCGGCGGGGGTGTGATCGGCGTCTGCTGCGCCTACTTCC